>NZ_QTNK01000002.1:0-614179 GCF_003603595.1 Streptococcus sp. AM28-20
ATCTTGTAGGTCTTACCATCTGGTGTCTTGATAGTATTCGGTTTTTCACCTTCCTCAGTGGTATTATATGGTGTGTCATATGGTGAGTTTGGTGTATCTTGACGAGGTTTTTCGATTTCCTTACCATTTTCGTCTACGTAAGTGATGACAACTTCACCCTTCTTAGGTTCAGCTGGTGTTTCCTTCAGTTTGTATACATAGGTGACATTCTTATCACCTTCGATAACCTTACCAGTTGTTGGATCGGTAGACTTAAGGTGACCTTGGTCATCCACTTCACCGACAGTGTAGTTACCCGCTGGAACCAATTCATAAGTCTTGCCTTCGAATTCGATCTCTTGCGGACGGTTGTCTACAACTGTGTCGTAGTCTTTGTCCACTGGTTGAGCTTTTTCGTCAGTTACATCTTCCTTGATGGTCTTGCCTTCTGTATCCACATAGTGAACATAAACGTTACCCTTAGGCTCAGCTGGTGTTTCCTTCAGTTTGTATACATAAGTGACATTCTTATCACCTTCGATGACTTTACCAGTTGTTGGGTCTGTTGACTTCAAGTGACCTTCTTTATCAACTTCACCTACTGTGTAGTTACCTGCTGGAACCAATTCATAAGTCTTACCTTCGAATTCAATCTCTTGTGGACGGTTGTCTACAACTGTGTCGTAGTCTTTGTCTACTGGTTGAGCTTTTTCGTCAGTTACATCTTCCTTGATGGTCTTGCCTTCTGTATCCACATAGTGAACATAAACGTTACCCTTAGGTTCAGCTGGTGTTTCCTTCAGTTTGTATACATAAGTGACATTCTTATCACCTTCGATGACTTTACCAGTTGTTGGGTCTGTTGACTTCAAGTGACCTTCTTTATCAACTTCACCTACTGTGTAGTTACCTGCTGGAACCAATTCATAAGTCTTACCTTCGAATTCAATCTCTTGTGGACGGTTGTCTACAACTGTGTCGTAGTCTTTGTCTACTGGTTGAGCTTTTTCGTCAGTTACATCTTCCTTGATGGTCTTGCCTTCTGTATCCACATAGTGAACATAAACGTTACCCTTAGGTTCAGCTGGTGTTTCCTTCAGTTTGTATACATAAGTGACATTCTTATCACCTTCGATGACTTTACCAGTTGTTGGGTCTGTTGACTTCAAGTGACCTTCTTTATCAACTTCACCTACTGTGTAGTTACCTGCTGGAACCAATTCATAAGTCTTACCTTCGAATTCAATCTCTTGTGGACGGTTGTCTACAACTGTGTCGTAGTCTTTGTCTACTGGTTGAGCTTTTTCGTCAGTTACATCTTCCTTGATGGTCTTGCCTTCTGTATCCACATAGTGAACATAGACGTTACCCTTAGGTTCTTCTTTCACTTTGTATACATAGGTGACGTTCTTATCGCCTTCGATCACTTTACCTGTTGTAGGGTCTGTTGACTTGAGGTGACCTTGATCATCTACTTCACCGACAGTGTAAGTTCCTGCTGGTACCAATTTATAAGTCTTACCTTCGAATTCAATCTCTTGTGGGCGGTTGTCTACCACTGTATCGTAGTCTTTATCCACTGGTTGAGCTTTTTCGTCAGTAACATCTGACTTGATGGTCTTGCCTTCTGTATCTACATAGTGAACATAGACGTTACCCTTAGGTTCTTCTTTCACTTTGTATACATAGGTGACGTTCTTATCGCCTTCGATCACTTTACCTGTTGTAGGGTCTGTTGACTTGAGGTGACCTTGATCATCTACTTCACCGACAGTGTAGTTACCTGCTGGTACCAATTTATAAGTCTTACCTTCGAATTCAATCTCTTGTGGGCGGTTGTCTACCACTGTATCGTAGTCTTTATCCACTGGTTGAGCTTTTTCGTCAGTAACATCTGACTTGATGGTCTTGCCTTCTGTATCTACATAGTGAACATAGACGTTACCCTTAGGCTCTTCTTTCAATTTGTAGATGTAGGTGACATTCTTATCTTGTTCAGCAACTTCTCCAGTTGTAGGATCTGAAGACTTCAAGTGACCTTGGTCATCTACTTCACCAACTGTGTAGTTGCCTGCTGGTACCAATTCATAGGTCTTGCCAGCTTTTTCTATTGTTTGTGGGCGGTTGTCTACGACTGTGTCATAGTGTTTGTTAATTGGCTGTTGATCTTCGTCAGTTACAGAATTTTTAAGGGTTGTTCCTTCAGTATCTTTATAGTGAACGAAGACATTTCCTTTAACATCAGACTTGACAAAGTAGTAGTTCACATCAGTTGATGGTTTAATCGCAGTTGGAATTGAGTAGTTGTTTGAGAATGAAGAGTAACCCTTCAAATTAGAGTATACTTTACCATTTGGTGCTGTAGGGTCATTCGCTACAGATCCTTCTGCTTGGATTTCTGGAACTTTACCAGCAATGACGTTGTAACTGTTATTACCTGATCCAGCAGGTGTCAATGTAGGGTTTGGAGCACCTTTGAATGGACGTGGATAAGTGTGTAGAGTTCCATCCATTTGTTTATAAGTATCTGTCTCAGTAGCAGACGACCAACCAGTGATAATGAGTGATTTGCTTCCAGCAGTTTCGTTGACTTCAAGATAGTAGTCACCATTTTTACTGTTTACTTTTGTAACTTTAGTCTCATCAGCCTTCCACTCTTCACCAGCTTTGTTAACTTTACTTGTGTAGATGAGTGTGTACTTAGATACATCTTCAGTACCAATATCAGATGTAGCAAAGTTATTCACTTGAGATGGATCAAGAGCGTAGAATTTCGTTACAGTTGAGCCATCAGTATCAACGATTTCAGAAATACGTTTCACGTAGTAGTGGTTGGCACCACCTTGAAGTTCGACAAGTTTTTGTCCAACAACACCTTTACCAAGGATACCAGATGTTTTTTGAGTTGAGTCAGTTGTTGCTGCTACTTGTTTGTAACCAGCAATCTCGCGATTGTTTGAAGCTGTGAATTGTTGCCCTGCAAGACCAGTTTGAGTATAGCTTGCAAGAACTGTTTCATTTCCAGTTGGTTTGTATGGTTGACCTTCTGTGTACTTGCTACTGTCAACAACTCTATAGTAAGTTGTTTGATCAGCTTTAGCATAAGGAACAGAAGTCTGAACGTTTGGTTTATCTTCACCTTCGTTACCTGGGTAGTTGGTATCACGAATTTGAAGTGTTTCATACTCAAGGTTAGAATTTACCAATGAGAAGGTTACGTTACCTGGATTAGTTCCGTTAGCAGCTGCGTATGTCAAAGTGTTCGTTACATCAGAGTTGTTGTTTGTGATGTAACTTGGAAGTGAGATATTGCTTTCTCCAGCTTTGAGGGTACGAGTGTAGACTTCTGATCCATCAGATTTCTTCACAACACGCAAGTAAACATCTGGATTAGTTGAAAGGCTACCAGTGATAGCTGAACGATCTACTGCAAGAGTAGCATAATAATCAAAGTTTGTTTTAGCTCCAGTAGCGTGGTTGGTTTTAAGGAATTGCCATACACCGAAAGTGAAACGATCAGCGTTTGGATCTAATGCATAGCCTGCTTTGTTGAAGGCTGCATCTTCAATCGTTGCACCATTAGCATCTGAAATAACTGGGTTAGTAGCTACACTACCAGAAGTAGATGTTGAGATTGGTGCCAACTGAGCAGAAATTGCAGGTGCACCATTAACGGTTGTGTTTCCATTGAAACCTGCCGCCTTCAAGGTTTCCATCATGTCATCTACTGACTTGTTCAAGCGTGATCGTTGCTCAGCATATGATGGAGCATTCTCACCAGAATTGGTCGAAGCTTCTTTTGCTGGCAATTCTGATTGAACTTTAGCAACAGCCTCTTTGATAGCAGCTTTCTGTTCTGCATTTTGATGATTGGAAGCATATTTTTCTGCTATCTGATTCAATAATGCAGCCTCAGAAGCATTTTGTTCCAAAATAGCTTTATCATCCGATGCTACAGCACGTTCGACCACTTCAGATGAACTTACTGCTGAAGGTTGTGTTTCTGTAGCAGTTTCATTTTGAGGGGCTAAGACTTCTTTAGAGCCTTCTTCAGTTAATGGGGCAGCTTCAGGTGAAGTGGATGGAGCACTCACTGCCGTAGAGGAAGAAACTACTTCGTTTCCTACTTCATCCGCAAAGGTAGTATTTGCAACTGTAGTAGCACTTAGAACTGCCGCTGCCACTAAGATCCCTTTTACCAAGTGACGGCTCTTAGCAGAAACAGCATCTTCACGCACCTCAGCTACAACTGTCTCTTCGACTTGACCACGAATCACTTTGAGCAAACCAAAGTTTGAAGTAGCTGCACGCAACCAGTTCTTACCTGACTTGATCAACTTGAAACGAGTCACTCGATCAGTTTCACGGAATTCTCCGTTTGAACGTTTAAAAATCATTTGATTCTCCTTAATTTTTATTTTCACCTATATTATACCTTTTTCCTGTACTTATGCAAGCGTTTTAATATTTTTCGTATTCATCATCAAGGTGGAACCTTCTAAAATCATTCAAACAAATAAAAAAAGCTACCCGAAGGTAGCTTTCATTTCTAATTAAAGTGAGTTAACATCCACTTTGATACCAGGACCTTGAGTTGTAGTCAAAGTCAAGCTAGTTACGTAAGTACCTTTAGCTGTAGCTGGTTTTGCTTTTTGAATAACATCGTTGAAAGCTTTGAAGTTTTCAACCAATTTATCAGCGTCAAATGACACTTTACCGATGATCGCTTGAACGATACCTGCACGGTCTGCACGGTAAGTGATTTTACCACCTTTAGACTCTTCAACTGCTTTAGCAACATCCATTGTTACAGTACCAGTCTTAGGGTTTGGCATCAAGTTACGTGGTCCAAGGACACGTCCAAGACGTCCAACAAGAGCCATCATGTCAGGTGTAGCGATAACTACGTCGAAGTCCAACCAACCATCGTTGATTTTCGCAACAAGGTCATCTTCACCTACGAAGTCTGCACCAGCAGCTTTTGCTTCTTCAGCTTTTGCACCACGTGCAAATACAAGAACGCGAGCAGTTTTACCAGTTCCGTTTGGCAATACCATTGCACCACGGATTTGTTGGTCAGCTTTTTTCACGTCGATGTTCAAGTTGTATGCAACTTCTACAGTTGCGTCAAATTTTGCAAAGTTAGTTTCTTTTGCAAGAGCTACAGCTTCTTCTACGCTGTATGCTTTTGTGCTGTCAATTTTTTCAAGTGCAGCACGAAGTTGTTTGCTTTTTTTAGCCATTTTATCTTTCTCCTTGTAATGTGGTCATATCGATTTTCATCTCCCACGTCACTCGTCTCATGATCAAGTGTATTGCGGGCAAATAGGATTGTTACAATTAGTCAGTAACAGTGAATCCCATAGAACGAGCAGTACCTTCGATCATACGCATTGCAGACTCAATGTTTGCAGCGTTCAAATCTGGCATCTTAGTTTCAGCAATTTCTTGTACTTGTGCACGAGTAACTGTTGCAACTTTCGTTTTGTTAGGTGTACCTGATCCTTTTTCAACACCTGCAGCTTTTTTCAAAAGAACAGCAGCTGGTGGTGTTTTTGTAACGAAATCAAATGATTTATCTTCATAAACAGTGATCACAACTGGGATAATCATACCAGCTTGGTCAGCTGTACGAGCGTTAAACTCTTTAGTGAATCCCATGATGTTGATACCTGCTTGACCAAGTGCTGGTCCAACCGGTGGAGCTGGAGTAGCTTTACCAGCAGGGATTTGCAATTTTACAAGTTTTTCGACTTTTTTAGCCATTTCTTAAATCCTCCTTTGTGGTTTTGGCGGTAATTACAGATTTTTACCTCCCACAAGTATGCTCTGCGCATACCTTTCTATTATACACTATTTTCTTCCGAATGCAAGAAAAAATTTCATTTTCATCACACTTTTTTTTCTTTTGTGATAAAATGGAGGTATGTTAATAAAAGTTGCTTCCCTTGTATTTATTTTTTTGACCCTCATTCTCAGTGGGATTATTATTCGAGTCTTTAAACTGCGCCGTTATGGATGGAATTTTGCCGACCTGGCTTTTCCTCTGTTCGCGCTAGAGTACTATTTAATTTCAGATGCGGCTTACTACCATAATTTGTTGCCTCAATTATTATTGGCCTTGTCTCTTCTAGCTATTGGCTTAACCATTTATTTTTTGAAAAAGAGACGCAGTTTTTACTATCCGAAGTTTTTTAAGTACTTTTGGCGAGCAGGCTTCCTCATTACCTTTTTCCTTTACCTCATTATGACAATCAGTCTCTTCATCTGATATATAGCAATAAAAAAAAGGTATGAACTAAAATCGTAGTTCATACCGTTTTTTTATTTTATTCTAGACTTATGCCGGTGGGTCACCAAGCTATAGACAAGACGATTCATCAACCATAAGACTCCTTCCATGACCAACCCTAAGACAAGGGTCAAGATCCAACCCGTAAAATGAAGACGATTGAGATTGAAAATGGAAGAAAAAACAAAGACCGATAAAGAAAAACCTGCTACATTAAGAAGAATGATTCCCAATTTCACATGATTAAAGGGAAGACTGAGTTGGTATACTTTTGTAAATCCGATTAAAGCCAGCAAGTAGATGGAGATGGTCGAAATCTCTCCCTGACTTAATGCAAGGAAAGGACCCAGAACCACAACAAAAAGAACCGATATGAGATTGGTCAAGGCAGCTGGAAGAGCTTGCTCTATCACAGTCTCAACAAAGTCTCCTTCTATCCGGGCACGATTCTTCTCCAAGGCTAGTAAGAAACCGGGGATTCCAATGGTAAATCCACTGATCAAGGACATTTGAGAAGCCTGAATGGGATAGGTGAAACTAAAGAGAATAGCCAGAATAGCCAACAAAATTGAAAAGATATTCTTGACCAAAAAGAGACTGGCCGAACGCTGAATATTGTTAACCACTCGGCGACCTTCATCCACAATCGACGGCATGTGGGAGAAGTCTGAATCTAAAAGCACAACCTGAGCTACCTTTTTGGTCGCATCATGCCCCGTATTCATGGCAATACTACAATCTGCTTTTTTCATAGCAAGGATATCATTGACCCCATCTCCTGTCATCCCAACCTTATGGCCATCCGCTTGCAAGCTCTCTACGAGGATTTGTTTTTGTTCTGGACTAACTCGTCCAAAGACTGTGTAGATTCGTGCCGCCTCTACTACCTCCTCACGCGTCCTGAGCTGACTCGCATCTACGACTTGATCCGCATCTGGAATGCCTGCTTTCTGAGCTACGGCAGCAACTGTCACAGGATGATCCCCTGAAATAACCTTGATGGTCACCCCTTGTTTTTGGAAATAAGCAAAGGTTTCAGGAGCAGTCGTTCGCACAGGATTCTCCAAGACCAGGGCTAGAAGAGGGAGGACTGGAGCTTCTAATACTTCCGTCAACTGTTCCCCCTGGTATTGCCCCAAAATGAGAACACGCGCCCCTCGTTCAATCTCTCGCTGCCACACTTCTTGGTAAGCATCGAGATCATCTCTCAGCAAAACATCCGGCGCTCCTAATAGGTAAATCCCTTGTTGGAACTGAAGGCCCCCAAATTTCTTCTTAGATGAAAAAGGTAGGCGGTCTTGAACGGGCCATACTTTGGCAGGTTGGACAGAGTGATACTGCCGAATGGCCGAGATGGTATCATTCTGATCTTCACTTGCTTGGAGATAGTGACTTAATATTTCTTTGCCTTCTTTTTCCTCTAGCACCAAGGAGAGAAGCTCACTCACTTGCATCCTGTGTTCGGTAATGGTTCCCGTCTTATCTAGACAGAGGACGTCGATACGGGATAGGGTTTCAATCCCCTTCATACTGTTAAGTAGGACCTTTTGAAGGGCTAAACGGGTTGCCCCAAGCACCAAAGCCAGAGTCATTAAGAGGTAGAGACCTTCCGGAATCATCCCAATGATGGCACCGACCATAGAGGTGATGCTAACTTTGAGGGTTTCGTGATTTCCTAGATAGCTCTGCAAGAACAAGAGTAAGCCAATCGGGATGAGAATCATTCCGATCATTCGGACAAGACCGTCCACTGCATGAACCATTTCGGATTCTTCGTGTCCCTTGACTTTTTTTGCAGAGAGACTCAGCTGATTAATATAAGACGCATCGCCTACTTGTTCCAAGACCGCAACTGCCTGGCCTGAAATAACAAAACTTCCTGACATGAGTGTCTGATGCTCAGCTTTAGTGATTTCATCTGCTTCTCCTGTCAATTGAGACTCATCGACCATGATCGAGCCATCTAGAATCTTGGCATCCGCATAGATCTGATCCCCCGCTTGGAAGAAGACGACATCTCCCTCTACCACCTGATGAACAGGAAGGTCCAGCCGTTCTCCTTCACGAATCACTCGAGCTTTCTCCACTTGAAGGAGACGCATCTTATTCAAAATCCGACGGGACCGCAATTCTTGAACAATCCCGATCAAGGAGTTAACGACGACAATAGGAACAAATAACATATTGTTCCAAGACCGTACTAGTATCAATAAAATAGCTAAAATACCAAAGACTAGGTTGAAATAAGTGAAGACATTTGAATAAACAATCTCTCTCGTCGACTTTTCTGCCGTAATGGTTACTCGATTTTGTTTGCCTTCTCTGATTCGGCTTTGGACTTGCTCATTCGTTAGCCCGCTATAGCGCTTCTCTTCCATATTTTCTTCTTTCTTTTTTCTGTATCTAGTTTAGCAAAAAGAATATCTTCTTGCTTCAGACTAGAGAACGAAGATTCTGTAGACCTATTCGTGAAGTTCAAGAGGCAAGCCATCTGGATCAAAGAAGAAGGCCATTTTGCGCCCATCAAAATCATCCACCCGTAGCTCTGTATGAGGGATTCCTAATTGATCAAACTCTGCTAGACAGGCTTGAACGTCTTCTACTCGAAAAGCCAGATGACGGAGACCGGTATGCTCTGGATGAGGGAGAAAGGGTCTCTTTGGAGCATCTGGTTTGATAAATATTTCCAAGGTCAGATTTCCCTTTCGAATATTAAAGAGAATATCCTGCTTTTCAGGCCGATGGTGTTCGTCTAAAGGTTCAAAGCCTAATTTGTCGACATAAAATTCTCTGGTTTTATCATAATCGTGTCCAATAATGGCAATATGGTGAATAGTATCGAGCTGCATCTGCTCTCCTTTTCTTTTTTTCGTAAACAAAACCTGCCCCTTGTACAGGCAGGCTTTTGCTATTGTCAACTATCTCATTCCTTCTTCATTTAAAGAAAGATTAATTGGTCTGCAAGACCTTTCTTGGCTTGGTTCCTTCAGCTGGTCCGATGACACCTGCTGCTTCCAAGTCTTCCATGAGGCGAGTTGCCCGGTTAAAGCCGACCGATAAGCGACGTTGGATCATTGACGCACTGGCTTTTTGAGTTTCAATCACAAGAGCCTTAGCCTCTTCAAAGAGTGGATCACCCTCGTCAGAGCCGCCCATGCCTCCGTCAAAGTCCGACTCGGATACTTCGCCTGGATCAAAGGCATCATCATAATCCGCTTCTGCTTGTTCCTTGACAAAGTTCACAATCCGCTCGACATCGTCATCTGAGATAAAGGATCCTTGCAGACGAATCGGATGATTTTCATCGATCGGTTTAAAGAGCATGTCTCCACGACCGAGCAATTTCTCTGCCCCATTTTCATCCAAGATGGTCCGTGAGTCAGTCCCAGATGATACCGCAAAAGCGACACGGGAAGGCACATTGGCCTTGATCAAACCTGAAATAACATCAACCGATGGCCGTTGGGTCGCAAGGATCATGTGGATCCCTGCTGCACGCGCCTTCTGTCCAAGACGAATAATAGCATCTTCCACTTCTTTACTTGCAACCATCATCAAGTCTGCCAACTCGTCGACAATGACCACAATCAATGGGAGGGGTACTTGCTTCATCTCTGACTGGGTATTGTACTCAGCAACCTTGGCATTAAAACCAGCAATATTCCGAGCACCCACTTTCGAGAAGAGCTCATAGCGATTTTCCATCTCATCAACAACCTTTTGTAGGGCTCGACTGGCCTTGCGTGGGTTGGTCACAACTGGAATCAAGAGGTGAGGAATATCATTGTAAACAGAAAGTTCCACCATCTTTGGATCGACCATCATAAATTTGACTTCGTCCGGACGAGCCTTCATCAAAATACTCGAAATGATCCCATTGACCGCAACCGACTTACCAGATCCGGTCGAACCCGCGACCAAGAGATGGGGCATCCGGGCCAAATCAAAGGTCCGAGCTGAACCATCTACAGCCTTCCCAAGTGGAATCTCAAGGAGTTTAGCTGGGTCTGTCTTGGATTGCTCCCACAATTCACGGAAGGAAACTGTCGCAATCTCTGAGTTGGGAACTTCAATCCCGACCAGAGACTTCCCTGGAATCGGTGCTTCGATCCGCACATCCTTGGCTGCTAGGGCCAAGGCCAAATCATCTGCTAGGTTAGAGATGCGGTTGACCCGCACACCGACAGCAGGTTTGACTTCATATTTAGTGACAGATGGACCGATTTCCGCCCGCTCCACTGTCGCCTTGATGTTAAAGCTTGCAAAAGTTTCTTCCAGAATGCGGATATTCTGACGAACGATGTTTTTCTCTTTGGATTGATTTTTAGGCTTGTCAGGGGCGAAGAGATCAATGGTTGGAAGTTTGTACTGAAGGAGTTCCTTAGGCGTGAAATCCACAGTGACTTCTTCATCCATATCCTCCTCAGTAAGTTCTTCTATCTCCTCTGGATCGTCTTCTGGCCAGTCTTCCGAATAGCCTTCTTCTTCATTTGGTAGATAGATCTGAGGATAGGCCTCCTCAGCAGGCACTTCTGCTTCGATCTCAGGTTCAATAACCTCACCTGTCTCAAGATCTACAGGATAGCCTTCCGTGCTCATGGGACTAGCTTCTGCAAGTTGCTCGATGCGGGCAGCCTCCTCTGCTTCTGCTTGAAGAGCCTTCTTTTTTTCACGCTCGGCAAAGCGCTCCTGGCGACGAACTTCCCGTTTTTCCATAAAGGAGTGAAAAGCTGCGACAGCTTGCTCATACACGTCATAAACCGAATAAGAACTCATCAAGAGAAGCCCTAATAGGATCAAGAGTCCTCCGATAAAGTAAGTCCCAATGTTAGAGAGCAAGAAAGCAACCGGCGTGTACAAGATTGCACCAAGCAAACCTCCTCCCGCAAAAGAGGAGACACGAAGATGCACGAGGTCTCCTAAGATACGTGATAAGGTTGGTCCCACAGAAGAACCTTCCAGTTTCAAAAGGGAGACAAAGTAAGCTTGATACATGAGTAGTAAGCCTGCAAAAAGACTTAAAAAGCCCGACAAGGTTCCCTCATGCTTCTCAATCCATTTGAAAAAGAAGAGGTAGAAAATAACAGCTGTCATTGCCACATAAGCCAGACTACCTACCAAGAGCCGGATAAGGTTGTAAGTCACTATGCCTAAGGCTCCTAATCGTAAAAAGGCGAAAATGAAGACGAGAGTTAAGACAATCGTCAGGATCATTCGGCGAATTGCTTTTTTTCTTTCTATTTCTGCTTTGGACAGTCGTCTCGTCGACCGTGTTTTTTTTGATTGATTATTGTTTGCCATAACCTTTATTATACCACATTTCTAAACTAGTTCTCTAGTAAAATCCTTTTCTCTCCTGTGCAAAATAAACAAGAAAAACAGTACCTCTCAGGCACTGTTGATGATAGATTTTTCTTTGGATGACGGTCAATGATAGCTTGATAGTCTTTCAGCGCTTGCTTTCCTTTCTCCGTCAACTGATAGCCCCGAACCGTGAACTCTTGTGCTAGTTCTTCTTCTGTAAAGTGATCAGCCAAAGCTTGGTTCAAATCAGCTGCTTTCATCTTGGACAAGCCAGCGACCTCCTTCTTTTTGAGAATGGCTTTTTTCATGATACTCCCTCGTTTTCTATTTTGCTAGGAAGCTTCACCCCCTTTGACAATGACTACTATATCCGAAAAAAAGCCCAAACAATCAGTTTTGCTTATGCGGTAGACTCGACAAACTATGTGGTCAAAATGTTATTAACAAGAAATTTTCAGTGCCATTAAAAAAAGCCAGTCCTGAGACAAGGCTTTGGTGTTCTATTATTTACGATCCAGCACTTTCATAGGCATCCAAGCCCCTGTCCCAGAGTTTGAGGGAAATGCTAAAGAAGGTAAGGGAAATCAACATCAAACCACCGATATTAAAGAACCCATTCTTGCCTTGCAAGAAATAGCTGGCAGGATAGTAGGCCGTAAAGGCAAAAGGTACAATAAAGCTAATTAACCAACGAAGGAGCGAATTGTAAATGGAAATCGGGTACTTGGCAAAATCATTAAACATATAGAAAATGTAAATCATGGCACCTGACTGCTTGGTCCAAAAAGCGATGCTGGCTGTTGCAATTTTCAAGGAAGTATAAATCAAGGTCGCAAAAGGAATACAAACTAGGAAAATCAGGAATTTGGGAAGCGTCCAAGCAATGCTAGTCGCCGTTGTCGCTAGTAAAATTCCACCGACCAAAAGTTCACCCAAGGCATCAATCTGAAAGGTCTCAACGAGGATGTGAAAGAGAGGATTGATAGGACGAGTCAGATACTTGTCAAACTCCCCTTTTCGAACTAGTCGTTGACCTAAAGCCCAGAGATTGTCAAAAAAGAGATGATCTAATCCCTTTGGAATTAAGGAAAATCCATAGATAAAGGCAATCTCTTGAAAGGTCCAACCTTCTAGCGAGGGGATGTGTTGAAAGAGTACATTGAGAAACAAGAGGTTCAGGCCTTGAGTCAGAAAGACTCCCAACACACCAACCACAAAATCTACCTTGTATTCCATGATTTGCTTGATGTACTGTCTGATAAAAATCAGATGCATGCGTTGATATTTTTTCATACTAACCTCCCTGAATGGTGATAAATGACTGGACTCGTTTCCAAATCAACTGAGACAAGCCCACCATCACTATAAGCCAGAAAAGCTGAAGCAAAAGTGCTTGAAGAATCTGACTGGTATCGTATTTCCCAAGAATAATCATGACCGGAGTGTAAATTAAGGATGAAAAAGGCAAGAAGGAGAGAATATCTGAAACCACCTTTGGAAAGAAAGCCAAGGGAATTAAACTTCCAGACATAAAGGCCACTATTGAAGTTTTGAGTAGATTGGAACCCCATAGATTTTTAAACACAAAGGCTGAAAATCCAAAACAGATATTAAAGAAAAAGTTAATCAGATAAGCCAGAGTTAAGCTAAAGAGGTAAAGGACAGTTAATCCTAGCACCTCTAGAATACCTTGCCCAGATAAGATTTTCATCAAAACAATGACACTTAAAAATGGCAATCCAACAGAGATAAAAATCAACCACTTGGAACCAAGCTCGGTGAAAAGATAAGAGGCCGCAAAATGCACTGGTCTCAGCAAACGCATGATAATAGAGCCATCTTTTACCTCATCACCAATCGTAAAGGAGCTATCAGACCTGGTCAAAAGATTGGTCACAAAACTCATGATGATGTAGAGGGTGATATCCGCCATACTGAAGCCCTGAATCAAAGGCTCCTGGGAGGAGTCAAAGACAGCCTTCCAGAGATAGAAAGCGACAAAAGCCCCCATGACATCACCAATCCGATAGAGAATAAAGTTAACTCGATAGCTAATCAACTCCTGAATCCCTGCATTGATAAAGGGTTTATAACGTCTCCACAATTTGACCATCTTAGAGCTCCTTTCGATAGAAGCGACGGATAATATCTTCAATATCCGTATCCACCATCTTCAAATCACGGACTTCAAAATCAGATAAGGTTTGCTTGATAATATCAGCTGATTGGTAGCGGGAACTATCGAATTCAATAGTCAGGTTATTTCCTTGTCTATCAATGGACATATCAGGCAAGCCTTCATAATGAGAGACGAGATGACTTTGACCTGGTAGCAGCTCAAAGGAAAGAGTCTTCATCTTGCCAAAGGTTTCCTTGAGCTGGCTAACCGTCCCATCAAAAATCTCTTGCCCCTTATCAATCATAAAAATCCGATTACAGAGTTGCTCAATATCACTCAGGTCGTGAGTAGTCAAGAGAATAGTTGTTTCTTCCTCCTGATTGATCTGGGTGATAGCACGTCGAATGTTATCCTTGACCGACACATCCAAACCAATGGTCGGCTCATCTAAAAAGAGAACCTTAGGATTGTGAAGCAAGGAAGCCGCAATATCCGCCCGCATCCGTTGACCTAGTGAAAGAGTCCGCACAGGATCCTTGATAAATTCCTTCAAATCCAAAACTTCATTCAAAAAGTCCATGCGCTTATGGAAAAGCGAGTCTGGCACATCGTAAATCTCCTTCAAGACCGTGTAGGTCTCTTGCAGTGCCAAATCCCACCATAGCTGGGTGCGTTGTCCGAAAACGACTCCAATATCCTTGACATAATCTTGGCGATTGTCCTGTGGAATCTTGCCGTTAATCCGACAAAAACCAGATGTGGGTTTTAAAATCCCTGTCAGCATTTTGATGGTGGTTGACTTCCCAGCACCATTTGCCCCGATAAAGCCTAGAATCTGCCCTTTTGGAACTTCAAAAGTTAAATCCTTGACCGCTTCAAAGGTCTGCTTTTCAGGATGAATAAAGGAGCGCAAAGCTCCCTTCAAGCCCGGTTCCTTTACTGTCTTCACAAAATTTTTCTGAAGATGTTGCACTTCTATCATTGCCATATTTATCTCCCTATCGTAAAAAATCAACAAATCGCGTTTTTTAAACACAAAAAGCCAATTTCTCATCTCCTAAAATCTGCCTTCTTTATCACAGCAGAAGGCCACAGTATGACTCTATTATAAAGCAATTAAAAAAGGAAACCAAGATTTTTTCTCGCAAAAGAGAAAATAGTTTTGATACTTGAAAAAACCAAAAAAGACAGACTCAGATTGAAGACAAAGCTCATAGAACATAGCTTTCAAATTCAGATTTTTGAATAGATAAAAAGACAAACCCAAAAAATGATGTTTGTCTTCGTTCTGAACCCCCTCATAGTTAAATGATACGATAAATAATTAAGGGGAATATTTCTTTTCCAAAATTTTTAAATAGTGTGTTTTCTTAAATTGACAGGATAATGTTAACAGAACAAAGAAATACCTTTCCATCATACGTTATTTTCCATGGACCGGCAAGTTGAATATAGGCCCCTCCTATGACTAGATTTGAATCAAATGAAAAATTAAGGTACAATAGAGGATAGACTAATGTGTTGAAAGGATTAATATGAAAAAATTAATTGCCCTACTTGTATTTTCCGGTTTAGCTTTGGCAGGATGTGGCTCTCATCAATCAGATACAAAGACATCCTCTAGCTCGACTTCAGAAACTAAGCAAACGACTACTTCTAGTCAAGATGCTAGCGAACAAAAGAAATTAGAACAACTGCGCAAAGATTTTAACGATGCCATGACCAATGAAAATGCAGTCTTTCCTCAGCTCTCAAATGAAGTTGCTGAAGATGAAGCGGTCGTAAAAATCACTACGAGCCAAGGAGCCATTACAGTCAAACTCTTTCCTAAATACGCCCCTTTAGCCGTTGAGAATTTCTTAACCCACGCTAAGGAAGGTTATTATGACGGCCTCCTCTTCCACCGTGTCATTAACAACTTTATGATCCAAACAGGAGACCCTAAAGGTGATGGTACGGGTGGTGAATCCATCTGGAAGGGCAAAGATAAATCTAAAGATTCAGGTACTGGTTTTGAGAATGAGTATTCTCCATATCTTTACAACCTTCGTGGAGCTCTAGCCATGGCCAATTCAGGTCCAAATACAAATGGTAGCCAATTCTACATCAACCAAAATAAGGCAGATATCTCCAGCAAGCTTCCAACAGACCGATTCCCTGCTAAAATCATCGAAGCCTATAAAAACGGAGGAAACCCTACTCTTGATGGTGGCAACTACACCGTCTTTGGACAAGTCATCGACGGCATGGATGTAGTTGACAAAATTGCCGAAGTTGAAACAGACGACAAAGACAAACCAAAAGAAGATGTCAAAATTGAAAAAATGGAAGTCGTTAAAGACTACAACTTTAAAAAATAACAAAAGAGGCTGGGCATAAAGTGTCCAGCCTTTTATATATGATAGTTATAACTGCAAGACGCAGTAGCTGATTGGCATCTTTGTTCGCCTTTTAAACTCCAAAGATGACCTAATCAGCCTTGCGGGGGTGGGACAACGAACGATTTTTAGTCAAAATTCGTTCTGTCCCACTCCCTTTTATGTTTAAGTCAATTCATTAAAGTCCCAGATCTGGTCCATCCAGCCTTCATAGAAATCTGGCTCGTGACAAACCATCAGGATAGATCCCTTGTACTCTTTAAGAGCCCGTTTCAACTCTTCTTTGGCATCCACATCCAAGTGGTTGGTCGGCTCGTCTAGTACCAAGACATTGTTTTCACGGTTCATCAAGAGACAGAAGCGTACCTTGGCTTGCTCCCCACCGGATAGTACCTGAATTTGGCTCTCGATATGCTTGGTAGTCAAACCACAGCGGGCAAGAGCTGCACGAACTTCTGCTTGATTGAGAGCCGGAAAGGCATTCCAGACTGCCTCTAGCGGTGTCTGACGATTGCCCCCTTCGACCTCTTGCTCGAAGTAGCCAAGCTCAAGATAATCCCCGCGCTCGACTTCACCAGCAATTGGTGGAATAATCCCTAGCAAGCTCTTCAAGAGAGTGGTTTTCCCGATTCCGTTGGCTCCGATAATGGCTACCTTTTGATTGCGCTCGAAGGTCAAGTTCAAAGGCTTAGTCAAAGGACGATCATAGCCAATCTGGAGATCCTTAGCCTGGAAGATAAAACGTCCTGGGGTACGGGCATTTTTAAATTCAAAGGAAGGCTTTGGTTTCTCACTTTGCAATTCAATCAGTTCCATCTTGTCCAGCTTCTTCTGACGAGACATGGCCATATTCCGCGTTGCCACTCGCGCCTTATTTCGGGCTACGAAATCTTTGAGGTCAGCAATCTCTTTTTGCTGGCGCTCATAAGCCGCTTCCAATTGTGATTTCTTCATTTCATAGACTTCGAGGAATTGGTAATAGTCTCCAGAATAGCGGGTCAATTGTTGATTTTCTACATGGTAGACGATGTTGATCACATCATTCAAGAAAGGAATATCGTGGGAAATGAGGACAAAGGCATTTTCATAATTCTGCAAGTAGCGTTTAAGCCAATCGATGTGCTCTGCATCCAAGTAGTTGGTTGGCTCGTCCAAGAGAAGGATATCTGGTTTTTCAAGAAGGAGTTTCGCCAAGAGAACCTTGGTCCGTTGGCCACCTGAAAGGGCTGTTACATCCGTCTCCATCCCAAAATCCATAACGCCAAGAGCCCGTGCCACCTCATCAATCTTAGCATCCAAGGTATAGAAATCCCGACTCTCTAATCGATCCTGGAGTTCTCCGACCTCTTCCATGAGGGCATCCATATCCGCTCCATCTTCAGCCATTTCCATATAGAGGTCATTGATGCGAGCCTCTGCTTTAAAGAGTTCGTCGAAAGCCGTCCGTAAAACATCTCGCACTGTTTGCCCTTCTTTTAGGACAGCGTGTTGGTCCAGGTAACCAGCTGTCACATACTTAGACCACTCAACCTTTCCTTCGTCAGGCAACATCTTACCCGTCACGATGCTCATGAAGGTAGATTTCCCTTCACCATTGGCTCCGACTAATCCGATATGCTCTCCCTTTAACAAACGGAAGGACACATCCTCAAAAATAGCCCGGTCTCCAAAGCCGTGGCTTAAATTTTTTACCTCTAAAATACTCATGATTGACTCTCTTTCATTGATTTCACTCGTATGATTATATCATCTTCACAGCAAAATGGGAGTGGGAAAGAACTCTAACTGGTTAAAAAGAGTTCGTTTTCCCACCCCCGCACAGTTGATTAGGTCATCTTTGGAGCTTAAAAAGCGAACGAAGATACCAATCAACCACTGCGTTATACAGTTACGCCTATTAAACATCGAAAGCTGGACAATTTTTGCCCAGAATCTCTTACAAACCTAAGTCCGAGTATGGTTTCCGATAGCCCACTTGAACAACTTTCCCATCCTTCACTAATAGTGGGCGTTTGATCAGCATGCCATCGCTAGCTAAAAGGTCTGCCGCTTCTTTCACCGTCAGTTGGGCCACCTTGTCTTTCAAGCCCAATTCCCGATACTTCATCCCACTCGTATTAAAGAATGATTTGATTGGTAGAGAAGATTCCGTCATCCAGGTTTGCAATTGCTCACTGGTCGGGGTGTCTACCACGATATCTTGGCTATCAAACTCACAACCTAAACTCGTTAACTCCGATTTCGCCTTGCGGCAAGTCGAACATTTTGGGTATTCAATAAATGATAACATTTTTTCTCCTTATTCTTTCCAAGATATGGCCTCATGATTCAACAGCCAACGTTTGCGGTCTAATCCAGCCGCATAGCCAGTCAATTTATTCTCCATCCCCAGCACTCGGTGACATGGGATAAGGAGGATAAAGGGATTCCGTCCTACTGCTTGACCGATTGCTTGGGCCGATCTGCAAGACAGGGCTTGAGCAATCTCTCCGTAAGTCCGACTTTCCCCATAGGGAATCTGAGCTAGGTAGGTCCAAACTCTTTGTTGAAACTCTGTCCCTTGAGGAGACAGGGCAATGGGGATGGGAAGATCTTCCCCTAAAAAGTACTGATCCAGCCATTCAAAGACAGCTTCATGAAGAGGACGACACTTTTCTTCAATGTGATCAATCCCTTGCTCACAATTAGCTTGGTCACAAAACCAGATCCCAACTAAGCTTTCCTCATCCACCACAATAGATAGAGGTCCCAAGGGACTCTGATAGAGTCGCCGATAGAACCTAGTCATTTTGAGATTGCTCCGCACGGTAGTCCCATCGATCATCTTCGCTAATCACTTGGAAAAGGCTAGTTTCTGCCTTCCGTTTAATCTTCTGATAAGCGAGACGAACACCATCAATTGGTACCTTCCCACAGTAATGGAAGCCTAACTTCTCTAAAAGATGCTGCATGACCTTGTTGTCAGGATGGGTATCACAGCGAAAGTCTGGACCTTTCTCTCCTTCGATCAAACCTTGAAGGAAAGTTTGGGCTACGCCTCGACCTGCGGCTTCTTTGGCAACAGCGACTCGGTGGAAACTGATATAGAGATAGTTATCATGTTCCCATTTTCCATCATAAATGTCATTATAGGCAGCTTCATTTCCCTTGTGGAGAGCGGCATAGGCCACGACTTCTTGATTTTCTACAGCCACATAACCACGGCTCTCTAGGATATCCTCAAAAATAATTTCTTGATCCGGATAACCATCCTGCCATTGGTCCACTCCAGCTGCGGCTAAACTGTCCTTAGCATCTTGAATGATTTCCATAATCCGATTGATTTCATTGGGATAGGCCATTCTAATTTCCATCAGCTTCTCCTTTTTCTTCCTCTTGGTGGTAACGGGCATAAAGATCACTCTTTTGCAGCCCAAATTGTTTGGCAACCTGTTTGATTGCCTGGTTCTTTTTTATGCCAGACTGGACCAGAAGATCAATCTCTTGGATCAAATCCACTTCTTCTAGATTAGCTTCCTGCTCACTGGCCCCCTCCACAATCAAGAGACACTCTCCCTTCAGGGGATTTTCCTCTAGGTAAGCTACTAACTCCGCAATGGTCCCTCGCGTGTACTCTTCATAAATCTTGGTCAGTTCTCGGACCAGCACAACTGGACGGTCTCCATAGACAGCCAACATATTTTGAAGCGTCGCACGTACCCGGTGCGGTGACTCATAAAAGATTTGGGTCTCAGGATAGTCTCGTTTCTCTTGGAAAAAAGCCTTTTGCTGCCCTTCCTTTCGCGGGAGAAATCCATAAAAGATATGAGGTTGGGGAGCCAATCCACTCGCAATTAGACCCGTAATACCGGCGCTCGGACCAGGAACCGCCACAACGGGAATTTCTCGCTCAATGGCTGCCTTGACTAAGTCATGACCTGGATCCGAAATACTTGGCAATCCAGCATCCGATACCTGAGCCACATTCTTTCCAGATTCCAAATGAGCTAGTAAATCAGGAATTTTCTCCATAGCATTATGCTCATGAAAGCTGATTTGTGGCGTCCTAATCTCAAAATGCTTGAGCAAGAGTCCTGTATTGCGTGTATCTTCCGCAGCGATCAGATCTACCTCTTTTAAGGTTTGGATCATACGATAGCTCATGTCGTCCCGATTGCCAATCGGAGTCGGCACCAAAAAGAGGGTTCCTGTCTCTCTTTGGTCTTTAAAACTTCGTTGAATCTGCATACTTACTCCCTAAATAACAATTCATCACAGAAAATACACTCTTCATCGTTTTCACGGCGTTGACCATAGGAATCTGTACAAACATGAAATCCGTCATTGTAAATTCTTTGCAAATTTTCACGACCATTGCGATGGAATTTAGGAGAGCTGGTTTTCTCCACTTCTCCTAACCGTTCTCTCAATTTATCATTTTCAAGACGGAGAGCAGTGTTTTCCTCCACAATGAGTTTGAGATTTTTCTTAATGGCTTCAACCTCTGCTAATGTAACCAGCAATTCCTGGGAGAAGCCATCCAAAGCATCAAATAATTCTTTTTTATTCATCTCTTTACCTTCTATTTTTCAACTGCAGGACCATAAACTCAAGAGCATTTTGAAAACTCACATTACGTTCCCACATCTGTTTGGCTAAGACTAATTTTTCTAGATAGTCTCTTCCTAGGGACAGACTGATGGAGCGTGCAAAGAACACTTCCATCAAGCGAAAGGCTTGGGCCTGCTTTTCTTTATCATCCGTCTCTTGGACCAAGCGAGAGACCAGCAAGTAGACATGAGGATCTGCTTTTAGACAAGCTGTGACGAAACGCTCACACTCCCTCGCCAGATCGAAAAAGGATGTATTCTGGGCGAGACTTTGGGCCTCATGAAAACCTTGGCTAAAGTTGGCTAACAGATCTGCTTGTTGGAGCAACAAACCTTCCTGAAGGAGATACTCTTTTAGGAAATCTTGGTTTTTCGGGAAATGAACCTGCTGCGCCCGGCTTTTAATAGTCGGGAGAACCAACTGCTCATCTGCTGTCAGCAGAAAGATATGTACTTCACTCTGAGGTTCTTCAATCACTTTTAGGAGAGAATTGGCCGCATTGACGTGCATCCGGTCTGCATCGCAAATGATAAAGACTTGCTTAGATCCTTCATAGCCTGACTGAGAAAAATTCTGGATCAACTCTCGGATCCGATCTGTCTTAATGATGTGATTGACCGGTCGTACAACTGTTACATCTGAGAATTCATCCTCTTCAATCAAGCGACAAGCCCGACAAGTCCCACAGGGCCAGACACCCTTCTTATCCGTACAAAAAAGACTTTGGGACAAGAGCTGGGCCATCTCAAAACTGCCAAAATCACCTGTAAAGAGATAGGCGTGGCTCAATCGTCCCTGTTCTAAAACAGCTTGGAAGCGATCTACTAACTGAGGTTGAAGTTTTTGCACTTGTTCTAACTTCATTCACTGATCTCCAAGACTTCTTTGAGTAGAATCCAAGTATCCTCGACCACCTTGTCAAAACTTTGACTGGCATCAATTTTCACCACACGTTGCGGTTCTTTTTCGAGGATGGCCAGATAGCCTTGACGGACTTTCTGATGAAGACTGAGGCCTTCTAAATCCAAGCGATTGACTTCACGACTAGCACTCTTAGCAATTCGAGCCAATCCTTCTTCTACATCAATGTCAAAATAGAAGGTCCGGTTTGGCTTGAGACCATCGGTCGCAAACTGGTTTAACCATTCAATATCCGCTACTGCTAATCCACGGCCAAAACCTTGATAAGCTACCGAACTGTCGATAAACCGGTCCATAATGACTAGCTTCCCTGCTTCCAAAGCTGGAAGGACGCGTTCTGCCAAGTGTTGGCGACGACTGGCGATATAAAGAAGCAATTCTGTCTTAGGATCCATTTCCGTATGGGATGGATCAAGAATGACTTCGCGTATTTTTTCTGCTATTCCTACGCCACCTGGTTCCCGCGTGGTAATATAGGCAATCCCTGCCTTTTCCAAGCGTGGTAACAAGGCTTCTAAAACGGAGGATTTCCCTGCTCCTTCTGGGCCTTCAATTGAAATTAATGTTCCCTGTTTCATTCTCTTATCTTAACTTTCTATACTCATTTCTCTAACATGCATCACTTCTATTTATTTTACCAAAAATAGGGGTAAAAATCCTGTCCGAATTCGTGAAAATTGATGAAAATTATTTCCTATTTTTCATTTTTTTTGGTAAAATGTATGGTGAAAAACGATTAGGAGAACGAGCATGTTTAAGGCAAAAAATATTCTAGCTATTATTTTTGGGGCTGGCATTTTTTCTTTTGGAATCTTCTTTCTAGTAATTCCATTTCACTTTTATGAAGGAGGGGCTACAGGGATTACCCTGATTACTTACTACCTCTTTAAAATTCCCGTTTCGGTCATGAACTTGGCCATCAATATCCCCCTCTTTTTTCTGGCTTGGAAATTACTGGGCCTCCGCTCTCTCTACCTGAGTTTGATAGGAACCTTCTCTGTTTCTTCTTGGATGGCTATTTTCGAGATGATTCCTGGGAGTCATCATCTCCAGAATGCGATTTACACTGCTTTAGATGGCGATATTCTCCTAGCCTGCATCGGATCAGGGGTTATCCTTGGAACTGGACTAGGGATCATCTTCAACGCAGGCGGTACAACAGGTGGAACCGATATCGTCGCTCGTATCTTTAACAAGTATACGACACTTTCTATGGGACGCCTGATGTTGATTGTGGATGCCATCGTCTTGACAACTGTTTTGATTGTCTTTAAGGACTTCCGAATTGCGGCCTATACCCTCCTCTTTATCCTGATTGACACCGTCGTCATTGATATCGTCGGTGAAGGAGGTTTTGCAGGAAAAGGGTTCCTCGTGGTTACTTCCAAACCGGATGAAATTGCTAAACAAATCACGACTGATTTGGGTCGAGGGGTCACATTCATGAACGGTATGGGCTATTATAGCCAACAAGAAATGAAGATCGTCTACTGCGTCGTCTCTCGGAACGAAATGAAACAAATGAAAGATTTGATTAATAAAATTGATCCATTCGCCTTCATTACCATTACAGAAGCCCACGAAATACTGGGAGAAGGATTTACCTTGGATACCAACAAGCAACCCATTGCTCGCTAAGACAAATAAAGAGCCTGAGAGATTCTCAGGCTCTTTATTTTAGAAGGCTTTTGCAGATGTGCGACTAATTTCGTCCACACGGATACCATTTTCTTCAAACTTCTTCTTGATGGCTTCAGTATCGGTAATCCCATCAATCTGAACTTCGATGACGACATGATCATCTTTGGTTGGGATATTGACTGTATTGGCAATATTGTATCCTTCTTCTACAATTAAATGAATGATTTGCTCTAGGACCCCAACCTTGTCTTCTGTCACGAAACGAACCCGCACTCCTTCTTCTCCATAACCGGATACTTCAAGGAAGGCACGGAAAACATCACGGTCTGTAATCACACCAGAAACTTGATCATTGTCCACGACTGGAAGAATGCCGACCTTGTTCTTATACATGAGGTAGGTCGCATCTTCTAGGCTAGCAAATTTCGAGACAGTGATCACGTCTCGGAGCATGACGTCCTTAACTTTGGTTTTGTTGAGTAGGTAATTCATTTCAAAAATAGAAAGACTGGTCGCTTTTGATGGACTAGCTTCTGCAATCGTTCCTTCTGTCACCAGACCAACCAATTTATCATTTTCAATAACCGGCAAACGGTGCAAGCTTTGTTCCCGCATCAAATCTGCCGCATGGGCAATGGTAGTCTCAGGACTAATGTACACTACTTTACGGGTCATAAAATCTTTTACAGCCATAATCATTCTCCTATGCTTTTATTAGTTTTATTATACTTGATTTTATGTTTGATTTCAAACGCTTTCAGCAGTTTTCTCTTGTTTTCAAAATTCAGAATTGCCTAATAATCCTTGCATTCTCCCCATTGAAAACTAGATTTTTCCAATCGAAGCGAAACCATTTTTAAAGAGGCTGGGACAAAAGTCCTAGCCTCTCAATTGTCTTTGGATTGTCGAGCAAGACGCAGTGGTTGAGTGGGACGACGAAATAGAATTCTAACGAATTACCGATTTCTGTCCCACTCCCTTAACCTATTTATCCACCAAGGTAGGCCTTGCGGACTTCTTCTGAGGCTAAGAGTTCTTTTCCTGTTCCGGACAGAACGACTTTCCCTGTTTCCAAAACATAACCGCGGTCTGCGATGGCAAGGGCCTTGTTGGCATTTTGCTCAATCAAGAGAACGGTTGTTCCTTGTTTTTGAATATCTTGGATGATATCAAAAATTTCCTGGATAAAGATAGGTGCCAATCCCATGGAAGGTTCATCCAGAAGCAAGAGTTTTGGCGTCGACATGAGGGCACGACCCATTGCAAGCATTTGTTGTTCCCCACCAGATAGGGTAGCTGCATCTTGGTTCTTCCGTTCTTCCAAACGTGGGAAACGTGAGAAGACTTTCTTCAAGTTCGCTTGATTTTCTTCTCGATCTTTTTTCAAGAAAGCTCCCATTTCCAAGTTTTCCATAACGGTCAAGCCTGGAAAGACGTGTCGGCCTTCTGGAACTTGAGAGAGCCCAGCAGCTACAATTTTTTGAGCCGGAACCTTTTGAATCTCCTGACCCAAAAACTCGATTTTCCCAGCACTTGGACGCACCAAACCTGAAATGGTACGAAGAATAGATGTTTTTCCAGCGCCATTGGCACCGATCAAGGAAACAACTTCCCCTTCATTGACTTCGAAACTGACATCACGGACAGCCTGGATCATGCCATAGTGTACAGAAAGATTTTCAACTTTTAACATAGACATTAGGCTTCACCTCCTAGATATGCTTCGATTACACGTTTGTTGGACTTAATTTCATCTGGCGTACCATGGGCAATCAAGCGACCATATTCCAATACATAAATCCGCTCTGTTACTTCCATGACCAAACTCATATCGTGCTCGATCAGCATGATCGTAATATTAAATTCTTTTTGAATGCGACGGATCAGTTGGGTTAATTCTGCGGTTTCTTGAGGGTTCATCCCTGCAGCAGGCTCATCCAAGAAGAGGATTTTTGGCTCTGTAGCAAGGGCACGAACGATCTCTAAGTGACGTTGTTGACCGTAAGCTAAGTTTTTGGCCAAGGTAGCTGCTTCTTTTTCCAAACCAAATATCGCTAACAATTCGAGGGCTTTTGCTTTCAATGCTTCTTCATTTTTGTAATAGCTTGGCAAACGGAAAAGACTAGCAAAAACATGTGGTTTGTGGTGATTGGCAAAGGCAATCAAGACATTGTCCAAAACACTCAAATCTTTAAAGAGACGGATATTTTGGAAAGTCCGTCCAAGACCACCAGCAGCGATTTTATAAGGGGCTTTCCCGTTTAAAAGGTGCCCATCTAAAGTAATGGTCCCTTCACTTGGCTCATACACTCCTGTTAGGAGGTTGAAGAGGGTTGTTTTACCGGCACCGTTGGGTCCGATCAAACCAACCAATTCCCCTTCATTGAGTTCCATGGTCACATCCCCAACGGCTGTCAAACCACCAAAGTTTTTTGTTAAATTTTTTACTTCAAGAAGTGCCATTAGTTAGCCTCCTTTTTTGAGAGTAGTTTTTTCAAGCTAAATTCCCATGTTCCAAGAAGACCACCTGGGCGGAAAATCATTACGAGAATCAAAGCTAATGAGTAAATGATCATACGGATGCTTGAGAAGTCTTGAAGCACCATGTTCAAGATCCCCAAGACGATGGCTGCCACAACTGTTCCTGACATCGATCCCAAACCACCGAAAACGACAATGATCAAGACATTAATGGTATTGGTGAAAGAGTAATCTTTCGGAACAACAGAACCGATAAAGCCGGCTTGAAGAGATCCAGCAATCGCCGCTGTGATCGCACCAAATACAAAGGCAATGACTTTAACTTTGGTCGTATTGATCCCAACAGATTCTGCGGCGATTTCATCTTCACGAACAGAAAGGGTAGAACGCCCAATTGGACTGCGTAAGAAGTTGATGGTAAAAATAGTCGTAATGACAACAAAGATGTATACCAATTGCCAGGTTGTAAAAGCTGGTAAACCAAGGATCCCCGCGGCACCATTTGTTAGAGTACCACCATTAACAATCAAGATCCGGATGATTTCTGAAACCCCAAGTGTTGCAATCGCCAGATAATCTCCTTTCAACCGAAGGGTTGGTACCCCAACGATCAAGGCAACGATACCAGCAATCAAGGCTCCTAAAACCATAGCGCCAAAGAAAGCGCCGTAGGTTGGTGATTTAGAACCGAGAATAGCTGCAGAATAGGCACCAATCGCCATAAATCCAGCGTGTCCGAGCGAGAATTGACCTGAAAAACCAACGATGAGGTTCAAACCAACCGCAAGAATGATATTAATCCCGATTTGTTCCAAAATTTGGATATAGAAGAGGTTGAGGACACCTGCTGCAACCAAGACTTGGATCAAGGCAAAACCTGCTACCAAAAGACCAAGCCAGACTAAATTCACTTTTAAATTTTGTTTCATGGCTTACACCTTCTCTTTCACATTTTTACCGAGGATACCTGCAGGACGGATGAGCAAGATCACAATCAAGATGGCATACACAATGGCATCACGGAAATCTGAGAGACCGATCGCTGTAGCGAAGGTTTCCAACAAACCGATGACAAATCCACCTAGAGCCGCACCTGGAATGATTCCGATTCCTCCAAGAACGGCTGCGACAAAGGCTTTGATCCCTGGTGTCATCCCCATCAAAGGTTCGATCGAGTTGTAATACAAACCGATCAAGACACCACCAGCACCCGCTAAGGCTGATCCCAAAGCAAAGGTAAAGCTGATGGTCCGGTTGACGTTAATCCCCATCAATTGAGCAGCATCGCTATCGACAGAAACGGCACGCATAGCTTTCCCCATCTTTGTCTTTTGGATAATAAATTGAAGAGCGACCATCAAGAAAATAGACACTCCTAAAATCATCAATTGAATGTTGGAGATTGAAATAGGACCAAAGTTGTAACGAACAATTTCAATGACTTGCGGGAAGGAACGGGTATTGGCCCCTACAAAGAAGACCATCCCATATTCGAGCAAGAAGGAAACCCCGATGGCTGTGATCAAGGCTGCAATCCGAGTTGAATGACGAAGCGGACGATAAGCCAGGTATTCAATCACAACCCCTAAAATAGCTGTTCCAACCATCGCCAGAAGCAAGGCTACAAAGAAGTTAACTTTCAATGAGTTCAATAAGAAATATCCCATAAAGGCACCTACCATGTAGATATCCCCATGGGCAAAGTTGATCAATTTGATAATTCCATACACCATGGTATAACCAAGGGCTAAGAGTGCATAGACACTTCCCAAGATTAGACCGTTCACTAATTGCTGGAGCATTTGAACCATCCTTTCTAACAATAAAGAGCGAGGCCAGGAATTTTCATTCTCCCAGCCTCTTGTACAAACAACAAATGATAATTAAGGTTTAACCGACTCAACTGACTCAACTTTACCATCTTTTAAGCCAATCATAAGTGCAGATTTAACCGGATTATGGTCTTTGTCAATAGACATTGTACCAGTAACACCTTCCAAGTCTTTCAACTTCGCAAGGTTGTCTTTCAATTCAACAGAGTTCTTAGCACCTTTAGATGCTTCTGCAATCATGTAAACTGAATCATATGCCAAAGCTGCAAACATTGAAGGTTCTTCGTTGTATTTCGCTTTATAAGCTTCTACGAATTTCTTGGCTTTATCAGTCATTTCACCTTCAGTAGAGAATCCAGCTACGTAGTAGATATCTGTAGCTGCAGCAGGTGTTGCTTGTTCAACGAATTTCGCATCACTAAATCCATCACCACCGATGATTGGTTGTTTGATTCCCATACCACGTGCTTGGTTTACGATTTTACCAGTTTCAGTGTAGTACCCTGGAAGAACAATCGCGTCAAAGTCTTTATCTTTGATTTTTGTAAGAGCAGCTTGGAAGTCTGTATCCTTAGATTGGAAAGTTTCTGTCGCTACGATTTCACCTTTATAAGATTTCTTAAAGGCTTCAGCAATCCCTTTCGCATAGTCAGATGAGTTATCATAGTAAAGAACAACTTTCTTCGCTTTCAAGTTCTCAGTTGTGTATTTAGCAATGATTTGTCCTTGGAAGCTATCGATGAAGGTTGCACGGAAAAGGTAATCTTGACCTTTTGTCAAATTATCTTGTGTTGCTGATGGGGTTACCAATGGAACACCTGCTTTACCAGCATTCGCAACCGCTGCGGCAGTGGCACCTGAAGTTGCAGGTCCTACAAGAGCGTTCACTTTTGATTGAGTGACAAGATTTGTAGTGATTGTAGCTGCTTCAGCTGTTTCAGATTTGTTATCTTTGTCTGTGACAACAATCTTCTTACCATCGGCTCCACCATTAGCATTGATTTCATCAACGGCCAATTGAGCACCTTTTTGTTCAGCACTACCATATGCTGCTACTTCACCAGTTTTTTCAAAGTTAAAACCGATTTTTAGTTCTTTGCCGATTTCGTTACCAGTTGTGTTTGAACCTGAAGTTGAAACTTCACCACAGGCAGCAAGAAGAGCGACACTTGCAATTGTTAAAAATGAAAGAGCAAATTTATTCTTCATTTGTAATAATCTCCTTAAATAATTCTTTAAATAAATAGATATTAAGAATATACCGAATTATCTGAAAATTGTCAATATAAAAAACGCAATCCTTTAAATGATTGCGTTTTCTCCTTGTGTTTCATCCTTTTGACGATGCAAACTTCCCACAAAATCACGATCCAATTCTTGAATATGGCAAATTTGTACCTTCTTTACAAAGCGTTCTTTTTTTAATTGCTGCACGATTTCAAGGACTTGAGGACTATCGACATAGACCTGTACATAGCGCATTTTTTTGGAATGATAGATCACATCCCCAATTCCCTGTAATTTCTTTGCATCTCGATTATAATACAATTTTACAATTAAGCCTGTTCTAGCTTGCTTCTCAAACATATACAATCCCTTTCTGCTTCTGTTACAAGTATAGCAAATTTTAGGTAAAAATTCTATCTTTTTCTAGAAAGACTAAAAAAGAGGCTGGGACAAAAGTCCTAGCCTCTCAATTATCTTTGGATTGTCGAGCAAGACGCAGTGGTTGAGTTTCCTTATCCAAGATTGTTGTTGGCCATGATTTCATCGATGAAACCATAAGCTAAGGTTTCTTCTGCAGTCATCCAATTATCCCGTTCTGCATCAGCATGGATTTTCTTGATGGTTTGACCTGAATTCTCTGCCAAGATTTTTTCCAATCTGTGACGTGTTTTCAACAAGTGTTCTGCAGCAATCGCCATATCTGTTTGTTGGGTACCGCCACCAGTACCACCCATTGGTTGGTGGATCATGTACTCAGCATTTGGCAACATGAAACGTTTGCCTTTGGCACCACTTGATGCAATCACAGTTCCCATTGAAGCAGCCATCCCCATAACAATAGTTTGGACGTCTGATTTGATAAAGTTCATGGTATCGACGATAGCCAACCCTGCAGAGACAGAGCCTCCTGGCGTATTGATATACATATAGATATCTTTGGTATTATCTTGGGCATCCAAGAAGAGCAATTGGGCAATAATCGAATTGGCCATTTGATCTTCTACCGGTCCTGTTACCATGATAATACGGTCTTTTAATAAGCGGGAATAGATGTCGTACGAGCGTTCGCCACGACTGGTTTGTTCAATAACTACTGGAATCATTCATTCATCTCCTTTTATCCATTATAACCGGCACCACCTCATGAGTTTCATCCGGTTGATTCGAGAGGCTAACTCTCCTTCCAATCTTTATAAAAGCTATTATATCCCATTGGTCAACAAAGGTCAATTTTTTACTTTCCCAAAGAAGGATTGGATAGGCGCTTATTTGGTACCAAACAAGCGGTCCCCAGCATCTCCAAGGCCTGGAACAATGTAGCCATGATCATTCAAGTGGTCGTCGAGGGCTGCTGTAAAGATATCAACATCTGGATGAGCTTCTTGAAGAGCTTTCACCCCTTCAGGTGCTGCCACCAAGCAGACAAACTTGATGTGGCTAGCTCCACGTTTTTTCAAAGAATCAATCGCAAGAATAGCTGATCCACCAGTTGCAAGCATTGGATCTACTACAAAGATGCGACGTTGATCAATATCTTCTGGCAATTTCACCAAGTATTCAACTGGCTTCAAGGTTTCTTCATCGCGGTACATCCCGATATGCCCAACTTTGGCAGCCGGTACCAAACTCAAGAGCCCATCTACCATCCCGATTCCTGCACGAAGGATTGGGACAATTGCTAGTTTTTTACCAGCAATTTGTTTTTGAACCGTTTTTGTGATAGGTGTTTCGATTTCTACATCTTCAAGAGGAAGTTCGCGCAACACCTCGTAGCCCATCAACATAGCAATTTCATCAACTAATTCACGAAAAGCCTTTGTAGAGGTATCAGTCCGACGCAAAATAGACAATTTATGCTGAATAAGTGGATGTTTAATAACTTCAAGTTTTCCCATTGTGGTTCCTTCTTTCTCTATATTCATCTTATTATATCAAAAAGGAAGAAAAAGGCCTACAAATATGCAAACCTTTTCTTTTCTTATTTTAATAGCTATCTTATAGCCACTCCTTGTACTTACCAATATAATAGTGTTTGACCAGGGTGACGCTTGCCATATAAAGGAAGAGAATCCCCGCTAGTAATAGGAAATAGAGAGCATTCAGTGGCGCTACTTTTAACAAGGAAGCCAATGGGCCATATGGTAAGAAGGTAACCAAGAGCGCGCCCAATAGGGTCGTTGCCATGACAGCAAAAGCTGGTCGACTTTGAACAAAGGGCAATTTTGGAGAACGAAGCATGTAGATTACCATGGTTTGGGACCACATGGACTCGATAAACCAGCCTGTTTGAAAGAGCATAATGAAGAGTCCTGCACTATCTGCACCATGGACATAGCCATATCCCGTAATCATTGGTACGATAACAAAGTAGAGAATGATAAAGGTCAGGATGTCAAAGACAGAGGAAATAGGTCCGAACCAGGCCATAAAGCGGGTAATGGATTTTGCTTCCCAGATTCTTGGTTTCTTCAAAAAGTCCTTATCCACCCGGTCGAAAGGCAAGGCGATACAGGAAAGGTCGTAAACCAAGTTCAAAACGATGAGATGGATAGGGGCCATCGGAAGGAAAGGAAGGAAAATACTGGCAAAGAGAAGAGAGAAGATATTCCCAAAGTTGGAAGAAACGGTCATCTTGATGTACTTGGTCATGTTGGCATAGACTTTGCGTCCTTCTACCAAGCCTTTTTCAAGGACCATCAAGTCCTTATCCAGAAGGATAACATCTGCTGTTTCTTTAGCAATATCAACGGCTGTATCAACCGAGATCCCCACATCTGCCACCTTCATGGATGGAGCATCGTTGATACCATCTCCCATATAGCCGACCTTGTGGCCATTTGCTTTGAGTTGAAGGATAATGCGTGCTTTTTGATCCGGAGACAATTTTGCAAAGACGGTAGTGGTTTCGACTGCCTGGGCCAACTCTGGATCAGAAAGACTGTCAATATCGCTACCCAGCAAAATGCGGTCCACATCCAGACCCACCTTTTCACAGACAGCTTGGGTCACTTTTTCATTGTCACCCGTAAGGATTTTCGTGGCAACTCCGTATTCAGCAAGGATATTGATGGCTGGTGCTGCAGATGGTTTTGGTGGGTCCAAGAAAGCAAGATAGCCCGTCAAGATCATATCCGCTTCATCCGCTACTTCAAAGGCATAGCCTTCCTCAAGGTTTGATTTGTAGCTGACACCTAGCACGCGTAAACCTTGCTCATTAAGCTGAGCTACTTCTGCCAAGACTTCTTCTCGCACTTGGTCTGTTAGGGGAATAATCTCATCCTTGTATTCTACATAACGAGACACTGCTAACATTTCTTCCAAGGCTCCCTTGGTGACCATGCTCACAAGGCCTTGCTCATCCTTGACGATGACACTCATCCGCCGGCGTTCAAAGTCAAAAGGCAGTTCATCAATCTTTTGGAAGCTTTGATCTAAACCTCTGACGATTTCATGTTTCTTAGCTTCTCGTTCTGTCCGACTGATAATGGCCCGGTCCATCAAATTTTTAAGACCCGTTTGGAAGTAAGAGTTGAGATAGGCCCGACGAAGGACGGACAAATCAAGCTCCCCATGAATATCAAGGGGGTATTCGAGTACAATCTCATCTTGAGTCAAGGTTCCCGTCTTATCCGTACAGAGGATATCGATAGCCCCTAGGTCTTGGATGGCGTTGAGCTTTTTGATGACCACTTTTTCTTTGGCCATGATAATGGAGCCCTTGGCCAAGCTAGCAGTGATAATCATCGGAAGCATTTCCGGAGTCAAGCCTACCCCCACACTGAGGGCAAAGACGCCCGCTTCTAGCCAGTCCCCATCTGTCAAGCCATTGATAAAGAAGACAATGGGCACCATCACCATCATCAGTCGAATCAACAACCAAGAGATGGTGTTCATTTCTCGTTCAAAAGAGGTTGGTTCATCGTAGGTATTGATGGTTTGTTCAATCGCTCCCATCATGGTTTCATCCCCAACCACTAAAACTAAGGCTGTTGCTCGACCTGAGATAACGTTGGTCCCCATGAAAGCCAGACTCTCACTCTCTAGGAGACTGTCTAGATTTTGGCTAGTCGCCTTTTTTAAACAAACTTTTTCGACAGCATCACTCTCACCAGTCAAGCCGGATTGTTGAACGAAAAAGTCTCGTGAATCTAGTAAGACCACATCTGCTGGAATCATATCACCTGCACTCAGTTTGATCAAGTCGCCCACAACGATTTCATCGATAGGGATTTCTGCTTCCTTGCCTTCTCGAATCACCGTTGCTGTATTGACAATCATTCGAGAGAGGTTACTAGCAGCCTTGTCACTTCGCAATTCTTGGACAAAGCGAATCCCTCCAGAGAGGAGAACGAGAACGACAATAATGAGAGAAGTCGTTGGGTCTTCCTCTCCTGGTTTGGCTAACCAAACATTGGTCACCAGAGAAACAAGGGCAATGAGAAGCAGGATGACTGTGAAGGGATTAATGATGGATTCAACAATCCGTTTCCAGATAGAGCTTTCCTGTCCCTTTGTGAGGACATTTTCTCCATAGCTATCCCGGTTCTCCTCTACTTGGTCTTCCGTCAAGCCAGACCAGCTAGATTGATAGGTTGCTAAGGTTTTTGTTTCTGCATCTTGTAATGCAGCAATGAGTCTTTCTTTTGTTGTTTGCATTGGAATCTCCTTTTAAATCAGGAGCCAAACGCTTATAGAGTCCCGATGACACAAATCAGCGATTGGCTGGCTATGTGCGGTTCGGGATGATCATCGATTTGTATCATAGTGCTCTCCTTCTCTACTTGATAGGTGAGAGGCTTCTTAAGCATAAGAAAAGAGCCCTCCCCTTTTACAGGTAGGACTCATTAAACTCGTCGTTTATTTTTTAATAAAAATTCTCAAAAAATAGACCGTCCAAGCTTTAGCTCCGCAAGGCAATGAAATGAGCTTAGTCTTGACCTTTGCGATCAGGACTGTTGACCAACGAGTAGTGTCTCCACTGCTTTGCGGTAGTCATCCGTATCCTTGTGGTAGCCTCACCTACCGTTATTCCCCTTGAGTATACTCCTCCCCTATAGAAAAGTCAACCCTTAAAATCAACCTTTTTTAGGAAAATTTGTTACGATCCGATCGACAATCTCTTGGACTAGGGTTTTCGGAGCTGCCACATTCAAACGGGCATGTTGCTTCCCTTCTACTCCAAAGTCTGTCCCTTTATTGAGGATGACCTTGGCCTGGTCATGAAGTCGAGCATGGAGTTCTTCCTCTGACAAACCGTAGGCAGAAAAATCAAGCCAGAGTAGATAGGTCCCTTGCGGTTTCATCACACCAATATCTGTCTGCTCACGCAAAACTTCTACAGTGTAATCGATATTTTCTTCCAAGACTTCCTTTAAGTCCTCTAACCAAGCCTTTCCATTCTGATAGGCTACTTCGGTGGCTATAAAGCCAAGGGCAGAAATTTCATGTTGATTGTTTCGCAACTGCTGAGCTTGGAAGGATTTTCTTAGTGCATCATTTTCGATGATGGCATAGGAATTTTTTGTCCCTGCGATGTTGAAGGTTTTGGTCGCACTCGATAAGACAAGGGTGAAATCCTTAAAGCTTGGATCTACCGTATTAAAACATACGTGTCGATTTCCAAATAGCGCCAAGTCTTGGTGAATTTCATCTGAAACAAGCAAGACCCCATATTTTTGACAAAGGCGACCAATCTTTTCTAGGACTTCTCGTTCCCAGACGCGACCGCCTGGGTTATGAGGATTGCACAGGATGTAGAGCTTGACTTGGTGCTCCACAAAGTCTTTTTCCAATTGCTCAAAATCAATTTGGAAGAGTCCATCCACTTCTACTAAGGAATTGGTCACTAATTTGCGTTGATTGAGGCGGACGCTACGGGCAAAGGGTGGATAAACTGGCGTATTGATGAGAACAGCCTCGCCTTCCTTGGTGAAAGCCTGAATAGCCGTTGAAATAGAGGGAACAACTCCTTCCATAAAGACAATCGCTTCCTTCTCAAACACATATCCATGTTCTGTCTTTTCCCATTCTTGAACAGCTCGGTAAAGTTCCTCACTAGGATAGGTATAGCCGTAGACTAATTGATCCGCGTAATCTCGAATGGCTTGTCGAACCGCAGGCAAGGATTCAAAATCCATATCTGCAATCCAAGCAGGAAGAAGTTCTGGATCTTGCTCTGACTCCTTCCACTTGCTAGTATGATGCCCCAAACGATTAGGGACAGTCAAAAATTGTTCTTTTCCCATGATGGACTCCTATCTAGCCAATGCTTGTTCTAAATCCTCAATCAAATCCCTTGCATCTTCAATTCCGATGGAAAGGCGAAGCAAGTCATCCGTTAACCCATAGGAATGACGAACCTCTGCAGGAATATCTGCGTGGGTCTGTGTTGTTGGGTAGGTAATCAAACTCTCCACTCCACCCAAGCTTTCTGCAAAGGTAAAGACCTGCAAGTGGTTGAGAATGGTTGGAATTTTTTCTTGGTGGCTTACTTTAAAGGAAACCATGCCTCCCTTGCCAGTATACAAGACTTCCTTAACAGCTGGATGCCCCTTCAAGAACTCTACTACCTTCTGCGCATTTTCAGTGGAGCGCTCCATACGAAGAGCCAAGGTTTTTAAACCACGGATCAATTGGTAGCTGTCAAAAGGAGAGAGAACAGCTCCTGTTGTGTTGAGATTATAAAAGAGTTGCTCATAGAGTCCTTCATCATCAGTCACAACAACACCAGCCAACACGTCATTATGCCCCGCTAGATACTTGGTCGCTGAGTGGAGGACGATATCTGCTCCTTCTTCAATTGGACGTTGGTAGATAGGGCTATAGAAGGTATTGTCTACAATCACTTTTGCCCCTTTTTCATGAGCTAAGGCAGCTAGTTTCTGGATATCAAACTCTAGCATGAGCGGGTTAGTCGGCGTTTCAATATAGAGGATATCCACTTCCTCTTTCAATCCCTCTACCAATTCTGCTTCTGAATTTGCATAGGTAAAGAAAAAGCGTCCTTCTTGTTCCATTTGGTTGAACCAGCGGAAAGAGCCTCCATAAAGATCTCTTACTGCCAAGACCTTACTGCCAACAGGAAAAATACTAAAGGCTAAGACAATGGCAGACATACCTGAGCTCGTTACCAAGGCATGCTCTGCACTCTCAATAGCTGCCAAGGTCTTTTCAGCGTTTACCCGAGTCGGATTCTTGGTACGGATATAGTCAAAACCAGTAGATTGACCAAACTCTGGATGCTGGTAAGTGGTTGAAAAATGAAGCGGAGTAATCAAAGCCCCTGTTGCTGGATCCGACTTGATTCCCGCTTGAGCTAGGATGGTGTTAATATTCTTTTTGTGACTCATACAAACCTCCAATGGACGTAAATTCAATTGTCTCTATTGTATCACTTCTTTAGATGATTCGGTTTTTCCTTTTTCAAGAGCTAGATATAGCTTCAAACTATAATGAAAAAAGAGGTGGGATAGACCCAACCTCTACTGGTTATGAAATATGAAATTTATTTCGAAGACTGGCTGCCTTGCTACCAATGAAGCGATCTAAGAAACGAAGACGAAGACCGAGGCCACCGTATACGACGATTCCCACACCACCAATCAGAGCTACATAGAGCATGCTGGTCACTCGACCATTTGGTTTGATCACCATGCCGAGGATAAAGCCTGCAACTAGGACTACCAAGAGCATAATCAAGGTGAGAATGGCTGTCAATAAGCTTCGTTTGAAGACTGTCTTGCGATTGAAATGAGTCACCTGATGAATTTCCTTGTACATAAGAACAATCGGAATCATGAGGCCAATCGTAGTAGAAAGAAGAGGACCATAAGCCTTAAAGAGATAAATGAACGGTACTTGGAGAATCAGTTTTACCAATACTCCATAACCAAAGTAAAGAATCGCCTTCCGATTTTGGAAAAGAGCCTGGATCATTGGAGAGAGAACCGTATACAAGCCTAGAATGACCGTTTGTAACATGGCTAGGATAAAGAGTCCCAAAGCCAGGGAATCTGGTTTCCCGTAAAAGACCGTATAGAGAGGCTCTGCAATAGCTACAGCTCCAATCGTCGCTGGAAGCAAGAAGGCTACTAGCATGGTCAAATTATCTTGAACCAGCTTACCTGCAGCCCGGAAATCGCCCTTGACATAGTTCTCTGTAAGGAGAGGGATTCCCACCCCACCGATCGATGTCGCAACTGCAATTAAAATCATGGTGATCTTGTTCGGATTCGCTGAGAAGTAGCTGAACTGAACCAAAAGCTCTGAACGAGTGAAGTTGGTGAACCAAGACATGACATTGCTATAGGTCATCTGGTCGATAATTTGAAAGAGTTGAATGGCTGATCCTGTCACAATGAACGGAATCGCTTCACGAATAGTATCCCACAAGAGAGCCTTGGTATCAATCTGGCTATCAGACTCCGGGCGATGAATAATGTGCTGTAGAAGTCCTGTTTTCCAGAGGTAATAGACGAGGACTAGAAGACTCGCTCCCATCCCAATAAAGGCTGCAAAAGTGGACTGGGTCACGGCTTCAACGTAATCACCTGAGCCGACCTTCATAATGAAGTAGGCTGTCAAGAGCATCCAGATAACCCGAATCACTTGCTCAGCAATTTGACTGATGGCATAAGGTTTCAGATTGTTATGACCTTGGAAGAAGCCTCGAATAACACTCATGGAAGGGAAAATCAAGACTGCCCAAGAAAGACTCTGCATGACAGGGATTAAGTCCTTCCCACCTCCAGACAAGTTTGCAAATACTGGAGAAAGCAAATACATGATAATGGCAAAAACCAAGCCCAATAAAGACATGAACTTAAGGAAGCCACGAATCATGGCAAAACTGTGTTCTTCTTGACCCTTTGTATTGTACTTGGCCACTTGCTTAGCAACCGCTACAGGAACTCCTGCTGTTGAAATCAGCAAAAACCAAGCGTAGATATTGTAACCCATGGTAAAGAGACCGTTTGCCTCTGCACCATGTTTGCCCATCCAGATATACCAAGGGATGATATAGGCCGCTCCTAAGAGACGACTAATGAAATTACTGGCTGTTAACCAGACAGTTCCACGGAGCATTTGGGCCTGTTGATTACTTGTTTCGTTACTCATATGTTTCCTCTACTTTATAGTCTTCTTTCATTATAAACTTTTCCTTTACACTTGTAAAATAAGGGCTTTCAGTTTAAAATAGGATTATGATGAAGATAGAAACTGTACTAAACATTTTAAAAGAGGATCACAACTTTCGTGAGATCCTGCAAGACGGAGAATACCACTATTCTGCAAGTGGTGTTTCTTTTAATCAAATTAGCTACGATAGTCGAAAGGTCAACTCTGAGACCCTCTTTTTTGTGAAGGGGGCAAATTTCAAGAAGGAATTTTTGGAGCAAGCGATCGAGCAAGGTTTACAGTGGTATGTCGCTGAGCAGGACTTTGAGGTCAGCATCCCGGCCATTATCGTTACGGACATTAAACAGGCTATGAGCTTAATTGCCATGGAATTCTATGGCCACCCTGAGCGCCAGCTAAAACTCTTAGCTTTTACAGGGACCAAGGGCAAAACCACTTCTGCTTACTATGCCTACAAGATTCTTGAGCAAGGCCATCGTCCTGCCATGCTATCCACTATGAATACAACCTTGGATGGCAAGACCTTCTTCAAATCAACCTTGACCACCCCAGAAAGTATCGATTTGTTTGAAATGATGGCCCAGGCAGTTGCCCATGATCGGACTCACCTGATTATGGAGGTCTCTAGTCAGGCCTATCTAGTCAAACGTGTTTACGGACTCACATTCGATGTTGGTGTCTTCCTCAACATTAGCCCTGACCATATTGGACCGATTGAACATCCAAGTTTCGAAGACTACTTCTACCATAAACGTCTCTTGATGGAAAATAGTCGTGCTGTTGTCGTCAATAGTGATATGGACCATTTTAACATTCTTGCGGAGCAGGTAGCTGAGCAAGACCACGACTTCTACGGTAGTCAATCGACCAACCAAGTCCACAACTCAAAAGCCTTTAGCTTTTCTGTCACTGGCAAGCTGGCAGGGGATTATGATACCCAGCTCATCGGCCACTTCAATCAAGAAAATGCTGTAGCTGCAGGTCTCGCCTGCCTTCGTCTAGGAGCGAGTCTTGAAGACATCAAAAAGGGGATTGCCAAAACCCGTGTTCCTGGCCGGATGGAAGTCTTGAGTCAAAAGAATGGGGCAAAAGTTTTTATTGACTATGCCCATAATGGAGATAGCTTGAAAAAACTGCTCTCTGTTGTTGAAACCCATCAGACAGGAACGATTTCACTGGTCCTTGGATCAACTGGGAATAAAGGAGAGAGTCGCCGTAAGGACTTTGGCTTGCTCTTAGAAGACCATCCTGAGATCCAAGTCTTCCTCACAGCGGATGACCCCAACTATGAAGATCCTTTGGCTATCGCTGAAGAGATTAGCAGTTTCATCACGCGCCCTGTCGAGAAAATCGCAGATCGCGAGCAAGCCATTCAACTGGCGATGGCAACTACCAGCAAGCCTGAAGATGCCGTCATTATCGCTGGAAAAGGAGCTGACTGCTACCAAATCGTCAATGGCGTAAAAGAAGAATATCCAGGTGATGCTGCTATTGCTGAACGTTATCTCTAATCAAACAAGGCTAGGAAAATTTCCTAGCCTTTTCTAGTGTTTCAAAAATATCAGTCTTTCCTTGTCCAAGTCCACTGCTAATTCATATTTCCCTTCATCATTTTTTCGGATATAGCCTAAGACCTCTAAACTATCGACAAAGATGTCTCTGCGCTTTTGCTGGACTTCATCTTTTTTGAGGAACTTGAGCAAAAAGCTGGTCATATACTTGAGTGCATATTCGGGATTGACATCTCCCAAGATGGCATAGAGTTTCTCTTGACCCTCCGTCAAAGGGTATTGGTGTTTCACCTTGTAAAAGTAATTGGACAGGGTCTGTGCCTTTCGCTCGAAGTCAGTCTCTTCTATGAGAATCGCTGCATTGGTCGTGTTGCGAAGTTCTGTTTGGAAGACCTTGGCTTTCAGTTCCTGATAAAGCTCACTATCTTCTCGGACAAAGATCTCTTGATCCAAGTCGACTGCTTCAGCAGATTCCAAGAAAGGCAGGCTGAGGGTGTAGCGTTTATTTTCTCGAAGGATGAAGCCCGCTTTGATATATTCTTCCATCAGCTTGTCCACCGGCTGATCTGGAAATTGGGCCTTGATTTGCCGCAGGATCACATCATTCTGCTGATCCAGATAGTTGATCAAATCCTTAAAAAAAGGCTGACGTGTCAAACGTGTGGGATTAATGATTGTAATCATCCGTATATCTTTCTTTAAACTGTAGACGGGGAGACTGGGCTAACTGACTGGGATTAGTACCAGGCTGATTCAGAGGTACAGCTAATCCTAGTTCTTTATAGTAATCTCTCCAGAAATCACTAATCTGCTGCTCATCATCACCAAACTTCATGGGAATGGTCTCAAAGATAGGGAGCAGTTCAGCGATGAACTGGGAACAATAGAAGCCATCTCCATTTGGGTAAAAGGAAACATTGTAGGGAGCACCTAAAAGGTTTTCTGCTCGCTTTTTGACTTCTTTGTCATCAATCTCTGCATAGCGGTATAGGTCATATACCTTCTCAGTTTCAAAGAAATCTTCAGAGGACTGGGCCAGTACGCCACCTTCCACCGTGGCATGATAGAACTTTCCATCCAAAAAGATGGCCACATGGCTATAGTTCCCAGTAGATGCCTGGATGGCCTGTCCCATTTCCGTATGATCCCTCACAAAAATCAAATCGCCAGATTCTAACATAGTCTCCTCCTAGCAAAAAAGGAGCCGAAACTCCTTTTTTAACAATGGGTTATCCCGTTTATCATTAAGCATTAAAGCTTTCAGTCAATTGTGGTACCACTTGTTTCTTACGTGAAACGGCACCTGGAAGGAAAGCGTGGTTGTTTTCAAGTTTGAAGTTGAAAGCTGCTTCTACCTTGTCCATGTTGGCACCAAGAGCCAAAATTTCTGAGTTTGAGTTGACGATGTCTGTAATCATCAAAACAAAGTCAGAGTATCCGTTAGCTGCATTTGCTGCTTGGATAGCTGCTTCGATTTCAGCTTGGCGTTCCAAAACTTCAGCAATATCAACTGTATTGACTTGAGCCACACGAACGTTGTTTCCGTTGAGTTCAAAAGTCTTAGCATCGATGTCGATCAATTCTTCTGCTGATTTGCTTGCCAAGTTGGTACCAGCCTTAAGCATGGCAAGACCGTATTCTTCCAAGTTCACACCAGCCAATTCAGCCAATTCAGGCGCAATCACTTTATCAGATGGATGAGTTGTTGGAGATTTCAAAAGAAGGGTATCTGAAATCAAACCTGAAAGCATCAAACCTGCGATTTCTTTTGGCACTGCTACACCATGTTCTTTGAACATGCGGTATACGATAGAAGATGCTGATCCTACTGGTTCCAAACGCATGTAAAGTGGGCTGGCAGTTTCAAAGTTAGCCACACGGTGGTGATCCACTACACCGTAAACTTCTACTTCAGCAATATCTGATACTGATTGTTGGAATTCATTGTGGTCCGTCAAGATGACTTGCTCTGCACCTTCTGCTTTAGCTGATGTGATGACGCGTGGTGCTTCCACACCAAAATAGTCCAACACGAAAGCTGTTTCTTCATTTGGAGTTCCAAGAGCCACTGCTTCTGTATCCAAACCATAAGCTTCTTTTGCAAGATAAGCAAAGGCTACAGATGAGCCAATAGCATCTGAATCAGGGTTTTGGTGACCAAAAACAAGAATTTTTGACATGTTTCTACCTCTTCATTTTCATTTATAGATTCACTCTATTTTAGCACGTTTTTCCGTTTAAAGAAAGGGAATAGTGATGCATTTCATCAGAAAAAAGACAGCTGGAAGAACCAACTGTCTCGATCTATTTATCCTTTAACCCGTTTCAAGTAATCTTGGTAGCTTTCAGTTTCCATCAAGTCCTTAGCATTCTGAACCCGTTCTTTTGTTGGAGGTTTTACTCCTTCTAGGGAATAAGGAATGCCCAATTCTCGCCATTTGAACTCACCCATGGTATGGTAGGGCAGAATTTCAAATTTATCAACATTTTTAAGGGCTTTGACAAATTTTCCAAGTTCGATCAAATCATCATCTCGGTCTGTCAAACCTGGCACCAAGACGTGACGAATCCAAACAGGCTTCCCAATATCAGATAAATACTTGGCACAGGCCAAAATATTCTTGTTTGTCTGACTGGTTACAAATCTGTGCCGTTCATCATTGATTTCCTTAATATCAAGGAGCACCAAATCAGTCACTGCCATCAGCTTGTCAAATTTTTCCAAGTAACGAGGGGTATTTCGGAAAGGAAGAGCACAAGTATCAAGCGTACAGTGAATGCCCAACTCTTGAGCTTTGGTGAAGAAGGCAATCAAGAAATCTATCTGCAAGAGGGCTTCTCCGCCACTGACAGTGATCCCACCTTTTTGGCCCCAAAAACCACGATAGCGGAGGGCTTCTTCCAATACATCATCTACTGTTCGTTCACGAGACTTGTTGGTTTCCATAGCCCAAGTATCCGGGTTATGGCAATACTGACACCGCATTTGACAGCCTTGAAGAAAGACAATAAAACGGATCCCTGGTCCATCTACAGCACCGAAGCTTTCCGTAGAGTGTACCATTCCTGTTACTTTTCCATAGTCAACTGTTTCATTTTCCATGTCTTGTCCTTCTCTCTTGAAAACGTTTCATGGTTTTATTATAACATGATTCCTTGTGAATAAAAGGATTTTAATGATTTTTTAGAAAATAAACTGTTTTTCAATTACATACCATTGTATTAGTACAGGACATTTAATCCGGTCTTACTCTTTCCGATTCTCTATGGCAAAAATAAATAGCTTATTTATCTCTTATTTCTCTACTATTTTAAGAAATAACACTCTCAAATATGCATCTTATCTAAATGCTATTGACATTTTCCTGTTTCCCTATTAAATTGGATTTGATAGAAATAAATATGAAGGGACTGTCTTTAATCAAAAATGTAAGCGGTCTCAAAAATTAGAGGAGAGTTCTATGGACCAAAGATTTTGGGAAACATCCTGTCGTTATAGTATCCGCAAACTAACAGTTGGCACTGCTTCTGTTTTACTAGGTGCATTTTTTCTCAGCTTACACCAGGTAGATGCTGATAGTATTGTTGGAAGTCAAAACGAAAGCAACCACCTTGAAGCTGCCCCATCACTAGAGAGTCCGACTGACAGAACTGGAGGATCCAAGTCAGAGAATCCACATATCGCTCCTATTTCTGAAGAAAGAAGCTCAACTCCTGATAGAGCTGTTGAAAGTCATCATACAGACGATTCGACTACTTCGATTGAGACGAATAAAGATACGGAAACGATGAAAGTTGAGACTCCTGTGGCAAAACAAACAGATTATCAATTAAGTTACAATCAACCTGCTGCTGCTACCTATGATGGGTGGGAAAAACAAGCCCTCCCAGTCGGAAACGGGGAAATGGGGGCTAAGGTTTTCGGACTCATCGGTGAAGAAAGAATCCAATACAACGAAAAAACTCTTTGGTCTGGAGGACCACAACCAGATAGCACCGACTACAACGGAGGAAACTATCAGGATCGCCATAAGGTCTTAGCAGAAATTCGTAAAGCATTGGAAGAAGGAAACCGCCAAAAAGCCAAACAATTAGCCGAAGAAAATCTAGTAGGCCCCAACAATGCTCAGTATGGCCGTTATTTATCTTTTGGTGATATCTTTATGGTCTTTAACAACCAAAAGAAAGGCCTGGAGAACGTTACCGACTATCATCGTGACTTAGATATTACCGAAGCTATCACGACTACTTCTTATAGCCAGGATGGAACCACTTTTAAACGCGAAACCTTCTCTAGCTTTCCTGACGATGTTACTGTAACCCATTTGAGTAAAAAAGGAGATAAGACCCTCGATTTTACACTTTGGAATAGCCTGACAGAAGATTTACTTGCGAATGGCGATTACTCTTGGGAATATTCGAATTATAAACAAGGAGGAGTTACCACTGATTCGAATGGTATTTTGCTCAAGGGGACTGTCAAAGATAATGGTCTTCAATTTGCTTCCTATCTTGGAATCAAGACGGACGGACAAGTCACTGCCCAAGACGGCTATTTGACCGTCACTGGAGCCAGCTATGCGACCCTTTTACTCAGTGCCAAGACCAACTTTGCTCAAAATCCAAAAACTAATTATCGGAAAGAGATTAATTTAGAAGAAACTGTCAAATCGATCGTTGAAGCTGCCAAAGAAAAAGACTATGAAACTCTAAAACACGACCACATCAAGGACTATCAAAGTCTTTTCAACCGTGTTCAACTAAATCTTGGGGGTAACAAATCTAGCCAAACTACAAAAGAAGCCCTCCAAACCTATGATCCAACAAAAGGACAAAAACTAGAAGAGCTCTTCTTCCAATACGGACGTTATCTCCTCATCAGTTCGTCTCGTGACCGGACAGATGCCCTTCCTGCCAACTTGCAAGGAGTCTGGAATGCTGTAGACAATCCACCTTGGAACTCAGATTACCACCTAAACGTCAATCTACAAATGAACTACTGGCCTGCCTACATGAACAATCTTGCAGAAACTGCTAGGCCAATGGTCAATTATATTGATGACATGCGCTACTATGGCCGTATCGCCGCTAAAGAATATGCAGGTATCGAATCCAAAGAAGGACAAGAAAACGGATGGCTCGTTCATACGCAGGCGACACCATTTGGCTGGACAACTCCAGGTTGGAATTATTATTGGGGTTGGTCTCCTGCAGCCAATGCTTGGATGATGCAGAACGTCTATGACTACTACAAATTCACCAAGGATGAGACCTATCTCAAAGAAAAGATTTATCCAATGCTCAAGGAAACAGCCAAGTTCTGGAATTCCTTCTTGCACTACGACAAATCTAGTGACCGTTGGGTATCTTCTCCATCCTATTCACCAGAGCATGGAACCATTACGATTGGAAATACCTTCGACCAATCTCTGGTTTGGCAACTCTTCCACGACTATATGGAAGCAGCCAAGCATCTCAATGTCGACCAAGACTTAGTTACCGAAGTGAAGGCTAAATTTGACAAGCTCAAACCACTTCATATCAACCAAGATGGCCGCATCAAGGAATGGTACGAAGAAGACAGTCCTCAATTTACGAATGAAGGCATTGAAAATCACCACCGTCACGTTTCTCATCTGGTTGGTCTCTTCCCAGGTACTTTATTTGACAAGGATCAGCCTGAATACCTAGAGGCGGCACGCGCAACCTTAAACCACCGTGGAGATGGTGGAACGGGTTGGTCTAAGGCCAATAAAATCAACCTCTGGGCTCGTCTGCTTGATGGAAATCGTGCCCATCGTTTATTGGCAGAACAGCTCAAATCCTCAACCCTAGAAAATCTCTGGGATACCCACGAGCCTTTCCAAATCGATGGTAACTTTGGTGCCACTAGCGGGATGGCAGAAATGCTCCTTCAATCCCACACTGGCTACATTGCCCCATTACCAGCCCTTCCAGATGCCTGGAAAGACGGGCAAGTTTCAGGTCTCGTGGCACGTGGCAACTTTGAAGTCAGCATGAAATGGAAAGAAAAGAATCTTGAGACATTAGCTTTCCTTTCCCATGCAGGTGGAGATTTAGTCGTCGATTATCCAGACATCGAGTCGAGTATTGTCAAGATTAATGGGAAAGAAATCAAACCTACTCTTCTGAAGGGCAATCGGATTCAGATTGCCACTCAAAAAGGGGATCAGGTTACCTTTGAAAAGTTACCAGAGAGGGTCACCCGCCTATCTGCCGTGAGAAAAGATGCTGTAACTGCTGAACTCGATTTCAATCCAGTTAAAGATGCGACTCACTATGTCATTCGTCGAGAAAGCAAAGATGAAAGCAGTGACGCTCCTTCTGTCAAAGAATTCCTAACCAATGTCACTCATTTCATTGACCGCTCCATTGATTCTCTTCATAGCTATAGTTATAGCGTTAAAGCTATGATTGGGGAGCGCTCAAGGCAAACATCAGAAGCCGCATCAATCCAACCAGTTGTCGAATTGATGGACGATAGAGATCCTCGTGTTCAATACGGTCCTGCCTTCAATAACTGGGAAGATGCTGACTTGTATGCAGGAACTGAAAAATACGCCGACCTATCCCTTGATAGCTACTCTGACAAAGATGCAACTGCTAGCATCTCTTTCAATGGACGAGGAATTGAAATCTATGGTCTCAAATCGTCTGAATTAGGCTTAGCAGAAGTCCAAATCGATGGAAAAAAAGTGGGAGATCTGGATTTCTACACATCTGGAGAAACGGAAAAAAGCGCTCTAATCGGTCGTTTTACAGGACTTCCTGATGGAAATCATATCCTAACTCTGACCGTGAAGAAGGAGCACTTAAACCGTGGGAATGAACGCTCAAAAATTTCCTTGGATTATTTTAAAATCTATCCTGGTCAAGACGCGACTGTTGAAAAGATGGATGACAGAGATCCTCGTATCCACTATGGTTCTTTGTTCAAAGACTGGAATGAATCAGGCTTATATCAAACGACAGAAAAATACGCGACTCTCCAAAACGTAGATCCATCTCAGTATTCTGAGGCCAAGGCAATCATTCCTTTCACTGGTACAGGTATCCGCATCTACGGTTTGAAATCTTCTGGCTATGGAAAAGCCTTAGTAACCCTGGATGGAAAAGAAATGCCAAGTTTGGACTTCTACTCAAGTGCTGACTATGAAAAGAATGTATTGATTGGCGAGTATACAAACTTAAGCAATGGAAATCATATTCTCACCTTGACAGTGGATCCTAACTCTCCAGATGGTAGAAAGATGATTTCTCTGGATTCATTTGACATATTGAAGCCAGCAACAGTATCCCTAGATACTCCAAGCCTAGCCCCAATACAAGCAGGCGATCAAACCATTACCCTCACACTTCCGTCTGGAGAATGGGATGCTATTGCTGTACAATTCCCTGGTACAAAGGATCCTGTTTTCCTCAAGAAAACCGATGACCAACACGTCACCCTATCAGATGGAAATCGAGTGTTGCCGATTAAAAACCAGCAAATTGAACTCCCAATCCCAGAAACTGCTCATCAAAAACAAGATCAGATCATCTCAGCCTATGCCATCCGAGGGAAAACCATCACTAGTCCAGTGGTCTCTCTCTTACCTGCTCTTGTGACAAGTTTGGGAGAAGAAGAACCACCTGTAGTAACCCTTCCTGAGTACACAGACCCAATCGGCACAGCTGGACAAGAAGCACCTATCCTTTCTCTACCTGAATATGTCCTTCGGGTACTGAAAGACCAAGCCAGCAAGGTAGAGGTCATTAGTGGAGAAAATGAGATTGGAACAGAAAGTCATTTAGAGATCCAAAAGGTCCTTGACCAAGGTCTCTTCGGCGAGACCTACGATGCTTTCAACCTTCAACTGAGGGATAAAGAGGGAAATCCAGTTCCAGTGAAGGGAAGTGTATTGGTTCGACTTCCACTATCCGGAGAAGTGAAGCAACTCTATGTCTTGACTCCTGATCAAGGTCTCCAACCATTAGAATTTACACTTCGAGAGGGCATGATTGAATTCATTGTCCAAGAATTAGGAACCTATGCTATTGTCTATAAGACAAAATTAGAAACTAGACCATTCATTTCAAGTCTTCATGAAAAAGTTGATTCTGCTTTTTCTGGAAGCAAGGGACAATATACTCCTCTTTCAGAGCATCCTAGTCCAACGAATACCAGTGATGCTTTGATGAGTGTTCCAACCTCTAAACAAGATCAGGCTTCGCAAGGACAACTTCCAAGAACGAATACTGAACACAGCAGTTCATACCTACTCTTCTTAGCGGGTCTTAACCTTGTTCTCGCAGCTAGCTTCCTAGAGAAAAAGAAACAGGATTAGCTAAATGTGGCTAACAACATCAATACAAAGAGGCTGGGACAAAAGTCCTAGCCTCTCAATTGTCTTTGGATTGTCGAGCAAGACGCAGTGGTTGAGTGGCCTCTACTACGCTGATTTCATCCGCTTTTACAGCCCTACTCAACTGTGCGGAGGTGGGACGACGAAATCGAATTCTAACGAATGACCGATTTCTGTCCCACTCTCTTTATTTTATCCCAATACCAATTCGTCACTCACCAAGGTTTCACCACTGTTCTGATGGAAAAGGCGCATCAAGTTTTCAACTGTCAAGTTTTTCTTTTCTTCTCCTTTAACATCGACCACGATTTTCCCTTGATAGAGCATGATCAATCGGTTGCCATATTCGATAGCATGGTTCATATCGTGTGTAATCATCAAGGTTGTCAAATCATGACTTTCCACGATCTTTTGCGTCAATTCCATGACCATTTCACTGGTCTTTGGATCGAGCGCTGCGGTATGTTCATCCAGTAGCAAGAGTTTCGGTTTGACTAAAGCTGCCATGACCAAAGTAAGGGCCTGCCGTTGTCCCCCTGATAAGTATTGCGTATCCACTTTGAGTCGATTCTCCAACCCAATATTGAGTTCCTTCAAAGCAGCTTTAAATTCTTCGCGATCTTTTTCTTTGACCCCCCAACTAAGGCCCCGTTTTGCTCCACGTTTTTTAGCAATGGCCATGTTTTCTTCAATGGTCAAACGGGAAGCCGTCCCCATCTTAGGATCCTGGAAAACACGGGCGATCTCCTTAGCACGCTTCCGAACACTGGTCTGCTTAATAGATTTTCCTTCTAACAGGATATCTCCTTGGTCCACTAGCAAGCCACCTGCCAGAATGTTCATCAATGTCGATTTCCCTGCTCCATTTCCTCCGATGACGGAAATGAAATCTCCTTCTTCTACTGTCAGGTCCAAGCCTTTGAGAACATGGTTTTCATTGACTGTTCCTGCTTCAAATGTCTTATGTATATCTTCGATTTTTAACAATGTTGCCATCTATCTTCTCCTTTTAGTTATTGGTTAATTTTAATCCACGAATCTTGAGACGTTTCTGGGCTTCTGGTGCAAACAAGACCAAGGCCAAGAGAATAGCATTAAACAAACGGACTAAGTTTTGGTCTAAGTTTGGAATTTCATAGATATTGAGGATAATGAGGCGGTAAACAATTGCCCCCACTCCAATCGAAAGTAAGCGTCCTCCAATGGTCAAATCATGGATCAAGACTTCTGCTAGAATAACGGCGCTAAGTCCTACGACGATGGTCCCTGTACCAGAAGTCACGTCTGAGAAGCCATCTGTCTGAGCGAAGAGAGCCCCACACAATGCAACCAGTCCATTAGAAATCATATAACCGAAAATCTTCATGGTGTCCACATTCACCCCATTGGCCTCACTCATTGGGATATTGTCACCCGTTGAACGAAGAACCAAGCCAATCTGAGTTTTCATTAAGAGAGTCAAAATCAGGCAGACCAATAACAAACAAGAAAGACTAACAGCAAAGACAGCAGCCTCATTAGACAAACCCAGCCCCATCACAGACTTGAAGATGGTACTTGAATCTCCAATGGATAAATTAGGAACGCCCCCCATGATCTTAATATTGATCGAATAGAGGCCAGTCAGTGTCACAATCCCTGTTAAGAGAGCGGGGATCTTCATCTTAGTATGAAGGAGGCCAGAAACTAGACCTGCTAACATCCCTGCAAAAATAGAAAAGAGGGTCGCTAGCCATGGGTTTTGACCTGCTTGAATTTGGGATGCAACGACTGCTGCCCCAAGCGGGAAAGCCCCTTCTGCTGTCATATCCGCTATATCTAAAATGCGGAATGTTAAGAATATACCAATGGCCATAATCGACCACAATAAACCTTCAGATAAACTTGATAATACTAAATCCATCATCCATCTCCTATTTCTTTTCGTTTATACCAGAGAGATCAATTCCTAATTTCTTAGCCATCTCTTTGTTGACATACAATTCTAAATTCTTAGGGGCTTCTACAGCCAGATCGGCTGCCTTTTCCCCTTTCAGAATACGAATCGCCATCCGGGCAGACTGACGACCCAACTCGGTGTAGTCTGTCCCATAGGTATAGAGCCCTCCTACTTGAGCCATTTCAATTGAACCTCCAATGACTGGAACCTTGTGTTTTAAAGAAACTTGTTTGATCGTTTCCATCGTAGAGGAAATAATGTTGTCCGTTGGAATAAAGACTAGATCGACCTCAGACATCAAACTGTCCGCTGCTGCTTTCACATTATTACTGTCTAAGATGGTTTTCTCTACGACACGGTAGCCTTTGGCCTCAAGGACTTTTTTAGCCTCATCTTTTTGAACGACGGAGTTGGGCTCACTTTGCGTATAAAGGATCCCGATTGTCTTAGCTGTTGGCAAAACCTTTTGAATCAGATCGACTTGTGTAGCAATCGCATCTGAAGATTGGTCACTCGTTCCTGTCACATTGCCACCAGGACGATCCAAGTTCTTGACCAACTTAGCAGCCAGAGGGTCCGTCACTGCAGAAAAGACTACAGGGGTTCTTTTGCTCGTATTGGCAATACTTTGTGCTGATGGAGTCGCAATGGCAAACACAAGGTCACTTTCCTGTGATAATTGATTTGAAATGTTTTTCAAATTTCTCTGCTCCCCTTGAGCATTTTGATAATCAATTTCAATCTCTTCTCCGTCTACATAACCCTGTTTTGCTAACTCTTCTACAAAGCCTTTTCGAGTTGCATCAAGAGACTTATGGGTAATATACTGCGAAATCCCAATCTTAATCTTTTGATGCTTAGAGGTCTTCAAGTGATGGAGGGTCAAGAGGGAGGTCATCAGTAGACCAACTACCAGAACCGGGGCAATTAACTTCTTTACAACTTTCATGAAACATGTCTCCTTCTCTAAAACATTCAAACAGCATACAAAAAAACCGTTTAGATGATTCTAAACGGTTGGTATCATTCCTCACAAACTTAAAAGTATGCCAGCATTGCCGTCCATTTAGATATCATCTATATGGACCACAATCAAAAATCTTAGCCACATAGATACAAACAAATTGCTCGTTTCGTTTGCATCCATGAGTTCATGTCTACAAACACTATCTAAAGTAGCTAAAGTAAAAGTTTTGATTCAACAATGTGGAGTTCGTGTTTTTCATAAAATTCTGCTTTCGTTTTTTTATGTTGACTATCTTACCGAAATTTTTTCAGGCTGTCAAGCCTAAATTCAGAATTTTTTTAATTATCTTATTTTTTCTTCATTACCAAACAAAAAAGTGCCCGATGAGGGCGCTAAATGAGCGAATATCTTATTTTTTAAAGGTGAATTTAAAATCATCCTCTTCATTCTGATAAACCGTTAAGATTCCGTTTACCAATTTATATTTGAGATTGTATTGCATTACAAAGTTTCCACCACTATCTACAAGAAATTCATGAGTTTTTTCAGATAACTCGCCTTCAAATAACACCATATCTATGGTTCCTTTTTTAACATCAATTTCAACTCCTATTTCCTTCAAGTAACCCCATTTGCTTCGTTCCTCAATGTACTCCAATGCATTTTCCACAGAATTTAAATAACTTTTATCGCCTTCAAGGAGTTTTTTTGCTGCTCCTTTAAAATCAACTTTTCCTGATGTAGAAATTTTTACTTTGTTACCCTCTACTTCCACAATCATTTCGACATCTTTAATAAATTCACTAGAGATATCTAAAGTCGAGGTGAAACTTTCTTTAAAACCAGATGTCATTTCTTTCTTCAGTTCAGGAGTAGCTGACCATTTCCCTTGAATACTATTAGGATTTTTAGCAAATAAGAAAAATGCAAGCACAGATAAAACTGCAACGGCGACAAGACTACATAATCCAATAATCAGCCCTTTCTTAGACTTCTTACCGGGTATTGGGACTTGTCCCATATATGAGGAATTAGTCTGGTAATTCAGTTGCCCATTGTTTGGATAACCTCCCTGCACCTGAGCATTGTTATAGGATGTGAAGGTCACTCCTGCTTGAGCCGACTCCTGAACAGGAGCTTGTGGCTGAGTTCCACCTTGCCCAAAAGCTTGTCCTTGATGTTGAAACGGACTTGTTCCACCTTGGTATTGATTTGAAGTTGGGCTTGCACCTCCAAATGGAGATTGAATTGGATTTACGGGCGTATTCGGTGTCGCTTGTGTTTCTGGACTTCCAAACTGACCAAAAAGCTGTTGGAATTTCTCCTGATTGGCCGGTCGACCATGGACTCTCTCGAACTCTGCTAACCATTCTTCTGGTTTCATGACTATCACCTTCTAACCTTTACTTATTTTATTATAAAGGAAATTCATAGGAGAAGCAAACCCTACTAAAATGAGTATAAAAATCAGGAAAAACCTTGATTTTATGGCTCTATAATTTCTGTAGTGGATAATATCACCATAGGAATTATGGAGCCTATTTTGTTGTAGAAAACAAGAACATCAAAAAGGAGAGAACCAATTTGGTCCTCTCCAGGGTATAACTTTTCATCAACCCACTACAGTTGACAAAGAGCCTAAATAAGCGAATATCTTATTTTTTAAAGGAGTATTCAATTCCATAATCATTTCCATCCACGGAAACTTTCAGCGTTCCATTTTCAATTTTATACTTGAGATCGTATTTAAGGAAATGACTCGCATCTTCATCCTGAATGAATCGGTGATCTTTTTCATCCACCTCACCTTCAAAGGCTACCATTTTAAGAGTGCCTTTTTTCACATCGATTTCAAGTCCCATATCCTCTAAATAGGAATTCTCACTGTTTTCTTGGATATAGTCTAAGGCATCCTCAACAGAGTAAAAATCATTGTCCCCATCATCATAGAGTTCCTTTGCAGCTCCCTTGAAATCAATCTTACCAATCACACTGATGGTTACTTTTTTCCCCTTTACCTCTACGATCATATCCATATCTTTTACAAATTCACTAGAAATATCTGATGTAGTAGAGAAAGTGCCTGCAAAAGCAGACTTCATTGTCTTTTTCATTTCAGGAGTAGCCGACCATTTTCCTTGAATACTATTTGGATTTTTAGTAAAAAAGAAAAATGCAAGCACAGATAAAACTGCAACAGCAACAAGACTACATAAACCAATAATCAGCCCTTTTTTAGACTTCTTACCTGGTATTGGAGCTTGGCCCATATATGGAGAATTAGCCTGGTAATTCAGTTGCCCATTGTTTGGGTAGCCTCCCTGCATCTGAGTGTTGTTATAAGATGCGAAGGGCGCTCCTGTTTGAGCCGCCTCCTGAACAGGAGCTTGTGGCTGAGTTCCACCTTGCCCAAAAGCTTGTTCTTGATGTTGATACTGACTTGCTCCACCTTGGAATTGATTTGGAGCTGGGCTTGCACCTCCAAATGGGGCTTGGGCCGGAGCTGGACCTCCGAACTGTGCTTGTTCTGGTGGTGGCGTCACACCTCCAAACTGTGTTTGCTCTGAAGTTGGCGCTGCTCCTCCAAATGGCGTTTGCTCTGGAGTTGGCGCTGCATCTCCGAACTGGGTTTGTTCTGGGGCTGGCGCTGCTCCTCCAAATTTAGCTTGTTCTGGAAACGGTAAAGGGCCTCCAAATTGTCCTTGATTGGAAACAGGTGCTGCACCTTCAAATGGAGATTGGATTGGGTTTACGGGCGTATTCGGTGTCGTTTGTGTTTCTGGACTTCCAAACGTACCAAAAGCCTGTTGGATTTCCTCCTGATTGGCCGGTCGACCATGAACCCTCTCAAACTCTGCTAACCATTCTTCTTGTTTCATTGTGATCTCCTTCTACCTTTATTTATTTTATTATAAAGGAATTTCATGAGAGATGCAAATCCGTCTAAAATGAGCATAAAAAAATCAGGGAAACTCCCTGATTTGATGTTCTTATTCTTGACCTTTTGTCGCTTGCTCATCTTCATCGACTAGGTCACTGACCTCAACCTTCACCTTGGTGACACGACCATTTTTTACCTTATCGTTTGTAAGGATCAGATGCTTCTTCATACTGTCTACTTCAAAACTCAAGCGTTCCTTGTGACCTGGAATCCGTCCGACACCAGTCAGGTAGTAGCCTGCAATGGTATCCACATCATCACTTTCCAACTTCACATCAAAATACTCATTGAAATCATTTAGAGTCACAATCCCCTGCACAATATAGAGGTTAGGCTCAATTTCAAAAACATCATTCTCAGCCTTATCGGTTTCATCATCGATTTCCCCGACAATTTCCTCAAGAAGGTCTTCCAAGGTTACCAGACCAGCCATTCCTCCATACTCATCCAGCAAAATGGCCATCTGATTTTGTGTATTCCGGAGCTCCTTCAAGAGGTCATCTACAAAGATTGTTTCCGGTACAAAGAGAGGTTCCTGAAGGATCTTTCGAAGAGCGATGTTATCAAAGCCATTTACAAAGCCCTCATTGAGGAGGCGCTTGGTATGGATGAGACCAATAACATTGTCTTTGTCATCATCATAGACAGGAATCCGAGAAAAATTCTGTTTTAAAATGCTCTCGATGATTTCTCTGGTATCATCTTGGATATCCACCATAAAGGCATCCGTACGAGGAACCATTAGCTCACGCGCCATCAGCTCATCTAGTGAAAAGACTCCTTGCAACATTTCAATCTCGTCAGCATCCAGACTCGTTTCACTCTTAGCCAGCATATAGGCAATCTCATCTCGTGACATCTCTTCGTCTGCATCATCGAATTGCATAGGGGTCAGACGACTAACTAGATTCGTTGATGCCGATAAGAGCCAGACAAAGGGGCTAACGATTTCCCCTAGTAAAATCACAATTGGAGCCGTCCGAACAGCCAAGCTATCTTTCAGATTCATGGCAATCCGCTTGGGATATAACTCACCAAATACAATCGAAATATAGGTCAGAAAAGCCAAGGAGAGGAAACTAGCTATCGCACGCGCTGTCTCCGTATTTCCCATCCAAGAAGCTATTACTTTCCCAAGATTATCAGCTAGACTTGCCCCAGACAAGATGGTAATCAAGGTAATACCAACCTGAATCGTGGATAAAAAGTGGTTTGGATTTTCCAATACCTTTAAGAGACGAATATATTTCTTATCGCCTTCCTCCGCTTTTTGTTCTACCCGAGAACGGTTCAGCGATACCATCGACATCTCCGTTGCAGAGAAAAAAGCATTAAATAAGGTCAATACAAATAGTAAAACAAATTGCAGTATTAAATCCTGACTGCCAGGGTCTTCCATGGATATTCTCCTCAATGTATAGTAATAATGCCCATTATATCATATTTTTTAAAATGGTGCATAGTCGTAAAAATTTCCCTCCTAAAAGAGGAGGGAAGGCTTCATTATACTCCAGATCGTGTGAAATCATAAAAGAGTACATTCAGTTTTTCTACAAGTTCCAAAAGGGTTAAACTACTTGTACAAATAAATTTTTTCCCTTTGATATTCGGAATCATAAAGTTGGCAACAATAACATCATATTCGGTATGCTCTAGTTCATGAAGATTAAAGTCATGCTTGATGACCTGTGAAAACTCAAAGTTATCCGTACAATAGAATTTTAAGAAATCAATCATGGACTTAGCATGGTGGTCATCGTATCGGCTAATGATTAAGACCTTGACAGCCGTCCGTCTCCTTAATAGTTGAGGCAATAGATTTTCCCAATGTGAAAATACGGTATAAATCTGATGCTTGAGGTTTTCAGGATTTTCATGAAAGCCCATCTCTTTGAGATAGTGATACAAACCCGTTTCAACATCCTGATAAAATTTCGGGAAGAGGGTGCGATAATCCTCATTGGTATAGCTCTTGGTATCATAGAGAAGAAATTCACCAAAGATTTCACGCCGCTCCAAATAGGCGGTATTGTGAATATGCATAATCATCTCTTCATAATTCTCAAGTTCCAAACCATAAGATTTACTCAGGTGATCAAGAAATTGAGAGGCTAGAATATAGGATTTTTTTGTAACAGCATCTACCTCGGTAGCATCAATCAGATCCTGCGGAGTAAAGTAAAAACGTTTCTGCAGAAAAATGATAAAGAGCTGTTCAATGGTTTCTTCGTTAAATTCTACACCCAGTTGCAGGCCAAAATAACGAAGCATCTCATTGATTTTTGGGAGCTCTTGATAGAGATAGGCGTATTGTTCAAAATTATTGGCCCCTTCAATTCGATACCCTTGCTTAATCCGGTAAAGGTAGACCGTTAGCATAATTTTATAAGAATGGAAGATCGAATAAGTCAGTGGGATTTCTGTCAGTTTATAGAAGAAGGTAATGAAATCAATAATGACTTGCTCTCTAATATCTGGAAATGGCCACTCTAAATAATAATACCGCTCTGCAAAATACTGGGAATAGAAAAAGCGAATATCGACTTCGTCCCCCACGACATTTAGAGGATTCAAGGTGATTCGTATATTGTACTTTTCCTGAATAATCTGGTTAATGTTTCGAATCAAGCGATAAAATGATTGTTGACTGAGATCATATCGTCTACAAATTAAGTCACTGGAAACGTCCTTATGGAAGAACAAGTATTCCAAGAGGGAGAAAGCTGTAGATTCTTTAAAGAAGTGATGGTAGACCACCTCAATCCCAACCGAATCATCATAGCTGATCTTAATGCCATTTGTCGAAGACTCAATCAAGAACTCTTTAAAGACCGTTCGTAAATTTGAAAGATCCTCCTTCAATGACCGTTCTGTACAATCTAACATTTCTGCGAGTTCCTTCAAATGAAACCAGCGCTTCTCTCGAATTAATGTTTCTAGCAAACGCATTTGGCGTCGCTGCTTTTTGGCAAGCAATTCTATCATCTTATAGAAACTCCTTGATTTTCTATCATTACTAATTCATTATAACATATTTTCTTAAAGGAAAGGTAAAAGTTAACGATTCAAGTACTTAGCTTACCCTTTCTTAGTCTATATTCAAAAGAGAGTGGGACAGAAATCGGTCATTCGTTAGAATTCGATTTCGTCGTCCCACCTCCGCACAGTTGAGTAGGATTGTAAAAGCTGATGAAATCAGCGTAGTAGAGCCCACTCAACCACTGCGTCTTGCTCGACAATCCAAAGACACTTAAGAGGCTAGGACTTTTGTCCCAGCCTCTTATTTATTCTGTTAGGATTTATTGATGATTCCAAACTCTTCTTGCTTGCGCTGCTCTTGTGTCTTTTTATGATTTTCATACAAGGCTGCGAGGAATTTCACGATTTCTTTACCAATCGAATAAACCGGAATTGCCACGATCATTCCAATTACACCATAGATGTTACTGGATAAAAGCAAAAGAACCATAATGGTAATGGGATGCACCTTCATCACCCCTCCCACAATCCGTGGATAAAGGATATTTCCATCGATTTGTTGAACAATCAACATGAAGATGACTGCTTTGACCATCATATTGAAATCGGTAAAAGCATAAGTAACTACCATAGGTATTAAGCCAATCGTCGGCCCAATATAGGGAATAAAGATGGCCAAGGCTGAGAAAATAGCAAAGACCAAGGCATATTTCAAACCGATAATACTGTAGCCAATAAAGGCTAGAGTACCAATAATCAAGGCATCGATAGAAATCCCACTAATATAACGAGAAACTGTTTGGTTGAGACTCACTAAGAGGGAGCTAATATTCCGCCGGTCATTCTTCAGGATAGTCCGCTCTATCATTGGCAGCAACTTCTTCCCATCAATCAAGAAGTAAACCAGGAAGATCGGCGTCATAACCAGAATGAAGAGCGTATTGACAATCGTCGATACCACACTACCCAAACTATTGGTCACACTGTTTAAGATATTTTGTAGAATATCCACATAAGATAGGTTTAGTTGCTGAATGGTTGATTGGATATTGATACTCTGAAAGGCTGGATTTTTAGATAACTTCGTCACAAAACTTTGCACTTCCCAATACAAGCCTTGGGTTGAATTAATCAAGCTTGTCAACTGGTTGATCAAAATAGGCAAGATATAAACAATCCCATAAATAATCAATCCAAAAAGGGTTACCAAGGTTAATAGAATGCCCAAAATTCGATTCAGATGAAATTTCTTTTCCAAAAATTCTACGATAGGATTGGTGATATAATACAAGAAACCAGCAATCAAAAATGGAAGAATAATGGTATTCAGAACAGATACAAATGGAGAGATGAGGCTTCCCATACTTCCCCAAATATAGAATATAATCGTTAATAATAGGACTTCACAGGTCCAGAAAAATAATTTACTTTTATGAAACATCCCTTTCCTCCTATCTGCTATTTTATCATATTTATGGTAAAATAGAAAATATTTTTATGAAGGTTAAAAAGATGAAAGAAAGCTTAATTGAACTGAAAGACGTCACTCTAAGAAAAGAAGGAAAAAACCTCCTCTCCCATTTAAATTGGACCGTTAAAAAAGGGGAAACCTGGGCCATCCTTGGCCTGAATGGTGCTGGAAAATCGACCCTCCTTCGTCTCTTAATGGCGGAATACTGGAAAACAGAAGGAGAGGTTTCTGTCCTTGGAACACAATTTGGACAAGGCGACATTCCTGAACTCCGCAAGCGAATTGGAGTGGTTAGCTCCTTTATTTCTGAGCGCATCCCTGAATCTCTATCCCCAGAAGAAATCGTCCTCACTGGTAAATACAAGAGTAGCATCCTCTATACAACTTACGGAGAGAAAGAACTCCAAGAAGCACGGTCCATGTTGCGTCGCATCGGTGCTACTTCTTTGATTGGGCGAAAATACAGGACCCTCTCTCAAGGGGAAAAACAGACGATTCTTATCGCCCGTGGTCTCATGGAAGAACCCGACCTTCTCATCTTCGACGAAGCCTCAAGTGGGCTCGACTTATTTGCTCGGGAAGCCATCTTTCAGTTGATTCACCAGATCAAACAGATGGAAAAGGCACCGACCATTCTCTTTGTCACCCACCATGCGGAGGAAATCACCAAATCTTTTAGCCATGTCCTTCTCCTCAAGGAGGGACAAAGTTTTGCCCAAGGCCCTAAGGAGGATATTCTCACCCAAGAAACTCTATCAGCCTTTTATGGGGGGAAGGTCCAGCTGATTCCTATCGGGGAAGATCGCTATTACATTCAGCCAGACCAGTAATCATTAGCCTACTAATACACAAAAGAAAGAGATTGGGACAAACGTCACCAATCTCTTTTCTTCTTCTATCTTAGATAGAACTGTCATTTTTTATCGATTTCGAGCGTAATTGATCATATCATATGGTAGAGTATTGGCACTTTCCCTCAAGGAATAGTTTTCCAATTCGTTGACATTTTGCCGCATGCGACGTGCATACTTGGCCGAAATCAAATGTTGCTCCTCATATTTGAAAATGAGTTTTCTCTCCAGGTAATAGCCTCTTAGCATCTCATCAATATTATTGGGCTTGATCCGATTGATAACCCGCTCTACAAAGGCTCCACTGGTAATCAATGACGTTTCACGCAGACGTGATTCTTGAAGGAAAGATACCAAACTACTGCGATAGACTCCTTTTAGGTTTTCCAAACTCTCGATAATAATTTCCGTATTCGCCAAATACAAGGCGGCAATCTGGTCATAATCGATAGCTTCGAGCTTGTAATTTTCTCCGTTTTTCCATGCCTGAATACCGGATCCAAAGGTCAACACTTCGTGGAAAAGGAGTCGGATTAGGCGGAAGAGCACCAAGAAATAATAGGTCAGGCGCGATGACAGATTGCGATTGATATTTTGCTCCATGGATCGGAGATAACGTTGATAGACATGGTAGCTTCTATCTCGAATCTTTCCTTCTTCATAGGCTTGTTCCAAACCATCGTTCTCGATACTGAGAATAAGGAGTTTCAATTGCTCCCAGTCTCTTTGAGTGGCCTTATCCTCCTGATTGAGAATCATATTTTCTATCCGGCCATGATAATTATCAATAGCCGCATACAGAGGCCCCTTCTGCTTGGTCACTGTCAACTCCTTCTCCAATAGCATGACGACATCGTTTAAGATAGCAATGTGCATCAAATGATCATTGGATTCCTCTTTGTCTTCAGAGAGCTTTGGTAGGATGAGAAGTCCAATCAGGAAACTACACAAGGTCACCCCTGCTACTAAAAACAAGAGAACTGGGTATTCTGCTTCTAGCTGCGTCGGTATCAAGAGAATGGTCGCGATGGACACCGTTCCTTTGACCCCCGAAAAGGTCAACAAGAGGGCATCTTTCAGATACTTATCAATGGATTTTTTCAATCGGAAACCACGGTACCAGTAAAATCCATACACCATCAAAAAGCGAATCAAGAATAGGAGTCCCGTCAATAAGAGAACGGTCACAATCAAGAGCAGATTGTTGTAAAAGGGAGTCCTAAGAATTGGCTCAGAAATCATCTCAAGCTCCATCCCTAAAAGGACAAAGACGGATCCGTTGAGGACAAAATTGACTGTATTCCAAACCGTATGGGTAACCGTATCGACTTTGGCTTCTAGTAGGGTAATTTTCTTAATCCGACTAGCCTTTAGGATCCCAGCCACGACCACCGCAATAATCCCTGATACATGGATCTCTTCTGCAATAAAGAAGGTTAACAAGGGAAGACTCAATTCTAAAATGAGTTCACTGGCAATATCTGTTGCCCGAACACTCAACAACAGTTTCTGAAGCCCACGGTTGACAGCCGCTGTCACAATCCCTACCGCAAAACCTCCTAAAATGGAAACCACCAAATCCCAACTAGCCTGTCCCAATGAGAAGGCACCAGTAGTCCAAGCAGCCAGAGCTACTCGAAAGGCCACCAAACCTGAAGCATCGTTGAGCAAGCCTTCTCCTTTTAAAATGTTGGAGACCCGTTTAGGAAAGGTAAAGCGTTCCGAAAGGGAGGCAAAAGCCACTAAATCTGTCGGACCGAGCGCTGCCCCAACTGCCATACAGGCAGCTAGTGGAATTCCTAACCACAAGAGATGAGCCAACCAGCCCAAGCTAAGGGTCGAAATAAAAATAACTGGGAAGATTAAAAAGGCGATAATGCGCCAGTGCTTGAGAATAGAAGTAATATCCGCTTCTTCTGCCTCTCGAAAGAGGAGGGGACCAATAACCAAGGCCAAAAAGAGTTCTGTATCTAAGTGATACTCCGAATTGGGTAAGAGAAAGCCAAACCCAATCCCAAGGAAGATCTGGATCAAGGGCAAGGGCAAGGTCGGAATCAACTTATTGGTCGCATTGGAAACAATCAGAACCAGGGAAAAGACAATGGCGTATACAAGAATCTCCATCTCTTATCCTCCTGATCGTTGGTTACAACAGTCCTCAAAGAGTTGTTTTTGTTCTTGGATCTTTTGATCAATCTTTGTCAGATCCTTGTGCTCAATTTTCTTCTGGCTACGTTCCATTTCAAGAGAGACTAACTTCTTCTTGATTTTGATCATCTTTTTGCTCATCCGCGCTTCATCCAAAAAACCGACAGCACGTTCATGAGACGTTGACTCCACAAAATCGTGACGAAGGGCTTCAATTTTATTTTTTAAAAATTCTTTATCCATGGCGGTAACTTTCTAATTTTTCAATCATGACCAAAAATGGTGGATGATTAATTTGATTGAGGGTCCGATAACTAGTGACCGTAAATTCTTGTTGAGGTAGGTGAGAGACAAAATCCAAGACAGCATCTTTTTCTAGGTCTCCACCTTCATGACCATAATAGATCATGATAGCTATCCGGCCCCCTTTGACCAAGAGGTGACATAGTTTATCGATGGCTTGAATGGTTGTTCTAGGCTGGGTAATGATCGACTTGTCTGCTGAAGGAAGATAGCCTAAATTGAAGATAGCAGCCTTGACCTGGTTTACATAGAAATCAACCTCTTCATGCCCCTTCAAAAGAAGGTGGGCATTGGCAAGGCCTGCTTCTTCCAAACGCTTCTGCGTATGGACCAAGGCCTGCTCTTGAATATCAAATGCATAAACTTCTTTGGCTAGTTTCGCCAAGAAAAGCGTATCATGCCCATTACCCATAGTCGCATCAACGACGGTATCTTGATCCGTAATGACTTCCCTAAGAAAATCATGGGCCATTTCTAATGGTCGCAACATCCTACTCCTCCAATTTTCCTAGTTTACAGCCTTGAACACTTCCTCGACGACGCATTTCTGTTTCAATAGCATTCAGAACTTCCCACTTATTGAGACTCCACATTGGGCCTATCAGCATCTCTCGCGGAGCATCTCCTGTAATCCGGTGGATGACAATTTCCTTGGGAATAATTTCCAGTTGGTCACAGATGACCGACACGTATTCCTCCTGGCTCATCAATTGCAACCGCCCTTCATGATAGTCCCGTTGCATCCGAGTGTTGGTCATCAGGTGGAGCAGGTGTAACTTAATACCATGAATATCATTGTCCGTCACACAACGACGGACATTTTCTACCATCATCTCATGCGTCTCCCCTGGAAGACCGTTGATCAAATGCGAAACAATCTCAGCCTTGGGAACCTGATGACGAATCCGCTTCACCGTTTCTACATAGAGCTCATAACTATGAGCCCGGTTGATCAGTTCAGAAGTCGCTTCATAGGTCGTCTGCAAGCCTAGCTCAATGGTCACATGCATTCGCTTTGTCAATTCTGCTAGATAGGCTAACGTTTCATCTGGCAAGCAGTCTGGCCGTGTCCCGATGTTAATCCCTACAACACCCGGTTCATTGATAGCTTGCTCATAGCGTTCACGAATGACATCGACAGATTCATGGGTATTGGTAAAATTTTGAAAATACACCAAATACTTTTTCACATCTGGCCATTTGTGGCGCATAAAATCAATCTCTTTGTAAAACTGATCCCGAATGGGGGCATCTGGTGCCACAATGGCATCCCCAGAACCAGAAACCGTACAAAAGGTACAGCCACCACGAGCAACAGTTCCATCACGATTGGGACAGTCAAATCCCGCATCAATCGGGACTTTGAAGGTCTTTTCTCCAAATAGGGTTCGATAATAATCATTTAAAGTCGTATAGGATTTCATACCCCTCATTATAGCAAAAAAGCAAAGTGAACTCAAAGTTGAGTCTCCTCTGCTTTCCACTTGTATTTCTTAAGATCGACACAACCGTTTGATTTGCATTCCACTCCTTCTGCCCAGAGAAGCGTGCCTTGCTCTTCCCAATCAGGAGCCAGGCGACCAGTAGATGTTACGACCCGATGACAGGGATAGGCCACAGCCTTTGTAGAAGTGGCCAAAACCTTGCCGACCTGCCGGGCATGGCGAGGATAGCCAATGAGTTGGGCGATTTGTCCATAGGTCGCTACACATCCTATTGGAATATGAGCCAGGACCTTTAAAACCTTTTCTTCAAATAGATCTTTCATACTTTACTTCTGCTTACTCTTAAAGCGCCATTCAAAACGCAAACGATCGTAATAAGGGAAGACCATTTGCAAAAGACCGAATCCTAAAAGCATACTTCCTGTCACGTCAGTCGGGTAATGAACCCCAACATAGACACGCGAAAGGACGATGGTCACCATACAAAGGAAGAGGGCAAACTGAACGAGAACTTTTCCGACTTGAGAGGTCATCCGTTGCCCCACCACAATCATCAAACTACCGAAGACGAGGGTGGCAGCTAAAGAGTGACCACTTGGAAAAGAATAGCCCCCTTCTTGGACCAAGTGTTGAAGAGCTGGCCGTGGACGCAGATAAATATGCTTCAGAATCACAACCACTAATCCAGTTGTAACTAAACTTCCTGTGAGGAGGAGGGCCTCCGTATACCATTTCTTCCAGACAAAGAAGAGGACGATGACGCCAACCCAAAATGTGACAACTGGTGTGTTCATCAGCACTGTTACACGGGTAAAGAAGGCCGTCAGATAGTCTGGTAAATCCCCGCGAATAGCCGATTGGATCGGTTGATCAATTCCGACTAAATTTTCCGGATAAAATTTGACTACATAGCCCAGAATCATAAATAACAAAAGGGCAAAAGAGCCCTTTAAGAAATGAGATTGTTTATTTTTCATAGATTTTAAGTAGGGGCTGTACGACGGTGTAAACCATCCAGAAGGTAACAGCCCAAATCAGTCCTTCTATTAGATTAAAGGGAACAACCATACTGAGAAGATACTTTTCAACTCCGACCATCTTCGCTATGTCAAAACCAACAAATTTAGCATAGAGGGGGATGGCATAATAATAATTAACTAGGAGCATGGAAATGGTTAAACCAACTGTCCCAACTAGACTAGCTATCACAAATCGCCTTGTGTTTTTTTTCTTATTCCAAATGACTGCAAATGCTAAGACAAAGACTAAAACACCAATGATATTAATCGGTAAGCCCACCAAGGTCTCAGCTCCTCGACCATTCAGAACTAACTTGAGAACAGATCGAATCAAAATCACCACGAATGAGCTCTTCACATCTAACAAAACTAAGGCGAGTAAGATTGGAATCGTACTAAAGTCAACCTTTAAAAAATCAATCCCTATTGATAGTTGATAAAACATCAATAGAAAAGAAAGTGCAGATAAAACAGCCACTAGGGTCAGTTTACGAGTATTTGTCATCATAGGTTCCTCCAATTTTTACTAAAATTAGAAGAAGTTGGAAAGATTCCCTTCCCCATATTCTAATCGAATCGTTTTAAAGAAAACTTAAAAAGTTCCTTGGTACTTGACTAAAGAAGTCAGGATGTTATAAGAAAAAAGCTCGAAGACTGATTTCTTATAAAATCAAGAACATTTCCATCAAGTCAATCGTCAATAAGAACAGGTTTGTTCCTCTCTCGTCTTCTCCCATCCAGACTATACTGTCGGTTGTGGAATCGCACCACATCAGCTTACGCTCGCGGACTTCTTTAAGGAAGAGGAAATAGATATTTTTCTTTTAGACGAGGCGCCAAGCTGTAGACATAACTTATAGTTAGGCAAAGCTTGGCAACAAAGTATAAAAGGAAAAGAACATTTCCACTTTAAAGTCACCGCCGGTCGGGAATTACACCCTGCCCTGAAGACCCCTTTATCATAACAAAAAACACCTGCTATTGCAAGTGTTTTGTAATATCGAAAGTTACAACTCAATCCCTTTTGCAAAGAGCCTCTACTTCAACTTGTCTCCCTCATACTGATGGACCAGCTCTAATCCAGAAAATTCTTGTTGTCTGAGGGCTTCGTAGACAATCATGCAAACGGTATTGGAGACATTCAAGCTTCTGACATGCTCATCATTCATCGGAATCCGAATCGCCTTTTCAGCATGGAGCCGCATAAAATCCTCTGGTAGACCCTTGTCCTCACGACCAAAGATGAAATAATGTTCTGCATTATCATTGTAGGCTACTTCAGAATAGGTTCGATCAGCAAATTTTGAGACTAGGTGAACCTTTCCTCCAGCCGCAGCTTCCATAAATTCATCTAGGCTGTCATAGAAGCGAACATCCAACTTATCCCAATAATCTAGTCCAGCCCGTTTCATCTTTCGATCATCAATGGGAAAGGCCATAGGACGGATGATGTGGAGAGGGGCATTGGTGGCTGCACAAGTGCGAGCGATATTCCCTGTATTTTGAGGAATTTGAGGTTGATAGAGAACTACATGGTTTTTTGATTTGGTTTCTGTATAAGCTAATTCTTCAATATTCATCACAATCTCTTTTCCGACAAAAAAATAGCCACACTGCCCGGAGTCTAGCTCAGCAAACAGCGTGGTTACGACTTCATTAACTTAACTCACAACAGGTTTGAGGTAAATCAATGAGGTTACTGTATCAGTATACCACTTTCCTACCTCCTGTCAACTATTTCGACAAAAAAATTTCACTTTTTTACATTCTCTTTCATGTATTGAAGAGAATCTGGCTCTTTACGCCCTATTTCCACCATTAAGAGGTGATTTTTTTTTGAAAATAGAGTAAGATAGAATCATACTTTGGAGGAAATATTCATGAAAATTATTGTAGTTGGAGGCGGTAAAGTCGGAACAGCCCTCTGTCGTTCCCTCGTCGCAGAAAATCACGATGTCATCTTGATTGAACAAGATGAAGCCGTTGTTAATCATATTACCAAACGCTACGATATCATTGGTATTGTTGGAAATGGTGCCAACTTTAAAATTCTAGAACAAGCAGATGTGGCTGACTGCGACATTTTTGTCGCCCTGACAGAGCAGGACGAAGTCAATATGGTATCTGCCGTTTTGGCTAAGAAAATGGGAGCCAAAGAGACCGTTGTCCGCGTCCGGAATCCAGAATACTCAAATTCTTATTTCAAAGAAAAAAATATTCTTGGCTTCTCTCTAGTCGTCAATCCTGAGCTTCTAGCAGCTCGCTACATTGCTAACAGCATTGACTTTCCAAACGCCTTGTCTGTTGAGCATTTTGCTAGTGGACGGGTCGCTTTTATGGAATTTATAATCAAAGAGGAAAGCCCTCTCTGTCAGATGACCCTTTCTCAATTCAGGAAGAAATATGGAAACATTATTATCTGTGCTATCGAACGACAAGGTCAGTTAACGATTCCAGATGGGGACTTCACTTTACAAGCCTTTGATAAGATTTTTATGACGGGAAATCGAGTGGAAATTGTGAATTTCCACAATAGCATTCGTCCTCAGGTTGTTAAAAGTCTCCTCCTTATTGGTGCTGGTAAGATTTCCTACTATCTTCTGAATATTCTTAGTAATAATAAACGAAAAATCGACTTAAAAGTGATTGAAATCGATCAAAAACGGGCAGAATGGTTTAGTCAAGAATTCCCTGACCTCTATGTCATCCAAGGCGACGGGACATCAAAAGATATCCTAATGGAAGAACGCGCAGGTAACTTTGATGCCGTGGCAACCTTAACGGGCGTCGACGAAGAAAACATTATCTCTTCCATGTTCCTGAATAGTATTGGTGTGCAAAAGAATATTACCAAGGTCAACCGGACCAGCTTACTTGAAATCATTGATCGCCAAGATTTTTCAAGTATTGTGACACCGAAAGGAATCGCAGTTGATACGATCATGCATTTCATCCGCGGACGCTACAATGCCCGTTATTCAAATCTTGAAGCCTTGCACCACGTCGCCAATGGCCAAATTGAAACTCTTCAATTCCAGATTCGGGAAGAAAATAAGATGACAGGCAAGCCTTTGGCTCAACTGAAATTGAAAAAAGGTGTTCTGATCGCGGCCATTATCCGAAACGGGAAAGCCATTTTCCCAACTGGGGATGATCACCTCTTGATTGGGGACCGAATTATCGTTACCACCTTAATCAGCAATATCACGAAAATCTATGATTTGTTAGAGGGGTAAGCTATGAATAAAAGTATGATTCGCTATCTTTTAGCAAAACTCCTTCTGATTGAAGCCATGCTGCTCTGTGTTCCGATTGTTGTTGCACTCCTCAATCTAAAGAATGATTTTGTTGTGAAAGATAGTCCAACTGTCTTTATCTCCCTATTTGCTACCATTGCCATCCTCCTCATTCTTGGAGGAATTGGTACCTTATTCAAGCCCAAAGATTTTCACATCTACGCCAAAGAAGGCGTTCTCATTGTGGCTTTGTGTTGGATCCTCTGGTCCTTCTTCGGAGCCCTTCCCTTTGTCTTCTCAGGACAAATCCCAAACATTATTGATGCCTTTTTCGAGATTAGCTCTGGTTTTACGACCACAGGGGCGACTATTTTAAATGACGTATCTGTTCTCAGCCCTTCTCTTCTCTTCTGGCGTAGTTTTACCCACTTAATCGGAGGGATGGGGGTGTTGGTTTTTGCCCTAGCAATTATGGACAACAATAAGAACAGCCACCTCGAAGTGATGAAGGCAGAAGTTCCTGGCCCGGTATTTGGTAAAATTGTATCCAAACTCAAGAATACAGCTCAAATCCTTTATTACCTCTATCTGGCCCTCTTCTTCCTCTTTGTCATTATCTACTTCCGTGCTGGCATGCCCCTGTATGATAGTTTTATCATTGCCATGGGAACAGCAGGAACTGGTGGATTCACTGTCTTTAACGACGGGATTGCCCACTACCATTCAACTCTCATCACCTATCTGGTCAGTTTCGGAGTCTTGGTCTTTGGGGTTAACTTCAACCTTTACTACTACATCATGCTTCGCAAGTTCAAAGCCTTTTTCGGCGATGAAGAACTTCGTACCTATTTGATGATTGTTGGTGTTTCTTCCCTACTGATTGCCTGCAACATTTTGCATCTCTATCACAATTTTGCAGATAGTTTTGAAATGTCCTTTTTCCAAGTGTCCAACGTCATTACCACGACTGGATTTGGTTTTGGCAATACTGTTGATTGGCCGCTCTTTTCTCAGTTCCTCCTCCTCATGCTCATGGTGATTGGTGGATCGGCTGGGTCAACTGCCGGGGGGCTGAAAGTCATTCGTTTCTTAATTCTAGCTCGAATCGGGAAGAATCAAATTCGTTCGACCCTCTCACCCAATCGGGTGATGACCCTGCATGTGAATGGCACAGCCTTGGATAAGGATACCCAGCACAAAATCTTAAAATACTTCGTAGTCTATACCTTGATTATGATCTCTCTCATTGCGATTGTCAGCTTTGATAGCAATAATTTTATGACGGTCGTCAGCGCTGTCTTTAGTTGCTTTAACAACATCGGACCGATGATTGGAACAACGGATACCTTCGCGATCTTTAGCCCAATCTCTAAGCTCCTACTATCGATCGCCATGATTGCAGGACGGTTGGAAATCTACCCTATGTTACTGCTCTTTATGCCACGCACTTGGTCAGACCGCTAAAAAAACAAAAGAGGCTGGGACAAAAGTCCTAGCCTCTTTATTGTCTTTGGATTGTCGAGCAAGACGCAGTGGTTGAGTGGGCTCTACTACGCTGATTTCATCAGCTTTTACAGCCCTACTCAACTGTGCGGAGGTGGGACGACGAAATCGAATTCTAGCGAACTACCGATTTCTGTCCCACTCTCTTTTTCTTTGCTCTGAGTGAGACTTTTTATTAAAGTATGTTCTATCTTAATTTTTGCCTTTCTCTTCCTCTTCTAGGTGGCTCCTCAGACTGAAATGATCTGGAACTGGATCCACTCCCGTCTTGCTCCAGGGATGGCAACGAAGAATCCGAGCAAGCCCCATCAGAATCCCTTTTAAACCATGCCGTTCAATAGCCTGAATCATATAGTTGGAACAGGTAGGATTATAGCGACAGGAAGGCGGAAAGAGGGGCGAAAGAAGGCGTTGATAGAGACGAACAAGTCCAATTGCACATTTCTTCATTATTTTTTCGTCTTTGTCACCGCAAGAGTATGCAATTGGCTGATTTCTTTCTTATTGAGTCGGCGGTATTCACCAGGGCGAAGTCCAGAAACGTCTAGATTTCCAAATTGGGTCCGAGACAATTTATCCACCAAAAGGCCAACAGCTTCAAACATCTTCTTGACCTGGTGATTGCGCCCTTCATGGATAGTCAATTGGACAACAGATCGATTCTTTTCTGGGTCAACTTTTAGAATTTCATAAGTTGCTGGCTTGGTTTTTTTCCCATCAATGGTCACACCACGTGTCAAGGGACGCAAGTTTTCTTTATTCGCCAAGCCCTTCACACGCGCAACATAAACCTTATCAATCTCATTACGCGGATGGATCATTTCATCCGTAAAATCACCGTCATTGGTCAAAATCAGGACACCAGAAGTATCCCAGTCCAAACGACCGACAGGATAAATCCGTTCCTTGACTTGAGGTAGCAAATCAATAACAGTTGGTCTCCCTTTATCGTCGGATACACTGGAAATGACCCCTCTTGGTTTATTTAAGAGGTAGTAAACCTTCTCTTCGTTGTAGATTGGTTGTCCTTCTACTTCTACCTTGTCCCCCGACTTGATCGTCGTCGCCAATTCGCGCACCACTTGACCATTTACAGTGACAAGGCCTTGCTTAATCAATTCCTCTGCTTTGCGGCGACTTGCGACACCAGCATGAGCAATATATTTGTTAATTCTCATCAATTTCCTCAGTTCTTTCTGTAAATAATTGGCTTTCTTGACCGATTAACTCAGTCTCTTCAACAATTGGTAGCTCGTCTAAATGGTTAATCCCCATGTAATCCAAAAAGTAATCTGTCGTCACATAGAGATTGGGTCTCCCAATGACTTCCTTCTTCCCATCTTCTCGAATCAACTCAAAAGAAAGTAATTTTGAAATAGCTCCACTTGAGTTAACCCCTCGAATATCATCGACTTCAATCCGAGTAATCGGCTGTTTATAGGCAATGATAGAGAGAGTTTCCAAGGCGGCACGAGAGAGACTTTGATTCATTGGTGACTTTGAATACTCACGTAACAGCTCTGCATATTGGGACTTAGTCACTAATTTATAGGTTGACGCTGTCTCTAATAAGGCCATACTAGAATCTTGATCCTGCTCATACTTCTGGGCCAATTTTTCTAAACTTTGAATCACCCCTGTGGGAGGAAGGGATAAGAGGTCGGCAATCTGCCTCACCGTCAAACCATCTTCTCCTGCAACAAACAAGAGGGCCTCCATCTCTGCAATTTTACTCATTCTTTAATCCTACTAAAATAATATCTCCAAATGGTTCTTCCTGAAGAGCCTCAACTTCTTGTACTTTAATTAATTCCAAAGTCGCCAAAAAGACTGTAATCAGTTCGTTGACATCCTTGGCTTCCTCAAAAATATCTTGTAGTAAGATTCTCTTACCAGGTTGACACAAGTGACGAACAACATTCATCAGGTCTTCAATTTTATACTCGTCTCGAACAATGGTCGTATGATTTTGTCGAAATTCTTCCTTCTTTTTCGTTAACAATTTTGAAAAGGCGAAGAAAAGATCGATCGTGGTCTTGTCATGGACCAATTCAGCATCATCATAGACTAATTCCGTTTTGGGTTTTGAAAAGTACTGGGCTCTCTCCTCGTGTTGAAGGGCCATCTTTTCACCCAATAGTTTAAACTTCCGGTACTCTTCGATTTGAGACAGGAGGTCCTGCTCTAAATCTTCTTCATCCGTTGCTTGCTCCGCAATTTTTGGAAGGAGACGCCGACTCTTAATCAAGGTCAACTGACTGGCCATCAGCATGTATTCACCAGCGACCTCTAAGCGCATGGCTTGAAGGGTCGTCAGATAAGCCAAGTACTGCTCGATCACCTCAATCAGAGGGACCTCATAAATATCCATCTGATATTTTGAAACGAGGTGTAAGAGAAGATCCAGGGGACCTTCAAAATCCTTTATTTTAATATCCATTACTTATACTTTTCTAGAGTTACTAGGGTTTTTAAACCTAGCTCTCGGGCGATGCTAAACAGATCCATCCCCTGTTCTCTTTGTTTTAAAATATATTGTTCCCGTAAGGATTGCGCTGAAAGATTTTCAAAACCTTTTTCCATTAGGAAGGACTCTAATTGACGGAAGCCCCACTGACGCGAATAGGGCTTGCCCTTGTTATCAAATAAATACGTCCCAGTCATCAAATCTGTCAACTCTCCTAGAAGAGCATCCGGAATGCGCAAGACCCGTTTCTGTCCTTCTTTCCCTACACGTAAAACCTGAAAATCGAGTTCAATATCAACGATTTTCAACTGAAGAATTTCACTAGGTAACAAGCCCATCTCGACAATCAAGAGGGCAATCAAGCGTCCTTGGGATTGGTCTGAGCCTTCCCACAAAAGGGATAAATCCAATAACTCTTGATCGTGGCTCTTGGACACAGAGACTTTTGGAAGGACCAAGCGATGGTAATCCTCAATAACCTGATGTTGATAAAGATAAAATAGAAATTGATTGACGGCAGAAAGCTTCCGTTTTTGAACAGCTGGTTTAAAATCCTTAATCGAAGCTTGATATATTCGAAGATTGGTATCTGAGACATGGTTATGAATCGTATCCACGAACTGATCCAAATCATAAGAATAAGCCGCCTGCGAATTTTCACTTAAGTCTTTTTCTTTGATAAAACTAGCTATGTATTCTTTCATATTTTCCTCATCTCGTATTCATTTGAGAAATTGTGCATGAGGGAGTTGATGGCTTTTAAAATGGATTTTCGAGTAATGATTCCTTCAAAGACTCCATCCTCTGAAACAACCGGTAGAAAGGATTCCTCTACCAACTTATGCAAGACTTCTGTCACAGTATAATCTTTCCCTAAGCGCTCTCCATCCGTTTTTGTCATATGAACGATGTCCATGGATGAAAAGACTTCATCAGAATAATCATGTTTCATTTGGTAAGAAAGAATGTCTGTTAAAGAAATCGTCCCTACGTACTTCATCTGATCGGTCACAACAGGAACACGAGTATAGCTAATTTGACTGAGCACCAAGATAGCATGATCCACATTGTGCGTATCAATCAAAACAGCTAAATTGCGCGCTGGAGTCAAAAAATTTTTTTCTTCTCGAAGAATAAATTCCTCAAATTCCTTAGCGATCATCGATCAAACTCCTTTGTAAGAGGTTCATACACCTCATGTTTCCGATTTAAAAACTCAACTCGATAGGAATCTGCATCAATTTCCACTTTAGCATAGAGGCACTCTTGAATAGGCCCCCTCGGTAAACTGACTGACCCAGGATTCAGAAAAAGGGTACGCCCTTCCTTCCAAGCATCCGGAATATGCAGATGGCCATAGAGGCAGATATCTGCATCTTCTTCCTGGGCCCAAAAATCTAACTTTTGAAAACTAAAATTAATTTGGAAAAGATGGCCATGGGTTTGAATGATCCGAGTAGGACCCAATTGCGTCACCAAACGTTCAGGGTACTCCCCATAGAAGTCCATGTTCCCTTTGACAACATGAATGCCTTCCCATACAGGATCGGTACTTTCTAACTCAGAATCCCCGTTGTGAAAAATGGCATCGACCTTTCCTTTATAGTGGTTTTTGATCTCTTCTACGATCTGACGATCACCATGAGAATCGCTCATGACGATGATTACTTGTTCTGCCATGCTGGGAATACCTCCACTAATTTCTTCACGGCTAAAGCTCGATGCGATTGTTGATTCTTTTCCTCTAGAGTTAGTTGGGCAGATGTCTTACCTGTTTCTCCAACTAGAAAGAGGGGATCATAGCCAAACCCGTTCTCGCCTTTTGGCTCAAAATTGATGTATCCTGGCCAATCCGCCTCCACAACAAGGCTTTCCTTACCAGGACTGGCAACCACTAAGGTTGTATGAAATTTTGCTGACCGATCCTTCAATTCAAAGACCATCGCCAACTCATGTAAGAGCTTGGCATTGTTCTCTAAATCAGTCGCTCCCTCACCTGCAAAGCGAGCAGACCAGACACCTGGTAAGCCTCCAAGGATGTCAACCATAAGGCCTGAATCATCCGCCAAGACCATTTTCCCTGTTAGCTGTGAAATCGTCTCAGCTTTTAGGCGGGCATTTTCTTCAAAAGTCATTCCTGTTTCAGCTACTTCTGGAAGATCAGGATAATCATTGAGATTCTCCACTTCAAAGCCCATTTGCTCAAAAATCTGACGAAACTCTTTGGTTTTTCCTTCATTCCGAGTAGCGATTAACAAGCGATCCTTGAGGCCTTTCTGCCCCAAAAAATCTGCAAGTGGAAGACCATTCTTTGGCAGATTAACGGAGAGCAATTGTTCTCCTTCTACAATGAGAAGGGCTCCTTGGCGTTGCACGATTTCAATTTTCCGGCCTATTGTTTCCTCCACAATTTGAAAGAGGAAGGTTAAAAACTGCAAACTAGAGGCGTAACGGACAACTGTAACATTCAGCGGGAAGCCCAAGTCTGTGTCTCCAACTAGTGATTCTACTAAGTCAACAAGCTCAGAAGCTTCTGAAGAGACTTCACTATATTCGTTATAGTCACTCCGCTCTCCCCATTCAGCTAGAAACCAATTTAAGGCATCTTTGTATTCATATATCTTTTGGTTCATAATTCTACATGCTCCACATGAACGACTTGCTGCAACCAGGTCTTGGCAATCGCTGCAAAACTGGCTGCATTGGCCGTTGTATAAAATTGATGGTGGCAATCGTCCAATTGACGACTGCGATTAATCTCAAAGTAGTTGAGTAAGACCGAGATATCCCGGACACACTCTGCCCCGCTATCAATTAATTGAACCTCTGGCCCCATGACATTTTGGATAATAGGGCGAAGAAGAGGATAATGAGTGCAACCCAAAACCAACGTATCTACCTTCCCGGCAAGGGGTTTCAAGGTTTCATAGACGACTTTTTTTGTAACACTGGACTGCAACTCATTGGATTCAACCAAAGGGACAAATTTCGGACAAGCTAAACTCTCTACTGCCATTTCTGGTGACAGGCTTTGAATCTTCTTACGATAAATATCTGAGGCGACTGTCATCGGTGTCCCAATTACGCCAATTCGTTTGCTTCTCGTCGCCTTGATCGCTGCGGAAGCACCTGGTAAAATCACTCCTAAAACAGGGATATCCAAGGCTTCTTTTACCTCTTCCCATACAACAGCTGTCGCTGTATTACAGGCCAAAACAATCATCTTCACATTTTTCGTTAGGAGAAAACGAACCATCTCCCAAGTATAATCACGAATTTGATCTGCTGGTCTCGGGCCGTAGGGTGCTCTGGCGGAATCACCAATATAGACGACCTCTTCATGGGGTAGTTGTCGCATCAATTCGCGTACAACGGTTAACCCTCCGACACCCGAATCCAAAAAACCAATTGGTCGATTGTCCATCTGCCTTCCTTTCAAAACAAGGGACTAAGAAAAATCTTAAAGTCCCCCTACTTATTTTATTGTGTCATCAGTCTTGCTTTTATTTCTTCTTCGTATTCAAAGATGCTTTTTGTTGGTTCAAAATTTGACGGTAAACTTGTTGTACCTTCGCTTCACTTGGACGTTGACCGCTAGCTCCCAATAAGGTACGAACCGCTTCAACATTCAAACGTGGGTTTGATGCAAATTCTTTTTCAAACTGCTTGCGAAGTAGGTACATACCTGCCAACATCCCACCAAAGAAAGCAAGGATAATCAATAAAATTGTCAAAAATGTAGACATAAGTGTTTTTCTCCTAAATTCAATATTTACACATTTTCTATTATACCAAAAAGGCCCTATTTTTCAAAGTCAAAGCCATACAATGTTGCAAAGTAATCCTCTGGTTTTTCGGCCCGTCGGATGAGACGAGCTTGGCCCGATTCTTCTAATAAAATCTCGGCAGAGCGAAGCTTGGCATTGTACTGATAGCCCATGGAATAACCATGCGCTCCTGTATCATGGATGACCAAGAGATCCCCAATCTCAGAGATAGGAAACTCCCGATTCTTGGCAAATTTGTCATTGTTTTCACACAAACTACCAACAATGTCGACTACTTCTGTCTCACCTTCTGGACGATCGAGATTGGTGATATGGTGGTAGGCCCCGTACATAGCAGGACGGAGGAGGTTGACAGCCGAAGCATCTACTCCTAGATAGGTCCGATAAGTCTGCTTCTTATGGGTGACATGGGTGACTAACAAGCCATGTGGTGCCAACATGAAGCGGCCTAATTCCGTATAAATTTTTACTTGATCTAAGCCAGCAGGGATTAAAATAGCCTCGTAAGCACGACGAACCCCCTCCCCAATCACAGCGATGTCATTCGGCTGGTCTTCTGGTTTGTAGTTCACTCCAACCCCTCCAGAAAGGTTGACAAAATCCAAAGTCACCCCTGTCTTTTCAACAACTTCTACAGCCAACTGGAATAATTGCTTAGCCAATTCTGGATAGTAATCATTAGAGATGGTATTCGAAGCCAAGAGGGCATGGATTCCAAAGCGCTTAACCCCCAAGTCTTTTAACTCACGGAAGGCTCGGATCAATTGCTCCTTGGTCATGCCGAACTTAGCCTCCTCAGGGTGATCCATGATATCCGTTCCCAGTTCAAACACCCCTCCTGGATTATAGCGGCAAGAGATAACCTCCGGTAGAGTCGCAACTGACTGTAAAAAAGCTACATCTTCGTAGGCATCCAAGTTGATAGTCGCTCCTAGTTGACGGGCAAAGACCATCTCTTCAGCCGGCGTATTATTCGAAGAAAACATAATCTCTTGGCCCGTAAATCCTAATTTTTGAGCCATCAACAATTCCACATAGCTAGCACAATCCACGCCACATCCTTCTTCTTTTAGGATTTTTAGGATGGCTGGATTAGGGGTTGCTTTGATAGCGAAATACTCTTTAAAACCTGGATTCCAAGAAAAAGCTTGATGGAGGGCACGAGCTGTCTGCCGGATACCAGCTTCATCATATAGGTGAAAGGGAGTTGGATAGGTTTCAGTAATTTGTTTTAATTTCTCCCTGCTAATAAATGGACGTTTCATTTGAAGATTCTCATTTCTATCAATTTTCTTTAGTATATCACAAGTTTTCCAACAAAAAAAGCCGGTTCCCCGGCTCTTTCTATTTATCATTGCGTCCAAAAATACGTAAGATATTGATGAACAAGTTGATAAAATCAAGATAAAGTTCCAAAGCCAAGGCAACTACCCAACCATTGGTTGGTTGACCATTGGATTGTTCATAGACATAACGAATCTTTTGATTATCCCAAGCAGTCAAACCTGCAAAGATAATCACACAAAGGATGCTAAGGACATAATCCATACCAGAGCTTTGTAAGAAAATATTCGCAATTGAAGCAATGATGATACCAATCAAGGCTCCCATAAAGGCTCGTCCCATTCCAGACAAGTCTTTTTTGGTCACACGACTAATCGCTGACATGATGAAGAACATCAAGGCACTGACTACAAAAGCTTTATAAACTGTCGCTTGAGCATAGCGAGCAATGATAAAACTCAAGGTAAAACCATTCAAAGCGGAATAGGTTAAAAAGAGAGGCAAGGCCATGGGATTGTTTTTCACCGATTGTCTAGAAGCGACAAGGACTAAAATCAATTCAACGGCAATGGCAATATAGTAGACCCATGGAGCCTGAATTAGAATATACATGAAGGTTTCTTGGAAAAGGGTCATCATCAAAGCTGATACAACAGCTGAGATTCCAACTCCAACTCCGACTAGAGAATAAATTTTGCTATAAAAGCTATTAAGGCCACTTTGTTCGTGGATAACGGTTTGTTGATTCATAATCAATCATTCCTTTCAAACTTAAATTATTATGATTTTAACATTTTTCGATGGAAAAGTCTCCTCTTTGACCACTTTTTTCTCATTGGTTCTGAGGCTTCTTTGATAGCCCAGTACTTATCGACCATGGTCACGAGGAAAGATTCTTTGTAACGTGGTGGAGCAAGCGTCAATCCCCACATGTGTTTGAGGATGATATCCTCTTCTTTTTTATTGAGGCTTGTTATCTTTTTTGCATTTCGTACAGCTATTCGTGGATGGACCCAAGCATGGCTCTTATTGAATTTGACTTGGCGCCAATCATAGTAAAAAAGATCGTGCAGAAGAGCTCCTCTCGCTGTACTTTTGGTATCCCAGCCCATCTTCTTAGAAATGCGGTAACTAGTGTAGCTAACATGAATAGAATGCTCCAAACGATTGGAGTGAATATGATGCGGAATTTCCTTTAATTTTTGAAGTTTTGGGTGTTGAATCAAATGTCCCACTTCAGCCATATATTCTTTATCTTTCTGATACACGAGTCTCACCTCCTTAAATCTAACTAGCTCACTCTTCTTAAATCATAGAAAACATTAAAATCCCTGCTGCAACTGCGACATTCAGACTTTCTGCTTGACCCGGCATCGAGATATGAATTAGCTGATCTGCTTTCTCAGCCATCTCAGAACTGATACCTTGACCCTCATTGCCCATAACTAATACAAAAGCAGGGACTTTTTCCACTTTCTTATAGTCAACGGAGTCCTTGGATAAGGTGGTCGCATAGATGGGGAGCTGGCTCTCTTTAATACCTGTCAAGAGTTGCTCTTTGTTTAAACGGATAACAGGAAGATGAAAATGACTTCCCTGCATGGAGCGCAAGGTTTTCATATTATACAAATCCGCAGATTGATCGGTTAAAAGCACCCCATCAAAGCCCGCTGCATCAGCAGTCCGAATCATGGTTCCAACATTGCCTGGATCTTGGACATCCTCTAACAACAAATACCTTCCTTGGGTCAGCTGAAGATGGTGGATCGGATTTATCTTGACTTCAGCCACAATTCCTTGAGGACTTTTTGAATCAGAAATTTCTGCTAAAACCTCAGGAGATACGATGGACACCTTCGCATCTATCTTGATCTTATCTACAAACTCTTCCAAAACAAAGACTTGTTCAATCGGTGCCTGATGATTGACAGCTTCTTCATAAAGATGCCATCCTTCGATGAGGTAGGAGTCTGTTCTGTATTTTTTTTGATGAAGTTTTTTAACTTTTTTAATCCCATTATTGGACTTAGAGGTTATAATATTCATAAGACTATTATACCACATTCACAGGAGGAGCTTCTCCGTCCTGAGTAGGAATTCAATCACAAGGAGAACAAGCATGCAAAAAGTTGAAATGACAGCCCAAGGTCGGGTCCAAGGTGTTGGCTTCCGCTGGGGAGTTTATAGCTTAGCATTAGAAATCGGAGGCATTACAGGTCGGGTCTGGAACAATGATGACGGCACAGTCACTATCCTTGCCGCCTGTGAAGACAATGCCCTCATGGCCAAATTTATCCAAGAAATACGAAAAGGTCCTACTCCTTTTTCCAAGGTTTCTTATCTGGACGTCCATCTGGCAAACTTCGAACCCTACAAAGATTTTAAAATTTCAAATTAAGTCCAGAGAACTATTGTTAATTTGATAAAAAAACAGTAGAATAGAAAGGTATTATTTAAAATTAAAGGATAAAAACTCGTGAAAAAATATAAACGTTATCTACTTGCAGCCCTCAGCTTGTCTGCCCTCCTCCTCTTAACGGGATGTGTCAGCATTGACAAGACGACCAAACAACCGACCGGTTTCGTCTGGAATCTCATTGGAAAACCAATGGGAGAAGCCATCAATTTCTTTGCGACGGATCTTGGACTTGGCTTTGGTTTAGGGATTATCCTAGTAACCGTAATCGTTCGAATCATCATCTTCCCTCTAGGTATTTATCAATCTTGGAAGGCAACCTACCAATCAGAAAAGATGAACTACCTCAAACCGATCTTTGCACCGATTCAAGAACGTATCAAAAATGCAGAGACTCAAGAAGAAAAACTTCTTGCCAACTCTGAATTGATGAATGCCCAAAAAGAAAACGGCGTCAGCCCATTCGGCGGTATTGGATGCTTGCCCTTGTTGATTCAAATGCCATTCTTCTCAGCTCTTTATTTTGCAGCTCAATATACTCCAGGAGTCAACAAGAGCAGTTTCCTTGGCATTGATCTCGGTTCAAAAAGTCTGGCTTTAACCTTAGTTGTTGCTGTTCTTTACTACATTCAAAGCATGCTCTCTCTCCATGGTATCGAAGATGAAACCCAAAGAGAAACTATGAAGAAAACGGCTCTCATGAGTCCAATTATGATTGCAGTCTTCTCTTTGATGGCACCAGCTGGTGTAACCCTCTACTGGGTAGTCGGTGGTTTTGTACAAATTATTCAACAATTTGTCATCAACTACCTCATCCGTCCAAGATTGCGGAAACAAGTAGCTGAGGAATATAAAAACAATCCTCCAAAAGCTCCAGCATCCAATGGACGTCGCGTTAAAAAGGATATCACACCTACCAATCCAGCCAACGCTCATCGTTCCCTTCCAACTAACGGAAACAAAAAACGAAATGCTGGAAAACAACGCAAGCGTAACTAATACATACAAATAGGCCGAGATAATATCTCGGCCTTTTACATTACTATAAAAAAAGAGGCTGGGACAAAAGTCCTAGCCTCTCAATTGTCTTTGGATTGTCGAGCAAGACGCAGTGGTTGAGTGGGCTCTACTACGCTGCTTTCATCAGCTTTTACAGCCCTACTCAACTGTGCGGAGGTGGGACGACAAAATCGAATTCTAACGAATGACCGATTTCTGTCCCACTCTCTTTTTATTCTGTTTTTTCAACGTTCAAGATTTTCACTTGGTAGCTTCCTGCTGGAGTTTCAATCGTCACAGTATCTCCTGTTTTCTTTCCAATCAAGGCATGGCCGATTGGGCTTTCATTTGAGATCTTACCAGCAAAAGCATCCGCTCCCGCTGAACCAACAATAATGTAAACTTCTTCTTCGTCTTCACCAATTTCTTGCACAGTGACAGTTTTTCCGATCGCTACTTCATCAACAGCGACAGCATCACTATCTACAATTTCAGCATAGCGAATCTTTGTTTCTAGGCTGGAGATCTGCCCTTCAACAAAAGCTTGTTCGTCTTTAGCCGCTTCGTATTCACTGTTTTCTGAAAGGTCTCCGTATGAACGAGCAATTTTAATCCGCTCTACAACTTCTGGACGACGAACTAATTTCAATTCTTCTAATTCAAGTTCTAACTTTTGCTTTTCAGCAAGGGTCATTGGATAGGTTTTTTCTGCCATATTTATTTCTCTTTTCTATTATTTTTTTCGAACTAAAAAGGTGTGGCATGCCACATCCTCCTTAGTTTGAGCTGCTTTCTGTTAATTTGCTATTCACGTGTTCTTCCACGTTTTTAGTGTGTTCCTCATAAGTTTTCGCAAAATAGACTTCCCCTGTCTCTACATTTGCGACAAAGTAGAGGTAGTCTGTCTTGCTTGGGTTGACGGCTGCTTCAATTGCAGATAGCCCTGGACTATCTACTGGACCAGGCATCAAACCAGTATTCTTGTAGATATTATAAGGTGAATCAATATTGGTGTCAATCGTTGCGTCTTCTTTCAGAGTCGTCTTCTTGCCTAATTGACCTTGTGCGTACAAGATGGCAATATTACTTTGAAGAGGCATATCTTGATTCAAACGGTTATAAAAGACACTGGCAATATCCTTGCGGTCTTTATCTGTAGCGCCTTCTTTTTCAATCAAAGAAGCCAGAGTCAATGCCTCATTGACATCAATGTTTTTAGCTTCCATAGTGTCATAGTAGGCTGAAAGATTTTGGTCCATTGCAGCTAACATTTGGTCCACAAGATCTTCCATTTTACTATCTTTTCCATAACCGTAAGTAGCTGGGAAGAGATAGCCCTCTAAGCGATAACGTACGCCACTTTCTTTGGACGGTAAGGTTGCTAGTAACTTAGGATATTTGGCTACCATCTTTTCAATAAAAGCATCATCTTGGATTACTTTTAAGAATTCTTCTTGCGTATATGGAGTCTTGGCACCAGATTTGGAACTAGCATCCACAGAAACCACTTGAGCGATTTGATCAATCGTGTAGCCCTCAGGAATCGTAATTTTTCCTAAGACCGGTGGTTCCGGAGTTTTGGTCCCTTGCTCTTGCAATTTTTGAATAATGGTCTCTAGATCCATACTCTTTTGTAGATTGAAATAACCGGATTGGAAGTTTCCATAATTCTTAAACTTGGTGTAATAGTTGAAGAACTGACCATTCTTAATCAAGCCTTTTTTCTCCAAGATGGTCCCAATTTCACGATTGCTAGATCCAGCAGGAATTTCAACGGTTACAAACTCTGTAGACTTGGCATCCATTGCATTTAAGTTAGATCGAACATAGGTCACCGCGAAAATTCCAGTTGCAACCATTAAGACAAAAAGAATTCCAAGAACCGTCAAGACGATCCGTTTAGCAATAGTATTCTGTTTTTTCTTTTTCTGAACACGTTGGTCACGATCCTTGCGCGAAACACTAGAAACCGGTTTTTCTTTTCTCGAAGCAGCAAGTGGCTGACTTGAGATTTCTGGTTCTCGAGTTGGTTCTTGCACTGGTAGAAGTGTTTCTTCTTCTATACCTTGAAGGTCGGGAATTTCCGTAACTTCTGGCACTTCTGAAACTTCTGCTTCCTCTGGAATTTCTACTTTGTCCTGAACCTTGGACTCTTCTGACACAAGTTCAGGAAGTGATCCTTCCGTCTCTTCTTCTTTGTTTTCTGGACTAGAGATTTCTTGAACAGGTAAATCATATTCTTTTTCAACCTGTACAATCTGCTTATTTGCTTCTTCAAGATCACGGAGAATCCGCTCTTTAAAGCTTAATAATTTTTCATTCTCTTGTTGGTTATCAGTCAAATACTTGACCCCCCTTGTCATAATCCTTAATATTATATCTTAAAAGGGATAGAAAATCAATAGGAACGAGGCTTGAGGGCCTCAAATCCTATTGATTACTTACTTGATGGGACCTCCCATACTAAATCGTACCAGACTTCCCCAGCATAGTTAGAGGCCGAGCGACCTTCGTTTACAAAGCCGTTCCTTTCATAATACTCAATCAAGTAATCATGACAGGTCAGGCTGATCCCTTCCCGTCCTTCTTCTAAAGCAACCCTCTTCATGGTCTCAAGCAGGGCTTTCCCAACCCCTAAGCCTTGTGCAGACTGAGCTATCGAAAGACTTGTAATGGTAATAAAACCTCCTGGTAGATGCGACTCATCCCTTACATCCACTGTAAAAGAACGGTCATCCACATATCTCTTTTGAGTAACTGGTCCTTCTAGATAGCCTAGGAGCTGGCCATCCTTTTCAGCCAATAAAAAGCTATTATGAAACGATTCGATATGTTTGGCAAGCACTGTCTCATCTATTGCTTCTTCTGGACTAAAATTTTCCAGTTCTATGGCAAGAATGGCTTCTAAATCATCAATAGTTGCACGACGAATGTTCATTTTTCTTCCTTTCTATAGGGACAGGCACCAACTTAGTTGATAGCCCTCAACTCCTTCTTCGTTACCCCCTATCTCTAGTTGGAAATCATTCATTTCAAAATACGGAATCAGTTCTTCCTGGCAGAGCACATGAATCCCTAACAAGGATTCTTGAGCTACAAGAGACTTGAGTGAGGCCAGTAACAAGGTACCAAAACCTTGTTTTCTAAAGTCTGGAAGAATTTCCAACCACAATAATTTTAAAGAGGGATTTTCGAGCTGATCCTCTGTTTGAATCAGGCAACTCCCAATCACTTGCTCTTCAAATTCCAAGACCAGGGTCCTGAATCCGTTCAGTTCTTGTCGTTTAGCACTTTGAAAAGAAAAATTTTGGGACGTGATCTGTTCGATCTCATCCCAATCAATTTCTTTAGCAAACCGAATCCTAAGGTTTGGTTGCATGGTATCTCCTTATTGAACGTTATTGGTCAAGTTCCCAAGTAAACGTTCAAATGAATATTCATAGGTCTGGATATCTCCTGCTCCCATGAAGACATAGACAGCATTGTCATGATCCAAGAGTGGAGAAACGTTTTCAGCTGTAATCACACCTGATTTCTTGATGATTTTCGCTTCTAGATCTTCCACTTTTACATCCCCATGATCCACTTCACGGGCTGATCCATAAATCTGTGCCAAGTAAACTGCATCGGCCTGGTTCAAGGCATCCGCAAATTCATCCAAGAGAGCAATCGTCCGAGTAAAGGTATGAGGTTGGAAGACCGCTACGATTTCCTTACTTGGATACTTTTGACGTGCCGCATCCAAAGTAGCAATGATTTCAGTTGGATGGTGGGCAAAGTCATCAATGATGACGGTATCGTTGACAATCTTTTCTGTAAAGCGACGTTTGACCCCGCCAAATGTTTTTAAGTGTTCCCGAACTAAATCAAGATCGAATCCAGCGATATAAAGCAAACCAACGACCGCTGTAGCATTCATGATATTGTGACGTCCGAAGGATGGGATTTGGAACTGTCCCAAATCTTCTCCACGGAAGTGAACAGTAAAGGTTGATCCAGTAGTAGAACGCAAGAGATCACTGGCTACAAAATCATTGCCCTCTTCTTCAAAGCCATAGTAATAGATTGGGGCATTAGCTGTAATCCGACGAAGCTCAGGATCTTCCCCATAGATGAACAAGGCTTTGGAGATTTGTTTGGCATAATCATTGAAGGCATTAAAGACATCTTCTAGGCCAGTAAAGTAGTCAGGATGGTCAAAATCAATATTGGTGATAATCGAATACTCTGGGTGGTAAGGCATAAAGTGACGTTCGTACTCGTCTGATTCAAAGACAAAGTACTTAGCACCTTTGGAACCACGGCCAGTTCCATCACCAATCAAATAGCTGGTATCTGTGATATTAGACAAGACATGGGACAAAATCCCTGTAGTAGAAGTTTTCCCGTGAGCTCCTGCTACTCCCATGCTGACAAAATCACGCATAAATTCACCCAAGAATTCATGGTAGCGTTGATAGGTGTAGCCTTGAGCATCTGCATAAGCAATCTCTACATTATTTTCAGGTTTAAAGGCATTCCCGGCGATCAAGATTTGATCACCGGTAAGATTTTCTTCACTGAATGGTAAAATGGTAATCCCTGCCTGCTCTAAACCTCTTTGTGTAAAGTAGTATTTCTCCACATCAGATCCTTGTACAGTGTGTCCCATCTGATGGAGCATCAGAGCTAAGGCGCTCATACCTGCTCCTTTTATTCCGATAAAATGAAATGTTTTTGACATAGTTTCTCCTCCTGCTAGTCCAGATTGGTCACATCGAGTTCTTGTTTAATGGGTCTCGTTTGGATGTTTTGATGATCCTTGTTATAGATTTGACTCTTTTTCAAGAAATCATAATTATTCTTCTTTGGCTTTTCTTCTTGGTGGGACTCTTGAACCGGAAGTTCCTCTGTCTCCTCTAAAAGAATCAATTGCTCTTGTTTCAGTCGCTCGCCATATTTGATTAATTCACCTGGATTTTCTTTTTGAAAAGGAGCTGTTGGCTTCACTTTTGGCATGAAAGAAGGGGTGAATTTTTTCCGATTGGGTTTAGAGGCGATATCTGCTGTTAAATAAGGAGCCGTTCGCTTCTTTTTCAAATCAGCTCGCGCTGCTTCACGCGCCTCTTCTGCGTAGCGATTTGCCGGGCTTTTTTTATCAACAGGTTCCTTGAAATCCGGAGCCATTGGTTGCCTTCTTGACTTGGGCACTTCAAATGGTTTTTGAAGAGACTTTTGAAGGGATTTCTGATAGGGCTGCTCTGCAGTTTTTCCAGTAGCAATCGGCTCCCATTCTAAATAATTTTTATCTGTATACTCTCCAAGAATATTACTAATGAAGTCCCCGTCATCATATAAATTCATATGGGGCATTTGAGTTAGCATGATTTCATCATCTGCTACTTGTGGGAAATGCTTATCCGTCATCCTTCTTCTTCCTTTCGACACTTCATTAATTATAAACTATTCATTTTATTTTTCAAGTTATTCCACCGAAATACCCAAAATTTCCCGAATTTCTTCAATAGAAAGACTAGAGCGCGTTTCGGTACCATCTAATATGGTAGAAACTAAATGACGTTTGCTGGTCTGGAGCTCTTGTATTTTTTCTTCAATGGTCCCTCGAGTGATCATCCGGTAGACCTCAACATTCTTATCTTGTCCCATTCGATGGGCACGGCCAATGGCTTGATCTTCTACCGCAGGGTTCCACCATAGGTCAACTAGAATAACCGTGTCCGCACCTGTCAAATTCAAACCAACTCCACCTGCTTTCAAGGAAATGAGAAAGGCATCTCCTTGACCGGAATTAAAGGCATTGGTCATGTCTTGGCGTTCATTAGCTGGCGTAGATCCCGTGATTTTAAAAGAAGTCATCTTCAGAGCGTCCAACTCTTTTTCAATGATATCTAACATCCCTCTAAATTGTGAGAAAATCAAAACCCGTTGGTTGCCATCTTTGATCTGCTCTAGCAGTTCTCGAAGGCTATCTAGCTTCCCACTTTCTCCATCGTAGTCCTCTAAAAAGAGAGATGGCGTATCACAAATCTGACGAAGACGCATCAAGCCAGATAAGATTTCCATCTTACTGCGATTGAGTTCCTCTTCAGAAGAGCTTAGAATGCGATCTTGCATTTGCTTCAACTGAGCCAAATAGATTGTTTTTTGATCGTCAGCCAATTCATTCTTATAGGTCATCTCTATCAGATCCGGAAGTTCCTGCAAGACTTCACTTTTTTTCCGTCTCATGATAAAAGGCTTGACGTAGTGAGAAATGGTCTCTGGACTCAATTGTTTAAATTCTTTTTTACCGGGAAATAAACCAGGAAGAACAATTTGGAAAATCGACCAGAGTTCCTCCACATGGTTTTCTATTGGTGTTCCCGACAAAGCAAAAGTATGAGGAACATCGAATTTCCGTAAGTATTGAGCAATCTTGGTTTGGGAATTTTTCATGACCTGCGCTTCATCCAAGATTAAGTATTGGTACTGATTTTTTTCGTATTGCTCTACGTCCTGACGGAAGGAAGCATAACTGGTAATCGCTACCTGAGGATTGCTTGCAATAATCTCGTCGCGACTTGCTTTAAGGCCATAAATGACCTCTACTTTCATTTGTGGGGCGAACTTTTCGAACTCCTCTTTCCAATTATAGATTAAACTAGATGGAGCTAAGATCAAAATCTTAGAATCTGATGTCACAACACTCGAGAGAAAGGCAATAGTCTGGAGTGTCTTTCCAAGTCCCATATCATCTGCCAAAATCCCCCCAAAACCGTAGTGATTAAGCATGGATAGCCAGCGGACTCCTAGTTCCTGATAATCTCGTAGTTTAGCTGTTACTTGCAGCTTACCTAATGGAAATTGCTCTGGATGAATCAAATCATGAGCCAAATGACGAAACTCTTCAGAAAATTGGACATTGTCAGCCGTCTCAAATAACTGGGAGAGCTGGAAAGCTGCAATGCGATTGGTTTGCAACTGCCCTGTCTTTGTCTTCTTTGCACGAAGATTCAATAAGGTCTGACTGATCTGCTTGGTTTCTTCATCAAAGATAAGGACCTTTCCTGTTTGACTGATATAATAGTCATTCTTCTCGATTAAGGCACTCATGACTTGGTCAACTTCAGAGGGATCAATGGAGTCAAATTCAAAACCAATTTCAAGCAGTCGTCCACTGGTTTGAATGTCAATCTTGGGCTTCTCCACCTGATACAAATCCAACAATTTCTCCGAAACTTCTACCTCTCCTAGTTGTTCAAATAATGGAAGGGTCTGCTGAAAGAAAGGATAGATTTGTTTAGGAAGTAGAGGAGACCGTTTGGTCTGAAAGTGATTGGTAAAACCAGCTGCCAAAATGGTTTCAAAAACCATACGTTCCTTATCAAAGTTACTGGAATAAGGCAGATCCTTGAGATCTTGCTCAGAACGAACGATACGGTCCTCGTAGACAAAGGCTACTTCTAACAACACTTCTCCCTGTTCAGATAAATCGAAGGTGAAGTGAGGTTGAAAATCATGGATATAGAAGTTACTTGGTGCTTTCACCTCACCAATTTTCCTGAATTGCTCTAAGCTATAGGTCAATTTGGTCTGATCCGACAAATCAAACTGAACATGTCTCTTCTGATCACTGGATAGGGGTAAACTCTGAACCGCCTCAATCAAAATCTTTTGAAGGGGCGAGATTTGGTAGAAATGGCCATTTGCCAAAAGAAAGCGACCTTCCACCATTTTATAGGAAGACACTTGGACCTGTAGTTCGATAAACTCCTTCATTTCCACGACTTGGAAAGAAAACAAGCCTGAATCTTCCTGGAGTTCTTGAAAGAAAACTTCCTGATAGGTATCCATCCCGACTTCAAGGGTAAAGGACGGTAAATCCATCAATAATTGCACAGCCTCTTCAAAGAAGCTCATTGGAAAGTAAAGGTGACGACCTCCATTTGGAAAGAATAGAGCATCATGTACCGTGTCCCCCGATAATAACCCTTCTAAGAATCGTATCAAGGCGCGACTTTCAGGGTCAAAGGCCGCATAGGAAATCGGCTCATAATAACTTTTCCCAATCGCAAAATGGGACTGTTTTCTGATAGCTTGCAAAAAAGCCACAACATCCCGCACTACATACGTTCTCTCATCCGGTCTGCGATAGATACGAAGGGTCCACAAAAACTGACCAGAATAGTCGTCCACATGACCGGTTGCTGAGAGACCAAAACGGATCTCTTTACTTTCAATTTTTGGTAGGACCTGATCTAAAAACAAACTTCCAAAGGATACTTTTTCCTTTGTTTCTTGGCTTTCTGTTGCATCTTGCTCCAAACCAAGCAAGAGTTCCTTCCCTTTTTCATCATTTTTTAAAAAGGCTTCACCCGCAGCTAAATGCACACAGAATTTTTTCTTCTGGAAAAAATCACAACTACAAAAAATTGCTTGATCATCCAGGCTATATCGGAGGGAGTCATTGTCAATTCTGAAATAGAGGTACTGATTTTTCATTTCCTGTAGGGTTACTTTGCCGTTTTCATAGAGAAGGATTCCTTCTGAACGGATTTTCCCAGGAATTAATTTTGCCATATTTACCACCTTATGTTTATCTCCTTATTATATCATATCCCCTCTAAAATAGAAAAAGAAGACAAAGAATTGCAAAGAATTCAATACCTCATTTTACAATCATCTAAGTCCACTTTTCTTTTTTCATTCAAAAAGAGGCTGGGACAAAAGTCCTAGCCTCTCAATTGTCTTTGGATTGTCGAGCAAGACGCAGTGGTTGAGTGGGCTCTACTACGCTGATTTCATCAGTTTTTACAGCCCTACTCAACTGTGCGGAGGTGGGACGACGAAATCGAATTCTTACGAATTACCGATTTCTGTCCCACTCTCTTTATTTTATTCTCTTAAAACCTTCTTTTTTGAGGTTCTTGATATGGTCTGAATAGTCGGCCAGTTCTCCAATCGTTTTTTTCTCATCGTTGGCTTTATTGAAGGCTTCAACATCTAAGTCTTGGTAGACGATTTTGGTATGAATCATCAGTCCATCCTCTTTCGTCCGACTCACATCTGTTGTATAGCCCGAGATTCCTCTTTTAGGGTCAACAATTTCTTTTTTAATATATTCGAGTTGAGAGTCATCTTCAATATGTACATTAAAATTATCAGCCCAAAACTCTTCAGAGATCATTTGATTGGATCTATGTCGAATAGTCACTCGAACAAGACTGTCTTTAAATTTTTTCTCATAGGTTTCTTCTCTTTCAAGGCTACAAGCTGTCAGTCCCAGAAATACAAAAAATGTGATAACAAGCAGGAGTCCTTGTTTCAAAATTTTCATAAAGCCCTACTTCCGTTTCCGAGCGATCAAATGAATCGGGGTTCCTTCAAAGACAAAGGCTTTCCGAATTTGATTTTCCAAGAAACGAAGATAAGAGAAATGCATGAGTTCTTCTTCATTGACAAAGACCACAAAAGTTGGTGGCTTGGTAGCAACCTGAGTCGCATAGAAGATTTTCAGGCGTTTTCCTTTATCTGTCGGTGTCGGATTAATGGCAATAGCATCCATAATGACATCGTTCAAGACAGCTGAAGGAATGCGAGTATTTTGGCTCTCACTAATTTGCTTGATCATGTCTGGTAGCTTGTGCAAGCGTTGTTTGGTCAAAGCAGAGACAAAGATAATGGGAGCATAAGAAAGATATTGGAATTGATCGCGAATATCATCTTCCCATTGCTTCATGGTGTGGTTATCCTTTTCAAGGGTATCCCACTTATTGACCACGATAATCATCCCTTTTCCTGCTTCATGGGCAAATCCAGCAATCCGCTTATCGTACTCTCGAATACCTTCTTCCGCATTCAAGACCATCAAGACTACATCCGAACGATCGATAGCCCGCATAGCTCGCATCACAGAATACTTCTCTGTATTTTCATAGACCTTACCAGATTTCCGCATTCCTGCAGTATCAATCATGGTATATTCTTGGCCTTCAGCATCCGTGAAATGGGTGTCAATAGCATCTCGCGTAGTCCCAGCCACAGGACTAGCAATGACGCGGTCTTCTCCAAGGATGGCATTGATCAAGCTTGATTTTCCAACATTTGGACGACCAATCAAACTAAACTTAATGACGTCTGGATTTTCTGCTTCGCGATCCGTTGGAAGATTTTCAACGATGGCATCCAAGACATCCCCTGTACCAATCCCGTGTACAGATGACACTGGCAAGGGTTCTCCCAGGCCTAGAGCGTAGAAATCATAGATGTCATTTCGCATCTCTGGATTATCCACTTTATTGACTGCTAAAATGACTGGTTTGTGAGTCTTGTAGAGCATCCGAGCGACATATTCATCCGCATCGGTAATCCCTTCTTTTCCAGATACTACAAAGACAATGACGTCGGCTTCATCCATGGCAATCTCAGCTTGGTGCTTGATTTGCTCCATGAAAGGTGCGTCCACGTCATCAATCCCGCCAGTATCGATAATACTAAATTGGTGGTTGAGCCACTCCGCCGTTGCATAAATACGGTCCCGAGTAACTCCTTCGACATCCTCGACAATGGAAATCCGCTCACCGGCAATCCGGTTAAAGAGCGTTGACTTCCCGACATTTGGACGTCCTACAATGGCAACAGTAGGTAAAGCCATGGTATCCTCTTTTCTCTTATTTTTCTAGTTGGTGTTTCTTTAATAACTCTGCCGTAGCAACTGGTTCCTCCTGTCCAAATTGGGCAGCCAAGCGTTGACTCCAAGTATCTGTTGCCCGTGCTCCAGCATAGGCAGTCTGTACTTGGTCAAAGGCTTCAATCACTTCAGGAGTCTGCACTTGATAGCTTTCCTCAAATACAACAGCTTCCAAAGGAAGGCGGGGCTTCACAGGATGATTCTGATTTGGCACTCCTAAAGCCATCCCAAAGACAGGATAGGTATAGTCTGGTAAATTAAATAATTTAGCCACTTCAGAAGCTTGATAACGCACCAAGCCGATAATGACCCCTCCATAGCCTAAACTCTCTGCAGCCAACAAAGTATTTTGACCTGCCAAGGCCGCATCTACAGAAGTAATCAACAAATTATCCGGTCCTTCTGGATGGAATTGATCCGTATGCATCCGAACCCCTTTTTCAGCTCGATTGAGATCTCCTACAAACAATAGGAAGACAGAGGATTGACGGATGGCCTCCTGAGGGACAAATTGATACAGTGCCTCTTTCTTTTCTTGGCTTCTCACTAAGATGATGGAATAGGACTGAAAATTTTTCCAAGAGGAAGCCATTTGCCCAGCTGTTAGGATCGCTCGAAGATCTTCCTCCTTGATATCCTCCTCTTTAAAGCGACGGACAGAGGAATGAGATTTCATCAAATCAATAACAGTATTCATCGGCGATTTTCTCCTTCTAGGCGCACTTCTTTAGCCAGGAACTTAATTCGCTCCATGACACGTTTGGCTTGCCAAGTCTCATCTCCATTCCGAGACGTAGCAAAATGACGTTCCAAGTCTTCAAAATTGAAATTGGAGGTAAAGAAGGTTGGAAGAATCTCCTGCATCCGGTGTTGCAAAATCACTTGCAAGACTTCATCCCGCACCCAAGGCGACATTTGCTCTGCCCCAATGTCATCAAGAATCAAGATTTCAGCCTTCTTGACTTGATCTAGCATCTCTTTAACTTGTCCTGTGTTAATCGCATTTTTGACATCGATGACAAAGCTTGGAAAATGCAGAATCGTTGAAGAAGCCTGCCGTTTTTCAGACAAGTCGTGAGCAAGGGCTGCCATCATATAGCTTTTCCCAACTCCAAAATCTCCATATAGAAAAATCCCTTTACGAGCTTGAGGATAGGAAGCAACAAAATTGGCCAACTCTTCAAAGGCTCCAAAACGCCCACGATCATCCAAGTCGACTTTCGCTAAGGAAGCTTCCTTCAAGGTGCTTGGTAAGTTGATCAGCTGCAAGCGTCTATTGATAGCGGCTTGTTTTTGTGCCTCGATTAATTCAGGTGTCTCCTCATAGGAAACATCCGCATAACCTTCATTCATGACTAAAACAGGCTTATACCCTCTTGCAATATAATCTGCATCCCCAAGGACAAAGCGATTGCGCTCACTGATGTATTGGTTAAATTTGGAAATGCTACGACGGATTTCTACATCCGATAAACCTTCCTTTTGAATAAAGGTTGCAATCTCAGGTTCGGCGAGAATTTGAGCTACCAATTCTTCATAATTGAACTGCTGTGATCGATTCATCTGGGACATGGTTTTCCCTACGCTCTCCATTTACTCCCCTCCTTGATTTAATTTCTCGAGCAAGGCTCGTTTTTGTTGTTCCAGATTAGCCTGTTCTTCTTGGCTAGTCTGATTGGTATAGTTAGGCTGACTCCACTTCGGAACATTGGTCTTTCCTGTCGTTGATCCACTCTTAGCTACTTTCTCTTTTGCTTTTTGTAAATGGGAGTCTTGGCGCTGGCGGATCTTCAGAACGGCCTCCTCAGCCATCTTTATCCCCTCATAAGCAAAGTCATTTCCAACTTTTAAGGCATACTTTTCATTGAGATTGGCGGAAGCAACCTTGTTAAAGGTCAACAACAAGATCACATTAATAACTTCATCTAACAGGCCTAAACGGGCCAAGTCAGAAATTACTTGGCGTTCTGATTGGGTCACAACAGCCTTACGCGCTTTTTTAATTCCTGCTAAAAATTGACGACTAGTCTTATTTTTAGCTTCCCGGATAATAGCTCTTTCCTGCGGAGTGAACTCATCCTTACCTTTTTCTTGTGGCTCTTGGGTCAGTTTTTGTCTCATCCGTTTGGTCGAAATGACCAAATTAACCGCTGTCTCTTTGGCCAACAGATAGGTCTCGTACCAAGTCCAATTCTTCTCTTCGGTGATGGCATAAAGAACTAAGAGGTCCTCTTGTTCGTTCTCAAAACGAAGGCCATCCCGCACCATTAATTGTTTAAAGTGCTCTAAACTGAAGGAAGATACTTTCCTCTGAGGGGTCGAAACACCATCAATCCCAAAAACAGAGGCAAAGTTCACCTTCCGTTTCTCTCCCTCTGGTTTTTCAGGAAGCAAGTCACGAACTGCTGCTTCTCCTATTTTTTTCTCCAGCAACTTCTGATAAGCGACATTCGCGAAAAATTGATCTGCTTCTAGCGGAGCCAAAAATCGGAACTGAAGTCCTTCATCTGTCTCAAAAACCTCTAGTAAATTCATGGCAATCAAACGGTCTAGACTTTCGAGAAAATGAGCGAACCCTAGATCCAAATGATTTAAAACAACAGCAATCAGCCGTTTTTCTTTCCCCTGATCATAGAGACTCAGCAGAAAAGTATATAATTGACTTGCTTGAACACCTAATATTGGTCCATACAGATGCGTGAAAGAGGCTCCTGTAGGCGCTAAATAATTATTCTTCAAGAAAGAAAATGAAGTATTGGGCTTCATCTATTTTTCCTTTTTCTTCTTCGTTCCTTTGGTAATCTGCTTTAAGAGACTTTCCAATTCACCAACATCCTTGAAACTACGATAGACACTCGCAAATCGAACATAGGTAATTTCGTCCAATTCTGCTAACTCGTCCATGACAAGTGATCCGATATAGTCACTCTGGATCTCATTTTCACTCTGACTACGAATCTTTTGTTCGATTCGCCCCACAATTTCCTCAATTTCGTCACTCGACACGGGACGTTTCTGAGCAGATCGAATAATCCCATTAAATATTTTATCTCTAGAAAACTGTTCCCGGGTGCCATCTTTTTTCACCACAACAAGAGTCCGCTCTTCTACTCGTTCATAAGTGGTGAAGCGATGATGACATTCATCACATTCTCTTCTTCTACGAATCGTTTTCCCGTCTTCTGCCTGGCGACTATCTACAACACTAGACTTATTTCCGCCACATTTTGGACACCGCATGGACACCCTCCTTATCGTTTCTTAATACTTTATTCTATCATATTTAGGGCTAAAGTGAAAGCAAGGGAAATAAAGAAAATCCCTAGCCTCCTGGAGGGATAGGGATTTGAATATTATGGTAAATACAAGTCAGCTGACAAACCATAATGGTCGCTAACGAGAGGCTGACTAGAACCATCAAACACAACTTCTAGCCGTTCGATAACCCATTCTTTTGAGGTGAAAATATAATCAATCCGCAAGGGTACTTGATTATCATCCCATCCATCAATTCCAGGACCTACAGTGTAAGTCCCCTTGGTCTGGCGAGCTTCAATAAAGCTATCTTGAAGAGCTAGCGGGCTCGCTAAAATGGCTTCATAACCTTCTTGCCCAGCTGGATTATTAAAGTCCCCAGCTAAAATCAAAGGCTTTTGCAATTGGCTAAAGCGTTCTTCTAAACGCGCCCACTCTTGCTGGAAGCCTTTGTCCCACCAAGAGAGGTGAACACTGGCAACAGCAATGTCTTTCCCATCAACTTGGGTTTCTGCAATGGCAATCCGTCGTGTATGATAATCTGTTGGATCATTCACATCTGAAACCAAGAGTTCGCTTGCCTGGATTGGGGTACGCGATAGAATCGCCACGCCTTCATGATAACGGTCATAGCCGATATGGTTATAAGCCCAGGTCCAGTGGTAGCTCAATCCTTCTTCTTCTAATTTTTCAACTAAACAACGAACATAGTGATCCTGATGGATCGGCTCCGCAGAAGGAGTTGGATGGTACAAGTCATTAACAGGAACAACTGGACTTTCGATGGTCTGATTTATTTCTTGGAAACAAATCACATCGTATTGCTTTGCAAGAATGTCTTTTAATAAGTCCTCAAATTTTTGTTGGGGATTTTCTTCCATCCAACTATGAGTGTTTAAAGTTAAAAATTTCATGATCCTACTCTCCTAATAGAGAATTCCCTGTATCCAATAGATACAAGGAATAACTCTCATAGATTATAATTCAACCTTAGCAACCACAGCATCTGCTGGAAGTTGACCAGTTTGTGTAAGAGTGACAGATTGAATAGCTGCACCATTTGTGAAGACTACAACTGTTGAAGTTGCACGTCCAGCTTCACGAATAGCATCCAAATCTGCTTCTACCAATAGGTCTCCCGCCGCCACTGTTTGGCCTTCTTCTACCTTCACTGTGAAAGGTTTACCTTCCAGACTTACAGTATCAAGACCGATGTGAACGAGGACTTCAAGACCAGATTCTGTTACCAAACCAAGCGCATGTTTGGTAGGGAAGACGCTTGTCACCTTACCAGCTACTGGTGAAACAATCTGACCATTTGCTGGTTCAACTGCAAATCCGTCACCCATCATTTTTTGTGAGAAGACTGGATCTTGAACTTTTTCTAATTCAATGACTTGTCCTTCAGCAACTGAGTGAACTTCTTCCGTCACCCCTTTAAAGGCAACTTCTGCTTGTTGAGCCGCTGTCTTTTGACTTGGAAGAGTTTCAGGAATCACTTCACCTGAGTCTAACAAATCTTGGATATCTGATTTCAAGACGTCCGCTTTTGGACCGTAAATCGCTTGGACACCTTGTCCTTTCATGACAAGTCCCATTGCTCCTTCAGCCTTCCATTGTTCTTCTGTTCCGACTTTTGTTTCGTCTTTAACAGTCACACGAAGACGAGTCATACATGCATCTACATCGACGATATTGGCACGACCACCAAGAAGGTTGATCACGTTAACTGCTTGAGAAGCAGCGGCCACTTTACCTGAACCTGAAGTTTCAGATGCATCTACATCTCCTTCAGCTTGTTCGTAGTTTCCATTACGTCCAGGAGTTGCGTAGTTAAATTTCTGGATCATGAAGTTTGCAATGAAGTACATGATCACAGCAAAGAGAATCGTTACCCAAATGAAGTTAAAGATGTCCATACCAAGGCCAGCTTTAATGGTCATTGGTGTACGAGTCAAGAACTCAATTGATCCAAATGAATGGACACGGAGATTGACGATATCTGCCATCGCGAAGGCTGCACCTTGTACCACTGCATAAACGAGGTAAAGAGGCATTGCTACGAACATAAACATGTACTCGATTGGTTCTGTAACCCCTGTGAGGAAGGTTGCAAGAGCAGTCGCAATCATCATCCCTTTGTATTTGTGTTTCTTATCAGGGTCTACATTACGGTAAATGGCAAGGGCAACCCCCATCAAGATACCGAATGAACCGATCATTTGTCCCACTTTGAAACGAGCAGGTGTGACAGTATCCAACAAGTGTTGGTAAGTAGCAGGGTCAGAAACTTTTGTATTTCCTAAGTCTGTAATCCAAGCCAACCAAAGTGGATCTTGACCAAATACTTGAGTGCCTTTTGCTGCACCAGTTAACACTTCATAAGTACCACCCAATTGAGTATAGTTGATTGGGATAGTCAACATGTGGTGAAGACCAAATGGAAGCAAGAGACGTTCCAAGGTACCGAAAGCAAATGGTGCTAAGATTGGAGCAGTCTCTTTTGAGTTAGCAATCCAAATACCAAAGTTGTTAATTCCTGTTTGGACTACTGGCCATAAGAATGACAAGATAAGAGCCACAATTGCAGAACGAAGGATAACGACAAATGGAACAAAGCGTTTCCCGTTAAAGAATGATAGGGCATCTGGTAACTTGCGGTAGTTGTAGTATTTGTTAAAGGCTGTTGCCCCTACAAAACCGGCAATAATCCCAACGAAAACTCCCATATTCAAGGCAGGTGATTCTAACACACTCGTGAAGTAATCAGCAACCTTGATAGATCCACCAAGAAGTGTTTTCACCTTCGCTTCTGGATCTTTCAGCATATCTCCTGTTACACCGAACATCACACCAGTGATCCGGTTAATCAGGATAAAGGATAGACCTGCTGCAAAGGCCCCACCCGCACGTTCTTTCGCCCAGCTACCACCGATAGCGAGAGCAAAGAGGATGTGGAGGTTTCCGATAACCCCCCAACCGATCTGTTCAAGAACACCACCGGTAGTTACCAAGAAACCAAGTTCTGGATTAATCATTGCAATGGTTTTACCAAGACTGATCATCAGACCTGCCGCCGGCATAACTGCAATGACCACCATCAACGCTTTACCGAATTTTTGCCAAAATTCAAAGCTTAATAGACTTTTGAATGATTGTTTATTCATCATTCGACCTCCTTATAAAATTGAAATGCCCGCAATACGAGAAAACGTTTGCATATTTCACTTACTATTATACCACTTTTTTTTCTTTTGTAAAGCCCTTACATGTAAATTTTTAATTCACAAACATTATATACAAAGGCCTTGGGAATACTGTAATCCAGGCAAACGTTTGCTTCTTTCACAAGATTTTAAAAAAATTTTTTTAAAAAATTTTTCTTTCTTCCTTTTTGACAAACAAAAAAATCCCTTTGAGATTTCTCATCAAAGGGATTGTTGTTATTCTTGCATTTGGTAGCCGACACCTCGGACAGTTTTGATATAGCTCTTTTGTCCTGGAAGATCTATTTTCCCACGAAGATAGCGAATATAGACATCAACGATATTGGTTTCTGCTGTACTCTCATATTTCCACACCCGCTCTAAGAGTTGCTCCCGACTAAGGACATGTTTGCTTCCCATCAAAGTTGCTAATAAATCATATTCACGACGTGTCAGATCAATTACTTCTTCTCCCCGATACACCATATGATTCTCGACATCAATTCGCAAATTCCGATAGGAAGTGGGAACTTTCATCTGATTACAATGTTGGTCAATAAAATCACGGCCTCTAAAAATAGCGACGATTTTCTCAACCAAATCACTGATCACGAATGGTTTGATGACATAAGATACCGCAAATCGTTGGATACTCTCCATATGCTCTGAAATTTTCTCACGACTATCTAAGACAATCAAGACTGCTGCAGGACGAATCTTGCTCAGACGCTGGGCAAACTCTTCCCCACTCATATCTTCTAGTTCGTAATTGAGAAGAATTAAATCATATTCTGTAGCCTGCAGGAGTTTCAAGGCCATTTCCCCTTGTTCTACCAAATCAACTACATAGCCTGCTTTCTGAAGTTCTAAATCAATAAAGCGCGCTAAATTCTTTTCATTTTCTACTAGTAATATCCGCTTTGTCATAACCTACAATTATTTTTCGTCGTACCAAGAATAGTGGAAGGTACCTTCTTTATCCTTACGTTGGTATGTGTGAGCACCGAAGTAGTCACGTTGTGCTTGGATCAAGTTGGCTGGAAGATCTGCTGAACGGTAGCTATCAAAGTAAGTGATGGCTGCTGAGAAGGTTGGGACTGGCACACCAGCTTGAACCGCAAGAGCTACGATATCACGAACAGATTGTTGATACTTAGCAGTGACATCCAAGAAGTACTCATCCAAAAGAAGGTTAGCAAGGTCTGCATCACGGTTGTAGGCATCCGTGATCTTTTGCAAGAAACGAGAACGGATGATACAGCCATCACGCCAGATAGAAGCGATGTCTGCAAATGGCAAGTTCCAGTTGTTTTCTTTAGATGCAACACGCAATTGTGCAAAACCTTGTGCGTATGAAATGATTTTTGAGAAGTAAAGGGCTTGACGGATCTTTTCGATCAACTCAGCCTTATCACCTTCAAATTTAAAAGCAGCTGGTTTTGGAAGCACCTTGCTAGCGTGTACACGTTCTTCTTTGTATGTAGAAATGTAACGTGCAAATACTGACTCCGTAATGAGTGACAATGGCACACCAAGGTCAAGCGCTGATTGGCTAGTCCATTTACCAGTTCCCTTGTTTCCTGCAGCATCCAAAATATAGTCTACGATTGGTCCATCTTGACCTTCATCATCTTTACGTCCAAGGATGTCAGCCGTGATTTCGATCAAGTAGCTGTCCAATTCGCCCTTGTTCCACTCAGTGAAGATTTCAGCCATATCTTGAGCTGAAAGTCCAAGCAAGTGTTGCATCAAATCATAGCTTTCTGCGATCAATTGCATGTCCCCATACTCGATACCATTGTGGACCATTTTCACATAGTGACCAGCTCCATCAGGACCAATGTAAGTCACACATGGTTTGCCATCTTCTGGTGCTTTGGCAGAGATTTCTTCAAGAACGTCTGCTACCAATTCATACGCTTCTTTTTGTCCACCAGGCATGATAGAAGGACCTTCAAGGGCACCTTTTTCACCACCAGAGACACCAGTACCGATAAAGTTGATACCAGAGTTGGCCAACTCTTCATTACGACGGATGGTATCTTTGTAGAAAGTATTTCCTCCATCGATCAAGATATCGCCTTTATCCAAGTGTGGAAGAAGAGCTTGGATGGTCGCATCTGTACCAGGTCCAGCTTGAACCATGAGCATGATACGACGTGGTTTTTCGATTGAGTTTACAAAGCTTTCGATATCATAGCTTGGCACAAAGTTCTTTTCAGGATGGCAAGCAACAACATCTTCTGTTTTTTCTTTACTACGGTTATAGATAGCAACTGTGTATCCACGAGATTCAATATTAAGGGCAAGGTTACGACCCATTACGGCCATACCAACAACACCAAAGTTTGCTTTAGTCATGTGACACTCCTCTTTATAGTTTGCCTATATTCTACCATTTTTTGACATCAAATGAAAGTAGAAAATCACCCTCTTGCCCCTTCCTGTAGAAAGACACCTCCTATCTCGTTTGAAGCAAAGAACAAAAAGTGCCTGAGGTTGAGTTCTCAGACACTTTCTAATCTATTCTACTCTTCTGCTTTAGAAGTTCCGGCATTGGCTTCAAGAATTTTCGCTACTTGTTGAGCTGCACAGTTTCTAGCTTCAACGTATAGCCAGAAAAGGACACCCATTCCTATTCCTGAACCTTACTTTGGCCTTCCTTCAGCGAGCTTCTTGTCAAACATTACTCCTCTCCGTCAAATAAACCTTGAAGACCGGCAAAGGGATTGTTTTCTTCTTTCTTAATCGCTTGAGCTTCTTGATACTCTTCCTCTGTCATGATTTTCCAATCATTGCCCTCGATAAAGCCTTGTCCGTCCTCTTCTTCCGGAGTGAGTACCTTGAGAGGAATATTAAGCAGGATATTATCTGCCACACTCTCACTCAGGTCGATCTTGCCCCCTTCAATGGGAAGGATTAAATCTTCCTCAAGAGCTTCGATATCGGCCTCTGACTGCACATCCTCCGCAAACACCTCTGTCACAGGGTAGCTCTCTTTGATCTCAACGGGTTCCATGCTTCGGCTAGAGGCAAGGACGATGGTATAGGTCAATTGGTAATCCAAGACATAGAGACCTGTATCATAGGCTACTCGCCCTGTCGCTGTCACATCCTTTAAATCAAGAATTTCTGGATTGCGCTTTTGCAGATCCTTTAGCAAATCCAAGTCTTGATCAAAAGCCAGTCCTTCAGGATTTTTACGGATTTCTTGTGTATATAAGTTCATTCTTTTGCCCTCACATCTTCTAGATACTACTAGTATATCATGAAGCTGTCCCTTCAACCAAGAAGTCTCCTAAAAAATTTGTTATAATCATGAAAAAGATACAGTGTACTAGACCTATTGGTGTTGTACACCAAGGTCCCACAATCTCTTGGATAAAAGAGGTTCATTTGCTAAGGCATTGGTCCTTGTATAGATAGAGGAGAAAACATGAAAGACATCGGAGCTGTTTTTAGACAAATACGGGAAAGTCGCCACATCTCTTTAGAGGAGGCTACAGGTGGCGAATTTTCGCGCTCTATGCTATCTCGATTTGAAAGAGGAGAAAATGACCTGACGACCCAACGTTTTTTCCTGGCCTTACAACAGGTTAAAACCAGTCTCAGCGAGTTTTCCCATCTTGCAGGGATCGATCAGCACTCCTTTATCCCCAAATTGTTGAAAGAGCACTATGAAAACATGAGCTTGGAACATGATCAAGCCTTGTACCAAAGCTACCAGCTAGCTTATCAGAAAGAGCACAAAAAAGAAGACTTCTTAGCCAGCATTATTCTCAAGGCCCAAATGCTTGGCAACTTTACTGAGGTAGAGTTGACTGCTAACCAAGAGGAACTAGATTTCCTCTATGACTACCTCTTCTCTGTTATGATCTGGGGAAATTTTGAGTTAAGCCTATTTTCACTGACCTCTCCACTTTTTTCCAGTCAGCTCTATCGACAGTACACAGAGGAATTGGTCCAACGGGAGGACTTCAAGCTTCTCCTAGACTCTTCTCGCCCTGCCCTCAACTCTATTTTTCTCAATGGCTTTTTTCTGGCCATTAGTTCAAATGAATTTGAAGATGCGACCTATTTTGATCAGTTGATCAAGGACCACTTTTACGCTGAAAACGAAGCCTACCTTCGGACGGTTTATCTCTATGCCAAAGGGGAATTTCTTTATCGAAAGGGAGAAAAAGAAACTGGTCTTAAAAAGATGGAGCAGGCCATTCAGGTTCTATCCATCCTTGATTGCAAGGTTAGTGCCAACTACTACAAACAGGGCATGCAAGAACTTATCAAGGAATCCTGAAAAGAGAGTGGGACAGAAATCGGTCATTCGTTAGAATTCGATTTCGTCGTCCCACCTCCGCACAGTTGAGTAGGGCTGTAAAAGCTGATGAAATCAGCGTAATAGAGCCCACTCAACCACTGCGTCTTACTCGACAATCCAAAAACAATTGAGAGGCTAGGACTTTTGTCCCAGCCTCTTTTTGTTGAAAATATGCAACATGTAATTTTTCTTGCTTTTAAGGGTTACAATAGGATCATCAAGTTAAGAAAGAGGTCCCAGCATGATGACCAGACTAAAAAATTGTCTCCTTCATTATTTCCTTAAACAGACTAGTTTTTATGTTAAAGAGGAAAAATTAGAACTGACGGAAGAAGAGAAACTGTTTCTTCTCAAGCAGGTGGTGCACCGTTTAAGAGAAGTTATTGTTTCTGCTAAACAGAAGGAGGAAAGCTTATGAAACTCTTATTTCGCAATCACATCTTTGCTTTACTGAGTCTTTCACGTTTTTTGAATACCCTTGGTGCTGCAATTTACAACCTAGTCTTTGTAGTTTTTGCGGCTAGCATGCCTCACCCAAGTCTCGCAGTTGGCATCGCCAATCTCATTGTTTTTATCCCAAGCCTTTTCACCATTTTCATCGGAATGAAGGCCGATCACACCGCTAAAAAAGCTGACTGGCTAATCCGAATGGGCTTTCTGCAAGCTATTCTTTTCGTCATCATTGCGCTAATGACGAAGATTCCGGGTTACCTGGCCTTTTCGATCGTTTGCTTCTTGAATATTGTGTCAGATTGTTTAAGTGATTATCGCGGAGGCTTGCAACTTCCCATTATGCAGAAGAACATCCCTAGCGAGGATCTGATGGAGGCCTATTCCTTCAATCAACTTCTGAGTATGGTTTGTTCTATTTCAGGTCAAGCGCTGGGAGTCTGGCTTTTAGCTATCAGCCACCAAAATTTTGCACTAGTCGCTTCGATCAATGCTCTGACATTTCTCCTTTCTTCCACTTGTCTTTTCATCCGACGAAGTCAACTGACCCACGAACCTATTCAAGTGGAATCTAGTAAGAACGTTTCTTTCCTTCAAGAATGTCGAGACATGTATCGCAATGTCACCACTATCTTTGCAGACGAAGAGGTTCACAATTTTGGAAAACTTCTCCTATCCTTAATTTTTATCAATGCCTTAGGAGGATCCATCTCTGGGATCTACAATTTGCAACTGCTTCACTCTCCCTTCTTTCATTTGAGCTTCAGCCAATCTCTCTTGATTTTAGAAGCTGTAACGATCTTAAGTATGGTCTGGGCTAGCCTGACACCCCATGACTATTTTTCCAAGCAATCGCTCCATCATATCCTACTGTGGATTGCAAGTGGCCTGAGCATCCTTGGCCTCACAAATATTTTGGTGCGCTGGGATATCCTTTCCCTTTTACTCATCACTTTCCTCGGTTATCTTGTTGCAAAAATAAATCCAAAAGTTTCCAGTCTTTTAATGAGCAAACTGCCAGCTGAAAAATTAGCTTCTACCTCTAGCTTTTTGGGACTGATGGTAAGCTTTGCCATGCCACTTGGAACAGCCCTTTTCTCTAGCTTAGCTATCTGGAACCTCTCTCTTGCTTGGGGAATATTTGCCTTCCTTGGTTTCGGTACTGTCCTCTTATCAAGTAAATAAAAAATCCACCATCCGGTGGATTCAAATTGAAGACAAAGTCATCCTTAAAACTTTCCTTAGGTGAGTACGGACGTCAGCGAACTTCATCGAAGTTCCATGACTTAGTTTTGGACCTAAGGTTCCAAAACTCCCGAGTGCTTGAAACGTAGTATTTCAAGCACTTTTTCTCACGGCGGAAAGTTTCAATAGATGACTGAATCATTCTAACGAATAAATTTCTTTCATTTTTATAGAATTTATTAGATTTGTAAAGAAAAACAGTTTTCTCACACTCTCAATCTTACTAATTGTAGATTTGCTTTACATTCTTCTTAGTCTTTCCACCCGCTCTGCAATCGGTGGGTGGGTATAAAAGAGCTTTTGAAAACCTGATTCTTTTTTTGGATCGTTGATAAAGAGAGCACTACTTGCACTATCGACTTCTCGTTGCATAGGCACACTATTATCCAGTTTCAAAAGAGCATTGATCATTCCTTGAGGATTCCGTGTCAATTCGACACTTGAGGCATCCGCTAGGAACTCCCGTTGACGGGAAATGGCTAACTGGACCAAGGTCGCCGCTAATGGCGCTAAGACGATGGCAATCAAGGAAAGGATCAGAATAATAATTTCTAAACCACTGCCCCCTTCTCGATCATCATCCCGTCTACGACCACCGCCCCACCACATCATCCGTCCTCCAATACTAGAGAGCATGGTGATGGCACTAGCAAGGGCAACTGCAATCGTAGAGATGCGGATATCGTAATTGCGAATATGGCTGACTTCGTGTCCGATGACTCCCTCCAATTCCTCACGGTTCATCACAGCTAGAAGACCTGTCGTTGCTGCAACAGCAGCATTTTGAGGATTAGACCCCGTCGCAAATGCATTCATGGATGGATCATCTACAATATAGACCCGAGGCATAGGGATTTGAGCTACCATGGCCATATCTTGGACAATATGGTAGAGTTGAGGGGCTTGCTCTTCCGTCACCTCACGCGCCCCGTTCATCCGCATCACTACCTCTGTCGATTGAAAAATCATACTAATCGCATAGATTCCACCAATAATCAAAGCTAGGATGACACCACCAAGAGAGGAGCCTAACCAGAGGTAGCCGACGGCTGCTCCGATGAGGGCCAAGAGTATGAAAAAAGCAATAAGGAGAATCCAGGTTCTCCTTTTATTGCTTGCAATTTGGTCAAACAGCATATTAGTCTCCTAATCCGCTAAAATCCACCTTTGGTACAGCTTTTTCTTCTTCAGGCACTTGAAGGAATTCGGCTTGTTTGAAGCCAAACATTCCAGCAATCACGTTTGTTGGGAAAGTTTCCAACTTGACATTGTAGTTGCTTGTGACACTGTTGTACAATTGACGAGCATAAGAAATTTTGTTTTCTGTGTTAGTCAATTCTTCTTGCAATTGCATGAAGTTGGTGTTAGCTTTCAAGTCTGGGTAGTTTTCAGCCACCGCAAAGATACCTGCCACTTGACGTGAAAGAGCATCACTGGCTGCCATTGCTTCTGCAGGTGAAGATGCTTGCGCTACTTGTTGGCGAAGTTGAGTTACTTTTGCTAGTGTATCTCCTTCGTACTTAGCATACCCTTTAACGGTTTCGATCAAATTTGGAATCAAGTCATTCCGACGTTTCAATTGCACGTCAATTTGACTCCAAGCTTCACGAGTTTGCATCCGACTTTTCACTAAACCGTTGTAAACTCCTACTACCATCAACACAAGGACCACTAAGACCCCAAGAATAATCCAAATCATTTTATTGAATTCCTTTCATTTCTTTAGTACCAGTATATCAAATTTCCCTTATTTTGTGGTAAAATTATCTTATGAAACCAGAAGAATTTTATGACCGTTTAGCCGACCTCGGCTTCCCACTAACTGATCGACAAAAAGAGCAATACGAACGCTATTTCGAGCTCCTCGTGGAATGGAATGAGAAAATTAATCTCACCGCTATCACCGATAAAGATGAAGTCTATCTCAAGCATTTTTATGATTCTATCGCACCCATTTTACAAGGTTTGATTGAAAACCAACCCATCCGTCTCTTGGATATCGGCGCTGGTGCTGGCTTTCCGAGTCTACCAATGAAGATCCTATTCCCTGAGCTAGATGTGACCATTATTGATTCCCTCAATAAGCGAATCAATTTCCTTCATTTACTAGCTGAAGAGTTGGGTTTGAGCGGAGTACATTTCTACCATGGACGAGCTGAGGACTTTGCACAAGACAAGGCCTTTCGTGCCCAATTTGATATCGTAACTGCCCGCGCGGTTGCCCGCATGCAGGTTCTCTCTGAACTGACCATCCCTTACCTGAAAGTAGGGGGACGTCTCCTCGCTCTCAAGGCCAGCAATGCTCCAGAAGAGTTGGAAGAAGCAAAAAATGCCCTCAACATCCTTTTTAGCAAGGTCGAAGACAATCTACAGTATGAATTGCCAAATGGAGATCCTCGTTACATCACTGTTGTGGAGAAGAAAAAAGAAACTCCTAATAAATATCCAAGAAAAGCTGGCATGCCCAATAAGCGGCCATTGTAGTAAGATACAAAGGGCTAAGCGGATAAAGTCAAAATAGGGAATTCGACGCAGAATCCAAATGATTCTAGGAGGATTCATCTTTTTGACACAATCCGCAGCCCGTGTTCATTTCAATAAGATACAAAGGGACAAGCGGATAAAGTCAAATAAGGAGTAGGACATGTTCCCTACTCCTTTTTAGTTTTGTGCGAGTTCTGCTCTTAGTACTTGGTACTGTTCCTGAGTAAGATGAACTCCCCTAGTCGCCACAACCTTGCTTGCTAAACGGTTAGCAAAGATTAAGGCATCCTCTACATCTACCCCTTGCAAGGATGCTGCTAAAAAGGCTCCCAGATGACTGTCTCCTGCTCCTACGGTATCAAGAACTTCTGTCGGAAATCCGGCAGCCTCATACCAGCTGCCATCGTAAGCAATCGCTCCTTGCTCTCCCAAGGTCACAACGACTAACTGCCCCGTTCTCTGATAAAGTGTCTTAGCCGCTTCAGCAATCTCTTCACATGCTGAAAAAGCCTTGGCTTCTAGCTCATTGAGGTGGAGGATGGGTTGGAGATCATAGATTGCTTCCAGTCGGTCCTTGGGAATCAAGAGACCGCGAGGCCCTGGCGCAAAGATAACTTGGCCTTCGAGTTTTGACACAGCTTGAATGAGTTCCATCCCGGTCGGCTCTTCTACTTCAAGGCCACAGAGATAAATAGAATCATAGCTTTCCTGCTCCAGAGACTGCAGCCATTCCTTCTGAAAACCATATTCCACTCCATGATCTGATAAAAAGGTTCGTTCTCCATCCGACTCAATGAAACAATAGCAACAACCATTCGCTCCTGTTACTAAAATAGGGGTTTGGATGCCCAACTTTTCTAGTTCTGCCTTAACAAAATTCCCGTAGACACCCGTCCCAACTGGCGAGATGAAGTCTACCTTTTGACCTAAAGCATGAAGTACAGAGACGACATTAAAGGCACACCCTCCAAGAGACCAAGTCTGCTCATGGATATGGGCGTCCCCTTCCCGACTTGGTAGACGATCCAGATAGACCATAATATCACAAACAGTGGATCCAATCACTAAGGCTTTTGACATGGATATTCTCCTCCTATTTTCTATCCTCAACATGGAAAAATAACCAGCACTAGATAGAGCTGGTTAGTAAAACTAGTCACCCCGATAGACCGGTTGAGGGCCAAAGGTTTGGGAAACTGGCATGATTTCAATCCGATTGACATTGACATGCTTGGGTTGTTGAATGAGCCAAGACACCGTGTTGGCTATATCTTCAGGTTGAATAGCATGAGCGTCTCGATAGAGAGCTTCTACCCGTTTTTCATCTCCTTTAAAGCGAACCGATGAGAACTCGGTGCCTTCACAGAGACCTGGTTCAATATTGGTCACCCGAATTTGTTTTCCTGCTAGGTCGGCACGCAGATTTAAAGAGAACTGTTTAACGAAGGCCTTGGAGGCTCCATAAACATTGGCCCCTGGATAAGGTACCGTCCCGGCAGTTGACCCCATATTGATAACATAGCCATCATTTCTTTCCACCATCTGGGGGAGGATTTGCCGGGTCAAATAGGCCAGACCGATGATATTGGTTTGGATCATGGTCAACCAATCTGCGATCTCTGCTTCATGAGCTGGAGCCAGGCCTAGGGCCAAGCCAGCATTGTTGACCAGGACATCAATCTGCTCCCAATTTGCTGGTAAACTAGCAAGTGCATGATCTACCTGAGTGAGATCTGTTACATCCATTTGAAGAGGATAAAAGGCTTCTCCCAGCTCTTCGTGAAGGGCCTGTAATTTTTCAATGCGTCTAGCCGCACCAATCACTCGATGACCATCGGCAACTAAGCGCTGACAAATAGCTTGACCAAAGCCAGCTGAAGCTCCTGTTACTAAAATTGTTTCTGCCATTTTCTTACCTCCAAGGATTATAAAAGCGACCTTGGTTTACCCAAATCAAGACCAAACTCAGGACTACCATCAGAGCGGACCCTAGAATAATCAGACGATCACGAGTCGTCATCTCCTGATAGGTGTACCAGGTCCGTTTTTTATTTTTCCCAAAGCGACGCAGTTCCATGGCTGTAGAAATCGTTTCAATCCGCTCCAAAGAACTAAAAATCAAGGGAGAAATCATCTGAAGATTTCCCTTCACCCGCTGGACAAAGTTGGCCTTTTTGGACAATTCCAACCCTCTTGCTTCTTGGGAGAGCTTGATAATCTGGTATTCCTCCTGCACATCTGGAATATAGCGCAGGGTCAAGCTCACTGAATAAGCAATCTTGTAGGACACCCCAATCTGATTAAGACTAGAAGCAAATTGACTAGGATGGGTGGTCATTAGGAAAATAAGAGCCAGAGGAATGGTACACACATACTTCAAAGCTAGGTTGAAAAGATAAAACAACTCTTGAGCTGTGATGCTATATGCCCCTAAACCATCTAGAAGAACTGTTTTTGCTCCATAGATTTCTACCCCATATTGAGGGGCAAAAAGATAGACCATCAAGACATTGAGAAGAGCAAAGACCAGGGCAAAACTAAGAATAAAAGAGATGTCTTTCAAACGAATGCCTGAGGTCGCAAATAAGGCGAGGGCACCTAGACCAATGACCAATAACAGGCGGGTATCGTAACTCAACATGGCCGCTAATGATACCAACAATAAAAATATGAGTTTGCTAGCGCCTGAGAGGCGATGCAGAAAGCTGGTTCCGGCATGGTAGCCGACTAAGCGATTATTCATGACCTACCCCCTTCTGATTCATATAAAACTGGGTCAAGGCAAGCGGATCGACACCAAGTCGATTTGCCAAGGCGAAAATAGACGTTTCTTTCAAATTAGCCCGTCTTAAAATTTCTGGTTGGGTCAAGAGCTCTGCCGGCGTCAAATCTGCCAAAATTTGCCCATCCGTCACCACGATCGCTCGATCGGAATAATCCAGCATCAGTTGCATATCATGGGTAATCATGATAATGGTATGCCCCTTTTGGTGGAGTTCATCAAGGAAATCCATAATTTCTGTATAGTTTCGTTGATCCTGACCAGCCGTTGGCTCATCCAAAACCAAAACCTCAGGCCCCAGTACTAAAATCGAAGCAATGGTTACCCGCTTTTTCTGACCATAAGACAAGGCAGAAATCGGCCACTTACGAAACTCATAGAGACCACAAGTTTTCAAGGCTTGATGGACACGACTTTCAATCTGGTCCTCTGGGACATTTCTCAAGTGAAGACCGAGGGCCACCTCATCAAAAACCATGGTCGATGAAATCATCTGATTGGGATTTTGCAAGACATAACCTACTCGCTCTGCCCGCTCCTTGACACTATCACCCTTGATATCCTCTCCCTTTGAGAAATAGGTTCCTTCCGTCTGGATAAAGCCACAAATCGCCTTAGCAAGAGTAGATTTTCCAGCTCCATTTTTACCTACAATCGCTAGCCGTTGGCCTTTTGGAATGGTCAAGGAAAGATCTTTTAGAATAGGCTGGCCTTCTCGATAGGCAAAGTTCAAATGACCAAGCTCTAAAATTGCTTCTACCTCTGCTCCTTTTTCAAAATTTGGAACTGGAATATCTACAGACAAGTCCTCAAGTGGTAGTTTTCCTACATTGTCCAAATAAGGCAGCTTGCTGATATCCTGCCCTAACTGGCGAAGGGTTGTTAAATAGAGGGGTTCCCGAATCCCATTTTCAGCTAGTAAAGTGGTTCTCAACAACTCATCTGGTCGCCCATTAAAGAGGACTTGCCCTTGATTAATCAAGATGACCCGATCGATAGGACGGTAGAGCACATCCTCCAAACGGTGCTCAATGATAATGGTTGTCGTTCCCTGCTCTTCATGAATCTGATCGATCAGATCAATGATATCCTGACCCGACTTGGGATCTAAATTAGCCAGTGGCTCATCAAAGAGCAGGATCGGACTTTCATCGATCAGGACACCTGCCAAGCTGACACGCTGTTTTTGCCCACCGGATAAATCTTGAGGCCGATGGTCCAAGAGCTTACTCAAGTCTAAGCGCTCCGCCCAGGTATGAACCCGAGATTTCATGCTTTCCAGCTCGACCATATCGTTTTCAAGGGCAAAAGCTAAGTCTTCTGCAACACTAAGACCGATAAACTGACCATCCGTATCCTGCAAGACCGTACTGACCAAGTGAGACTTCTCATAAATACTGAGATCAAAGGCTTCTTTCCCCCGAATAAGGAATTGCCCACTACTAGTTCCTTTATAGATATTGGGAATAATCCCATTTAAGCACTGGCCTATCGTTGACTTGCCAGAGCCAGATGGTCCCACTATCAGGACCTTTTCTCCCTCATAAATGGTCAGGTTAATCCCTTTTAAGGTTGGCTCAGACTGGGCCTTATACTGGAAGGAAAAATCCTTCAATTCGATGATTGCTTTTTTCATTTAGTTTGCCTTTTCCCATAAGAGCGCAAATTGCATTGCCAACTCCGCGATTCGGTCCTTACCATCTAAGTCCTCATGACTAGATAAGGTTCGGATATCCCATTTTTCTTCCGAGAGGTGGTCCGCCGCGTAGAAGAAATGGCAGAGTTCAAAGCCCCTAAAAGCTGCTAAAGCTGCCACTGCAGAGCACTCCATATCGACACAGATGGCCCCTGCTTCCTTTCGACGCTTCATCTTGTCGATGGTTTCCCGATAGGGAGCATCGGTTGTCCACACTTTTCCTGACTGATAAGAAACCTTGTGACTGTCCAGAAAAGCTTGGAAGAGAGGAAGGCTTGCCTTATTTACTTCCACTTCATCACTAGCCGTAAGATAGTGATAGCTGGTCCCTTCGTCTCTAAGAGCTGCTGTTGGAATGATGATGGAGGTCGCCTCAATATCTTGGTCCAAAACCCCACAGGTCCCAAAGAGCACTAGTTTTTCCATCCCAAATTGAATCAAATCCTCTATAATCCCCACACAGGAAGCAGCCCCAACTGGTGCATTGAAGACCGCAATCTGTTGGTCTCCAATCGTAATCCCATAGACAATGACTTCAAAGTTAGCCATGGAAGTTCTCGCAATCACCTCATGTTCATAATTTTCAAGGAGGCGCGCAAAAGTTACTCTGGAAAAGCAAGAGATAGCAACTTTTGGAAATCCCTCAATTGGGTCGTGTAGATCTTGTGGATTGATAATCGCCTGTCGGTTGGCATCAAATTCTTCTAACAGCATCTCTTGCTCCTCTTTCATTTATTCTACTTCTAGTCCTCTATTATACCACAAAACCGGCTTCTTTCCTTCTAACAAAGGAGCGAGAAGCCCCACTTGTTCGCCTTTTACACTAGGAAACAACACAACTTTCTTCCAAAAGAAAATGAAGAGGAATCACTCAACCACTGCGTCAATCGTTGACCTCTCCTCTGATGCAAATAGGTCACTACTACTAACTCCTACCTCGCTCTCTCATTTCTCGGCTCGGGAAAAGGGAGAGGGACAGAAAGCAATAATCAATTAAAATAATGCTTTCGTCGTCCCTCCCCCGCAAAGTTGAGTAGGTCCATCCAAGCGAAATTAGAGCGTGGCATGGGCCACTCAACCACTGCGTCTATCAGCCACCTCTTGCCTGATACAATCATGTCACTCTTACTAACCCTCCCTCGCTCTCTCATTTCTAGGATCGGGAAAAATTCGTTTACAAAACGGCCTCGCTCTCTCATTTCTAGGCTCGGGAAAAATTCGTTTACAAAACGGCCTCGCTCTCTCATTTCTAGGCTCGGGAAAAATTCGTTTACAAAACGAATTTTTTCTGCTATACTTCTTAGAAGCAAAGGTTTTTAATGTCATCCCGTGAGGTGACAAAGACACAGAATATGAACAATCTGAGGGCCCTTGCTATGCAAAAAAATTCATGGGCTCTTTTTTGGTGCCCAAAAGTGAGGTTATTATGAAAGAAGAATCAACTGTTGATTTGCTCCTGGATGTCGATCAAAGTCCGGCACCCCTAAAAGGAATCTTATTAAGTTTCCAACACGTTTTTGCTATGTTTGGGGCAACCATTCTGGTACCACTCATCTTAGGCATGCCCGTATCTGTTGCCCTCTTTGCTTCAGGTGTTGGGACGCTGATCTATATGACTTGTACCGGATTTAAAGTCCCTGTCTACCTCGGCTCTTCCTTCGCCTTCATCACAGCCATGGCTCTGGCGATGAAGGAAATGGGCGGAAAAGTCGATGCGGCCCAAACTGGGGTTATCCTGACTGGTCTGATCTACGTGCTTGTCGCAGCAGGTGTTAAAGTTGCTGGCACTCGCTGGATTGACAAATTGCTTCCAGCCGTTGTTATTGGGCCTATGATCATCGTCATTGGTTTAGGGCTTGCAGGATCAGCTGTTAAGAACGCCGGTTTTGTTGAAGGAGGAGACTGGAAAAACGCCCTTGTCGCTGTCGTGACCTTCCTGATCGCTGCCTTCATCAACACCAAAGGAAAAGGCTTCTTCAAAATTATTCCTTTCCTCTTTGCCATTATCGGTGGCTATGTCTTCGCAGTCTGCTTGGGCTTGGTTGACTTCAAACCAGTTCTCAAAGCTAACTGGTTTGAGATTCCTGGCTTCTATCTTCCTTTCAATACAGGTGGTGCCTTCAAACAATACAACTTGTATTTTGGTCCTGAAACCATCGCCATCTTGCCAATCGCTATCGTAACGATTTCAGAACATATCGGTGACCATACAGTACTTAGCCAAATCTGTGGCCGTCAATTCTTGAAACAACCGGGACTTCACCGTACCCTTCTTGGTGACGGAATTGCAACTTCTGTATCGGCCTTTCTTGGTGGTCCAGCTAATACCACTTATGGAGAAAATACAGGAGTGATTGGGATGACTCGTATTGCTTCTGTTTCCGTTATCCGAAATGCTGCTTTGATCGCTATTTCTTTGAGCTTCTTTGGTAAATTTACTGCTCTCATCTCTACCATTCCAAACTCTGTTCTCGGTGGGATGTCCATCCTTCTCTACGGGGTGATCGCAAGTAACGGTTTGAAAGTCTTAATTAAAGAACGCGTTGACTTCAGCTTGATGCGCAACCTAATTATTGCAAGTGCCATGTTGGTTCTTGGACTTGGTGGAGCAACACTGAAACTCGGTCCAGTGACCCTCGCAGGAACAGCTCTCTCAGCTATGACAGGAATCATCCTCAACTTGATCTTGCCACACGAATCAAACTAACAAAAAAAGTTCTCAGAATTGAGAACTTTTTTTATTCGAGTTGGGCCAATTGCAACAAGCGTTCCTTGGACAATTTTTTGATTTCAATTTGATTGGCATCCAATAATTCAAATTCACTTGAGTCCAAAGCATCCAGTAGAGCTTCTATATTCACAGCTGCCACCGGCTTATAACTCTCTGGCATATCGGGATTCCCAGTGATTTCTACTAAGTTCACTTTCCAGTCGATGACCTCATCCATATTGACCTTCTCTACAAACTCTGCAGGCACAAAAGGTACACGTGGTAAAACGGTATCCGTATCTTCTGTTAGACTGTAACTGCCAATGATACCTCCAGTTTCGTTCTGTCGGTAGAAACGGACTTGACTAAAGAAAGCGGAGCTGTATTGTACCTTTTTAACCACTTGACTGAACTCCTCTAAAGGTTGAGGAGAATCTAAGATTTTACGGAGGAGCTCACGATCCAAAATAACAGAATGAGCAAAGCCCTGAAGCTGGTATTGATGAAGGTCTGGATCTTTTTCTAGATTCTGTAAATTCTTCAACAAATAGTTCTCATAGTCAAAAGAGAAAATAGAATCTGCATCATAGCTGGTCCCCAAATTATCGTGAATCTCATTTCCCAACTGGCGAGCAAGGGCGCTGAGCCATTCTAAAATGAGTCGCCAATCTTCAAGGGTTGCAAAATCTGCAAGGATGAACTGATAAGCATGCTCTTGATCCAGATAGCGAAGAATGATTGGCAAACAGCTCTTTCCATAGCGGATACACAGCATAGCTGGAAAATCTTTGAGAGAGCGACTAAGCATGGCTTCCTCAAAACTGTAGGTAAGTACTCCCTCCACCAAATTTAATACATCTTTAGCCGGCATCACTTTTTGATAACCAAACATACTCTTTTTATTTCGAATTGAAAACACAACTGACATTTGTTTTCTCCTTTATGTAATCGCTTACCAAATTATAGCACAAATTTTCATGATTTTCCATATAAAAAAACAGCCAAAGGGCTGTTTTTACCTTATGCAGGTTCTCCATCAAGCGTCTCACCGATAACTGCCAAACGCTCGCTAACTTCTGCTTGTGACATCTTGTGTTCTTCAACATAACGATTGCGTGGGTGAACACGACACTCGTGTGAGCAACCACGGAGGTACTTGTCTTCGTTCTCTTCTGAAGTCAAAATTCGACGGTTACAGAAAGGATTTCCACAGTTGACATAGCGTTCGCAAGGCGTACCATCGAACCAGTCTTTTCCGACAACGCTTGGATCGACATGGTTAACATCAACCGCAATGCGCTCGTCAAAGACGTACATCTTCCCATCCCACAGTTCTCCTTGAACTTCTGGATCTTTTCCGTAAGTTGCGATACCACCATGCAATTGGCCGACATCTTTGTAGCCTTCACGGACCATCCAGCCTGAGAATTTCTCACAGCGAACACCACCCGTACAGTATACTACAACCCGTTTGTCCATGAATTTTTCTTTGTTATCACGAACCCATTGTGGCAACTCGCGGAAGTTGCGAATGTCTGGACGGATAGCTCCACGGAAGTGTCCAAGGTCGTACTCGTAGTCGTTACGAGTATCAAGGACAACGGTATCTTCGTCTAGAAGAGCTTCTTTGAACTCTTTTGGAGACAAATAAGCACCTGTTGTTTCAAGTGGATTAATATCTTCATCGAAGTTTTCATCCTCTAACCCAAGATGAACGATTTCCTTTTTGTAGCGAACAAACATCTTCTTGAAAGCTTGCTCTTCTTCCTCATCCATCTTGAACCAGAGGTCTTCCATACCTGGAAGACTGTGAACGTAGTCCATGTACTTTTGCGTCGTTTCGTAGTCACCAGAAACAGTTCCGTTGATCCCTTCGTCAGCGACTAGGATACGCCCTTTGAGGCCAATCGACTTACAGAAAGCCAAGTGGTCTGCCGCAAATTGTTCTGCGTTTTCGATGGGAACATATTTATAGTAAAGTAAGACACGAATAGGTTTTGCCATAAGATTCTCTTTTCTAAGATTAAATTATCAGAATTTTTCATTCAACTATACCAGTATACTCTCCCAAGAAAACGAATGCAATTTATTTGACCGAAAAATAAAAGCCTGGGACTCCAGACTTTTATTCAAATTCTTTAAAAACTTTTTAAGCTACCCCCTTAGTCCTCTAACTCTGCCTCGATCTTCTTCTGTTTTTTCCGATTGATAAAGGCGAGTGGCTTTTCTAACAGATAAGTCAGAAAGGCAAAGACTAAAATGGCAAGAACGATTTTGAGCAGATACTTGGGACTAAGCATAAAGCTCATCGTTTCCCGCTTTCCAATCACATCCATTACGATCACAAATAAGGCAAATAAGATACCTGAGCCAATGCGACTGAACCAGCTGTCTGTTTCTAACATATCTCGAACATCAATCCCAGAACTAATCCTTCTGACAAGGGCATAAGCTCCCATGGCAATCAAGAGAATGAGCTCTGGTATATAGGCTAGTAGGTCCAAGTCCAGGATACTAGCTTTCACAAAGGCGGATACTGCAATAAAGCAGGTCATTCCAAGAACAAGTTCCCCCGCAATTTTTCCATCAATCAGCATGGTCCGTTCATCTTTTACAATTGGTTCTTTCTTTTGTTTCATATGATTCCTCTTTCTATTGTTAAAAACTGTTACTCCCAGAACAGTTGATCCAGTGTCTTATCCAAGGCCTTACAAATAGCCAGGCAGAGGCTGAGGGTCGGATTGTATTTCCCCGCCTCGATCAAGCCAATGGTCTGGCGCGTCACCCCGATGGCATCTGCAAGATCCCCCTGGGTCATATCATGCTCGACCCGGGCCATTTTTAATTTGAGATTTTTCGCCACATGCTTTTCCTTTCTTGTTTTTATAGCTATATTATACACTATATTTTCTATTTTGCAATATATATCTTACATTTTGTAAAAAATATTTTCGATAAACAAAAAAAGAGGCTGGGACAAAAGTCCTAGCCTCTCAATTGTCTTTGGATTGTCGAGCAAGACGCAGTGGTTGAGTGGGCTCTACTACGCTGATTTCATCAGCTTTTACAGCCCTACTCAACTGTGCGGAGGTGGGACGACGAAATCGAATTCTAACGAATGACCGATTTCTGTCCCACTCTCTTCTCTTCTTATTTACGATTAATCTTTAGATAAACTTCCATCTTTTGTTTGAGTACGGGCATAGGCAATCAAGAGAAGAGAACCTGCAATAGCAACTGTCAAAGCATTAACAGAACCTGCTACAACTCCCTGAAGGAAGACCTTGTTGGCACTTTCTTTGTAGATCATCACATCTCCAATCGGTGCAATCAATCCCCAAATAAGCAAGTTGGCAATTACTTGCACAACGTTAAAGACGATCAATTCTTTCTTGGTCACTTCTCCTTTGAGGTCACCGATTTGTTTGCGGAACAAACCAACAAAGAGACCAAACAAGCCACTAGAAATAATCCAAGTCCACCAGAGGCCATAGGTCATGGCATCTTTAATAGCATGGCCGATTAAGCCCATCAAGAAACCAACAATCGGACCAAAAATCACACTAAAGAGGGCTTGAAGAGCATATTGCAACTGAATATTTGTATTTGGAGCAGGTGCCGGAATTGGAATCATCGCAATCACGACAAAGAGGGCTGCTCCAACCCCAATAGCTACAACATCCTTAATTGAAAAAGCTTGTTTTTGTTTCATATTTTATCTCCTATAAATTTTCCATTTTTCTAATTTCGATATGCCAAGAAGCCCCAACTCCTACATTATAGGCCTTGGCAAAGGATCCCTGGTTGATGGCAAGACCAACACGGTAGAGGGAATTGATATAAAGGATTGGCTGTCCAATCCGCACATCGGCGAAGGACTTACCATAGGTCACTTGGTTTTGGTAAACCAACATGTCATTGTTATAAATGGTTACTTCAAAGCGCTCTCCAAATGCAGGTTCCAAATGATTAAACTCTTCACGAGTAATCGAGGTCCAAAGAGAACCAAAGCGCACATCCAAGATGTCAACGGCTCCTTTGACAAGATTGTCCTCTATAACAGTCTCCACCACCGGAATTTCCACAATGTGTTCGACACTAAGTTCTGGCCCTACTTCCTCAAAGCTGATATGCCCACTGGCTAACTTAGCTCCTGTATAGGCATAGACATCACGCCCGTGAAAGGTATAAGAAAACTCTGTATTGGCCCGGCGGTTTTTGACCTCTGAAATCTCACGAATGGCAACGATTCCTACATGTTTCTTGATAAAAGACAAAGTCCCATTATCCGGAGTAACAATGTATTGATTCTTCGCTGTTTTGGCTACGACGCTCTTTCGTTTAGAGCCGACACCCGGATCAACGACCGAAACAAAGGTTGTTCCTTCTGGCCAGTAATCCACCGTCTGAAAGAGGCGGTAACTTCCTTCAAAGATGTTATAAGGGGTAATGTCATGGGTCAAGTGGTGAATCTTGAGGGTCGGCGACTCTTCTAAAGCAACCCCGATCATAGCAGAGACAGCCCCATCTACCAGACCAAAGTCTGACTGAAGGACTAGTAAATTATTGTGCATATTTCTTCTCCATCATCTTATTTTCTATCTAGCTTTTGATAGACCAATTGTCCAAGAAGATAACCTAGTAGAGCTCCAAGAAGAAGGGTCAATAAAAACCAGCTTACTGTCTCCATATTCGACGGTACCATAACACGTTCGATATAATCCATCGCTTTCCCACGGGCTAGTAAAGAAGCACGGTAACTAGCCGGTTGGATCCACATCATCAGAATGGGCCCTGTCGTCGTAAAGGAAAAGAGGAGGAAAGACAGCGCATTGCCTACCTTCGACTGGTAGTGTCCACGGGCTGCGACCAATTCGGCCAAAAGACCTCCAATAACAGCAGGAAGAAAGGCTCCAGCCCCATGACGGGTGAAAAGGAAAAAGGCACCAATCACAAGAGCGACTATTAGAATGGCTCCTGTTCGTTGAATTTTTTCAACATAGACTCGATAGATCCCTCCACCCACTAGGGCGGAGAAAGCTGGAGCATAAAACATATTTCCTCGATTGTCAACCAGACTTCCCAGTAGGACGCCTAAGCCAATGGCAAGAAAATACAAGCCTGCAAAGGCTGCAACCTGCTTAAACTGATGTTTCTGTATCATTTTTATTTACCTTACCCATCCTCACCGGTGACTAATTTTTTTGGTTAAGAAATCACCAATAAATTGAATAAAGAAAATCAACAGCAGAATCAAGAAGGTCGCTAGTAAGGTAACGTCATTATTAAAGCGTTGGTAACCATAAGAAATAGCTACATTTCCTAGACCTCCCGCTCCAATCGCTCCCGCCATAGCTGTTTCACCAACCAAGGAAATGAGGGTCACGGTTGTGACGCGAATCAAATCAGGAAGTCCTTCACGAAGATAGACACCAACAATATCCCAGAAGGTTGCCCCACTTGCTTGAGCTGCTTCAATCACACCTCGGTCAAGCTCAGATAAAACAACTTGAACTTGGCGGGCAAAGAAAGGAAAGACAGCTAAAGATAGGGGAACTAAGGCTGCCGTAGGACCAATCCCTGTTCCGACAATCATGCGAGTAAAGGGATTGATCAAGGCTAGCAAGATGATAAAAGGAATCGCACGGAAGATGGAAGTGATTTTATCCAAGATATGGAAAACCAATTTATTCTCGATAATCCCACCAGGTGCTGTCAAGACCAGCAATAAGCCTGCAATTAGTCCTAATAAACCACCAATCACAAAAGAGATAAAGGTCATGTAAAGGGTCAGATAAATCGCTGTTCCCCATCCAGCTTGGCCACTCCAACCCATCCGATAAACATTTGGTAGATAGGTTTGAATAAAGTCAATCATGCATTACTCCCTTCTTTTAAGACACGCACAGAAACACCTGCTGCTTGTAGATCCCGCTGTGCTGCAGATAGATTCGCTGCTTCCCCAGTTAGGATAACAACCAATTCACCAACAGGGGTATGATCCAAAATTTCAATATTTCCGTGTAGAATATTTGCAGACACTTGGTACTGTTTATAAATATCGTTGATAATCGCTGTGTCTGTCACCGAACCAGAATATTTCAAATGAGCTAAAACAGAATCAGCTGGCAATTGCTTAACAATTTGTTGCTGGTTGATTTTCACCATGGCTTCATCGATTCCTGTTGCAGTTGTGATGAAGTCTTGTGTCAATTCATTCTTAGGATTAGAGAAGATATCTAAAACAGACCCCTCTTCAATCAATTCACCATTTTGCATGACAGCCACTCGATTGGCAATGTCTTTGACAATTTGCATTTCATGGGTAATCAAGACCACTGTCAAGCCCAACTTCTGGTTCAGCTCTTGTAGAAGAGCAAGGATTTGTTTGGTTGTTTTTGGATCTAGGGCCGATGTTGATTCGTCAGAAATCAAAATCTTTGGATCGTTAGCAAGTGCACGCGCAATCGCCACCCGTTGCTTTTGTCCACCAGACAATTGAGCCGGATAGTTGTCCGCCCGATCTGACAGTCCAACTAGTTCCAACAACTTAGCTACTTTTTCAGCCTTTTGTTCTTTAGATAAGTTTGAATGTTTGAGGGCAAAAGCCACGTTTTCAGCAGCGGTCATTTGGGCCATTAGATTGAAATGTTGGAAAATCATACCAATGTCCCGACGTTTTTGGCGTAAAGCAGCCGCATTTAGGGTCACCTGATTTTGATAGATGACATCCCCATCTACGGTGATCGTTCCCGCTGTTGGTACTTGCAAGAGATTAATGACCCGTACAAGAGTTGATTTCCCTGCTCCAGAATAACCAACAATCCCGTAAATATCCCCTTCATTGATATGAATGGTCACATCCTTTACAGCTGAAATTTCACGTTTTTTCTGATGAAAGGTAACATCGATATGGTCCAATTTGATAATTTCTTTACTCATAACTTGTGATTAACTCCTTAATTAATTCAATATGGGTATAGTAGTCAGCAATTTTCACATTCTCATCCCCACCATGATCTCGACTATTGGCATTTCCGATTCCAAAGGCAGCCATTGGCACTTGCAAGGCCTCAAAGACCGTATGCATGGGACCAGTGCCTGCAGTTGTTGGAAGGACACAGACCCCTTCTGGATAAAAGCGTTTGGCCAGATCAATGACATTGAGAATGGAAGGCGCACTCATATCGCTCCGATAACTCATTTCCCCTAGTGTATAGACGAGATCAATCTTCTCAAAGCCATTTTTATCCAACTGAGCACGAATCAATTCTAAGACTTGTTTGGGTTCCAAGCCAGGCACCAACCGAACTTCCATCTTGGCTCGAGCTTCTGCAGGTAGAATGGTTTTGACTCCTTGACCCTGATAGCCTGTCCCCAAGCCTTCAATGTTCATGGCAGGTTCAAAATAAAATCGTTTCAAGAACTCACTGCGTTCCTCTTTCAAGATAGGCAATTGGAGATTGTAAATCTCTGTCACATCGTCTGCCGTTTTATTGGCATAACGGTCAATCAAGGCCAGTTCCCGCTCGTTAGGCTCCTCAATCAAATCATAGAGACCATCCACCAAGATGCGACCGTCTTTATCTCGAAGGCTGGACAAAGCATTGAGCAGATACCAGGATGCTGACTCCACCACCCCACCATAGCTGGAATGGATATCCACATCTGCACTTTTGACCACCATGTCAAAGGTAACAATCCCCTTGTTTCCACCTGAGATTTCCAGTTCCCCTTGTTGGTTACGGGTCCCTTGTTCCCAGACTAAGAGGTCTGCCCCACGCAAGTGTTTTTTATGCTTGGCTAGATACTTGTCCAGATCCGTTGAGGCAGATTCTTCTGCTCCTTCGATAATGAAGGTAATGTTGACCGGAAGGTCGCCATTCTCACGGATATATTTCCGAATAGCCGTTAAGCGTGCGGTAATATGCCCCTTGTCGTCATCTACCCCTCGACCATACATGGTCCCATAATGGACCGAAAGCGTGAAGGGATCACTTGTCCAAGGCTGGTCGCCATCTGCTGGAACTGTATCGTAATGGTTGTAGAAAATGATGGTCTTAGCATCCGGATTGGGTGAAACAAATTTAGCAATAACAAATGGCGCTGTATAACTGTCATCAACAGTTACCTTAGCCCCTGCAGCTGTGAAGATTTCTCCCAAGTAGGTTGCCACTTCTCTTAGACCAATCTGCTGGGCAAAGATGGAGCGCTTGGAGATGAGAGTTCTTAGGACTTCAAAATAATGCTGAGCGACCTCATCGTTTTCAAATTTGCGTATTTGTTCTGTCTCTCTTGGATTCGACATCATTTCCTCCTACTATACACGATAAGAGGTAGAGAAAATCTTCTCCACCTCTCTATTCATCCTCTTGATTACCAAACTGGTTGGTCCATACCGTCTGAAGATTCTTCAATCACTTTCTTCACATTGTCAGTATGGTAGGCTTTGATAATAGCTTCGATTGCTTTCGCTTTATCAGATGATTTCCAATCTTTCTTAGCTGCAATCAAGTTATACCATTGTTTAGAGTTGCTGTTTGCTTTTTCTACAAAGAGAGCTTTCTTGTAATCAATACCTGCTTCACGAACAAAAGTGTTATTGATGATCGCTGCATCAACTGATGGAAGTGAAGAAGCTGTTTGAGAAGCGTCCAACTCAGAAATTGTCAAATTCTTTGGATTGTCTTTGATGTTGCTGATGGTAGCCAATTCCCCATCTTTTGTATCCAACTTGATCAAACCAGCTGATTCTAATACATACAAAGCACGGCTTTCGTTTGTTGGGTCGTTTGGTACTGCAATCGTTCCTTTTTCAGGAATGTCTTTCACATCTGTGTATTTGTTCTTTCCATCTTTTGTACCAGAGTAAATACGGATTGGCGCAATGTAAGTATCTGCAACAGAAACTAGGTCTGCGTTGTTTTCTTTGTTCCAGTTTTCAAGATAGTTGTAATGTTGGAAAGCATTGATATCCACATCGCCATCACGAACAGCTTGGTTTGGTTGTGAGTAGTCTGTAAACTGAGTGAATTCCAATTTGATGTTTGCTTTTGCATCATCTAAGTTCTTTTGCACTTCTTTCCAACGAGCTTCTTCTGTATCACTTAAGTTCATCACCCCAACTTTAACAGTTGTCACACCATCTTTATCAGATGATTTAGATGATTTTGAAGAACCACATGCTGCTAAAGCAAATGTTGCAACGGTAGCAAGAGCTGCTACTCCAAAAAGTTTTGTTAATTTCATATTCTTTTCTCCTTATGATGTTTTTAAATAACCTTATTTAATATCAGAAGCTTCTGGAAGGAAAGTTCCACCGAAGTACTTCTTAGACAATTTTTCCAGTGTCCCATCTTCGTACAATTCTTTGATCCGTTTGTTGACGAAGGTTTCCAATTCTTTCTCACCTTTAGCAAGGATTGGGTATACGTATGGTTGTTTATCGCTTGGTAGTTCGATGACCTCCAAGTTATCCAAGCCTTGGTCCTTGATGATGGCCTCAACTGTCAAACGTTCAAAAATCTTATAATCTGAACGGCCATCGCTCAAATTAGCCAGAATGGATTGGATGGTACCCTCTGTATATTTGAGCTCTGTTGGATTATCCTTGTGCTCTTCATTGTAGGCTTCCAACTGTTTCGCTGTAGATGTACCTTGGATGACCTCTGTAGACTTGCCACCGATATCATCTAATGACTTGATGCCTGATCCTTTTTTAACCACTAAGACCACTGGGTTCTTTGCGTAAGGATTTGGATACAAGTATTTTTCCGCACGTTTTTCATCGTAGCTAAGGTTGCTGACACCGATTTGGTAACGATCACCGTCTAAGCCTGCAAAGATTGAAGACCACTCCGTCTTATTAAAGTTGACTTCATATTTATCTGATCCTTTGAAGATTTCACGCATGACTTCGATTTCATAACCCGTCAATTCACCATCCTTATCATAAGTGAAGGGTTTGGTTGTTCCAACCGTAGCGACTTCAATGGTCCGTTTTCCACTTGATTGACTTGATGACTTTGATGAGCAGGCTACCAAAGTCCCAACTGCCGCCAAGCCCACAAGACTCAAACCAACATATTTGATGAATTTATTCAATTTCATTTGTTCTCCTTTTCACTAAAATTGTTTATTCCTCTGTAAAAAAACAGCTTTTTCCATCATATCAAAATTCCTAACTCTTGGGTATTATATTTTCTTTATAGAGGTGATAGGTTTTATCTATCACGTCTCATTTGGTTGAAAATTTTTCCAGCAAAGCGAGGGCATTTTCTACGTAATAGGGAACCGATACTGCAAAAGCAGCATCATCTATGACCATGCTATCATGGTGGAGATCCGGTGCATCCGGTGCACCATTCGATCCAATAAAAGCAAAAACCCCTGGGATTTTCTCCTGATAAAAGGCGAAATCTTCACCCGCTGTCGATGGCTGAGCCTCTACAACTTCTGCAAAAGACTTAGACCAGCGAAAGACTTTTTTAGCCAAGGCCTTATCATTATAGGTGACCGGGGGCGTCTTGCCCCATTCAAACTGGACCATGACTCCTGTACTATTGGAGATTTGCTCAATCACGCGAATGAAATCCGCTTTTAGGCGTTTCTGGAGATCTGGATTAAAGGTTCGAATAGTTCCTTCAAAATAACCAGACTTTGGTAGAACATTCCAGGTTGAACCAGCTTCGATATGGGTCACAGATAGAACGGCTGTCTCAAATGGCGAAACCGTGCGAGAGACCAAAGTCTGCAACTGCTGGACCATACTAGTGATTGCTACAACAGTGTCCAAACCGAGATCCGGCCTGGCAGCATGACTGCTCACCCCAGTGACAGTCACCTTAAATTTTTCAACCCCTGCCATCATAGCTCCTGGACGCAAGGCCAACTGACCCGCAGGCAAAGACGGCATATTGTGAAATCCGAGGATAGCCTCTACATCTTCTAGGAGTCCGGTCGCTAATACAGCAGATGCTCCTTCAGAAGTCTCCTCAGCCGGCTGAAAGATGAAGCGAATCGTTCCCTTTAAGTCCGCTTCCATACCTTTTAGGACTTCTGCAGCCCCTAAGAGGCTCACCTGATGGAAGTCATGACCACAGGCATGCATGACACCAGGGTTTTGACTTTGATAGTCGAGACCCGTGTTCTCCTGAATTGGAAGGGCATCAATATCTGCGCGAAGGGCAATGATAGGTTTACCCTGCCCAATTTCAGCAATCAAGCCTGTTTTTAATCCACTGTTTAAAATGCGTACACCAAGCTTTTCCAAATAGGCTTTGAGATAAGCTGTGGTTTGGTATTCTTGTCCAGACAATTCTGGATGCTGATGCACATAATGCCGAATGGGCACTAGATTTTCATAGGAAAATGAAACCATTTCTCGTCCCCTTTCTAGCATAGTTCTATTCTATCACTGTGATCTCTATTCGTCTAATTCCTATTTTTTTCTCTCAGTTATAGCTAGGGACTATATCATTGTTTTCATGACCTCTCCCACCTTTCCTAAAAAGCCGAAGCACAAGAAAAAAACCTTTGAAGAAATCATCTTCAAAGGTCTATTTCTATTAGAATCCATCCACGTTGGTGTAGATTTTTTGAACATCTTCGTCGTCTTCAAGAACACTGTAGAGTTTTTCAAAGGTCTCCAAGTCTTCACCTGACAATTCCACTTCAGACTGAGGAATCATCTCCAATTCAGTCACTTGGAATTCTTCAATACCTGATTCACGCAAAGCAACGATAGCCTTGTGAAGGTCAGTTGGAGCTGTGTAAACAGTGATGGTTCCTTCTTCTGCTTCGACATCGTCTACATCCACATCTGCTTCGAGCAAAAGCTCAAAGATAGCATCCGCATCGTCACCAGCAAAGACGATGACACCCTTGTTGTCAAAGAGGTAAGATACAGAACCAGAAGCTCCCATGTTCCCGCCATTTTTACCAAAAGCCGCACGGACATTGGCAGCTGTACGGTTAACATTTGACGTCAAGGTATCAACGATCAACATAGAACCATTTGGTCCGAACCCTTCGTAACGTCCTTCTGTAAAGGTTTCGTCCGTGTTCCCTTTTGCCTTATCGATCGCTTTATCAATCACGTGTTTTGGCACTTGCGCTTGTTTCGCACGGTCGATAACGAATTTCAAAGCAGTATTCAATTCTGGATCTGGCTCACCCTTTTTAGCGGCTACATAGATCTCAACACCAAATTTGGCATATACTTTTGAGTTGGCACCATCTTTGGCAGTTTTCTTGGCTACAATATTGGCCCATTTACGTCCCATGAGGATTCTCCTTGTGTTTGGTTCATATTATTTTCAATCTTTAACATTATATCACAAATCGCCTAACTTAGACTAGAATTTTCTATTTTTAACGGTGGATTTTATTGGAATTTTCTTCCAGCAGAGAACTTGATAATTCTATATCAGCTATCAAAAAATCCCCACCCTCAAGTAAACTATTTATTCTTCCACTCTCACCGGCACCCGGCCCCAGGTTTGTTCCGGTAGTTGGGGATGCCCCAATTGATAGACTTGGTCCGCTTGCTGGCTCAAGGAATCCCAAGGTTCTCTGCCAATTCGTGTCACAACGTTCACTTGACCTTTTAATGACTTGAGGTGGGCTTGTCCTTTCTCAGTAAATCCTAAGACATGGATAGCGGTCGGCAAGATTTCTTCTCTCGCACCTACTAAGATATAAGTCAAGATTCGGCGCACACGCGCCTTGGTATAGCGCTTGGTTGCCACCTGGTTAACCAAGTCTTCCACAGAGCTCGCGCTTCGAATGGTATCCTTTATCCGATTGGCCAGTTCTTCATTGACCTGAAATATCTGTGTCAGATCCGGATGGGTTAAAATTTGATAATTGAGCAGTTGATAGTAATCCTCCCAAGTCACCTGCGGAGCCGACTGATAGAGTTGGCTATTGGGCATAAATTTGTCGACAAAGTCCTGATCTTCCTTGTGTAGGCGTAGACTTGTAGCAGAAGCATAGGCCACTTCTTTTTCTTCCGAATGGTAACCCGCTCCCTGTCGTTGGATGGGCTTAAGCGCAATCGCCTTCCCAGCACAAGCCTTGGCATAGGCTAGCCCTAGGATATGGTTGGGAGTAGCCCCTGTAAACTCCACTCCAGCAAAGGTTTCCCAGGTTTTTTGGGTCTTTTGTGGATAGGATAACTCTTCTGGAAGGCTTCGCAGGAAAGCTTCCATTTCTCTTTCTTTCTCAGAGTAAACTGTCGCAATCGCTTGGTAATCCAAGACTTCTTCTGTCCCAAAGGTCAATTGATCAATTCCCAGACGGGACAAGATCTCTACCGCTCCTTTGGCAAAATGGTCAGCTGACTGAACAGCCACGAGAAAGGGGAGCTCGACCACCAGGTCCGCTCCATTTTCCAAAGCCATCTGGGCCCGTATCCACTTGTCTACAATGGCAGGCTCACCACGTTGAACAAAATTCCCGGACATGGCAACAATCTTCAGTCCCTCTGCTTGTTCCAACAGGTACTTATGGCCATTGTGAAAAGGGTTAAATTCTGCAATAATTCCTGTAACTGTCATGCTGTCCTACTTCTGTGCTACGAAAAACCATCGTTTGCTGGTCTTTGTTGGCTCCTTATCTTCAAAGTCCGCGAAGAGTTTAAAGGATTTAAAGCCAGCCTGCTCCAATAAGATGTCATAGGTTAAGACTTCATAGGTGCGTTCTTCATGGACTTCATCGTGGCGACTAAAGGAGCCATCCTCTTCTTGAATAAAGAAGGTCAGCTCATGGACAATCGAGTGAGGGGCTTCATCCTCGTAGGTATCCCAGAGCATGGCAAAATCTTCGGCATTTTCATGGTAAGAATAGCCTGGAAAAACCTCATCAGTCTGGTAGGTCGAATGGACATCAAAGATAAAGACCCCATCTTCATTAAGAGCATTGTAGACTTCTTTGAAGACATCTCCCACTTCCACTTCATCCTGCATGTAGCAGATAGAATCGGAATAGCAGGTCACAAAGTCGTAGCTCCCTGTTTGCGACAAGTCCAACATGTTGCCCTCGATAAAATCAATCTTTTGCTGGGCTGAAGCCGCTCTTTTCTCAGCGATTTTCAGCATATCAGCACTCAGGTCTAACCCTGTCACATCAAAACCAGCTTGGGAAAAACGGACAGACTGAATACCTGTTCCACAAGCTAATTCCAGTAATTTTTTCTTATCTTTTGTCTTTGGGAGATGGCGGAGGGAAAATTCCGTCCACAAATCATACAGACTGTCATCCATGACCGCATCATAGACAGCCGCAAAGGTTTCATAAGTCGCCATAATCATGATACAAAGAGCGTTAAAGACATAGAGAAAATAGAAAGCTTTCCGACGTATCATCAGACACCAAGAAAGTTACTCTGTTTCTCACAGCTTTTAGCTCGTGTTCCGTTACCAACCTAACCAAACACGAGGCCCCATCCTTTCTTTCCATAGAATTTCAATTTAACCAACAAAACCCAGTTGTCACCAACTGAGTTTACCTGCTTATGCTAGGGCTGCTGAAAGATCGACAGCACTTGCTTCATGCCAGAGCTTTTCTAGGTTATAGTGAGCACGCATTTCTTCTGAGAAGACATGGACCACCACGCCACCTAAGTCAAGAAGGACCCAACCTCCAGCTGAATCACCTTCGACGTGGCTGGCATTTCCCCCAGCTTCAACAACTTTCTCACGAATATTTTCTGCGATAGCTTCCAACTGACGGCTATTCATAGAGCTCGCGATAACAAAGTAGTCTGTCACACTGGTCAAGCTTTGAACATCCAAAGCTACAATATCTTCTGCACGTTTTTCATCGGCAGCTTTAACAACAAGTTCAAGTAATTCTTTTTCTTTCATTTAGTCCTCTTTCTTTAAAAAATTGTTTTGTAGTCTAAGACATCCGCAAAACGTTCTTCCCAAATATTTTCATAAAATTCATTGAGCGTTTCTGCTGGGATATCCTCTCCATCAAAGGTTGTAACAGCTCCTTCTGGGATGACCAGCTTATAGCCGTATTCAAACCCCACTTTGACGGATGTATCGACACAATATTCTGTCTGCATGCCACACAGGACCAGTTGTTCAATCCCTTGTTGATCCAAGTATTCTTTTAATCCTGTCTCTTTAAACATGCTATTGTATCGCTTCTGAAATACCTTTTCATTTGCCTGTCTCTTCAACAGTGGAGATAACTGCCAATCTTCCGAGGTGATAGCCTCTGGCGTTTCAATATGTTGAACATAGATAATTTCGATATTCTTGCTTCTAGCCTGATCTTGTAAATAAGTAATCTTCTCTAAGAGCTTTTTTGTCTCAAAACCTGTTTCCACTAAGATATTTTGCACATCAATAATGATAAAAGCTGTCTTCACTCACTGCTCCTCTTTCAAATATTTCACAAAGGCGTTGTAGGTTTCAAGGGTTTGGGGATAAATGGGCAATCCTTGGTGGGCTAGGTGTTCGACTGTACGAGCTGTTTCATAGGCCACCGCACGATCCAAGGAGACTTGGGCGATGTCACGTGCTTGCTCCACCCCTGGAAAGGCCCGGTTGTGCTCAATATAATCTGCCACATAGACAATCTTGTCTAAGGTTGACATCTTCCCACTCCCAACCGTATGAATCTCAATACTGCGAAGAATGGCTGGATCTGTCAGTCCTAAATCTTCCTGGATCTTGTAAATCCCGACCATCCCATGCCAGACATTGTTGCCCCAGTTTTTTAATGCTGGATCCAGCTCATAACGATCGATCAAGTCTAAAAATTCCTGATCCGATAATTTCTTGGCATAGTCATGCAACAAACCTGCTAGGCCAGCCTGCTCTTCATCTGCCCCATAGCGTTTGGCCAAGTCACGAGCGGCCTTCTCAACTCCCAAACAGTGGGTTAGCCGCTTTTCTGGCAGGATTTGACCCATCTTTTCAAGCAAGACCTCACGAGAAAAGCCGAGATAGTTTTCATAGGTCATTGATACAATCCTTCTTTCTTGATGTAGTCCAAGACTGGTTTTGGCAACATAAAGTTGGGCGTCCGACCTTGAGCGATAAACTCTCGCACCATGCTAGAAGAGATATCCATCAAAGGAACATCGACCCAAATCACTGGGTAAGAGGTTCCCGCCTTGTAACGGGGGCGTTGAACACCGACAAACTGGACTATCTCCACTAACTCGTCAATCCGATACCATTTTGGCAGGTAGTCCACCATATCAGCTCCAATGATAAAGTAATAGTCTGTATCCGGGTCTCGCTCATTGAGCAACTTCATCGTATCGAAGGTATAAGAGATTCCTTTACGCTCGAGCTCAATCGTCTCGATTTCTAGTCCTTCAATCCCTTCGATGGCTAGTTCTAACATTTTTAGGCGATGACGCTCATCAATGGTTTCTTTTTTATCCACATGCGGAGGCTCATATTCTGGCATGAGAAGAACCTTGTCCAATCCCAATTGTTGGCGGACCTGGTCTGCAACTACGAGATGGGCATTATGGACAGGATTAAAATTCCCTCCGAGGATTCCCACTTGTTTGCGTTTCTTGTCTTTAATCTCTGGCTCTAACTCCACCTTGGTAAAGGGGGTTAATAGTTCAATGGCCATATACCTGCTCTCCTGTGTCTCTTAGATCTCTTTTACTTTGACTGAAATCTTCCGGTTTTCTTTTTTGCTTGATTGTTTGTACAAAATCAGGATGCGTCCAATTTTTTGAACCGTATCCACACCGATTTCTTCTTCCAAGATTTCCGCTACTTCATGAATGTTCTCATCTGTATTTTGAAGAAGGGTCACCTTGATCAGTTCGCGAGCGTCTAGTGCTTGGCGAACACTGGTTTTGATTTGGTCATTGAGCCCATTTTTCCCTATTTGGATAATGGGTTTGAGGCTGTGGGCTTGGCTGTTGAGAAAAGCCCGTTGTTTGGATGTTAATGTCATGTTTTTTACTTCCTTTTTCTTGATCGTTATTTTAAGTGGTGGGGACGGCCGGAACTAATTTTTCAAAGATATCATCTTTGAAAAATGGATTTCCTCACCTCAAAATTGAGCCTTGGTCTCAATTTTGCCCTTGCCAATCGATCGATTGGCAACTACACCACGGCAATAACGATCTATTTATGAGCTCACTTGGTTCGCTCTTCAATTCCAATTTGTTCCAAGTTTTTAAATAATAGCTTTGCGTGATACGACGGCGACGCCTTCTGGTGCCCAGACCGCTACTTTGGCTTCTCCATTGACGCGGATCCAGCCAAGTCCAGAGATGACGAGATCCGTCTTGTCCTTGATGGTAAACTCATGAGAAACCAATGGTGGGAAGTCTTCTTTTTCCTTGCTATTCGGAGGGGTTAGTAAGCCTCCGACATGCTTGTCGTAAAAGGCCGTCGCTCCTTCGAGTTTGGTTCGGTGAAGCTTGAGTTCGTTATCAAAGAAAGCTGTGAAACCTTGCTTTTCTCCCTTGATAAAGTCAAAGCGTCCCAAACCACCTAAGAAGAGGGTTTGCTCGGGGTTGAGCTGGTAAGTCTTGGGCTTGATTTCCTTTTTAGGGCTGACATACTTGAGGTTTTTAGCTGTCAAGTAGTGAGCCATCTGGTGGCGATGGATAATCCCTGGTGTATCGTAGATGTAGGATCCATCATCCAGTGGGATTTCGATCTTGTCCAGTGTCGTTCCTGGGAAGCGAGAAGTTGTAATAATATCCTTATCCCCAGTGATTTCATGGATAATCGCATTGATGAGGGTCGATTTTCCAACGTTGGTCACACCCACTACATAGACATCACGGCCTTTGCGATACTCTTCAATCTTTTCCATCAAGTCCTTAATGGCACTCTTGTTTTGGGCAGAGGTGAGGACCACATCAACAGGACGCATCCCTTCTTCGTGGGCTCGCTCCATCAACCAATGCGTCACCTTGTTGTCCTTGACAGACTTGGGCAGGATATCCTTTTTATTTCCGACCAAGAGAACATCATTTCCTGCTACAAAACGAGGCAATCCAGGAATGACGGAGCCATTAAAGTCAAAAATATCCACTACATTGACCACGAGGGCATCACTATCTCCTACTTCGTGAAGCAATTTTAGGAAATCATCATCTGTCAGATGCACATCTGTAATTTCATTGTAGTGACGGAGACGGAAACAGCGTTGGCAATAAACTTCGCCTGTTTCCAATCCCTTTTCAAGAGCTGATTGGGGAGTATAGCCTAGTCCCTCTTTGTTTTCTGTCTGAATGGGCGCTCCACAGCCAATACAGAATAATTCTTCCATTCTTAAATTCCTTTTTTGTATACAATCGGACCATATTTTTCGGCCATTTGCTTCATAACACGGCGTTCACGCGCTCGGTTGATCTGGGTCTTGATGGAATCATGCTTGACCAAAGGCTTAACCAAAATCGAACGAATGCCCGCCCGATGAGCAGCCCGAATATCGGTCATCAGTTGATCCCCCACCATAACCACTTCATTTTTTTCATAGTGGAAACGTTTGAGAGCCCGATCAATCCCAAAGGTAAAGGGCTTGAGTGACCAAGCTTCATAGTCAATATCAAATTTCTCAACCGCACGTTTGACCCGTTTAGGACTATTATTGGACACCACGATGACCCGAATCCCGCCATCACGAAGGTCATGCAACCACTGGCGCATTTCAGGAGTTCCATCCGGATTATTCCAAGCAATCAAGGTATTATCCAAATCCACAAGGACCGCCTTGATGCCCTCTTTTTTCAAGTCTGCAACGGTGAGATCGTAGGCCGCTTCCACCGCAAAATCTGGTTTGTAATTTTCGATTGACACGTTGTTCTCCATTTTTTATATTCTCTTCATTGTAGCATAATTGGACGTATTTTGCACTTGCTTCATCGCCCCTATTGGAAAAAGCATAGTTTGGTTTGTTATCTAAAATAGACAAAATCGTTACAAACTTTCAAAAACATGATATAGTAGTAGAAAAACTACACGGAAGAGTTATGATAGCAAAAGAAAAAAAATTGAGGGAGGTTTCTCCTCTCCTCCAAAAAATCATCAATTGGTCCTCCATCATTGGAGCCCTTGCAACCCTTGCTTTCTGTATCTGGGCCTACTTTGCTGGTATCCTCCAATCCAAGGAAACCTTGTCGGCCTTTATTCTCCAAGCAGGAATCTTTGGACCTCCTCTCTTTATCCTTCTTCAGATCCTTCAAACAGTGGTCCCTATTATCCCCGGCGCTCTAACATCTGTCGCTGGTGTCTTTATCTATGGCCACATCGTTGGGACCGTTTATAACTACATTGGAATTGTCATTGGCTGTGCCATTATCTTCCAGCTCGCAAGAATGTACGGGCCTAAGTTTGTCCAGTCTATGGTCAGTCAGAAGACTTACGACAAGTATATTAACTGGCTCAATGAAGGCAAACGGTTCGATCGCTTCTTTATCTTCATGATGATCTGGCCCATCAGCCCTGCAGACTTCCTCTGCATGTTAGCTGGTTTGACCAATATGACCTTCAAACGCTACATGACGATTATTATTTTGTGCAAGCCGATTACTTTGGTCATCTACACCTACGGTCTTACCTATATCATCGACTATTTCTGGCAAATGATGTAAAAAGAGAGTGGGACAGAAATCGGTAATTCGTAAGAATTCGATTTCGTCGTCCCACCTCCGCACAGTTGAGTAGGGCTGTAAAAGCTGATGAAATCAGCGTAGTAGAGCCCACTCAACCACTGCGTCTTGCTCGACAATCCAAAGACAATTGAGAGGCTAGGACTTTTGTCCCAGCCTCTTTTATTTATAGAATCCCTTTTTCCTTTTGAATAATGAAGTCTTTTAGGGTGATGAGGAGGACTGCTAACAGAATCATGCCCATCCCCAAAAAATCAATGATAAAGAAATGTTCCTTCATAATGACAAAGGCAAAGAAAACCGCCGAAATCGGCTCAAAGGATGCCAGCAAGCTTCCTTTAACAGCCCCTACCAGAGAGGTCCCTTTCAGAAAGGCTGTATAGGCAAAAATCGTCCCAATGACCACCAAACCAAAAAGAGCCATCCAGGTATCCAGTCTGTAGTTTCCAGAAGAAGAAAGAAGACCGCTAAAAGGGAGCATCAAGATTCCTGGAATGGCCATCCCAACTCCAATTACCAGCATACTTCCCCATTTTTGAATCAATTTAAGAGGTAAAATGATATAGAGGGCATAGGCAAAGGCTGACACCACTCCCCAAGCCAAACCTTTGGGATTAATGGCCAGATGGTTGACTTGACCGTGTGTTGCTATTAAGAATGTGCCACCAATCGCTAGAAGCATCGAAACCACTTCTGCTAGTGTAGGGGCCACTCTATCCTTGACACAGGTATAAGCCAAAATACCCACTGGACAGAGATACTGTAACACAGTGGCTGTCCCAGCATTGGATTCTGCAATCGCCTCTAAATAGGTTAGCTGAGTCAATAACAATCCTAAAAAGGCAAAATTAAGGAGCGGAAGGTAGGAAGATTTATCTTTGACAAAGGCCAAAAACTTCTCCTTATCTGCAAGGCAGGAAAGAATAATAAGGACAATGCCAGAAAAAAGTAAACGAAGATTTGTTAAGCCAATAGCCGAAAATCCGTGAACCATTAAATATTGCCCGCTGACTCCGGATAGTCCCCAAGCAATCCCCGCTATTAAAGTAATCAGAGTCCCTTTTAGAGTTGTAGACATGCTGCCTCCACAGATTTTTTTTACATCCTAATTGTAACACAAAAATCAGCCCAAATGGGCTGATTTACTGTAGGATTTAAAAAGTATTTTTAAGGGCCTATCTAGAAGAGATTAGTCTTCTTTTCTCCCTTTCTTAGCCATCCCTAATCCGAGACTACCTAAAAGTAGAAGCCCGGCCAAGCTGGTGAGGTTGGAGCTCGCTTCTCCTGTTTGAGGAAGCGCGCGGGCTGGACTTGCTTCTTCTCCATTTTCAACTGACACGGAGTCATGATGAGGAGCTAAAGCTTGAACCTCTGTATTTTCTTTCTTTTGAGCAAGAAGCTGTGGCGTCGGTTGAGCAGTTTGCGAAGGAAGGACTTTCTTTGGAGATGGAGATACCGGCGTATGGTATTCAGGACGATCCGGGAGAACAGGATTTTCAACTTCTTCCTTAGTAGACAAGCGCAAGATAGTTGCTGTTAATGCATCTAGTCGAAGGCCTCTTTCTGTCCAAGAAATTCCTTTTGGATCAGTCAAATTGATAACACCTGCACGTTCCCCATCCACTAGAACATCCGCATTTCTAAAGCGTTCTAGGTCAGTTCCTAGAGCAAAATCACGCGCCTTGGTATCTGCATTGACCAATACTAAGTATACTTCTCCATTGCTTGCAGTGATTTGGTAACCAATCACCTGATCCTCTTCTTCCACACCATTCTCACCTGGAATTGTCAAGAGCTTGACGCGGCTCTTCACTTCTTCCATGTTATCCATCCGGAAGGCGTCTGTCGACTTACGAAGGGCAATCAATCCTTTGGTGAAGGCGCGAGAACGCGTATTCTCTGGATAGAGGGCTTCATTGGTTGCTTTTTCCCAATCAAAGTGGTTGACGGCATCACTTGAGTCATAGGAATCATGGATAAAGTAAGGGTAGTCAAATGGTTTTCCATTTTCATCTACCAACAAATGAGATTTGTTTGGAACCTTGTCATCAGAAACTGGCGTGCGGTAAGCTGGATCCTTGAACTGCTTAGTCCGACCATATTCTTGACCAGAATGAAGGAAAGGTGTGCCTTGAGCTGTCAAGACAAGCAGATTTCCGAGACGCAAGCGACGATGGATCTCTGCATTATTAGCTGGAATGCTAGGATCTTTCTTGATAGACTGAGCGATAATATCAAAGAGGGTCAAATTATCGTGGGCTGCAATGTATTGGATAACATCACCGGGACTATCTGCCTCAAAGTTGGTTGGTTGTGCGATGAGATTCTTAAAGATAGTCGCAATCTTCCGTTTTCCATTGGTGATAAAGGCTGGTTGTCCCTCATTTGGATAGCCCGATTTTAGATTGTTTCGAACATCATCTGAGAATACTGCAACCGTGTCTGTTTTCTTCATCCAGGATTGGTCTGCTGGTTGTACAGGACTGTTTTCATCACCTGCATAGGTCACCCAGCCTTCTCCCAACATGATCAGATTAGGGTTTAGAGCCCGGGCTGCCTTGTAGGCTTCTTCGATAGAGGCCGCATCATGGTCCCCCATCATATCAAATCGGAAACCGTCTACCTTGTAAGTATCCACTAAATACTTGATCGAATCGACCAAGACCCGTTTGGACATGTAGTGGGTTGTACCCAAGCGTCCACCACCAAAGCTCGTCCGAGGCGTCCCATCCGCATCCATGAAATGGTAGTAATTTGGCTCGATATCTTCAAAGATGTCGACATTCGCTGTATGGTTATAGACAACGTCTAGGACCACTCCCATTCCTCGCTTATGAATTTCATTGACCAAATTCTTGAATTCTTCAATTCGTTTTTGAGGATTGCTTGGATCGGTTGAGTACATACCTGTCAAGGCAAAGTAGTTCTGTGGATCATATCCCCAGTTGTAGTTGCTATTGCTTGAGGCATACTCTAACAAGCGCTCGTTGTTTTTTAATTCATTGACGTGGTAATAAGATAGAACTGGTAAGAGTTGAATGTGCGTTACACCAAGGTCTTTGAGGTAATCCAATTTTTCAACAAAGGAGGCAAAGGTCCCAAATTGACTCTTAAGCTCTGATGCCAAAGCCGGATCAGAAGTGAAATCTCGGACATGGGCTTCATAGATGATAGCATCTTCCCGTTTCTTAAAGTTTGGAATGGACGCATAGGTTAAGTCACTCGGACCTAATCTACTTGGATCAACAAAGGCTGCTTTTGCTACCTTATGGACATCATCTGTCTTGGCCAATTCACTGTTCCAAGCTGCCAACGATTTGGCATAAGGATCAAGGACTGTGAAGGTTTTCCCTTGGCGTTCAATTTCATACTGGTAGAAATAGCCGGTATAATCTTGGATTCCCAGTCCTGAATCACCTGAAAGAGTCTGCTTCCAAGTGCCTCGCTCCCCTTTTTCCAGAGCCACACGGCCAACTAGTTTTTCAGAATCCTTCTTATCATAGACGACAACAGATACTTTGTCCGCACTTGGTGACCAGAGGGTGAGATCCACTTTTTTCCCAGCTTCATGAAGATGAGCTCCAAGAGTCCCATCATAGCTATAGGCTTCATCCTTGAGGCGCCAGTTCATTTTGGTCGTAAAGCGGTCATTATCGTATTGAACGGTATAGGACTGATCAACTTGTGAGAAATCCCCCGTATAGGTTACTTTCTTGCCTTTCTCATCTAAAAGCAGGTCCGAGATGGTGACAGGATTGCCCTGAGCATCCGTGATCTTGGTCCGCTTGAGCAACTCCTCTTTCTGTGCTCCAGCCAAGGTCGAGAAGCTGGCTTCAATTTTTTCTTTACCGACATGTTGAGCCCCCGTCATACGGATATCGTTGACATAGTATGGGTTGGTGTAAACGGTCGGATCATCATCCCGTAAGAATATCTGGCTATGGTTCTTTAAATCAGTAAATTTATAATCTTCTTGTCGAATCTTCACATCGTCTCCAGACTTGCTCTCGTCCAATAATAAGAAACCAAATTCTTTTGCAGCTTCCTTTAGGGGGATATCGATGTAACGACCGTATTTCCCTGTCGCTGTAAAATCTGTCCCATCTGGCCAGGCGGCACTGCTCGGATTCTTTACATCTCCCCAATACCAGAGAGATTTTTTGTCATAGTTGCCATCTGTCCGGTAGTAATTTACTCGGACAGTTCCCTCTGCTTGAGGTTGATAAGAATAGACTTTAAATTTGTCGTCCAACCAAGCTTCATTCATTTTTGGGGAGAGCAATTCAATTGACTTGTCCCCAGTGATATTGTCCCCTTTAACATTGTTGATGAGGAAGCTAATCTTCTTAGCCTGCTCATTTTTTAGCTTAACATCTAGATAATAGCCGTAGTCATCTGTCTTTGCATCCTTAAAGGATTGGGCACCTGTCGGCCAGTTTTCCGATGGTTTTTCAACATCATCCCAGGTCCAAAGGCCTTGCGTTTCCTTGTTTTCTTCCGGTAGCTTTTTCACGTGAATCCGAATAGTCTGATCAGCAATCGGTTCCTCTGCCTTCTCAGACTTAGGAGCTACCACCTCTTCAGTGACTGCGCTTACATTTTTAGGCGCTGTGACACTTTCATCCGCCACTTTTGGGGTTTCACTTGTCTCAGTCTTCGTAGCTTGTTTCACATCAGATGAAGAACTCACCTCTTCATTAGAAGGGCTTGTCACCACTTCTGAGGCTTGTGCAGGGGTGTTGATGGCTTCATCCGCACTGACCGGACTAGCAAAGGCCGTTAATAAGGCTAAACTTGTCGCAATCGCAACCGAACCAACACCATTTTTCAATCGACGAATCGCATAGACGACTTGTTTATCGCCTGTCACAGAAGGTTTCTGTTTCATAAATGTCTCCTTAAAATGATTAGTGTTCAACCAGTATAGCATGTTAAAATTATTTATGCAAGCGTTTTCGTAATTTATACTACCTTTTTCTATTGTTCTCCCTCATTAAAAAAACCAGTCCAAATGGACTGGTTATATTCTAAAAGTATGGTAGATTATGGCTCAACTAAAATCTTAATTTGGGCCTTGTCTTGTGTTAATTCAACAAATCCTTCTTCAACGATATTTTCCAATTTAATTTTCTTGGTCACCAATTTTTCAGCAGAGAAGTAGCCTTGTTCCATCAATTCCAATACTTTAGGGAAGATGTGGCGATAAGCGATAATCCCTTTGAGGGTCTTTTCTTGAATGGCGAATTCATTTGGATTGATGCTGGCTTCACGTTCCCAAATAGAAACAACCATACACTCACCAGCCTTATGCACAGCTGCCAAAGCTTGTCCAAGAACAACAGGAACCCCTGTCACTTCATAAGAAACATCCGCTCCACCACCAGTCAAACGATGAATGGCTTCAACGATTGATTCACCTTCTTCTGGGCGAACCACAATGGCACCCAATTCTTCAGCCTTAGCTTGGCGTTCAGGAGACAATTCAACCGCATAAATTTTCGATGCTCCAGCTGCACGGAGAGCTTCCACGATCAAAAGACCGATTGGGCCCAAACCAAAGATAACAGCTGTATCCCCAGTTTTCAAAGCAGACTGACGAACTGCATAAACGGCAACAGCAGCAGGTTCTGTAAGAGCAGCTTGTTCATAGCTCAAGCTATCTGGAATCACATGGACCAAATCTCCATCTAGGACACAATATTTAGCAAAACCTCCATCTGCAGCAAGGCCAACAAAATTCAAGTTTGGATCGAGGTTATAATCACCAATTAAGTTGTGTTTTGCCAAAATTGGTTCGATTGTTACACGATCCCCGACTTTGACACGAGTCACATTGCTTCCAACCTCAACAATTTCTCCAGCAAACTCATGACCGAGGGTCACGGGTGCTTTTTGACCAGAATAAACATGCTCTTCTGTTGGAATGAAGATTGGCCCATCCAAGTATTCATGCAAGTCTGTTCCACAGATTCCCGTGAATTTGACCGCAACCTTTACTTGATGAGGTTGTACTTCTGGGACTTCCACTTCCTCGATACGAACATCCTTTTTCCCATGCCAGCGGGCAGCTTTCATTGTTTCCATATGATTCTCCTATTTTTCTATGAATTGCAATTCCCTTTCAGGAAACCCGACAATCATATTGTAAGCCTTTTCACAAACTTTGTCAAGATGGATTGAAATCTTAAATGACTATTTTCCATTCGAAAATAGAAAAAATTTTTAACCCACTTATTAAGTACTAAAAAAACAGACACCTAAAGGTGCCTGTTCCTTTTATTCACTATCCTTCAACTTTGCCAATTCTTGGGCAAGTAACTTGAGAGCTACTTGTGGGTTGGCTTGGCCTTTGGTTGCTTTCATGAGGAAGCCTGTGAAGGCCTTATCCGCATTCCGTTTCCCTGACTTAAAGTCAGCTACGGCCGCTTCATTATCTGCAAAGACTTGGTGGATGATTGGAATCAAGACTTCAGGATCTGAAATCTGTACCAATCCAGCTTTTTCGACGTATTCACGCGCACCGCCACCGTTTTTCGCCAAGTGAACGAAGACTTTCTTAGCAATCTTAGAAGAAATCGTTCCATCTTCGATGATGGCAATCATTTCTACCAAGTTTTCTGGTGTCAATTGGATTTCTTCCAGCGTTTTGCCTTCCGCGTTCAAGAATTGTGCCACTTCACCTTGGAGCCAGTTAGACACTTGTTTAGCATCTCCACCAAGGGCAACCGCTGCTTCAAAGAAGTCAGAAGTCACTTTAGTCGCTGTCAATTGGTTGGCATCATAATCAGACAAGCCCAGCTCTGTCACATAGCGAGCCCGACGGTCTTTTGGAAATTCTGGCAACTCCGCACGCATTTCCTCGATCCACTCGTCTGAGATTTCAAACAAGGGAAGGTCTGGTTCTGGGAAGTAACGGTAATCCGCTGCACCTTCTTTAACCCGCATAAGGATAGTGCTCTTGTTGGCTTCATCGTAACGACGTGTTTCTTGACGAATGACACCACCTGAACGCAAGATTTTCGCTTGACGCTCCACTTCATATTCAAGACCCTTACGGACGTTTGAGAAGGAGTTCAAGTTCTTCAACTCTGTCTTGGTACCAAATTCCTCTTGACCGTATGGACGTAGAGAAATGTTGGCATCGACCCGCATGGATCCTTCTTCCATCTTCACGTCAGAAATGCCTGTGTATTGGATCACTTCTTTGAGAGCTGTCAAATAGGCATAGGCTTCTTCAGGAGAACGCATATCGGCTTCAGATACGATTTCGATCAATGGCACCCCTTGACGGTTAAGGTCTACATATGAGAAACCGTCTGTTCCATGCGTGTTCTTACCGGCATCTTCTTCCAAGTGAGCCCGTTCAATCCCGATTTTCTTGGTTGAGCCGTCTTCTAATTGCACTTCAATCCAACCGTTGTAACCAATTGGCTCGTCAAATTGCGAAATTTGGTAGGCCTTTGGATTATCAGGATAGAAATAGTTCTTACGGTCAAAGTGCATGTGCTGGTGGATATCCATGTTCAGCGCCAAGGCAGCCTTGATTCCAGCATCCACAACACCCTTGTTCAAGACAGGAAGTACCCCTGGGAAAGACCAGTCGATCACATTGGTATTGGCATTTTGCTCGTTCCCAAAGTGAGCAGAGGTTGGTGAGAAAATTTTTGAATTTGTATTCAATTCAACGTGGACTTCAAGTCCGATGACTGTTTCAAAGTTCATTAATTGTCACCTCCGAAAATAAGGGGTTGTTGCTTGTGGTAATCCGTCGTTGCTTCAAATGCTGCTGCGACTTGATAGATCGTTTCTTCGGAATACTTAGGACCAATCAACTGCAAACCAACTGGCAGTCCTTGGGCAAAGCCTGCAGGAATCGAAATCCCTGGTAGACCTGCCAAGTTAACTGGGATGGTCAACAAGTCCGCCAAGTACATGGCAACCGGATCATGGCTGAGTGAATCTAAATCAAAGGCTACACTTGGAGCTGTAGGACCTAAAATCAAATCGTAATCCGCAAAGACTTTTTCAAAGTCTTGGATAATAAGGGTCCGGACTTGACCAGCCTTCTTGTAGTAAGCATCGTAGTAACCTGATGACAAACTAAAGGTCCCAAGCATGATCCGGCGTTTGACCTCATCACCAAAACCTTGGCTACGAGTGTTGACATAGATATCGTCCAAGTTCTTAGCATCTTCCGCACGGAAACCATAACGAATGCCATCGAAACGTTGCAAGTTTGAAGATGCTTCTGAAGAAGCAATGATGTAGTAGACAGCAACCCCGTACTTAGAATGAGGCAGACTGACTTCTTCGACTGTTGCTCCCAATTTTTCAAAGTGCTTAGCCGCATTGAGGATGGTTTCTTTGACTTCTGGGTCAATTCCTTCCCCAAGATATTCTTTCGGAAGGGCAATCTTCATACCTTTGATGTCTTGACCAATCTTAGAAGTATAGTCTGCTACACGTACTGGTGCAGAAGTTGAATCTTTAACATCTTCGCTAGCAATGACATTAAGCAAGAGGGCATTTTCCTTAACTGTTGGCGCAAAAGGACCAATTTGATCCAATGAGCTACCAAAAGCAATCAGACCAAAACGGGAAACCGTTCCATAGGTAGGCTTGAGTCCAACAATCCCGTTAAAAGCAGCTGGCTGGCGGATAGAACCACCTGTATCCGAACCAAGGGACAAACGGACTTGACCCGAAGCTACAGCTGCTGCCGAACCACTGGATGAACCCCCAGGAACCTTGCTGTGGTCCCAAGCATTCTTGGTTGGTCCATAGTAAGAAGTCTCACCAGATCCACCCATGGCAAATTCATCCATGTTAGTTTTCCCGACAACAATCATATCTTTAGCTTTGGCATTGGCAACTGCTGTAGCATCAAAGATCGGCTCGTAGTTGTAGAGCATTTTTGAAGCCGCAGTGGTCAAGATGCCGTCAGTAGAGATGTTATCTTTGACAGCGAGTGGAATCCCTGACAGGAGGTTGTCTGCATCGATTCCTTTTTCGTCAATGGCCTTGGCTTGTGCAAGGGCAGCTTCTTCTGCAACCGTCACAAAGGCATTGACTGCTTCTTCACGCGACTTGATATCGTCAAGAGTCGCTTGAGTCAATTCTGTTGCTGAAATTTCCTTAGAGACAAGGAGAGCGTGTAACTCTTCAATGGTTTTATGGTTGAATGACATTAGGCATCTCCTCCATCTTCTAGGATAGCTGGTACCTTGATGTAGTAGTTATCTTTTTCAGGTACATTTTTAAACAAGCGGTCACGGTCCGTCCCTTTTTCAGCAACATCCGGACGCAATACGGTCTTACGATCCGCCATGGTTGTTGTTGGAGCCACACCGGTTGTGTCCACTTCTTCCAACAATTCCACCATGTCGACAATTTTAGACAAGGTTGTCGCAAACTCAGCTGTCTCTTCTGGAGAGAATTTCAATTTTGAAAGATTGGCAACGTGGGTTACCTCTTCTTGCGTAATTTTCATCTTGCTTCCTTTCGTGAAATGATGATTTTTCAATACCCTCTATTTTACCATATTTTTAGTATTTATGCGGTAGTTTGGCAAGAAAATAGAGTCCGAGGAAGGCTAGGCATTAGGCCATTCTCCTCGAACTCTAATCTTACAATTCTTCTAATTGTTCATTCACAACTTTTGCTCCCAAAACATGTTTGAAATGATTTAAAGCAAACTGGTGATTTTCAGGAGTGAGCGACGCCACTGCAGGCGCGACCACTTCGATCTGATAGCCCAGATTATAGGCATCAACCGCTGTATGGAGGACACAAATATCTGTTAAGACTCCCGTCAAAACAACAGTATCGACGCCACGTTCTCGAAGACGGATATCCAAGTCAGTTCCTGAAAAAGCAGAATAATGACGCTTGTCCATCCAAAAGACGCGTGGATCAGCTTGATGTTGCTGATAAAAATCAGCTAATGGGCCGTACAAGTCTCGGCCACTGGTCCCAATGATATTATGAGGTGGGAAGAGCTTGCTCTCTGGATGAAAGGGATCATTCCCTTCATGAGCATCAATAGCAAAAAAGACATAGGCACCTTGATCAAAGGCCCACTGGGTCACCTGGGCAATGCTCTCAGAAATGGCTTGTGCAGGAGCTCCTGCAGTAAGCTTACCTTCATCCGCTACAAAATCAAAGGTGTAGTCAATCGAAATTAACGCTTTAGTCATTAGTAGTCTCTTTTCTTAATTTCTTCAAAAATATCTGGGATCAACACCTTGAGGTAGGTTCCCTTCATCCCAAGCGAACGACTTTCAATAATTCCTGCTGACTCCAGCTTCCGCAACGCATTGACAATCACAGAGCGCGTAATACCAATCCGATCCGCAATGACAGAAGCCGTCAACTGTCCTTCATTTCCTTTCAATTCACCAAGGATAGCAGAAACTGCCCGCAATTCTGAATAGGACAAGGTGTTCACAGCCATATTGACTGCAGTACGGCGACGAATATTTTTCTCGTCTTCCTCTCGTTGGAAGTTCAACATTTGAATCCCAACTACTGTACTAGCAATCTCAACCAAGATCAAATCATCGTCATCAAACTCTTTATCATTGCGCCAGATAATCAAAGATCCCAAGCGAATCCCAGATACATGAATAGGAGCAATGGTCGTCAAGCCATCAGGAAATTCAGACTTGGTCTCTACTGGAAAGATACTTAAATCGTGGTCCACATCTAAATTTGCCTCTGTATCATAGACTAAACTAGCTGCTTTAGCATAATCTTCTGGTAATTTTTTATTGTCAAAAAAAGCCTCAACCCGGTCATTATTAGTCTTGTAACGCATGAAATAACCAAGGAGAGTCCCCTTGCTATTAATAATACAAGCATTACAATGAATGATATCAGCCAGTTGACGGGCAATTGCATTGTAAGGCATTTCGTCTTGCAACTGTTCTTCAGAACGCTTCAAGATAGATGTAATTTTTCTCGTTTTTTCTAATAATTTAGCCATAATAAACCTCGCATATAGTCAGCTAAAGTATATCATATAAGCGAGGGAATTTCAATCAAATTATCTGAAAATTATTTATTTTTTCTACAATTCTATTCAATTCAGAATAATTATCCTTATGTAACAAAATATTCGCTTCACTCAGTCAAAAAAGAGGCTGGGACAAAAATCCCAGCCTCTCAATTGTCTTTGGATTGTCGAGCAAGACGCAGTAGTTGAGTGGGCTCTATTACACTGATTTCATCAGCTTTTACAGCCCTACTCAACTGTGCGGAGGTGGGACGAAGAAATCGAATTCTAACGAATTAACGATTTCTGTCCCACTCTCTCTATCTGCTTATCGTTTGTATTGTTTTAAGAAACGGGTCATCTTCTCTTGAATTTGAGCCAATTCTTCTACTCGAGGAAGGTAAACGATTCGGAAATGATCTGGTTCTTTCCAGTTGAATCCACGTCCGTGAACCAAGAGAACCTTTTCTTGTTTCAAGAATTCCAAGACAAACTGCTCATCATCATCTACTCGGTACATTTCTCGATCAATCTTAGGGAAGATATAGAGACCGGCTTTTGGTTTGACAGCTGAGAGTCCTGGAATATCATTGATGGCCTTATAGATAAAGTTCCGTTGTTCGTAGATTCGACCACCTGGAAGCAAGAGTTCGTCCACTGACTGGTAGCCTCCCAAAGAAGTCTGAACCACTTGTTGAGCCAACACGTTTGAACACAGGCGCATATTAGAGAGCATGTTCAAACCTTCGATATAGCCTTTCACATGGTGTTTGGGTCCAGACAAGACCATCCAGCCCACACGGAAGCCCGCGATGCGGTGTGATTTGGACAAACCGTTCATGCTAACACAGAACAAATCTGGCGCCAGGCTGGCAATCGCAGTATGTTTTTCTCCATCCATAACTAAGCGATCATAGATTTCATCTGCAAAGATAATCAAACCATGTTGACGCGCAATCTCGACGATTTCCAACAACACCTCATCTGGATAGAGAGCCCCGGTCGGGTTATTGGGATTGATCACGACGATGGCCTTGGTGTTTGAGGTGATCTTAGATTTGATATCATCAATATCTGGGTACCACTCTGCTTCTTCATCACAGATATAATGCACAGCATTACCACCTGCTAGGCTGACTGCCGCTGTCCATAGAGGATAATCTGGCATTGGCACGAGAACTTCATCGCCATTATCCAACAAACCTTGCATGGACATTACGATTAGCTCACTAACACCATTCCCAATATAGATGTCATCAATCTCAACATTCGGAATCTTTTTCAATTGGCTATACTGCATAATTGCCTTGCGAGCAGAAAAAATTCCTTTTGAATCTGAGTAGCCTTCACTATCCCGAGCATTCATAATCAAATCATGAATGACTTCATCGGGAGCCGTGAAACCAAATTCAGCCGGATTTCCTGTATTTAAGCGAAGGATTTTCTCCCCGTTTGCCCGCATGCGCATCGCTTCTTCTAATACTGGACCACGAATATCGTAAGCAACGTGCTCTAGCTTGACGGACTTATTGTATTCTTTCATGATTTTTTCCTCACTTTATCAAACTGCTTCCATTATACCACTAGTTAATCTTGAGTACAACTGAGCAACCTCTTTCATTCTCGATGAAATCCTATAGATAGCTTATTTGACCTTTACTTTCTATGCTAAAAAGTTTAAAATATAATTATAGGTAACATAAATGGGCTCATCCATTTCATTTTCACGTTTTCAAGCACTAAAGGAGGACGGAACATGTCTCAAAAATACGAAAACATTATGGTTGCAGTTGATGGATCTCGCGAAGCTGAACTCGCTTTTGAGAAAGGTGTGAATGTAGCCTTGCGAAACGGTTCAAAACTTACCCTTGCTCATGTCGTTGATACACGTGGCTTACCAAGTGTCTCTAGTTTTGATGCCGAAGTGTATGAAGGATTCCAAACAGAGGCTAATGAACTATTAGAAGGTTATATCAAACGTGCAAAAGAAGCCGGTGTCCAAAATATTGCTTCAGTGGTCGAAATGGGAAATCCAAAAGTCCTCTTAGCGACTGATATCCCTGAAGCAGAGGAAGTTGATCTCATCATGGTTGGGGCGACTGGTCTAAATGCTTTTGAACGTTTACTAGTTGGCTCTTCTTCTGAATACATCCTCCGCCATGCCAAAGTTGATTTGTTAGTGGTTCGTGAGACCGAAAAGACCTTATAAACTTTATAAAAAACAAAGAGGCTGGGACAAAAGTCCTAGCCTCTCAATTGTCTTTGGATTGTCGAGCAAGACGCAGTGGTTGAGTGGGCTCTACTACGCTGATTTCATCAGCTTTTACAGCCCTACTCAACTGTGCGGAGGTGGGACGACGAAATCGAATTCTAACGAATTACCGATTTCTGTCCCACTCTCTTTTATTTTCTTCAGATTCTACTGTCTTTTCAGAGCAATGTTTTTGATAAGCTTTGATTTGCCGTTCCAGCTCTTTTTGAATAGCTGGTTCAGGTGCATACTTTTCTTCCCAGTCGTCTGGTTTTAAAATTTTATGCGTGACTTCATCAAAGTGAGCCTGACCATCTGGGAAAATTTTCCCCATATTGGCGCGGTGAACAATCTCAAAGACCTCTTCAGGATCGACCCCCATTAGAACGAAACTACCATAAGTCAGATACAGCGTATCAATCAAGGCATCGACCTGCCCTACCATGGAGATCTCGGCGGGATGCTTGCTGCGAACCTTATTCGCTGCCTCATCTAGAGCTTGATGCAATTTTTCAATTGAACGATCGAAGATTGCTTCATCCTTACTAGCTGCCCGAATAAATTCAACCAATTCTTCCTGCTTAAACATGGTTCGGTAAAGAGCCTCTTGATTGTCCCAGGCCTTTGGTTCTTCCTGAGTTTGACCATCCATGAGTTGATGGAAGGCTTTGACCTTATTAAAGTGGTCGTCGCGACTGACAAAAAGAGTCTGATCCGTAATAATTCCAAAATGTTCCAGCGCTTTTTGAATTCCGTCCTTGGTATTACTAGTCGTTGTGTGCTGAGCCACTTCTTTGACCTTGCTGGTCCCATTCCCCATCGCAATTGACAGACCGACACCCGAAAGCATCTCTATGTCATTATCAGAATCTCCAAAGGCCATAACTTGGTCCATCGAGAAGCCAAATGCTTCTCCTACAATCCGAATCCCCTCCATTTTTGAGTTATCAGGGTTGATGACATCTGCCGCAAAGGGACTAGAACGAGTGAATTTTAATTCAGGAAAAGCTTGCTCAACTTTTTGGGTGTCCTTGGGACTAGCTAATAAGAGAACCTGATAAACCGGTCCTTGAGCAATTTGTAGCAGTTGCTTTTGATCCTGAGGAACAGCCTTGCTGACTACCTTATTGAAGCCCTGACTAACTGCCTTCGAAAAACCTTTCGGTACAAAACGTGCAGACCATTGAGAAATCGGACTCAGGCCAAAACTCATAATGCGAGAGCCTTCGACTCCATCTTCTGTTCCTAAGGCGATTTCGATGCGATGTTTCTTTGCATATTCAATTAAGAGACGAAGATTCTTCTTATCAATCGGAGAGGCAGATAAAATCTTGTCCTTGGTAAAAATATACTGACCATTATAGGTGACTGCGAAATCAAAGTCATAACGCTCGATAAAAGGACGGACAAAGAACGGTCCTCGCCCTGTCGCCAAACCAACAAAAATCCCTTGTTCCTTTAAGGCGCGAATGGCTTTTTCAGTTGACTTTAAAACCATTCGACTATCATTGACCAAGGTTCCGTCAATGTCAAAAAAGACCGCTTTTATTTCCATGATGACTGCTTTCTTTCCGTTTTATGATACAATAAATTATAACACACATTTCAAGGAGACACACATGATTAAGAAAATTTTGGCCCTTCATACAGGAGGGACCATCTCCATGCAGGCTGATGCCACAGGAGCTGTCGTGACCAATTCAGCCAACCCCATGAACCATATTGATTTGTCACTAGCTGGGATTGAGCTCACTTCAGAAGATTTTTTAAATTTACCAAGCCCTCATGTAACTCCTCAGCACATGTTGCAACTCTATCATAAGATTCAGAAAGAGGCTTACCAGTATGATGGTATTGTCATCACCCATGGTACCGATACTCTCGAAGAAACAGCCTACTTCTTAGATACCATGGACTTGCCAACTATTTCTGTAGTCCTGACAGGAGCCATGAGAAGCTCCAACGAATTAGGAAGTGACGGTGTCTATAACTATCTGACGGCCATCCGAGTTGCGGCAGATTCCAAATCACAAGACAAGGGTGTCTTGGTCGTGATGAATGATGAAGTCCATGCAGCCAAGTACGTGACCAAAACACATACAACCAATGTCAGCACCTTCCAGACCCCAACACATGGTCCTCTAGGATTGGTTATGAAAAAAGAAGTTCTTTTCTTCAAAACAGCTGAACCCCGTGTGCGTTTTGATTTGCAAGAAATCAAGGGAGTCGTCCCCATTATTTCCGCCTATGCTGGCATGAAAACAGAACTCCTTGATCTACTAGATGTCCATCAAATGGATGGTTTGATTATTGAAGCCTTTGGAGCAGGAAATCTTCCTAAGGAAGTAGCTGAGAAACTATTTGAATTTCAGGAAGCCGGTCTTCCCATTGCCTTGGTTTCCCGTTGTTTTAACGGGATTGCAGAACCCGTCTATGCTTACGACGGGGGCGGAGTTCAACTTCACGATCACGGTATCTTCTTTGTGAAAGAGCTCAATGCCGCTAAAGCTCGGTTAAAACTCCTGATTGCCATCAATGCTGGCTTAAAAGATGAAGAATTAAGAGACTATATGGAAGGGTAAAATAAGGATAGAAGGCGTGATGGTTAATCCATCCGCCTTTGAATTTAAAAATAGCTTTGATGAACTGAGATAATGACGGACAAAATGAATTTTAACATGGTTCGCATAGCTAGGACCTCTTTTCTGTTTTTTAGGATTATAGGCCCACAAACTTAAAATAAGATAAAGAGGCTGGGACAAAAGTCCTAGCCTCTCAATTGTCTTTGGATTGTCGAGCAAGACGCAGTGGTTGAGTGGCCTCTACTACGTTGATTTCATCAGCTTTTATAGCCCTACTCAACTGTGCGGAGGCGGGACGACGAAATCGAATTCTAACGGATGACCGATTTCTGTCCCACTCTCTTTTATCACTTCTTAATCCAGGTGTTCTTTCTGTTCCAAATGTAGAGACAGACAGTGCCAGTCTGGGTGTTCCCGCCAATTAGGAGTTGTCACCACCTGAACAGCTACCTTTCGCGCTTCCTCTAAGATCGGATAATCTTCAATGAGGTTGGCCACTTGAAATTCTGGTATGCCTGATTGACGCGTTCCAAAGATTTCCCCAGAGCCCCGTAGCTTGAGATCTTCTTCTGCCAAGACAAACCCATTGGTTGTTTCAGTCATGATTTTCATCCGACGCTTGCCTGATTCTGTTTTGGGATTGGCAACTAAGACTGCGTAAGACTGCTTATCACCACGTCCTACCCGACCTCTCAGCTGGTGCAATTGGCTCAAGCCAAAGCGGTCTGCATCCATGATAATCATGACAGTTGCATTGGGAACATTGACCCCGACTTCGATAACGGTTGTAGAAACTAGCAAGTCTATTTCTCCCTGCTTAAAGGCCTGCATAATGGCCTCTTTTTCTTCCCCCTTCATCTTGCCATGGAGGAGGGCAATACGGGCACGATCTCCGAAGTAGGCAATCAATTCTTCCTCTAAGGCGATAGCATTTTTGAGGTCCAGTGCTTCAGATTCTTCAATCAAGGGAGAAATAACATAGGCTTGGGAACCTTTTTGAATTTCTTTAACCAACCAATCCAAAACCAAGTTTAACTGTTGGTGCTTGACCCATCGGGTGATGATGTCTTTTCGACCAGCTGGCATTTGGTCGATAATCGAAACATCCATATCACCAAAAGCAGTGATCGCCAAGGTCCGAGGGATTGGGGTTGCTGTCATCATCAAGACATCAGGATTTTGGCCCTTTTCACGCAGGATCCGTCTTTGGGCTACACCAAAACGGTGCTGCTCATCAATAATGACCAAGCCTAAATCATGGAAATGAACTCCCTCCTGAATCAAGGCATGGGTTCCCACAATAAGGTCCACTTCCCCTGCTTCAATCGAAGCCAATCGCTCTCGTCTCTCCGCAGCTTTTAAACTTCCTGTCAAAAGAAGGATTCTAAGATTAGGAAAAAGAGAAGTCAAACTTTGTAAATGTTGCTCGGCCAAAATTTCAGTTGGTACCATCAAGGCCGCTTGCTTGCCAGCCGTCACAGCAGCATACATGGCTAGTCCAGCTACGACGGTTTTTCCACTTCCAACATCCCCTTGCAAGAGACGATTCATATGGTAAGGAGAACGCATATCTGTAAGAATTTCCTTCAGACTTCTCTCCTGGGCCTCTGTCAAAGCAAAGGGAAGACTGGCTTGAAGAGCTCTTAGCTTCGTCTCATCCCAGTCTAGCACGATTCCCTGTCCGACGGAACGATTTTCTTCCTTCAAGACCTGCAGTTGCAATTGGAAAAAGAGCAGTTCTTCAAATTTCACTCGTCTCAGGGCCTGCTTGTATTCCTCAAGGTCCTTGGGAAAATGCATAGCCCTGACCGCCTGCCTGCGAGAAAGCAACTGGTACTTGTCCATTAGGACTTGGGGTAAATTTTCTTCTAATAGTTGGTCCAAGCCTGCTTCAAAAGCTGTTTTGATAACCTTCACTAGAGCAGACTGACTCACCCCTTGAGCTAAGCGATAGACCGGTTGAAGGTCATCTTCGACTTGCGCGAGTAGCTTCATCCCTGTCAAGGCTCCCTTGGCCTTGTCCCATTTACCAAAGACAGTCACCGTTTGCCCCAGTTCAATCTTGTCCGCTAGATAGGGCTGGTTAAAGAAACTAACTGCTAACACCAGCTCCCCTTGTTTAATGGTGAAGCGAAGACGGTTGCGTTTGTAGCCGTAATATTGAACATTGGCTGGAGTAGCAACAAGACCAGAAACGACCGCTTTTTCTCCATCTTCCAAGTCCAAAACATTTTTTGATTTAAAATCTTCATATCGAAATGGAAAGTAGAGCAAGAGATCTTCAACCGTTTCGATACCCAATTTTTTGTATTTCTCTGCTGATTTTGGTCCAATTCCTGGTAAGACAGAGAGTGGTTGGTGTAAGTTCATTCATTCCTCCTAGATAAGAAAGGAGGCTGGGACCTCCGTCATCAACCTCTTTCATCTCGAACTTTTTATGAAAGGAAGCTAGGAAAACTTAAACAGCTTACTTCCCACTGACTTCCTTTGTTGGACGATAAACTCTTGGTACGCGATCGCTCAAGACACAAACCACCTCATAGTTGATCGTGCCTCTATAGACTGCTACATCCGTTGCCGTGATAGCTAGATCACCATCTGTTCCAATCAATACCACCTTGGTCCCAATCGGATAGGCCTTGGGTAGGCGAATGGTGATTTGGTCCATGGATACGCGACCGACAACTGGACAGAATTGACCATCAATAAGGACATGAAAACCTTGCATATCTCTAGTCCAGCCATCTGCATACCCAATCGGAATCGTCCCAATCCACTCTTCCTCAGTAGTCTGATAGGTCGCTCCATAGCCAACTGTCTGCCCCACCTCTAGTGGCTTGACATGCACCAATTCTGTTTCCAAACTTAAAGCAGGACGAATATTGTAAGGTAGTTCTAACTCTCTTCCACTTGGATTGAGGCCATACATGACATCGCCCAGTCGGACAGCATTAAAAATGGTATCAGCATGCCATAAAGTCGTTGCTGAATTGCTGGCGTGAACGATTTCTGGAGTATAGGGCAAAAGCTCCAACAGGGTCTTAAATCGTTGCAATTGTCCTTGGAAATGACGGTCATCTTTCTCGTCAGCTGTTGCAAAATGGGTAAAGATCCCTTCCACTTCTGCCCCATGGTTTCTTAATAAGATCATAGCCTCTTTCAAGTCTTCTGCTGAACGGAAACCAATTCGTCCCATTCCTGAATCCACTTTAATATGAAGCTTCAAACCAGTCAAATCAGACTTTTTAGCTAATAAAGATTTCAACCACTCGAGACTAGCCACTGTATAACGAATTCCTTCTTTGATGGCAATCTCTATGAAATCTATTGGAGCAACTCCCAAAATTAAAATCGGCTTTTCACCAGCTACTTGGCGTACTTCTATGGCTTCGTCTAGGTTGGAGACACAAAAAGCATCTACCATTGGCAATAAGCGTTCTACCACTGGCTGAACCCCATGGCCGTATGCATCGGCCTTGACAACCGCAAAGGTCAAGGTCTCTTTCGGAATATGGTCCTGTATTTGTCGAACATTATAGGCAATAGCCTCCACATCCACATATGCTCGCGTTGGTCTATGTATACTAGCTTTCATTTCTTTCCTCCAAAATGACACTGGTCGAAACTAAATCGCCTGAGTGACTAATCGAAACCCATATCTTTCCACTAAAAGGGGCTTTAGAAAAATAGGGAGCTCCTTTTTGATTGGTTAGAATTTCCAGATCCTGAAATCCTACTGGTCCAATTCCTGTTCCCCAAGCCTTGGAAAAGGCTTCTTTTGCAGACCATCGTCCGGCCAGGTATTCCATTTTCCGTTTCCCGGATAATTGATCGAATCGTTCTCGTTCTGTCTCTGTCAATACCTTGGAAGCAAATCTGGGATGTCTCTGGTAGGCTTCTTCAATGGATTGGATCGATTCGATATCTATCCCATGTCCAACAATCATATCTATTCCTCTTTGATAATTCTCTATCCGCAACTCCATTTAAGAAGGAAAGGGCTGAGAATGTTTTCTCCAGCCCTCTCCTCTTATTCAGCTACATACTGATATATTTCTCGTACTAAGCTTTCTGTCTTTTCCCAACCCAAGCATGGGTCCGTGATTGATTGACCAAATATTTCTGGTTGATCTTGACGACCGTCCTCTAGATAAGATTCAATCATAAATCCACGAACCACATCATGGATAATTGGATTCCAGCTTCGATTACTAAGGGTCTCTCTGACAATGCGAATCTGCTCAGCAAATTTTTTCCCAGAATTATCATGATTGGTATCAACCAAGATAAATGGATGTTGCAAGCCCAAGGCTTGGTAACGATGAGCAGCTTCTAGCAAATCTTCATAGTGGTAGTTTGGAATGTTTTTCCCATTCGCGTCTAAAGCTCCACGCAGAATAGCGTGTCCGAATGGATTTCCACTTGTCTCCACAGAACGACCATTATAGAAGAAATGATGCCCATGCTGTGCGGCATAAATCGCATTAAACATGACAGACAAATTTCCAGATGTCGGATTTTTCAATCCAGTTGGGACTGAAATTCCACTTGCTACAAATCGATGACCTTGATCTTCTACAGAACGGGCCCCAATAGCAACATAGGAAAGTAAATCTTCAACAAATGGGTATGTCTCTGGATACAAAAGTTCGTCTGCTGTTGTCAATCCGGTTTCGGTAATCACTCGATGATGCAGGCGACGAACTGCCTTTAAACCAGCTACAAAACTTGGTTCTGAAGCAGTATCCGGCTGATGCATCAAGCCTTTATAGCCATCTCCATTGGTCCGAGGCTTGGCAGTATAGACCCGCATCACAATGAAGACCCGATCTTTGACTTCTTCTTGAAGGGTTGCAAGGCGACGAGCATACTCCATCACTGCTTCCTCATTATCTGATGAACATGGTCCCATCACAAGCAAGATGCGCTTGTCTTCTCCCTTTAAAATAGAGGCTAGTTCACGGTCACGCGCTTCTTTGCGAGCCAACTGTTCACCTTCTAAGCGATAAAGAGAAGTTACTGCTGTTTCATCAATGATTGGGCTAGTAGCTGTAAAAGACATAGGCAGATCCTTTCATACGATTAGAGTTTTTTACCGTGGCAGTTTTTAAATTTCTTACCAGATCCACATGGACAAATGTCGTTACGTTTGATTTGGCTCAAATCAAGATCTTCTGGTAAATCAGTTTTTTGAGCAGCAATATTACGAGTCGCTGTCGTTGAAATACTATGTTCTGTACGTGGGCGCTCTTGTTCGTGAATTTGAGCTTTCATCATGAGACGAGTCACATCAAACTCAATAGAACCAATCATATCGTTGAACATACGGAATCCTTCAGATTGGTATTCAACCACTGGATTATTTTGCGCATAGCCACGGAGACCGACAGCATTACGCAATTGGTCTAAGGCATCGATGTGATCTGTCCATTTACTATCCACAACACGAAGGATCAAGACTTTTTGGAATTCTCTAACTGCTTCTTCATCGCGTAATTTCGCTACTTGGTTTTCATAAACCTCTTCAGCTCGTTGGAACAAGTAATCAATCACATCTTTATCCGATTTGCCTTCAATATCGCTCTCTGAAATGGTATCTTCAGGGACCAAATTGTATTTGGCAAAGTTCAAGATAGCTTCCGTACGTTCTTCCTTGCTTGAGTGGCTTGCCCCTTCAACGATCCGTTTAATGGTTCGTTTGATCATGGCCTTGATTTCTGGAGCCAAATCACGATCCGCTGTAATCACATCATAGCGTTGAGAGTAGATAATCTCGCGTTGCTCCCGCATGACGTCATCATACTGAAGGACTTGCTTACGAGTGTCATAGTTGTTCCCTTCCACTCGTTTTTGGGCTGCTTCAACTTGACGTGTAAACATGTTGGATCGGATGACAGATTCTTCTTCGCTTAGTTTGAAGCGGTCTAGCAAGGCTTTGATGCGCTCTGAACCGAAACGACGCATCAACTCATCTTCAAGAGAAAGGTAGAATTGAGATTCACCCGGGTCCCCTTGACGTCCGGAACGTCCACGCAACTGGTTATCAATACGACGGCTTTCATGACGCTCTGTACCAATGACACATAGTCCGCCCAATTCACGAACCCCTTCACCGAGCTTGATATCGGTACCACGTCCGGCCATGTTGGTCGCGATGGTAACGGCACCACGTTGACCCGCATTCATGATGATTTGAGCTTCTTTGTAGTGGTTTTTCGCATTCAAAACTTCGTGGGGAACTCCTGCTTCGACCAAGAGACGAGATAAATAGTCACTGGTTTCAACGGCAACGGTACCCACCAAGACTGGTTGCCCTTTTTCGTAACGTGCTTTTACATCTTCTACTACAGCCTTAAACTTCGATTTCAAGCTTGGGTAAAGAAGATCTGGATGGTCAATACGAGCAATCGGACGGTTTGTTGGAATTGGAATGACGCGAATGTTGTAAATTTCACGGAATTCTTCTTCTTCTGTCTTACCAGTACCTGTCATCCCTGAAAGTTTTTTGTACATCCGGAAGAGGTTTTGGTAAGTAATAGAAGCTGATGTTTTGGTTTCTTCTTGGACTGGTACACCTTCTTTAGCCTCAATCGCTTGGTGCAAGCCGTCTGAATAACGACGTCCTTCCATGGTCCGACCTGTAAATTGGTCGACGATCAAGATTTCTTGATCCTCACTGACCACATAGTCGATGTCCAAAATCATGATATAGTTGGCACGGAGGGCATTGTCAATGTAATGCGTTAAAGCAACATTTTCGATGTCATACAAGTTTTCAAGCTTAAAGTAGCTTTCAGCCTTATCAATCCCAGAATCTGACAAACCAATCGTTTTTGAAGGAACATCAATGATATAGTCTTCTTCTTCCAAAGATTTCACAAAGGCATCCGCCATGTGATAGAGTTGGCTAGTTTCTGTAGAAGTCTGACCTGAAACAATCAATGGAGTACGGGCTTCATCAATCAAGATCGAGTCTACCTCATCGACCAAGGCATAGTTCAAAGGACGTTGTACCATATTTTCGGCACGAACAACCATGTTATCACGCAAGTAGTCGAAACCGATTTCCGCATTGGTTGAATAGGTGATATCACAAGCATAAGCTTCTTGTTTTTCAGAAGGTGATTTTGCAGCCAGGTTGATCCCAACTGACAAACCAAGCCATGAGTACAATTCACCCATCTCTGTCGCATCACGTTCTGTCAGGTATTCATTGACCGTAACAACGTGAACCCCTTTACCAGATAGGGCATTCAAATACACCGGCATGGTCGCAGTCAAGGTTTTCCCTTCCCCTGTACGCATTTCTGGAACGTCACCATGGTGAAGAACAATCCCCCCCATGACCTGTACTTTATAAGGGAACAAGCCCAAGACACGCTTAGCACCTTCACGAACTACTGCGAAAGCTTCATAGAGGAGATCATCCAATGATTCACCATCTTGGTAGCGTTGTTTGAACTCTTCTGTTTTCGCCTTCAGTTCATCATCTGACAAGGCAGCCATTTGATCTTCATAGGAGAAGACCTTGTCTGCCATCTTTTCCAATCGTCTTAATTCACCTTTATCATTTTCGATAATTGTTTTTAATAAATTAGCCATTAGTATCCTTACTTTTCAAATTTCTTAAATTTTAAACGTTATTTTTATTATAGCACACTGTAGCTTATCCATCAAGAAATTCCATTGATTAGAAGATGGTTTCCCCCTCTTTTTTCCCTTATCCATTTCACCTTTTGCTCATCTATTAGAAAAATCCTTAAAACAACAAAAGGTTAAGTACTTGACGACTCAACCTTCTATCTACGTTTATGGATGACTGACAATTAATTCCATCTCTTCTCCTGATAAGGTCCAATTCTGGATATCACTCGTTAAGATAAAATGTTCTCCTTTTCCAATCGGATAATCTACCCTATCTACCTGAAGACTTCCTTGCCCTGAGAGAACGCTCACCAAACTATAATCATGGGTCTTTTCAAATCGAACTTCCCCATTGATGACCCATTTGTGAACACCAAAGAAGTCATTGGCCACTAACAAAGTCGATGACAAGTGGTCAACTTTTTCCTCAACTGGTCGGCTATTTGCCGGAGCACCTAAGTTCAGTACATCAATAGACTGTTCAATGTGCAATTCACGTAAATTCCCTTGATCATCTTTGCGATCAAAGTCGTAAACTCGATACGTCGTGTCGCTTGATTGCTGGGTTTCCAAAATCAAGATACCCGAACCAATGGCATGCATGGTTCCACTTGGAACATAGAAGAAATCTCCCGCTTTCACAGGAACCCGTGCTAAAAGATCATCCCATTCTTTGGCTTCGATCATTCGACGTAATTCTTCCTTGGACTGGGCGTGGTGACCATAGATAATCTCCGCCCCTTCATCCGCAGCAATAATATACCAGCATTCGGTTTTCCCAAGTTCTCCTTCATGCTCCATTCCATAGGCATCATCTGGATGAACCTGAACACTGAGCCAGTCATTGGCATCCAGAATCTTTGTCAATAAAGGAAAGACCGGTTCTGTTCGATCTCCAAATAATTCACGATGCTCTGCATAAAGTTGATCCAAGCCTATTCCAGCATAAGGCCCATTTTTAACAACTGAAACACCATGGGGATGGGCCGAAATAGCCCAGTATTCACCAACATGATCGCTCGGGATTTCATAGCCAAACTCATCTCGTAATCTAGTTCCACCCCAAATTTTTTCCTGCATGACGGATTGTAAAAATAACGGTTGTGACATACCTGCCTCCATATATCCTTGTATTCAATACCTTATTATACAAAATTTCATTCGTTTTTGAAAGCTCTACCAATCCCTTCATCCCCTTTTTAATTTTTTGCACGTTTTTCGCATTTTTACCGGCTTTTCGCTATAATAGGTATATGAATCTCAAAGAATCCATTATCGAATTGGCTCACTCCATCGGTATTTCAAAAATCGGTTTTACCACCGCAGATGATTTTTCCTATTTAGAAAAATCCCTCCGCCTAGCTGTAGAGGAAGGCCGAAATTCAGGGTTTGAGCACAAAAATATCGAAGAACGAATCCAGCCACGCTTAAGTTTAGCTTCTGCTAAAACAATTATTTCCATTGCCGTTGCATATCCTCACAAGTTAAAACAACAACCTCAGAAGACAGCCTATAAACGCGGAAAATTTACTCCCAACAGTTGGGGCATAGATTACCACTATGTCCTACAGGATAAGTTGGACCGCCTGGCTAAAGGGATTGAAGAATTGACGGCTAACTTCGAATACAAGGGCATGGTGGATACCGGAGCCTTGGTGGATACTGCCGTTGCTCAACGGGCTGGCATTGGATTTATCGGCAAGAATGGCCTCGTCATCTCAAAAGAATATGGTTCTTATATGTTTTTAGGGGAGCTTATCACCAACCTAGAAATTGAACCCGACCAAGCAGTCGACTATGGTTGTGGAGATTGTAACCGCTGTGTAGAAGCCTGCCCGACATCTTGCTTAATTGGAGATGGCACCATGAATGCCCGACGTTGTCTGTCCTTTCAGACCCAAGACAAGGGGATGATGGATATGGAATTCCGTAAAAAGATTAAAACGGTCATCTACGGCTGTGATATCTGTCAAATCTGTTGTCCCTACAATCGTGGTCTGGATAACCCACTAGCTACTGACATTGACCCTGAACTAGCTCACCCAGAATTAATCCCCTTTATCGAGCTATCCAATGGTCAATTCAAAGAAAAATTCGGAATGGTCGCTGGTAGTTGGCGGGGGAAAAATATCCTTCAGCGAAATGCCATCATTGCCTTGGCCAATGCGAACGACCGGTCTGCCATCCCTAAACTTCTAGAAATTATCGAAACTTCGCAAAACCAGATTCATATTGCAACAGCCATTTGGTCTCTGGGGGAGCTGATTCGAGAAGTCACACCTGACTTGGTTGATTTATTAACTTCCCTCAAAAACCCAAGTCCTGCTATTATAGAAGAACGCGAACGGTTTTTCCAAAAATTCCATCTAGATGAAATAACGATACAAAAATAGAGAGTGGGACAGAAATCGGTCATTCGTTAGAATTCGATTTCGTCGTCCCACCTCCGCACAGTTGAGTAGGGCTATAAAAGCTGATGCAATCAGCGAAGTAGAGCCCACTCAACCACTGCGTCTTGCTCGACTATCCAAAGACAATTGAGAGGCTAGGACTTTGGTCCCAGCCTCTTTTATAGTTCACCTCATCCTTCTTCCTGACCTTATTCTTAAAAAAGCCCCAAGGGATAAAACCAAAAGAACCCCCAAAGAATAGCAGATAAAAAACCAACCACAACATCACGAACAAAATGGACTCCAGCCAGAACACGAACCCCCGCCAATAGAAGAGCCAAGGACAGACCAAGGACCGATAGAAGAGGATGCACTCCCCAGGCTACTGTAGAAATGATCGCCGCAGAAAAGACGTGCCGACTTGGCATGGAACTTCCCTTCCCCTCTCGATTCAGTAACGGAGGGAAAGTCCCAAGCTCATAGGGACGCGGCCAATCCATTCGTTTTCGAATGACACTTAATACAATAAAACCAGTTGCTGGTACCAAAAGATAAGCAAGCACAATCCAAGTCTTGGTAGTCTTTAGATAGGCTGCCCAAAGAACATAGAAATAAAGGAGAGGCATCAACAAGGTGACGAGCCTATTGGTCCACTTTAATAAAGAAAGATAATAGGGATGGGTCACAAAAAATGGTCTAACCCGTTCATAGAACAAACATTCTTTTTTCATAAGGATTTTCTCTTCAATCAGTCATTTAACAAGCAACAGCTCATCTAGATCAAAATCCCTTCCAGGTGATCGAGCTCATGCTGGCAAATCTGGGCCACAAAACCTTCTAAGCATATGAGCTGAGGTTTCCAATTGGTATCACGGTAGGAAACTTGAATCTTTTCAAAGCGACTTGTCTTTCGACTTCCTGGCAAAGAAAGACAGCCTTCTTCTGTCTCATAAATCCCTTCTTTCTTAACTAGAACAGGATTAAAGAGAACCAAGGGCATCAAACCTAGTTGGATGATGATCACCCGCTTACGTACACCAATCATATTAGCAGCCATGCCAACACAGGCTTCCTGGTGAGCTCGTAGGGTATCTTGTAAATCTTGCGCCAAATACAAATCCTCTTTTGTCGCTTCTTCAGACACTTGACTCAAAAAGAAGGGATCCTTCATAATGGCTTTTTCCATCATTTCTCCTCTCTTGCTAAAAAAGAGAAGGTCATTCATCCATCTTCCCGACGAAGAACTCCCTCCCCCTAGCATTTTGATGCTTTATGTTATTTCAACCTTAACTTATTAGTCTTTTTTGCTGACTTGTTTTGCTAAGACAAAGTTACCCAAGGTCGCTGAACCATTTCCTGCTACTGCTGGTGTTACGATATAGTCCCGAACATCTGGCACTGGTAAATAGCCGTTCAATAAGACGGTGAATTTTTCACGAACGCGATCCAACATGTGTTGTTGTGCCATCACTCCTCCACCAAATACAATCACATCTGGGCGGAAGGTTACAGTTGCATTGACAGCAGCTTGGGCAATATAGTAGGCTTGGATATCCCATACAGAGCTATTCAGTTCAATATTTTCCCCACGAATACCGGTACGAGCTTCCAAGCTTGGGCCAGCCGCAAGACCTTCTAAACAGCCTCTGTGGAATGGACACACACCATTAAATTCTTTTTCAACATCCATCGGGTGTTTGGCAACATAATAATGGCCCATCTCAGGATGTCCCACTCCACCAATGAATTCACCACGCTGGATGACACCTGCACCAATCCCTGTACCAATTGTGTAGTAAACTAAGTTCTCAATACGACCACCCGCATTATTACGAGCCACGACCTCACCATAAGCTGAGCTATTCACATCAGTGGTGAAGTAAATCGGTACATTCAAGGATCGACGGAAAGCTCCCACCACATCTACATTTGCCCAATGTGGTTTGGGAGTTGTTGTAATAAAACCATAGGTCTTTGAATTCTTATCAATATCAATCGGTCCAAATGAACCAATGGCTAAACCAGCAAGACTTTCAAATTTAGAGAAAAACTCAATACATTTATCAAGGGTTTCAATTGGGGTTGTTGTCGGAAACTGTGTCTTTTCAATGACGTTATTATTTTCGTCACCTACAGCACAAACAAACTTTGTTCCACCAGCTTCAAGACTTCCATATAATTTAGTCATATCAAACCTCTTTTTCAATTCTCTTTTTTTCTATTATATCACAAAGGGAAACGGTTCACTTCTATTCCTTATAGAAAAAACTACTCTTATTTATGTTTAAACATTAGGTGAGCGGCTTTTTTATTCCAAGCCTCACCTCCAAACAAAATTCAAGGACTGGAGGAAGCCCTAACCAGTCCTTGAGTAATCCTATTTTAGATTATGCTTTTACTTCAATAATCGCATCGCCTTTAGCAACTGCACCATTAGCTACTGGAGTTACTGAAGCATAATCAGCTGTGTTTGTGACGATGACCATTGTTGTATCATCAAGACCAGCTGCTGCAATTTTAGCAGAATCAAATGTTCCAAGAACATCGCCAGCTTTGACCTTGTCACCTTGAGCAACTTTCTGATCAAATCCTTCACCGTTCATTGAAACTGTATCAATCCCAACGTGGATCAAAACTTCAGCACCATTGGCTGTCTTCAAGCCAAAAGCATGTCCAGTTGCAAAAGCAATGGTTACTTCAGCATCCGCCGGAGCGTATACAACACCTTCAGTTGGTTTGATGGCAATCCCTTGTCCCATAGCACCACTTGAGAATACAGGGTCATTTACGTTTTCTAAAGCAACCGCTTGACCAATGATTGGAGAGATGATGGTTTCATCTTGAAGAGATGCTGGAACAGTTCCAGTTGTTTCTTCTTCAATAATTGCACCAGCTTCTTCGTCTTCTGCAGGAACTGATGAAGCTTCATCTTCGTAACCGAACATATATGTCAAACCAAAACTTAGTGCAGTTGTAAATACAACCATAAATACATATTTCAATAATTGACCGTTTAGATAGAGAAGTGTTCCTGGAATAATTGTAATACCAAATCCTGTACCAGCAAGGTTTAACATAGATGCAATCCAACCACCTACAGCACCTGCTCCCAAAGCAATAACGAATGGTTTCACATAACGCAAGTTCACACCAAAGATTGCAGGCTCAGTAATACCTAATAAGGCAGAAATAGTTGCAGGAAATGCTAAAGCTTTCACTTTTTGAGATTTTGATTTCACTGCCACCGCTAAAGTCGCACCAGCTTGTGCAGTCATAGCAGCTGTAATAATTGCATTAAATGGATCTTTTTTATCCGAAGTAATTAATTGCGATTCAAGAAGGTTAAAAATATGATGGACACCAGTAACGACAATCAACTGATGAACCCCACCGATAAGAAGACCTGCAAGGCCGAATGGTAAATTTAAAATAAACTTAGTTGCATTCAGTACATGTTCCTCGATGCTGTGGAAGAATGGTCCAATAATAAACAAAGCGAGGAATGACATGATTGTTAATGTAAATAATGGAACCAATAACAAATCTAAGACATCTGGAATTTTCTTATGGAGCCATTTTTCAAGTTTTGCACCAATTAGACCAACGAAGAAAGCGGGAAGAACTGAGTTCTGGAATCCAACTACATGATGGAAGATACCAAAGAATGTTGCTGCTTTAGAAGGATCTTCCGCTACAACCCACGCATTAGGAAGTGTCGGACTAACCATCATCAAACCAATTACAATTCCAAGAACAGGATTTCCTCCAAACACTCGGAACGCAGACCATGAAATCAAGGCTGGGAAGAAAGCAAACGCAGTATCTGTCAAAATTGTTGAATAGGTATAGAAATCTGTAGATTTAAATGCGTCTGCTGTAGTACCAAACAAAGCCAGCACTTGATCTTGAGCAATAGCACCACGAATTCCCATAAACAAACCAGTTGCAACGATTGCTGGCAAAATTGGGACAAAAACATCTCCGAAGGTACGGATTGCGCGTTGGAACCAATTTCCTTGTTTCGCTGCTTCAGCTTTCATTTCATCTTTTGAAGAAGTTGGCAAGCCTAGAGCTACTACTTCATCGTAGATCTTATTTACAGTACCAGTACCAAAGATGATTTGGTATTGACCTGAGTTAAAGAAAGCTCCCTGTACTTTTTCAATGTTCTCAACAACATCTTTGTTGATTTTTGATTCATCTTTAACCATCACGCGAAGACGAGTCGCACAGTGAGCAACACTGCTAACGTTCTCAACTCCACCGATTGCATCGATGACTTTTTTTGCAATTTCTGTATTTGACATTTGCAAAAATCTCCTTATTTTTTATTGTTTTGAAAACGGTTAAACCATCTCTACGCTCTTAATTGTACCACGTATTAAGAATATGTCAACCGTTTTGCAGAATGTTTTTGGTGTTTATTTGCGATTTTTGATTGTTTGAAAGATGGATTTCTTATTTTCATTCACTAAAAAGCCCGTATGCTCTATATAAAAACCTCTATCTTGTTTTTGAATTTTCAAAAACTTTCATACTTTCATTTATTTTCATAAATCAAAACTAGGCTTGACTTCGATATTTTATGATAAACGTTTGACATTTTTTCTCAATTATTTGGCCAAATTCTTGCTTTTTTTTTTAGAAATCGGTACTATGGAAGTAAGAAAAATTTTGGAGGAGTCAAATGGAATGGACAACCGAACTTCGGTACAAACGGTATGAAGACTGGACCGAAGAAGAAAAGAAACAAATTAAAGAAAATATGGCCAAATCCCCTTGGCATACTCACTACCATGTTGAACCAACATCTGGTCTCTTAAATGATCCAAATGGTTTCTCTTATTTTGACGGCAAATGGATCCTCTTTTACCAAAACTTTCCGTTTGGAGCCGCACATGGATTGAAGTCTTGGGTACAACTCGAAAGTGACGATTTAGTCCATTTTAACGAAACCGGAGTGAAGGTCTTTCCAGACACACCTTTAGATAGCCATGGAGCCTATTCTGGATCAGCTATGCAATTCGATGACAAACTTTTCTTATTCTATACAGGAAATGTACGAGATGAGAACTGGATCCGCCATCCCTACCAAATCGGGGCTTTGATGGACAAAGAAGGAAAGATTGAAAAAATCAACAAAATCTTGATTGATCAACCTGCTGATTCTACTGATCACTTCCGTGACCCACAGATTTTTAATTTCAAAGGCCAATACTACGCCATTGTCGGTGGTCAAGACCTTGAGAAAAAAGGATTCGTTCGTCTTTACAAAGCAGTGAATAACGATTATACCAACTGGGTTGAAGTAGGAGATCTTGATTTCAACAATGATCGTACAGCTTATATGATGGAATGTCCTAACTTGGTCTTCGTCGGCGAGCAACCTATCCTTCTTTATTGCCCTCAAGGTTTGGACAAAGCGGTCCTCGATTACGACAATATCTACCCAAATATGTATAAGATTGGGGCTTCTTTTGATCCTGAACAGGCTCGTTTAGTTGATGTATCTGAATTGCAAAACTTAGACTATGGCTTCGAAGCCTATGCAACTCAAGGCTTCAATGCTCCTGATGGAAGAGCCTTAACTGTTAGCTGGTTAGGTCTACCAGATGTCGCTTACCCATCTGATCGTTATGACCACCAAGGAGCTTTCTCTTTGGTCAAAGAGCTAAGTATTAAGGACGGTAAACTTTATCAATATCCAGTTGAAGCTATAAAAGAGCTCCGCTCCTCTTCATCCGAGTTTCGTAACAAAGAGGTTACCAACAATTGTTACGAGTTAGAATTAGCCTTTGAAGCGAATAGCAAAAGTGAGATTGTTCTCCTAGCAGATAAAGAAGGAAAAGGTCTTTCTATTACTTTCGATATTGCAAATGGTCAAGTCATTGTCGATCGTAGCCAAGCTGGTGAACAATATGCCCAAGAGTTTGGGACTACTCGTACTTGCCCGATCGAAAACCAAGCTACAACTGCTACTATTTTCGTCGATCATTCTATTTTTGAAATTTTTATCAACAAAGGAGAAAAAGTATTCTCTGGTCGCGTCTTCCCGCATGCTAATCAAACTGGTATTTTGATTAAATCTGGAACACCTACTGGAACATACTACGAACTAGACTATGGTCGCAAAGCTCACTGATGTCGCCAAATTAGCTGGCGTCAGCCCTACGACAGTTTCACGAGTCATCAATAAAAAGGGCTATTTATCTGAAAAAACTATCTCAAAAGTCAAAGAGGCCATGAGGGAGTTGGGCTACAAGCCTAATACAATCGCTCGGAGCCTACAAGGAAAATCAGCCAAATTAATCGGCTTAATCTTCCCAAAAATCAGTCATGTCTTCTATGCAGAATTAATCGATAAATTGGAAGAAGAACTGTTCAAACATGGGTATAAAACCATTATTTGTAATAGCGAGCATGATTCTGAAAAAGAACGTGAATACATTGAAATGCTAGAAGCCAATCAAGTAGATGGTATTATTTCTGGTAGTCATAATCTGGGAATTGAAGATTATAACCGAGTTACAGCTCCTATCATCGCTTTTGACCGAAACCTATCACCTGAGATCCCTGTCGTCTCCTCAGATAACTACGCCGGTGGCGTCCTTGCTGCGGAAACCCTTGCCAAGACAGGCGCAAAGAAGATTATCATGATTACGGGGAATGATAACTCCAATTCCCCAACAGGTCTTCGCCATGCAGGGTTTGCTTCGGTACTGCCAGGAGCACAAATCATTAATGTTTCTAGTGATTATTCCCCCATTCGCAAAGAAATGGAAATCAAGTCTATCTTGACCCAGCAAAAACCTGATGCTATCTTTGCATCTGACGATCTAACGGCGATTTTGGTGATGAAAATTGCTGATGAACTCGGCATTTCAATTCCAGAAGACCTCAAAGTCATTGGCTACGACGGGACCTACTTTATTGAAAAATTTTTCCCCCGTCTAACCACCATCAAGCAACCTTTACAAGAGATTGCTCACCTGACGGTCGATCTTCTTCTACAGAAAATCGAAGGGAAAGAGGTAAAGACTACAGGCTATTTTCTCCCTGTTAGTGTTTTACCCGGCAAAAGTGTGTAAATGAGTAAGAAATTAATCACAAAAAAGAAGCCACCTTTTAGGTAGCTTCTTTTTTATTCTGCTTCCGTCACAAATTGGCTTAAGACACCATTCACAAACCGAGCAGATTTCTCATCTGAAAAAGTTTTTGCTAATTCAATTGCTTCATTCACCGCAACCAATTGAGGTGTATCAAAGGAAGTCATTTCAAACACACCCAAGCGAAGAATGTTTTTCTCCACTAGAGTCAAGCGTTCTACGGTCCAGCCAGTTTTCAAGTGTTGGGCAATCTGTTGATCCAATTCATCCTTTGATTGACGAACACCCGATACCAAATTGAGGAGAAAAGCTGGAATTTCCACTTCCTGGTCTGTTTCCTCTTTGTCATGAGTAAAAGCAAATCGACACGCTTCTACAACATCCCCTTCATACTCTAAACTCATCAGAGCTTGAAAGGCACGCTCCCGTAGATCACGACGTGATTCAAATAAAATATCAGTCATTGAGGAAATCCTCATTAAACAAATCTTTCAAATCAGGTTTCGCTGCTTTTTCAGTCACGATTCCAACTACATGGATGTTGACATCATCCAATGTGACATCCGCCATATTGTAGACAGCTGTTTTAACTGCTCTTTGGATTGCAACCGCTACTTTAGGGACTGCCACACCATACTCTAGATAGAGGTAAATATCAACAGAGATTTGACCATCTTCTTGTGTACGAAGGTAAACCCCACGACCAAGAGCACGTTTTGAAAGGCTATCCGATACACTCTTGTTTTCAAGAGAATGAACACCATCTACTTTTGCAGTCGCAATCGCAATAATTTTTTCTAGCACACGAGGTGCAATGACGATTTCGCCGTATTGTTCAGTTGCCATAGAAGTTCCTTTCTATCAGACCTATTTTAGAGCTGATTAGGCACGAGAAACGTAAGTTCCTTCAGCTGTATTGATAATCAATTTTTGTCCTGCTTCGATGAAGTCTGGAACGTTAACCACAAGACCTGTTTCCATTGTAGCTGGTTTACCAGAACCTGTAACTGTAGCACCTTTAATAGATGGTTGAGTTTCAGCAACTGTCAATTCAACAGTTGTAGGAACAGTCACCCCAATCACTTCGTTTCCATAGAATTGGATTTTCACTTCTGAGTTTTCAAGGATGTAAAGCAACTCGTTCTCAACATTGGCAACAGGAATTTCATATTGGTCGTATGTTTCAGTATTCATGAAGTAAGCTGTGTCATCCATTTTATACAAATATTGAGCTGGTACTGTTTCAATAATAGCTTGCTCAAATTTTTCTTCTGGACGGTAGCTTGTATCAAAAGTTGAACCAGTACGAACATCACGCAATTTCATACGCATGATAGTATTTCCTTTACCTGGTTTGTGGTGGCTAGCTTCCAAAACGCGGATCAATTTTCCATCAGCTGTTTCAAAAGTCATACCAGCTTTCAACTTACTTGCTTCAATCATGTTTTCATACCTCTTTTTAAAAAATATATTACTCTTTATTCTATCACAAATGCTCAGATTTCTCAAATCTGTCTCTGCAAATTTCCTTAGATCACAATCAACTCTTTTGGTGCAAGGGTCAAGACTTCACAGCCGCTTTCCGTAATCAAAAGATCATCTTCAATCCGGACACCTGATAGACCTTCAATGTAGATTCCTGGCTCATCTGTCAAAACCATCCCCGCCTTGATAACTTCTTTTGATGCTTGGTTGAAGTAGGGTTCTTCATGGATATCCAAACCAATTCCATGTCCAATTCCATGAGTAAAGTACTGACCGTATCCTGCAGCCTCAATAATGTCTCGAGGAATTTTATCAAAATCACGGAAACCTAGTCCATCCTTCGCTTCAGCAATGAGAGCTTGGTTGGCTTTCAAGACCGTTTCGTAAATTTCTCTTTCCTTATCGCTGACATGACCTACATAAATGGTCCGGGTCATATCACTCACGTAATGGTTGTAAAGACAGCCAAAGTCCAAGGTCAAGGCATCCCCAGCAGAGATAATGCGATCACTAGGAGTCGCATGGGGCATAGCAGAGCGTTCTCCCGCAGCAGAGATGATATCAAAGGATACACCTGAAGCTCCCAATTCTCGCATTCTGAAATCCAGGAAGGTCGCAGCTTCTAACTCTGTTGTTTGACCAACCTTGATAAATTCAAGCACATCTAGGAAGGCTTGATCTGAAATACTGCAGGCCTTGCGGATGGTTGCCACTTCTGTCTCATCTTTAATCAAACGAAATTCCATCACAAAATCAGACAAGGCCCTTAGAGAGACTCCTGAGAAAGCCGTTGCCAGACGGGTCTGATAGGCAACTGTGATCTCATCCTCAAAGCCAAGTTCATGGATAGCTGCATCTTTGACAATTTTTGCTGCTTCTTCCAATTCATTGCGGGTCTCAACAATCTCAACAAAGGGGAAACAAGTCGCATGGGCATGAATGGTATAGCGAGAATCCGTAAAGAGGACCACGCGCTCTTCTGTTACCAAAACAGTCCCATTTGATCCCCAGAAACCTGTCAAATAGTAAACATTTTTCAAGTTGTTAATGAGGACAGCTTTTAGATCCTGTGCCTTCATTTTAGTTCGTAGATTTGTAATTCGTTGGTTCATTGTAATTTCCCTTTCAAATACTGTCCTGTAAAGCTAGCTGGGTTGCTGGCTACTTCTTCTGGTGTCCCTGTTGCAATAATGGTACCACCACCGACACCACCTTCTGGTCCTAAGTCGATGATATGGTCCGCTGTCTTAATCACATCCAAGTTGTGCTCAATGACCAAAACGGTATTGCCATCATCTACAAAGCGTTCCAAGACCTTGAGCAAACGAGAGATATCCTCTGTATGAAGACCTGTTGTCGGCTCATCCAAAATATAGAAGGACTTACCAGTTGAGCGCTTATGAAGCTCGGAAGCCAACTTCATCCGCTGGGCTTCTCCTCCGGAAAGTGTCGTTGCCGGCTGTCCCAGGGTCACATAGCCCAAGCCGACATCCTTGATGGTTTGTAATTTGCGATTGATCTTTGGAATGTGTTTAAAGAAATCGACTGCATCATTGACGGTCATGTCCAAAACCTGGGAGATATTCTTTTCTTTATAGTGAACTTCCAGGGTTTCACTGTTGTAGCGGCGCCCATGGCAGACTTCACACGGGACATAGACATCCGGTAGGAAATGCATCTCAATCTTGATAATACCATCTCCCGAGCAAGCCTCACACCGGCCCCCTTTGACATTGAAACTAAAGCGGCCTTTTTTGTAGCCTCTAATCTTGGCTTCATTGGTTTGGGCAAAGAGATCGCGAATATCGTCAAATACTCCTGTATAGGTAGCTGGATTTGAGCGTGGAGTGCGCCCAATCGGACTTTGATCGATATCGATCAGTCGATCAATGTGCTCGACACCTGAAATGGTTTTGTATTTCCCTGGTTTCTCCGAATTGCGATTCAATTTTTGAGCCAGAACCTTTTTCAAAATACTGTTGACTAAGGTTGACTTCCCTGAGCCAGAAACGCCAGTTACAGCAATGAACTTGCCAAGCGGGAAGCGTGCTGTCACCTCTTTTAAGTTATTTTCAGCGGCACCTGTCAGCTCGATAAAGCGTCCGTTGCCTACCCGCCGTTCAGTTGGTACTGGAATGGCCCGTTTACCAGAAAGATACTGACCAGTGATGGATTTGCTATTGCGGGCTACCTGCTTAGGCGTTCCAGCCGCAACAATCTCGCCTCCAAAGACTCCGGCTCCTGGACCGACGTCGATCAGATAATCAGCTTCTCTCATGGTATCCTCATCGTGTTCGACGACGATCAAGGTATTTCCCAAATCACGCATCTTCTTAAGACTAGCAATCAAGCGGTCATTGTCCCTTTGATGGAGACCGATTGACGGCTCATCTAGGATATAGAGGACTCCTGAGAGATTGGAACCAATCTGAGTTGCCAAGCGAATCCGCTGACTCTCCCCCCCAGATAGAGTCCCGGCCGAGCGAGAAAGGGTCAGATAACTCAAGCCAACATTGTTCAAGAAGCTCAAGCGATCCTTGACTTCTTTGAGAATCGGACGAGCAATGGTCTCTTCATTCTTGGTTAATTGGAGATCAGCTATCACCTTCAGATGGTCCTCAATGGACAAGTCAGAGATTTGCCCGATATGTAGCCCCTTCTCTCCTCCTACTCGGACAGACAAGGCCTGGTCATTCAAGCGATAACCATGGCAGGTGGCACAAGTCAATTCATTCATGTAGGACAACATCTGATTGCGGGTGAAGTCACTAGAAGTTTCGTGGTAGCGGCGATTGATGTTGGTGACGACTCCTTCAAAAGGAATGTCAATATCGCGAACCCCACCAAATTCATTCTCATAATGGAAATGGAACTCCTTGCCATCAGACCCATAAAAAATTAAGTGGCGGTCTTCTGGAGATAAGTCTTCAAAGGGCTTGTCCATATCAATCCCAAACTGGATCATAGCCTGTTCCAACATCTGAGGATAGTAATTAGAGGAAATCGGGTTCCATGGTGCAAGCGCTCCTTCACGGAGAGTCTTGCTAGAATCTGGAACAACCAAATCCAAGTCCACTTCTAGCTTGATCCCTAGTCCATCACAATCTGGACAAGAGCCAAAGGGGGCATTAAATGAAAAGAGGCGGGGTTCCAATTCAGGGACGGTAAAGCCACATACCGGGCAAGCATAATGCTCTGAAAAGAGCAGTTCATTGTCGTCCATAGTATCAATGACCACGTAGCCATCTGCGATCCGGAGAGCTGCTTCTACAGAGTCAAAGAGACGAGAACGAATGCCGTCTTTGATGACAATCCGGTCTACGACAACCTCGATGGTGTGCTGCTGGCTTTTTGACAACTCTGGGATCTCTGTCACATCAAAGATCTCACCATCCACACGCACCCGGACATAGCCATCTTTTTGAACCTTTTCGATGATATTCTTATGCTGGCCTTTTTTCTTGCGAACAATGGGAGCTAAGATTTGCAGGCGTTGGCGATCTGGCAGTTCCAAAACTTGGTCTACAATCTGCTCGACCGAAGAAGCGGTGATCGCCCCATGGCCATTGATACAGTAGGGAGTCCCCACACGAGCATATAAAAGACGTAAGTAATCGTTGATTTCCGTTGTCGTACCAACCGTTGACCGCGGATTTTTGCTGGTTGTTTTTTGGTCAATGGAAATGGCGGGGCTTAAGCCATCAATCGAGTCCACATCAGGTTTTTCCATATTTCCTAAAAACTGGCGAGCATAGGCTGATAAACTCTCTACGTAACGTCTTTGTCCTTCTGCATAGAGAGTGTCAAAGGCTAAGCTCGATTTCCCAGAACCCGATAAACCAGTGACCACAACCAGCTTGTCTCGAGGGATTTCAACATCAATATTTTTTAAATTATGAGCACGCGCTCCATGAATGACAATTTTATCGAGCATTTCTTCCACTTTTCATCAATTTATTTATCCTTCATTATATCAAATTTTTCAGCATTCTTTTATCCAAAAGCGTGCTTTTTCTGTTATAATGTTAAGGTGTAAAAAAACAAGGGGAGGCACCATGAAACAGGTCTTTTTATCAACAACGACTGAATTTAAAGAAATAGAGACACTGGAACCCGGTAGCTGGATCAACCTTGTCAACCCTTCCCAAAGTGAATCGATGGAAATCGCCTCTGCTTTTAACATCGATATTGCTGACTTACGGGCACCACTCGATGCGGAAGAAATGTCTCGTATGACCATCGAAGATGAGTATACCTTGATCATCGTAGACGTTCCCATCAAGGAAGAGCGGAACAATCAGACCTACTACGTCACCATTCCTTTAGGAATTATCCTAACAGAAGAGGCCATCATCACCACTTGCTTGGAAGAGTTGCCTCTCCTAGACACCTTTATCAATCGTCGCTTACGAAATTTCTATACCTTTATGCGGTCCCGCTTCATCTTCCAGATCCTTTATCGCAATGCTGAACTTTATTTGACTGCGCTTCGTACTTTGGATCGTAAAAGCGAGCAGATTGAAAGTCAACTGCACAAATCAACGCGTAATGAAGAGCTGATTGAGTTGATGGAGCTGGAAAAGACCATTGTCTACTTCAAGGCCTCACTGAAAACCAATGAGCGCGTGATCAAGAAATTGACCAGCGCTACTAGTAACATCAAGAAATACCTGGAAGATGAGGATCTGTTGGAAGATACCTTGATCGAGACCCAACAGGCCATCGAGATGGCGGATATTTATGGAAACATCCTCCACTCCATGACCGATACCTTCGCATCGATCATCTCTAACAACCAGAATAACATCATGAAGACCTTGGCCATGGTGACCATCGTCATGTCCATCCCAACCATGATTTTCTCAGCCTACGGGATGAACTTCAAGAACAATGATCTTCCGCTCAACGGGGAACCTAATGCCTTTTGGCTCATTATCTTTATCGCCTTCGCCATGACCGGCTCCCTCGTCGTCTACCTCATCCATAAAAAATGGTTCTAACACCTACAAATATAACTAAGGAGTATGTATGTCTCAATTTGATTTGACCCAATTAAGTAAGAAAAACCAAGAATTCGTTCGTATCGCTAAACACCAATTAATTGAAAATGGCAAAACAGAAGAAGAGGCTACCAGCCTGATTGAAGAGATTCTTCCAGCTATCTTTGAAAACCAACCAAAAGGAGTAACGGCGCGAACTCTCTTTGGTGCGCCAACTGCTTGGGCCAATGCATTTAGCAATCAGGAACGCTATGAAAAAGAGCATCCAAAAGAAAATGATACTCCTCTTCTCATGATTACGGATTCCTTCCTTCTCGTCTTCGGTCTCTTTGCTGCGATTTCAGCCTTCATGAACTTATTTGCACCTCAGGGAACTACTTATGGACTTCTCACCTTGACTCTTGGTAGCTTGGCTGGTGGGGTTGTGCTCTATTTGATGTATTACTACTTCTATCAGTACTACGATGTTTCAAAACGTGGCATGAAACGTCCGGCTCTAACCAAGTCACTCCCTATCTTAATGTTGGCGATGATTCTTTGGGTGGTGATTCTCATGGTCACTGCTCTGCTCCCACAATTCCTCAACCCGCGTGTACCAAACTGGTTCATGCTCTTACTCGGTGGTGGGGCTCTTCTTCTCCGCTACTACTTGAAGAAAAAATACAATATCAAGAGTGCCAATACAGCACCTCAACGACGCTAAACAAAAACGGATGAAAATTTCATCCGTTTTTTGATTTACTATATTTCCTTGTTCAACCTTTTTGAAAAATAGAGAACTAAGTCATCATTGTTCTCACATGGACTGTAAGGGGCCAAGGGCTGATCCCTAAACCAAATTCCAGATCCATCTGGGATATACCCCCGTTTAACATAAAGCCTTTGAGCTGGGCCATAACCCGAGTGTAAACCAACCCCTAAAGTAACAATCTCTGACAGTAGCCCGACTCTTTTTTCCGCCTCCTCTAGGAGTTGATTCCCAATTCCTCGATTTCTAAATGGCTCAAAAACATTAAAATCAGTTAGTTCAGGATAGACTCCCACGAAAGGACCGTGCTTGGCATCAGGCAATATAGTGATATAACCTGCCACAAATCCATCCGACTCAGCTACTAATACGTCCCTCTCTCCATTCTCCTGATCCTGCAAATAGCTGGTCAAGATATCCTCTCTACCCGGCCACCCTTGATGGATAAAGGCTTGAGAGATCTCTTCAATATCAGATTTCATCATCCTTCTGATGATCGTACTTTCCTTCATGTTGCGCTCCTTGATACATTTCTCCCCTCATTATAGCATGATTAGAGCTTGGGAAAGGTCAAAGAGGTCCCCCGGACCTGAAAAAAAGACCCGTAAGGGTCTTTTCTTTAATCTTCGTTTACGAAAGGCATCAAAGCCATTACGCGAGCGCGTTTGATAGCTGTTGTTACTTTACGTTGGTTCTTCGCTGAAGTTCCAGTTACACGACGAGGAAGGATTTTCCCACGTTCTGAAACGAAACGGCTAAGAAGCTCAGTATCTTTGTAATCAACATATTCAATTTTGTTTGCTGCGATGTAATCAACTTTTTTACGGCGTTTGAATCCGCCACGACGTTGTTGAGCCATGTTTATTTCTCCTTTATAGTTTTAATTCGTTAAACCCATTCTTAGAATGGTAGATCGTCATCCGAGATGTCCATTGGATTAGCTCCGAATGGATTGTCATCACGTCCAAAGTTTGGTGTTGCGTTCGATGGTTCAGATCCTCCAAAGCTTGGAGCTGCATTTCCTGCAAATCCTCCAGCTGAAGCATAGCCTCCACCAGCTTGTCCTTCACGATTCGCGCGGCTTTCCAATAATTGGAAGCTGTCCGCTACGACTTCAGTGACATAAACACGTTGACCTTGCTGATTCTCATAATTACGAGTCTGGATACGACCTGTAATCCCAACTAAGGCACCCTTTTTAGCCCAATTTGCTAAATTTTCAGCTTGTTGACGCCAAATCACACAGTTGATAAAGTCCGCATCTCGTTCACCATTTTGGTTTTTAAAATTACGGTTAACAGCAAGTGAGAATGTCGCAACAGCCTGATTTTGAGGGGTATAACGAAGTTCAGCATCTCGAGTCATACGACCTACAAGTACAACATTGTTAATCATTAGTCACCTTCTTTATTCGTTAGGGCTTACGCGTCAACTTTTACGATCATGTGACGAAGAATGTCACCGTTGATTTTTGAAAGACGGTCGAACTCGTTAAGAGCTACATCGTCGTTCGCTTCAACGTTTACGATGTGGTAAAGTCCTTCACGGAAATCTTGGATTTCGTATGCAAGACGACGTTTTTCCCAATCTTTTGATTCAACAACAGTTGCACCGTTGTCAGTCAAGATAGAGTCAAAGCGTGCTACCAAAGCGTTTTTAGCTTCTTCTTCAATGTTTGGACGAATAATATAAAGAATTTCGTATTTAGCCATTGATATGTTCCTCCTTTTGGTCTAATGACCCCAAGTCTTCGCAAGGGGTAAGTGAGGTTTGCTCACAAGAAACTATTATACCAGACTTTAGGATAGAAGGCAAGTAAAAACACGTTCTCTTCATTCTTTTTAAAAAGATTTCTTTTCCTACTATTGCTCTCTATGATTTTTTACAGCAAGGGAATCTCTCCCTTTCCTTAAAGAAAACTGATATCAGTTAGCTTTAAGAAAGGGCCGTTATAATACCTTCATCACAAACAAGAAACGAGGAACGCTTATGAATTATTTAGTCATCCCCGCTTATCAACCCGATCAAAAACTTCTCAAACTGGTTCAAAAATTGAGAGAAAAATGTGACTTCTCCATTATCGTTGTGGACGATGGTAGTTCTGAGGAGTGCCAAGCTATTTTTGAAAAATTAGACGGGCTAGCTACCGTTCTTCACCACGAAGTGAACCTTGGTAAAGGAGGAGCTCTCAAAACAGCCTACACCTACATTCAAGAGCAAGGGCAATACGGGACAGTCATCACTGCCGATGCCGATGGCCAACATAAGGTATGGGATATCTTCCGTGTGGCCAATCAATCGCAAGAAAATCCGAACCAATTGATTCTAGGGGCACGCGCCTTTTCAGGCAAGGTTCCTTTGCGTTCTGCTTTTGGAAATAAGTTGACCCGCTTCTTGTTCAAGCAACAAACAGGGGTCCCTGTGACGGATACGCAGACTGGCCTTAGAGCCTTTACAACTAACATGATTCCTTTTATGTTAGAAATTGAGGGACAACGGTATGAGTACGAAATGAATGTGCTCCTTGCAGCGAGCAAGACATTTCCCATCTTAGAAGTTCCAATTGAAACAGTCTATATCAATGACAATGAAGGGTCCCACTTCCGCCCTGTTCGAGATGGCCTCATGATTTACAAGGACATGTTCAAGTTCGCTCTCTCCTCTCTAAGTAGCTTTATCGTTGACTATCTGGTCTATGCCTTTTTCCTTTTCGTGATGATGGCGGTGCCGATTAGTCTTCGGATTCTCCTGGCAAACGGGATTGCTCGTGTGACGAGCTCTATCTTTAACTACTCGACCAATAAACGTCTCGTCTTTAAGAACAAAGACAGCGTGGCCCGAACCGGAAGTGGTTACTTGGGACTTGCTATTGGACTCTTTATTCTCGATACCCTCTTGATTCGACTTTTCTATACAAGCTTCGGTCTCCATTTGCTCCTCAGCAAGGTGATCGTCGGACTCTTGCTTTTCGTCGTCTCATGGCTGATTCAGAAAAAAATCATTTTCAAGGAAAGGACTGCACCTACTCATGAAATTCTTTAAAAAATCTTATACTTACGCTGCTTGTTTTGGTATCCTGCTAACAAGCTCCTTCAGCTATTCTATGCTCAAGACCTTCGTCTTATCGGATGCTATCCAAACCGTCAAAGCAACGACTACTGATACTAAAGCTGCTAAACAAGCTGTGGCTTCTGCGACAACTACAGATAGCAGTTACTCCGATGACAATATCCAGGTAAACTTGACAGAAAAAACAGTTGAAAATACCCAGGTTTACATTGCAGATATTACGGTTAGCTCCTCAGACTATCTCAAGACGGCTCTAGCCCAAAATACCTATGGAACAAACGTGACAGCTAAGACATCTGTCACGGCAGCTGAGAATAATGCTATTCTAGCCGTCAATGGTGACTACTACGGAGCCAATAGTACCGGCTATGTCATCCGAAACGGAGTGGTTTATCGCGATACGGTTCGTGAAGACTCTAGCAATGGCGACCTAGCCATTTATAAGGATGGTTCCTTCAAGATTATTTACGAAGATGAAATCTCAGCTGAGCAATTGGTCAAAGATGGGGTCGTCAATCTCCTTGCCTTCGGACCTTCCTTGGTTGAAGATGGGGAAATTGTCGTTGATACTAATTCGGAAGTAGGTCAATCCATGTCTTCTAACCCACGAACAGCCATCGGGATCATCGATGAAAACCGCTACATCATTGTCGTCTCAGATGGACGTACTTCAGAGAGTGAAGGTCTTTCTCTCTACCAATTAGCTGAAGTGATGAAATCTTATGGCGTTAAAACAGCCTATAACCTGGACGGTGGTGGTTCTTCTACCCTTTACTTCAACGGCCAAGTTATGAACAAACCAACAACAAATGGTACTATCTCAGAAAGGGCGGTGAGTGACATTGTCTACATCGGTTACTAATCCTATCAAACAACGGTTGAAAAAAACCATCCTCTGCTACACTCTGATCTCAGCTTTCTTCTTTGTCGGAAGTCGCATCTACGAACACTTTAGTTTTGGGGAGACCTCTGCTTTCATGCACTACCTCTTCTTGATTCCTTTGATTGGTGGTGCCCTACTAGTGGCTATCCAGTTAGTGATTAAAGGTCTTTCTCGAATCACTCTCAACCTTTGGAACTCAGCGGTTGCTACGGCAACTACGGGGGCCCTCTACCGAGGCATTGTCAATCTATCGGGTCGTTCGACAACTCTGGACCAACCCTACTATTATGTCGCAGGGATCTTCCTAATTCTCGCCCTTATCAGCCTCTTCTTTGTCCGTAGCGTTTGGGTGGAAGAAACAAAATTGACTACTTAAAATTAAAAGCTCTTATTCATAATAATTGGATAAGAGCTTTTGGATCTTTTACAATACTATCTATAAAAAAAGAAATCAGATTAATTTCTGATTTCTTTTGGAATAATCTTATTTATTTACATTTTCCCATTTCCAGTTATGTACTTCTGGGATATCATCACCGTGTTCACGGATGTAGGCATTGTGGAAGGCAATAGTTTCATCCATTTGCGCTGCAAATTCACTTGCTGCTTCTCCAAGAGCTGCATTGGCTGCATCTTGTGCCAAGTGGAAGCGATCCAATTCAGACATGACACGCATATCGAATGGTGTTGTGATATCTCCATTTTCACGGTAACCATGCACACGCAAGTTGTGGTTGTGACGGTTGAAGAAGATATCACGGATCATGCCTTCGTAACCGTGGAAGGCAAAGATGACTGGTTTATCAGTTGTGAAGACCTTGTCGAACTCTTCATCTGAAAGTCCACGCGCATCTACTGAAGGGTGACGCAATTTCAAGATATCTACAACATTGACAAAACGGATCTTCAATTCTGGGAATGCCTTGTGCAAGATTGTGATGGCTGCAAGAGCTTCTAAGTTCGGCTCTGTACCTGCAGCTGCAATGACAAGATCTGGTTCTTCATCTGCTGAAACAGTTGAAGCCCAATCAATCACTTTGTAGCCTTCGCGTACCAATTCTTCAGCTTCATCTGCTGAGTAGAATTGAGGACGTGGGTGTTTAGAAGTAACGACCAAATTGATCACATCTTCTGCCTTGAAGGCTTGGTCCATCACTGCAAGCAAGCTATTGGTATCTGCTGGCAAGTATTCACGGATGTATTCTGGAGTTTTCTCAGCCAAGTGAGTCAAGATACCTGGATCTTGGTGAGTGTATCCATTGTGGTCTTGTTGGAAGACAGTTGAAGTTGCAATCAAGTTCAAGGCTGGGTAGTTTTTACGCCATGTCGTGTGTGTCTTAGATTTACGCAACCATTTGAAGTGTTGAGTGATCATAGAATCTACAACACGAAGGAATGATTCGTAAGAAGCGAAGAATCCATGACGACCTGTCAAGACATATCCTTCAAGCATTCCTTCTGCTTGGTGCTCTGACAATTGAGAGTCAATTACACGTCCAACAGGGCTCAAAGCTTCATCATAGTCAGGTTTCATACGTCCTAACCATTGACGGCTTGTACGTGTGAAGACTTCTTGAAGACGGTTTGATTTGGTTTCATCTGGTCCAAAGATACGGAAGTTGTCTGGGTTTGCATCCACAAGGTCTGCTGCATACTTACCAAATTCGATCATATCTTGTGCCATGATCGCGCCTGGTGTTTCAATCTTGAAGGCGTGTTTCTTCCAATCAGCAGTGTTCATTGGCTTGATCACACCAGCATTAGTGATTGGGTTCATGGCCATACGACGGTCACCTTTTGGTGCGATTTCAGCAATCTCAGGAAGTAATTTACCAGTTTCGTCAAACAACTCAGCTGGACGGTATGATTCCAACCATGAAAGAAGGGCATCTACATGCTCCATGTGGTGAGCATCTACTGGGATTGGAACTTGGTGGGCACGGAATCCACCTTCGATTGGTGTTCCTTCCCAAGCTTTTGGTCCAGTCCAGCCTTTAGGAATACGAGCAATCAAGACAGGATATACTGGTTGAGTAGCTTCTTCTGCAGATCCTTTGCGCGCTTCTGCTTGAACTTTCTTGATTTCTTCAATTGCTTCATCCAATTTTTCTGCAAACAGAGCATGAGCTGCTGCATGGTCGTCAGAAATAGCTGTTACGTCAGCAAAGATTGGTTTCCAACCAAGACCTTCAAAGAAGAGGGCCAATTCTTCGTCTGTTTTACGTTCGAAGATTGTTGGGTTGTGGATCTTCCCACCGTTGAGGTAGAAGATTGGAAGAACAGCACCATCGTTGACTGGGTTCAAGAAGGTATTGGCTAACCATCCAGCCATCAATGGACCAGTTTCCCCTTCACCATCACCGATAACAGTTGCAGCAATCACATCTGGATTATCCAAAACAGCTCCAGCTGCGTGTGACAATGCATAACCAAGTTCTCCACCTTCGTGGATAGATCCTGGAGTTTCAGGCGCCGCGTGAGATGCAATCCCTCCTGGGAATGAGAAGATTTTACATAGGTGTTTGAAACCTTCTTCATTTTGTGGGATATTTGGATTCAATTCTGTGTAAGAACCATCTAAGTAAGAGTTGGACACCATAACTTGTCCACCATGACCTGGTCCTTCAATGTAGAACATATCCAAGTCATACTTGTTGATTGCACGGTTCAAGTGTGCGTAGATAAAGTTTTGTCCTGGAACAGTTCCCCAGTGTCCGATTGGGTGAGCTTTCAAGTCATTCTCTACTACTTCACGTTTCAAAAGTGGGTTGTCTTTCAAGTACATTTGAGCAGCTGAAATGTAGTTCGCTGCACGCCACCAAGCATCCACTTTATCCAAGTAAGCTTTGCTGTTAAAATCAACAGTCATATTGTCTCCTCTCAAATTCTAGCTATGATTCTGATGAATTAGAATCCAGTGCAAGTATTTAGGTTATAAACATTCTGTCTCACTAAATGAAAACAGAACGAGCGCGAACCAAATTTAATTCAATTCTTTTCTATTCTATCAATAATTTATCTATTTGTATATAGAAAAAAATAAAAAAAAATATAGTTTTTTATAAAAAGTTGCAAATTTCTTCTAAAATCAAACCATTTTCCCATCTTTTTACAATTATCTTTGGGGCTAAACTGCCTAAAGTTCCTTAGGGAATCAGCTAGTTATAAATCTCCTTGTCACCTAAAATTTTTCATGATATACTTTAAATATCAAACTAAAGGAGATCGTTATGTTGAAGGAAAAACGCAATAAAGGATTTGTTTCAGGTCTAGTACTTGCCCTTTTCTTCCTAGTATTTTCAGGTTTAGTATTTTCATTATGGATGCGTCACCAAAATCCTGCCACTAGCTTTGCGAAGGCAGAAAAGTCTGGGGACCCTGTAACGATGCTGATCTATGATATTACCCCAGAACCTGTCGGAACTGTGGGCAAAAGACATGTACTCTATATTGTCCAATACGATAACCAAAATGATGGTAAATATGCAGGGATCGAAGCAAAAAAAGACGATGCTACTATCAAAGCGATTGTCGATAAAGCTCAAAAAGGAGAACTGCAGTCTGATCCTTATCAACTAAAAGGAACACAATTAGCTCCTTTGGCAAAGGATAGCAAAAATACATCTCGTAACGGTCGCATTGTTGGCTACAGTGAGTACATTCATTCCCTCCTTGACCCTACTTCTATCGTATCACTCAATATGACGACTAGCTATTACTTGAGCCTTACGGAATATAACAAAGACTCCTTATTCCTCTTGCTAGGTTCAGTTGCTTTAGCTGGACTTGCCATTACAATGGTTGTAGCTAGCTTCTCCGTTCGGAAACGGACCATTGCTTCCTATCAGGAACTCCACCAAAACTATCCCGAACTCCAAGGAGATCTTAGCCGTTTGGCTGACGAGGCCAGTTACTACAATCAAGATTTAAAAGTTATCTTATACAAAAATCATTTGATCACCTATTTCAGAGGAACACAAACGATCGATTTGCGAGATGTGCAACAACTATACTTACATGTAACTCGCGTTCGTCAATCCGGCATAGCCCGCTCTATCTTCCAATTGTGCTACACCCGCAAGGATAAACCAAAGAAACAGTACCGTTTAGCAATTCGGAATAAGAAGAACGCAGAAGAGCAACTCTACACTCTCTTTGCACAGGTATCTGAGCGATTTCCAGATGTCAAGGTTGGGATTTAAAACGTCCCAATCCCCCTTTAGAAACTCTTTTCTAAGCACTAAAATCCCCTCATCAATTCATTCTGATGAGGGGATTTTTCTTCTTAGGTCTCATTTAAAATAAAGAGAATCAAATTACTTTCTTACCATTCTTATAGACATCTGTCACCAAATTCGTCGCAAAGAAATAGAAGAGATAATCTAGATTTGGTGCGTCGTAAATCGTGATATCAGCCTGTTTTCCAACATCGAAAGAGCCAATCGTTTTGGCACGATCTACTGAATAAGCCGCATTAATAGTCACTGCATTGAGAATTTCAACTGGTGTCAAACGCATCATAAAGCAACCTAGATGCATAGCAAACTGAAGATTGGCTGTCGGACAAGAGCCTGGGTTGCTGTCAGTCGTTAGCGTAATAGCCATACCAGCATCCAACATCTTACGAGCCGGTGCATAAGTATCTTCCATTAGACTGAAGGTTGTTGCCGGCAAAAGATTTCCGATGACTTTAGCGGCTGCTAGTTTCTGAATGCCTTCATCGGTAATCACCATCAAGTGTTCTGCACTAGTGGATTCCAATTCAGCCGCTACATCCACGCCACCGATGGACTCAATCTCATCCGCATGAATCCTTAATTTGAAGCCCATTTCCTTGGCTTTCGACAGAAGGTAGCGAGATTCATCTGCTGTAAAAACACCTTTTTCACAGAAGATGTCACAGAATTCAGCCAGATTGCCTTCTTTCACCTTCGGAAGCATTTGATCAATGATGAGATCTAAATATTCCTTTGAACGGCCCTTGTACTCTGTCGGGATGGCGTGAGCTGCCATAAAGGTCGAAACGAGATCGATTTCATGGTCGTGATTCAAGGCTGCTACCACATCTAATTGCCGTTTTTCAGTTTCCCAATCCAACCCATAACCACTTTTAGCTTCAACAGTTGTCACCCCATGGCGCAACATATAATCCAAAAGACGTTTAGACTTGTCATAAAGATTCTCAAATGAAGCTTCTCGTGTCGCTCGAACAGTGCTCAGAATTCCACCGCCTTGAGCGAGAATATCTAAATAGGAAACTCCCGCTAACTTTTTAGCAAACTCATGCTCACGACTACCTCCATAGACCAAGTGGGTGTGGCAATCGATCAGACCGGGGGTCGCAACTTTTCCTTCACAAGACTTCACTTCCGTATGGTCGTCAATCAATTCTGGATCTGGTTGACCTGTTCCAACTGCAAGAATCTTTCCATCTTTAATGGCAATATATGCATCCGAAAGAATTTGGGCATCTGCCATCTCCTTGCCATAAAGAGGATGGCCTAGATCATTTGGACAAAACAACTGGTTAAAGTGGGTTAATAGTACATCAGCAGACATATGAAAACATTCCTTTCTATTTCCATTATTATTCATTTTACAATTCTAAAGAAAAAGCGTCAAAAAAAAGTCAAAAAGTTTTCCCCTCATTTTTTTTTGCTTTATTAAAAATTAAATTTATTTTTGACTCTTTATTGACGTTTCTTGGATACAATAAAGAAAATATAAATTCATAGTTTATACATAAGGAGGTTCCTACTATGTCATTTATAGACGATAAAGAAATTGCAGCTGCTATGTCTGTCAAACTTGACTTTGATGTCCTACCTGAAAAGGCAACTTTTCAAGAGGGCATCCGTCGTGCACCTGATAGAGGCTTCCGCTTAACGCAAGCTCAAACTGAGATTGCCCTTAAAAACGCTCTGCGTTATATCCCTAAAAAATTCCACCAAGAGTTGATCCCAGAATTTTTAGAAGAACTAAAAACTCGCGGGCGGATTTATGGCTACCGCTTCCGTCCAAAAGATCGGATCTATGGAAAACCAATTGATGAGTACAAAGGAAAATGCACTGCTGCTAAGGCCATGCAGGTCATGATCGATAACAACTTGAGCTTTGAAATTGCCCTTTATCCATATGAATTGGTCACTTACGGAGAAACAGGTTCTGTCTGTGCTAACTGGATGCAGTACAACTTGATCAAGAAATACTTGGAAGTGATGACAGAAGACCAAACCTTAGTTGTTGAATCTGGTCACCCTCTTGGCCTCTTCAAGTCTAAACCAGAAGCTCCTCGCGTTATCATTACCAACGGTCTTTTGATTGGTGAGTATGACAACATGCACGATTGGGAAATCGCTGAAGAGATGGGCGTTACCAACTACGGTCAGATGACTGCAGGTGGATGGATGTATATCGGTCCTCAAGGAATCGTCCATGGTACCTTTAACACCCTTCTCAACGCTGGACGTCTTAAACTCGGCGTTGCTGATGATGGTGACTTAACTGGTAAACTCTTCATCTCATCTGGTCTCGGTGGTATGAGTGGCGCTCAAGGGAAAGCAGCTGAAATTGCAAAAGCTGTTGCGATTGTTGCAGAAGTTGACCTCTCTCGTATCGAAACCCGTCACTCTCAAGGCTGGATTAGCCAAGTGACAGACAGTGCAGAAGAAGCTGTGAAATTGGCCCAAGCAGCGCTGGAAGCTGGTGAATCAACTTCGATTGCCTACCATGGTAATATCGTAGACTTGCTCGAATATGTCAATGAACACCAAGTTCATGTTCATCTCTTGTCTGACCAAACCTCTTGCCACAACGTTTACGATGGTGGGTATTGTCCAGTTGGTATCAGCTTTGAAGAACGGACACGTTTGTTGGCAGAAGACAAAGAAACCTTCCACCGCCTCGTCGATGAAACCTTGGCTCGTCACTTCGCAGTCATCAAAGACTTAACGGCTAAAGGTACTTACTTCTTCGACTACGGTAATGCCTTCATGAAATCTGTTTACGACTCAGGCATCAAGGAAATTTCTAAGAATGGTTTGGATGACAAAGACGGCTTCATTTGGCCATCTTATGTAGAAGATATCATGGGACCTATGCTCTTTGACTATGGTTACGGTCCATTCCGTTGGGTCTGCCTCAGCGGTAAACATGAAGACTTGATTGCAACTGACCATGCAGCTATGGAAGCGATTGATCCAACTCGTCGTTACCAAGACCGCGATAACTACAACTGGATTCGCGATGCTGAAAAGAACCAATTGGTAGTTGGTACTCAAGCTCGCATCCTCTATCAAGATTGTATGGGCCGTGTCAACATTGCATTGAAATTTAACGAACTCATTCGCCAAGGCAAGATCGGACCTGTCATGATTGGACGTGACCACCACGACGTATCTGGTACAGATGCTCCATTCCGTGAAACATCCAACATCAAAGATGGATCAAACGTTACTTGCGATATGGCAGTTCAATGTTACGCTGGTAACGCTGCTCGCGGTATGAGCCTTGTTGCTCTCCACAATGGTGGTGGTACTGGTATCGGTAAAGCCATCAACGGAGGATTTGGTCTCGTTCTAGACGGTAGTCAACGGATCGATGAAATTATCAAGTCTGCTATTTCATGGGATACCATGGGAGGGGTTGCTCGTCGGAACTGGGCACGGAACGATCATGCTATTGAAACAGCGATCGAATACAACCGTCTCCATGCAGGTACAGACCACATCACCATTCCTTATCTTGCAGATGAAGATTTGGTCAAAGATGCGGTTCAAAAATTGTTTTAATTCTAAAAAATAAAAATGGAGAAAGGGAGGAGAATACAATGCCCCTCCTTCCCAACTTCTCCTATAAAAAGAGGTAATCATATGGCAAAAATTGTTGAGTGTATTCCAAACTTTTCTGAAGGACGCAATCAGGCTGTCATTGACGGATTAGTCGCTACTGCAAAAAGCATTCCAGGTGTGACATTATTAGACTACTCGTCTGATGCCAGCCACAACCGTAGCGTCTTTACACTCGTTGGGGATGAAGAAAGCATTCAAGAAGTGGCTTTCCAATTGGTAAAATACGCATCTGAAAACATCGATATGACCAAACACGAAGGCGAACACCCTCGTATGGGAGCAACAGACGTTTGTCCATTCGTTCCGGTCAAAGATATCACAACGGATGAATGTGTTGAAATCGCACATAAAGTAGCGGAACGCATCAATCGTGAATTAGGGATTCCAATCTTCCTCTATGAAGATGCCGCAACTCGTCCAGAACGCACCAACCTTGCTAAAGTTCGTAAAGGTCAATTCGAAGGCATGCCAGAAAAATTGTTGGAAGAAGACTGGAAGCCAGACTATGGTGAACGCAAGATTCACCCAACTGCAGGGGTTACGGCTGTTGGTGTCCGTATGCCGCTCGTTGCCTTCAATGTCAACCTTGACACAGATGATCTAGAAATTGCCAACAACATTTCGAAAATTATTCGTGGATCCAGCGGTGGATACAAATACTGTAAAGCGATCGGTGTCATGCTAGAAGATCGCAACATCGCCCAAGTTTCTATCAACATGGTCAACTTGGAAAAATTCCCATTGTATCGTGTCGTTGAAACCGTTCGTTTCGAAGCACAACGCTACGGAGTTCGAATCGTCGGAACAGAACTCATCGGACTGGCTCCTGCTAAGGCTTTGATTGACTCTGCTGAGTACTACTTGCAATTAGAAGACTTTGACTACAGCAAACAAGTCTTAGAAAATCACTTGTTGGGTTAGAAAGGGAGTTCTATGAAACTAGTTGACTTAAGTATTACGGAGTTTGCCAAAGTTCTTGGTTCAGACGCTCCAGCTCCCGGTGGTGGTTCTGCTGCTGCCCTATCTGCTGCGAATGGGATTTCCCTTACCAAAATGGTCTGCGAACTGACCATTGGTAAGAAGAAATACGCTGAATTTGAAGACCATATCAAAGGGGTTCACGAAAAAAGTGCCCAACTCCAAGACCAATTACTAGAAGCTATTGACAAGGATACAGAAGCTTTCAACGTCGTATCAGCAGTCTTTGATCTTCCAAAAGAAACCGAAGAAGAGAAAGCCGCTCGTCGCGAAGCCATGCAAAAAGCCTTGAAACATGCGACCGTATCTCCATTCTCTATGATGGAGCTCATCGTTGAGGCTCTTGAAACAACAAAAGAAGCTGTTGGTAAGTCCAACACCAATGCAGCGAGCGACTTAGGAGTGGCTGCTCTCAATCTCAAGGCTGGCCTTCAAGGTGCTTGGCTCAATGTCCTGATCAACATTTCAGGAATCAAGGACCAAGACTTCGTTCAAGAATACCATGGCAAGGGACTCAAGCTCCTCCAAACAGGTTCTGAGCTTGCAGATGGCATTTACCAAAGCATTTTAGAAAGCCTATCCTAAACCGATCAATCAACTTTATAACTTCAATACCTACAAAGAAAGAAGGGATTCTATGGTTTTATCGGATATTGAAATTGCCAATTCTGTTCAAATGAAGCCCATCACGGAAATCGCTGCTGAACTTGGATTAACCGAAGAAGATATCTCACTCTACGGAAAGTACAAGGCAAAAATCGATAGCAATCAACTGGAACAACTAAAGGATAAGGAAGATGGCAAGCTGATCCTCGTGACAGCTATCTCTCCTACTCCTGCCGGAGAAGGAAAGACAACCACCTCTGTTGGTCTAGTAGATGCCCTCTCTGCTATCGGTGAGAATGCCGTCATTGCTCTCCGTGAACCTTCTCTTGGCCCTGTCTTTGGAATCAAAGGTGGTGCTGCCGGTGGTGGTTATGCCCAAGTGGTTCCTATGGAAGACATCAACCTTCACTTTACAGGTGACTTCCATGCCATTGGGATTGCCAACAACCTGCTTGCAGCCTTGATTGACAATCATATTCACCACGGCAATGAGTTAGGCATTGATTCTCGTCGCATCACTTGGAAACGAGTAGTCGACATGAACGACCGTCAACTCCGTCATATTGTCGATGGCCTCCAAGGAAAAACAAACGGAGTTCCTCGTGAAGATGGTTTCGACATCACAGTGGCTTCTGAAATCATGGCTATTCTCTGTCTCTCAGAAAACATCCTTGACCTCAAAGAACGCCTTGATCGCATCATTATCGGTTACAACTACCAAGGGCAACCCGTGACAGCTAAAGACCTCAAAGCCGGAGGGGCTATGGCAGCTGTTCTCAAAGATGCCATTCATCCCAACTTGGTACAAACCTTGGAACATACTCCTGCTATTATCCACGGTGGACCATTTGCCAATATCGCTCATGGCTGTAACAGTGTGCTGGCTACTAAACTAGCTCTCAAATATGCAGACTATGTTGTTACAGAAGCTGGTTTTGGAGCAGACTTAGGTGCTGAAAAATTCATTGACATCAAGTGTCGCATAGCAGGTCTTAAACCTTCTGCCGTAGTCCTCGTCGCAACCATCCGTGCTCTCAAAATGCATGGTGGAGTTGCCAAAGCGGACTTGGCTACTGAAAATGTCCAAGCTGTCATCAATGGTCTACCAAACCTTGACAGACACTTGGCCAACATCCAAGAAGTCTATGGCCTACCTGTAGTCGTTGCCATTAACAAATTCCCGCTGGATACAGAAGCGGAACTTGAAGCTGTCTATGAATCTTGTAAGAAACGCAATGTAGATGTTGTCATTTCGGATGTCTGGGCAAATGGTGGAGCTGGTGGCCGTGACTTAGCTGAAAAAGTCATTCAACTGGCTCAAGAAGAAAACCACTTCTCTTATGTCTATGACGAAGAAGACAACATTGAAACAAAATTGACCAAGATTGTCACAAAAGTCTATGGTGGAAAAGGCATTAGCCTAACACCAGCGGCCAAACGCGAACTCAAAGAATTAGAAGCACTTGGTTTCTCAAATCTTCCAATCTGTATGGCCAAGACACAATACTCCTTCTCAGATGATGCGAAGAAGATGGGTGCACCAAAAGACTTCACTGTCAAAATCAGTAACCTTAAGGTAGCTGCAGGGGCTGGCTTTATCGTAGCTCTCACTGGTACGATCATGACCATGCCTGGTCTACCTAAAGTTCCTGCCAGTGAAAAGATTGATATCGATGCCCAAGGCAATATTACTGGTCTCTTTTAAGAAAGAGGACGTCCTATGGTGACTATCCTTCATCTCACGCCCGCAGATTATCAGATTTCTACTTGGTCTGGTGGCCAAACCACCCAACTCTTCCTCTCTCCGAAAGAGGGAAGTTATCCAGATCGGACCTTTGATTTTCGCCTCTCTACTGCAACGGTGGAGGTTGAAAAAAGTGACTTTACCGATCTCACTGGTTACCACCGAATCTTGATGCCTCTGACTTCATCGATTACACTCACCCATCAAGGTAAAGAAGTGGTTTTAAAGCCCTTTCAAAGCTACTTCTTTGACGGGGGAGATCCCGTATCTAGTCAAGGGACCTGTCAAGACTTTAATCTCATCTATAAACCTTCCTATCAGGGGCATATGAGTGCTATATCCCCACAAGAAAGTGTTACGAGCCAGAGTCGCTATCAATTGATCTATGCTCTCTGTCCACTAACACTTGAATGGAAAAAGGGACAACTTTACTCCCTCCAAACTCACGAGCTCCTGTTGATCGAACAAGCATCTCCTCTTCAAGAGATGACAATTACGTTTTCACCCCTTCAGTCTGGGAAGCAACCGATTGCTATCTGGACTGCGCTAAGATAATGTTTTAAAGGAGAGACATTATGAACGGAGCACATAAACAGTCGATTGAGGAACAAGAAAAAGCGAAATTCAGCTTTAGCGGTGCCACTCTATACGGTATCAATGCCGTCATCGGATCTGGTATCTTCCTTTTACCTCAAAAAATTTATGCCGGTTTAGGACCAGCTTCCCTAGCTGTCATGTTTGGGGTAGCTATTCTTGTCATGCTACTATCAGCCTGTCTGGCTGAAACGGCTGGCTACTTTGATAAAAACGGTGGAGCCATGCAATACTCCAAAGCAGCTTTCGGTGACTTTGTCGGCTTTAATGTCGGAATTCTCGGTTGGGCCGTTACCGTTATCGCTTGGGCTGCTATGCTAGCTGGTTTTGCTAAGATCTTCATCATTACCTTCCCAGCATTCGAAGGTCACAACCTAGCGATTAGTATCGTTATGTTGGTTCTCTTGAGTCTTATGAACATCGCCGGTCTGAAAACATCTAAGATGTTCACTCTGACAGCTACTGTTGCAAAATTAATCCCAATTGTCCTCTTCTCTCTCTTCGCCATCTTCTTTATTCCTGGTGGTGTGAGCAAGGGCAACTTCACACCTTTCCTTCAATTGGAAAGTGGATCAAATCTCTTTAGTGCTATTTCTAGTACCGCTGTTTACATCTTCTATGGATTTATCGGATTCGAAACCATGTCCATCGTTGCAGGGGAAATGCGTAACCCTGAAAAGAACGTTCCTCGTGCTATCTTGGGATCCATCAGTATCGTCTCAGTTCTCTACATGTTGATCATCGCTGGAACAATCGCTATGCTTGGTGGAGGCATTATGGGAACCGAGGCACCAGTACAAGACGCATTTGTTAAAATGATTGGCCCTATCGGTGCCCCTCTTGTCTCCTATGGTGCTCTCATTTCAATCGCCGGTCTCAACATCGGTGAATCCATTATGGTTCCTCGTTTCGGTGCTGCCCTAGCAGACGAAAAACTCTTGCCAGCAGAACTTGGAAAAACAAACTCTAAGAATGCTCCTGTCATTGCCATTATCATTTCCGGTTTCTTTGCATTCTTACTCTTGTTATCTGGATCTTTCGAATCCTTAGCAACTTTCAGTGTTGTTTTCCGTTTCTTCCAATATATTCCGACTGCTTTGGCAGCGCTCAAACTCAGAAAAATGTACCCAGAGAAAAAGGTTACCTTCCGAGTGCCATTCGGTCCAGTTATCCCAATTTTGGCTGTTGTCATCAGTATCTTGATGATTGCAGGGGACAATCTAATGAACTTTGTATGGGGAGCTATCGGTCTAGTAATCGCTAGTGGACTTTACTTTGTTTTCCACGGTGACAAACTAGCTAAAAAATAAAACAGTCCTCACCAATTCTATTTACACATTAGATGGGAACTTAGGCAGGAGCAAAGCATTCCTTTGCTCCCTAGCCCATCTAAGAAGCCACGAATATCAAACCTGAGCTCTTTTCTCTAAGACTTCTTTCAATCCTTCTAAGAATCATAGACAATGGGCTCACGTTTGGTATTCAAACCGAAGTAAACAAATCTACTTCTACAGAACAATTCATAATCGGAGGTTTTATATGACTCAATTGATTCATTTAGATGGTAACAGCTTAACACTGGAAGAGGTCATCGCCGTCGCTCGGCACGGTGCCCAATGTGAGTTAGACGAAGGAGCAAAAGAAGCTGTCATCGCATCTCGTAAAATTGTCGATGATATCGTCCGTGAAAAACGTGTTGTCTATGGTGTGACCACTGGATTTGGTTCCCTCTGTAATGTCAGCATTTCTCCTGAAGATACTGTCCAACTTCAAGAAAACTTGATTCGTACTCACGCATCTGGTTTTGGCGATCCACTTCCTGAAGATGCCGTTCGTGCTATTATGTTAATCCGTATTAACTCACTCTTAAAAGGTTATTCTGGCATTCGTCTATCAACCGTTGAAAAACTGTTAGAATTGCTCAACAAAGGAGTGACTCCTTATATTCCAGAAAAAGGTTCTCTTGGAGCATCTGGTGACCTCGCCCCTCTTTCTCACATGGTTCTCCCAATGTTGGGACTTGGACATGCCTACTACAAAGGTCAACTTTTGAGCGGTCAAGAAGCTCTCGACCAAGCTGGTATCGAAAAGATCCAATTGGCTGCCAAAGAAGGACTTGCCTTGATTAATGGTACAACGGTCCTAACCGGTATTGGAGCTCTTGCAACTTACGACGGTATTCAATTGCTCAAACTCTCTGATATTGCAGGTGCTCTCTCAATGGAAGTTCACAATGGTATTACCAGTCCATTTGAAGAAGACCTTCATACCATCCGTCCTCAAAGTGGACAATTGGCGACTGCTCGTAACATCCGTAATCTCCTTGAAGGAAGCAAAAATACCACTGTTGCGACTCAACAACGGGTACAAGATCCTTATACACTCCGTTGTATCCCTCAAATCCACGGAGCCAGCAAGGACTCTATTGCTTATGTGAAAACAAAAGTTGAAATCGAAATCAACTCTGTGACGGATAACCCAATCATCACCAAGGAAGGTCACGTCATTTCAGGAGGTAACTTCCACGGTGAACCAATGGCTCAACCATTTGACTTTTTGGGTATTGCCCTTTCTGAGATTGGTAACGTATCTGAACGTCGGGTAGAACGATTGGTCAACAGCCAACTCAGCAAATTGCCATCCTTCTTGGTCAAACACCCTGGCCTTAACTCAGGCTTCATGATTACGCAGTATGCTTGTGCATCTCTTGCATCTGAAAACAAAATCTTGTCTCACCCAGCTAGCGTAGACTCTATCCCATCTTGTGAAAACCAAGAGGACTTCGTCAGCATGGGAACTACAGCAGCTCGTAAAGCGGCTGAGATTCTTAAGAATTCACGCCGCATCGTTGCTACTGAAATCATGGCAGCTTGCCAAGCCTTGGATCTCAAACCAGAAAATCATGAACTTGGTAAAGGTACAAAACCAGCCTATGACATGATTCGCAGCAAGGTGGCCTTCATTGAATTTGACAAGGACATCGAAATCTTTGAAGAACTCAATAAGGCATCTGCTGTCGTTGAAAGTGAAGAATTCTTAGCAACCATCGAAAAAGCAGTTGACTTAAGCATTCAATACTGATACAGTAAGGATACAGCAAAAAAAGGCTGAGAAATTTTCTCAGCCTTTGCCTTTCTAGCCAAATACAAACAAACGGAGGCATGTAACGTGCTTAGAGATTATTACCCAATGACTTACAGTTATTACCAAGGCAGTATTGAAGACAATCCCTATACAGCCAAATGGGGAATGCTGACGAAGTTTTTGGATTTGAATGATGAAAGCTTGACTCCTTTTGAAGAAGTCACCTTTGGAATCCTTGGCTTTAAAAGCGATAAAGGAGTCTATATCAATAACGGTCGCGTCGGTGCTGTCGAAAGCCCAAACGCTATTCGAACCCAACTTGCCAAACTTCCTTGGCACTGGGGGACCAATGTCACAGTTTTTGATGTCGGGAATATCGATGGCCCCAATCGCTCTCTTGAAGATTTGCAAGAGAGTCTCTCTCAAACCGTCAAACGAATGTTGGAGTTAAATATTCAACCAATCGTCCTTGGGGGAGGTCACGAAACAGCTTACGGCCACTATCTGGGCCTCAAATCCTCCTTGCAACCAGATGAACAATTGGCTGTCATCAATCTAGATGCTCACTTTGACCTGCGTCCTTACGACCAAACTGGTCCCAACTCTGGAACAGGATTTCGCCAAATGGCAGACCACGCAAAAGAAGAGAGCAAAGATTTCCCTTACTTGATTTTGGGCATCCAGGAACACAGCAACAACCTGTTCCTATTCAACTATGTGGCAAAAACACCAAGCATTGATTTCTTAACAGGACAAGATCTCTTCCGGATGAGCCACCAGGCCATTCTTGATCGGATTGATCAATTCTTAGAAAAACAGACAGCGGCCTACCTCTCTATCGATATGGACTGCTTTGCCGTTGGTTCTGCCCCTGGCGTCAGTGCCATCCAGTCACTTGGGGTGGATCCAAAACTAGCCCTAATGTTGCTCCAACACATTGCTGCTAGCGGCAAACTGATTGGATTTGATATTGTGGAAGTTTCCCCTCCTCATGATATTGACAACCACACCTCCAACCTGGCTGCAACCTTTATCTTTTACTTGACCCAAATCTTGTCCCAACAAAAATAAGATGCAAAACCTCTCTAACATACAAAAGGCTTATCAACATCCATCCCTTGGGTATTGATAAGCCTTTTTTTATTCTTCCTTCGTGACACTTGATGAGCTATACTAGAGGACTTTTAATCTCTTGAGGAAGGGACGGTCTCTATACGGAGTCAGATGTTGCTCTGCCAGTTTCTTGTAGTAGCCCTTATCTTCTTTCAAGAAAGAGCTCAAAGCAGGAACCAGTTGCTCTCCTTGTTCCTTCTGGGCCGCCAAGAAGGCTAAGAGATAACAAACCATCCCCTTGTCTCGCGCATTCGTCGTTTGCTTCATGGTTCCTTCTTTACGAGCCAGATAAGTTGCCACCTTCTCTTGCTCGCCAAAATGACAGGCGATTAAGGATTGATAAAATTCGAGCAATTCTTCCTTCCAAGGGAAGCGAACGCCGGACAAAACCTTTTGAGCCCTGTCAAAATAGAAGCGGGCTTGGACCAAATCTCTCTTCCAATAGTAGGCAATCCCAAGATCAATTTCAAACACCACTCGGACTGAATCAACAGATTGATCTCCCACCAAGCGTAGGACCTCTTCCAAATGGGTGACAGCTACTTGAAAATGCCCTCTCACTTGCTCTATTTCAGCCAGGTAGGCTAAAGATGCTGCAATTTGAATGGCATACTTGGCCTGCATGCTATTGGTCAGACTAAAGCAATCAATGGAGCGATAGAGGTGTCGGGTCGCCTGCTCCTCATCCCCTACCATCAAATGGTACAACCCCTTCAAGCGTAACTGAATCGCAATCGCTTCATGGTTGTTGGCCTGAATCGCATCTTCTAAAGCCAAATCTGTGTAATAGGCCATTTCAGAAATATTTTCTGTTTGAATGCAATAATAAATGATTTGCCGGTACCCTTCTAAAAGAAAGTCGAGCCGTTTGAGTTCCCGCGCATAGGAGATGACCTTTTGAATATCATGAATCCCCTTTTGGTACTCACCACTTCGAATGAAGTAGCGCCCCTCTAGATACAAGTAGCGCAGTTGCAAATACTTGTAGTCTCTATCTTTTTGGTGTCGTGAAAAAAGCTGATCCAGTTCTCGACGAAGACGAGAGAGTTCCCCAAAAATGTCCAAATGGCTATTTTTCCCATCGGATACTCCCCCTTCTTCTCCCTTGGAGTATATTGGGAATAGTTCATGTTCTAGCTGGAGGATTTCTTCCAAGTAGGTCAGCTCAAAAGACAAGGAATGCAAGAGATTTTGGGACTGCTTATATTGGTAAGCTATTTCCTTATAGAAAAGCAGGTCTGTCGAATCTTCTAAGGTTTCTTCCAGTTTTTGCGCGATTTGTTGGTGGAAGAGACGCCGTCTAGCTGGTGACAGGAGTTGGTAGAAGTACATAGCTACCAATTGCTTGCAAAATTGGATTAAGAGATCCTCCCCTTCCTCCACTATTGAGATGATTCCTCTTTGAGCTAAAGGATCTAATAATGCAGTTAAAACAGAAAGATCTGTAGCTGTCAAATCGGCCAAGATAGACATGGAGATCGGCTTATGAAAACAAGACAAATAATGAAGAAGGGACTCCTCTTCACTGCTCAAGTCACCCAGCTCTTGAGACAGATAGGCTTGAATGATATCAGGTAAGGGCTCTAAACTTTCCTTCTCTTTCCACTCTTCTATATAGCTGGACAGCAAGAAGGGACTTCCTTCACTCCACTCCATCATTTGCTCGATCAGGGCTGGTTCTATCTGCCCCAGTTGCCCTTGCAAGAGTAATCGACTTTCCGTCGGATCAAAATTGGTCAACTCGAGCTGGGACAACCGTCTCTCGACTTTTAAACTCCCAAAGAAGGTGACCAAGAATTCCGGCAAGGGCCCTTCTGCTGTAACAATCAGTTGCCATCTTTCCCCGCTACTTTTCTCCTCCAATTGCTTTACTTTATTGAATGAGGCCGCATCCATCCACTGAGCATTTTCAAGCAGAATCAGGAGAGGTTTTTCTTGGCTGAGTCTTTGAAGGTGCTTCCGGACAGCAGGGAGATCGTCCGCTTTTCCTAGAGGAGAGACTTCTAGCTCTTCACTCACTTTCTCTAGGGAAGCTTTGAGGTCACCCCAGATTCCTCCTTCTTCTTTGCGACTGCCGACTTTGCCTTCCACCTTAACAAAGCTAAAACTGCGATTGGACAGCAAGACCAATTGACGCAATAAACGTTTTTTGCCTGTTCCAGATTGCCCCATGACCAAGAGAGGGCCAACCGCTTCCCCCTTCTCTACTAAGGATAGGTATTCTTCCAGTTGGGACAGTTCTTGTTTGCGACCAAAGAAAGGGAGTTCTCGGACATTCACACGATTGCTCTGTTTATGGGTGCGTTTAGCTTCCAAAACAGAATGATACAGTTCTTCTATCACTCGACTGGGACGAACATTCAGCTCACGATCCAATAAATCCACCAGCTTGTAATAGGTCTCAAAAAATTTCCCCAGCTGGTGATGGACTCTATAATACTCCATCAAGAGTTGGTAGTTCTTTTCTTCAAATTCATCCAGCTCTACTAAATGGTGGAGTAAGGACTCTATACCAGGATCCCCCAGCCCCTCTTTGTCAATCTTTTGATAACAGCTTTCAATATAGAGTTGCTTATAAGCGCTCCGTTTACGGGAAGCCCACTGGTCAAAGTCCTCATCATCCTTGACGTAGAAGCCTTCTAGAAAATCTCCCTGATAAAGATGTAAATTGCTTATTGGATCCCTTTCAAAAAGCTGGACGTCCAAAGAAAGATTCAACTCAGGATTAAGGGCCAGGCTACTCCTACTTGGAGAAACAATGACATCTCCTTCAAAGATTTTATTGGCTTGGTAAACAGTATTCCGTAGATTTTTCCGAGCGACTTGGTTTTCCTTATCCCCCCAGAGAATACCCGCAATTTCATCACGGTTAACCTCACCCGATACAGCTAAGTAATAAAATAAAGCCTCCATCTTCGAGAAGGAAAAACGGATGTCTTTCTGTTGGAAAACAACCTTAGGGGGTCCAAATAACTTCAACGTGAGTTCTCTCTTCATTGCAAGCGCCTCCAAAATCTTCATATTAATACTATAAAAAAAAAGTTGTCTTTTAGCAAGCAATTGGCCCAAGAAAAAAAAGACTGAGAAAAATTTTTCTCAATCTCTACAATTCCTTCTTAGACTGTTGATTAGATCACTTCTAAGTTTGGTTGATGATCAAATAAAGCTTTTGTTGCATGATGGACATGATAGGCTACATCTTCATTGTTCATGGTATAGAGATGGACACCTGCAACATCTTGTGTGACCAAATCTACGATTTGATCTACCGCATAAGCTAAACCAGCTGCACGAAGGGATTCTGGATCATGCTCATACTTATCAAGGATGGCTTTGAACTTCCGTGGGATATGAACATTTTCACAAGTCTTCAACAAGCGAAGGGCCTGGTTTCTGTTAAGAATTGGCATCACCCCTGCATGAATGGGAACATCAATTCCCGCTAAGATACACTTATCTTGAAAATCGTAGAAACGCTCATTGTCAAAGAAAAGCTGAGTCACTAGACTTGAACATCCAGCATCCACTTTCTTTTTAAGGTTTTGAATGTCTGAAATCTGACTAGGTGAATCCGGATGCCCCTCAGGGTAACAAGCACCGATTACATCAAAATGAGGAGCTTCCGTTTTAATAAATTCAATCAAATCTGTTGCATAACGAAAGTCTTTCAGAGGCTCCACACCTGGAATAATATCTCCACGAAGGGCCAAGATCCGATGAACTCCCACTTGGTCTAAGTCATGAAGGGTATCTGCCACTTTTTCCTTACTCAGATAGATGGCAGGCAAGTGGGCAATGGTCGGAATAGACAATTCATTTTGAATATGATTGGCTAAGGCAACCGTCGTCTCTTTGATATTGTATTTGTTATTGCTAGCGGTCACACTGATAAAGTGAGGGGCTAATTCCTGCATATTTTCCAAGGCACGTAAGAGCTTGGCATTGCCTACTTCAGGATTTGGAGGGAAAACCTCAAAGGAGAGCGACGGTGTTTGCTTAGTCATCAAATGTATTCCTTTCTTGATTGAGCAATTCTTTCTTTTGCTAACCAGCAAGCTTAGGAATTTCTACTTGCCTTATAGCGCTTTACGAGCAGCTTTTGCCGCTTCTACAAGACGGATCAAGCTTTCTCTCGTTTCTTTGATACCACGTGTTTTCAAACCACAGTCAGGGTTGATCCATACTTTCTTGCTTGGTACTTTCGCAAGGATGGCTTCGATGGTGTGGTCGATTTCGCCTTCATTTGGCACACGAGGTGAGTGGATATCGTAAACCCCAGGCCCCACTTCTGTTTGGAAGTTTTGAGCTTTGAGTTCGTCCAAGATTTCAAGGTTTGAACGGCTCGCTTCAAATGAGATCACGTCCGCATCCATGTTATCGATAGCTGGGATGATATCTGTAAATTCTGAGTAACACATGTGAGTGTGGATTTGTGTGTCTGGTGCTACTGTTGAGTGTACCAAGCGGAAGGCTGGAATAGCCCAGTCAAGGTAGTCTTCGTACCAGTCGCTACGACGGAGTGGCAATTTTTCACGAAGAGCAGCCTCGTCGATTTGGATAATCTTCACACCTGCAGCTTCAAGGTCAAGAACTTCTTCCTTGATAGCAAGAGCGATTTGAAGAGTCGAATCTTTGATAGAGATGTCTTCACGTGGGAATGACCAGTTAAGGATAGTAACAGGTCCAGTCAACATCCCTTTGACAGGTTTGTCCGTACGGCTTTGTGCATAGCTAGACCATTTAACAGTAATAGGGTTGAGACGAGTGACATCACCCCAGATGATTGGTGGTTTCACCCCACGCATACCGTATGATTGTACCCAACCATTCTTAGAGAAGAGGTAACCTGACAAGTTTTGACCGAAGTACTCAACCATGTCGTTCCGCTCGAATTCACCGTGTACAAGCACATCAAATCCAACTTCTTCTTGCCATTTGATCCATTCGTCGATGGTTTCAGCAAGGAAGGCATCGTATTCTTCTTGCGTCAATTCACCCTTACGGAAGGCCAAACGTTTAGCACGCACTTCCTTGGTTTGAGGGAATGAACCGATAGTTGTTGTTGGAAGAGCTGGAAGTTTAAAGGCTTCTTCTTGGATGGCTTCACGTTCAGCAAAGGCTGGCAAACGAGTATAGTCTGCGTCTGTCAATCCAGCGATACGCGCACGAAGTTCCGCATTTGCTCCGACACGTTCTGTTGCAAAGAGTTCTTTGTTCGCTGCAAGAGCTTGTTCACCTTGACCGTTGCGGATAGCATCCAAGTCACGGAGTTCTTCCAATTTTTCAACTGCAAAAGCAAAATGATTCAAGATAGCTGGTTCAAAGTCTTCGTTAGCAGTCGTAAATGGTACATGAAGCAGTGAGCAAGAAGTTGTCAAGACAACATTTTCAGCTGGAACTTGTTTCAAAATTTCCAAGCTTGCTTCGTAGTTATTACGCCAGATGTTTTTACCATTGACAATACCTGCATAAAGAGTCTTATCTGCTGGGAAGCCACCTTTAACGAGTTCAAGAGTTTTCTTCCCTTCAACGAAGTCAAGACCAATCGCATCTACTGGCAAGTTCACAAGGTCAGCGTAGATGTCACGCACGTCACCAAAATAAGTTTGGATCAAGACTTCAAGACCTTTTTTGTCAGCCAAGAGTTTGTTGTAGAGGTTTAAGAAGAGTGCTTTTTCTTCAGCTGTCAAGTCTTTGACAAGAGCTGCTTCATCTAGTTGGATACGAGTTGCACCAAGTTCAGCCAATTTCGCAAAAACATCTTGGTAAGCAGCCACTAAGCTATCCACGAAATCTTCTGCTTTCACACCTTCTTCAAAGTCTGACAATTGAAGGAAAGTGAATGGTCCAACCACAACTGGGCGAGTGTCAAGACCCAATTCTTTGGCTTCTTGGTACTCATCAAAAATCTTGTGACCAGCCAATTTGACTTCTGTTGTTTTTTCAAATTTTGGAACGATATAGTGGTAGTTGGTGTTGAACCATTTCTTCATTGGAAGAGCACGCACATCCCCTTTTTCACCTTGGTAACCACGCGCCAAAGCAAAGTAGCGTTCAAGGTCAGACAAGTCCAAATTTTGAACCGACTCAGGAACCACGTTGAAAAGGAAGGCTGCATCTAGGAAGTTGTCATAATGTGAAAAATCATTTGATGGGATTTCAGTGATGCCTTTTTCTTTGACAATGTTCCAGTGTTTGGCACGCAATTCTTTTGCAGCACCCAACAAATCTTCAGCTGTAATTTCGTTTCTAAAATATTTCTCAGTTGTAAATTTTAGTTCGCGGAATTCACCCAAACGAGGGAATCCAATAATTGTAGTTGACATGTTTTGTCCTCCAAAAATTCAAGTTGAGTCTATCTTATCAGAAGAAGCACCTTCTGTATAATTGCTTTTCAATGGTTTACGATATAGCCAGAAACTATAACCTTATAGATCAAGGGTTTTCCCCTCTTGTCATTGACCAGAACTAATAGTCCTTATAAAAAATAACTATAAGCTTTCTACCAGACAGGCCCAGACCCCTCCCATTCGTCAGTCCTAGTCTTCTCAAAAACAAAAAAAGAAGCTATCCGCTTCTTTTTATTAGGAACTTATGCTCTAGTTTGTTGCACACAAAAAGCATCCCAAGGCTCCAATACCTTCTTCTCTTTGACCTGTTCTACTTCTGTATTGCTAATGAGGACAGACTGGTAGTCTTCCTCCAGTTCAAAACTCTGGATTTGGCTAGACAGATTGACCACAATCAAATAGCGCTGGTCCCCGTCTACACGTTGGTAGGCAAAGACTTGATCTGCTGTATCAAGTAGCTCAAAATCTGCAGAAATCAACCAGTCTTGTTCCTTACGGAGAGCAATCAATTGCTGATAGGTATAAAAAATGGATGAAGGGTCGGCCAAAGCCGCTTCTACATTGATTTCCTGATAGTTTGGATTGACGACTAGCCAAGGGTGACCGGTCGTAAATCCAGCCTGTGACTGATTGGACCACTGCATAAGAGTCCGAGCATTGTCACGGCCAATATGCCGGATTTGGTCCATAATGGTGTCGAGGTCTACTCCCTTTTCTAGACTTTCCTTGGCATAGTTAATAGACTCAATATCCTCGATTTCGTCTAGGCTCTTAAAAGGATAGTTGGTCATGCCAATCTCTTCTCCCTGGTAGATATAAGGCGTCCCTCTCATCAAATGAAGAAGAATGGCTAAAGCCTTAGCGGACTTCACCCGGTAGGCTTGGTCAGCTCCCCAGGCAGAAACAACACGAGGAAGGTCATGGTTGTTCCAAAAGAGGGAGTTCCAGCCTTCGTCCATGCCCAGTTCTGTCTGCCACTTATTGAATATGTCTTTCAGCTTAGGAACATTGAGCTTCTTTGCATAGCGCCATTTGGGCTGACCTTCTTGGAATAGAAGCCCGATGTGTTCAAATTGAAAGACCATTGACAATTCCTCATTGTCAGGACCAGAGTATTGCTTGGCAATCTCAGGTGTAGCTCCCCAAGTCTCCCCAACCGTCAACAAATCCTTATCTCCGAAGGTTGCTCGATTCATTTCTTTCAGATAGGGGTGGAGCATAGGACCATTGGCTACGATCTTCTGATCCGGAATTTTCCCAATCATGTCGATGACATCCATCCGAAAACCACCGATCCCCTTGTCAATCCAAAAATTCATCATGTCGTAAATCTTCTGCCGAAGGCTCTCATTTTCCCAATTCAGGTCCGGTTGCTTCTTACTAAAGAAGTGCAAATAATACTGCTGGGAAGCTGGATCAAATTCCCAAGCTGAACCACTGAAGTTCGAGAGAAGATCATTGGGTTGGTCCCTCCAAATATAGTAGTCCCGCTCTGGACTGTTTGGATTTTCTTTCGCTTCGATAAACCAATCATGCTCATCCGATGTATGGTTGACCACCAAATCCATAATAATCTTAATATCGCGCTTTTGCCCTTCCGCAATCAGCTCCTCCATATCCTCCATGGTCCCAAAGATAGAAGCAATATCCTCATAATCAGATATGTCATAGCCATTATCATCCATAGGACTTTGCTAAACAGGAGACAGCCAAATGGCCATAATGCCTAATTTCTCCAAATAATCCAGCTTACTGATGATCCCCTTGAGGTCACCAATTCCATCCCCATTGCTATCTAAAAAACTCTTGGGATAGATTTGATAAATCACAGCATCATGCCACCTTTTTTTCTTCATGTACTTCTCCTTTTTGATTTTACTTGTAATCCCTTTCAACATAACCAAACTTGAAAGAAATTGCAACTCTTAGTAGCTCTATCAGTCTCCTTTAAAATAAAAAAGAAGTCACTTTAGAAAACTTCCTTTTTTAACCTTCTCATCCTCTTTTCATTTTGCCAATTGTGATAAGAGAGCATGGCCAACCCAAAGAGATGGCTTCCAAACAAGGCCACCACAAAAATCAGCTTGCCTCTGTCTGGATAGGAAAGTGGGAGATTGCTAAAACCATAGCGAGCCCACTCGATGAAGATTGGATGCGAAAAGTAAAGCGCCATACTCATCTGTTTTAAGTACTGCAAATCATAGCTTTTCAAAAAGGACGATCGCAGGCAGGCATTGACAAAATAGACCGTCACAATAGGAAGTAATAAGAAAAAGTTCTTATCGATTCCTTCATGTTGAAAAATGATGATGCCTTCCATACAGAACAAGCCAAAGGCGAGAGATAGCTTTTGCCAACGGTGAACCTTAAAGGTTTGTGCATGAAAATGATCATAGAGATAGTATCCCATATAGATAAAAATAGGCGTGTAAAAGAATCCATTTCGAGCAGTGAAAAATAAGTTGCTGTAGAGCTGGTAGCCCTTGAGAAGACTCGTGGTGTCTAGATAAGCCGAATAGGTCTCAACCAAGCCCCAGCAATAGAGGAGCAAGCTGATCACCCCCGCCCAAACCATGCCCAAGCGTTTGACCAGTTGATTGACCAAAAACAAACCTAGCAAAAAAGCTGGGATATACCAGAGTTGGTAACACATCCCCAAATAGACTAGAGCGATGAGGACGCCAGCTGGAAAGAGAGATACTGGGAGGTTGAGACTAGAAAAAAAGACCCAGGCATAGGGAAGATAGACACAACTCCAAAATAAATAGGTTTTTACGATTTTGACCAGATAGGCCTTCATTTTCCTTGCATCTCTTAGTGATGGCTTGAGGAAAAAGCTGGCACAGACGATAAAAAATGGCACCGCTAGCCGTCCAAGGATACTCTTGAGACCAAAATGCACCGACTCATAGGAAGTTAAGCGACCACTATGCACCAAAATCACTGCAATCGCAAAGAGGTATTGAAAAAGACTAATACTGGAAGTGTTATAGAGGGAATTCTTTTTCATGGTCCTACTCCTTCGCCAAATGCAGATTCTATGGTTATTTTAGCATGAAAGAGAGGACCAAGCAAGGAATCCTTGCCTCCTTATCTACCTTTTTTCCTCTATTTTTGATATACTCAAAGCATGCACAAACAAACGATTATTGATTTTAAAGAGCTTGGATTGCGACAGCTTTTCACCAAGCCCATAAGGGAATTAAAAACCAGAGACCTCGACCAAGTAGAGACTCTTCTGAGAGAGGCGGAAGCCTATCAGGAGGCTGGTTATTATGCCGTAGGCTATGTCAGTTATGAAGCCGCTCCTGCTTTTGAGAAAAAATTAGCCGTCCACCCAGCACCACTCATGGGAGAGTATCTCCTCTATTTCACCATTCATGAGGAGGTCGAGACCCTTCCTTTCCCAGAGGACTATGAGGCTGTGGACCTACCTGCCAATTGGAAGGAAGAGGTCGAGGCGCCTACCTATCAAGAAGCCATTGAGACCATCCAGCACCACATCCGTCAAGGAGACACCTACCAGGTCAACTATACCGTCCAGCTTTCTCAAGAGCTAGAGGCTGATCCTTTGGCCATCTATAATCGCTTAGTGGTAGAGCAAAAGGCCCATTACAATGCCTTTATCCAGCACGATGATGTGTCCATCCTCTCTATCAGCCCTGAACTCTTTTTTGAACAAGAAGATCGGCTATTGACCACGCGCCCCATGAAGGGGACGACTCGTCGTGGCCTCACCAACCAAGCCGATCTTGAAGAGGCAGCTTGGTTAGAAGCGGACCCCAAAAATCGAGCGGAAAATATGATGATTGTAGATCTCCTCCGCAATGATATGAACCGGATTTCGGAAATTGGAAGTGAGCAGGTGACCCGTCTCTGCCAAGTTGAGCAATACTCTACCGTTTGGCAGATGACGTCGACCATTAAAAGTCGCTTGCGCCCAGAGATCGACCTGGTTCAAACCTTCCAGGCCCTCTTTCCTTGTGGTTCGATTACAGGGGCACCGAAAATCTCTACTATGGAAATTATTCAAAAGACAGAGGTTGCTCCTCGCGGAGTCTACTGTGGAACGATTGGGATCCTTCTTCCAAAAGGGAAACGGATCTTCAATGTGGCTATCCGAACCCTTCAAATGCAAGGCACCAAAGCCATCTATGGCGTAGGAGGGGGCATCACTTGGGACAGCAAATGGAAATCCGAATACCAGGAAACTAAGCAAAAGTCTGCTGTTCTCTACCGTCAAGAGCCTCGATTTGATCTCTTGACAACTGGTCGTATCCACCAAGGAGAGTTGACCTTCCTGAAGCAACACTTGACCCGTTTGCGAGAGGCCAGCCGCTACTTTGCCTATCCTTATAATGAGCAAAAGCTCTTGAACAAACTTCAAGAAGAGCTCACTCATGTTGATTCTAGCCTTGACTATCGTTGTCGGATAGCCTTGCAGAAAAACGGAAACTTCCAACTGACGATTACGGAGCTAACAGACTTGCCAGCTAGCTATCTACAGGCTCAATTACGAGAACAAACTGCACCATTAAACCGACCTTTTACCTATTTTAAAACGAGCCAGAGAGACCATCTCATCCAGTCAGATCGGGAGCAGATCTACTATTTAGAAGACGGAACCTTACTAGAGACGACCATCGGCAACCTCATTCTAGAGATCGACGGCCAACTCTACACTCCTCCAGCTCATCTCCCTCTCCTCGAAGGGATCTACCGCCGCCATCTATTGGAAACTGGACAAGTAGAGGAAAAACGATTGACACTGAAGGATTTAGAAGTTGCTGACAGAGTCTATGCCTGCAATGCCCTTCGTGGACTTTATCCACTCGATTTTACAAGAAAGAACCCATAATGAAACTTGTTTTTTTACATGGCCTAGGCCAGGATGCTCATTCTTGGCAAAGTGTTCAAGATGCACTTTCCCCCTTGCCTTCTGACTCTTTCGCTATTTTCTCTTATCCAAGCGAAAGCTACCAGGAGGCCAAAGAAAGACTGACGGAGTGTCTCCAACAAGAAAGCGAGCCCTTTATTCTGGTTGGACTCTCACTGGGTGGCGTTCTCGCTCTTGAACTCTCCAGCCAAGACTTACCACACCTCAAGGGCTTGGTGCTCTCAGGGACACAATACAAACTCAAGACCAATCTCCTCTATCGGCTCCAGATCCTCCTCTTTCGTCTGCTTCCCAAACAGGTCTTTGAAAAGCAGGGGGCCAACAAACAGCACATGTTGCAAATCTTGACCGAGTTAAAAAGTCTTAATCTAACCAATACTGCTAAAACTTGTCAGCTCCCTAGCTTAGTGATTTGTGGCAGCAAAGATTGGGCCAATCAAGCTTCTTCGAAAAAGTTGGCAAATCTCCTGCCCAAAGGGCACTATCAAGAAATCGCAGATGGAGGCCATCTACTCAATACTCAGAAACCCAATGAACTGGCACAAGTCATCAAGGAGTTTGTTGGTGAATTTAAAAATGAAGAGGCTAGCTTAAAAAACAGTTCCTCTTAATGTAGATAAAGTATTTTTTCATGTTACATAACTTAAAAAATCAAGATATTTAAAGAAATGTTTATTTTCTAAAGTTACTCATGAATACCTTGAGGCTTTCCACCGTGAGAAAAGTCCTTGAAATAGTGATATTTCAAGGACTCGGGAGTTTTGAAACTTTAGGTTCAAAACTAAGTCATGGAACTTCTTCGAAGTTCGCTGACGTCCGTACTCACTTAAGAAAAGCCTCTAGAAAACTTAAACTACAAGTAACGACTAACTTTTAAAAGGTTAGTCGTTTTTTTAGAAATATTTTAGAATTGCTTGATAGTTATTTGAAAAGCAAGCTGTATACTAAGAGTGTAAAGGAAATAACCAAGAAGGAGTTCACTTATGAAAAAGAAACTAATGATTGTCGCCATCGCCTCTATCATTGCTCTTAGCGTCTGGAGCCTCGTACATAACGATTTTAACTTTGAGGTCACATTCAACGATAGTCAAACAAATTTTATAGAGCATAGCTACGAGCATGAAGCCTACGGAATCGTTTTCGATTTGCTAGAAAATAAGCTGTACTAAGGAGAAGAAGCCATGGAAAAAGTATTAGAAATTAAACACTTGAGCAAAAAATTCGGTCAACAATACGCCTTAAATGATGTGAATCTGACTATTCGCAAAGGTGATGTCTACGGCCTCATCGGTAAGAACGGAGCTGGGAAAACCACCCTCATCAAGGTCATCACCCAGCTGATTCAAGAAACGGACGGAAGCGTCTCCCTCTTTGCTTCTTCAAATCGCTCCCAGTGGACGCAAGCCCTGAAACGTGTCGGATCCGTCATTGAGAGCCCTGTAGCCCACAAGCATATGACTGCCTATCAAAATCTAGTCTACTATTGCAAGGCACGCCATATCCCAAACCCCGACCAGGTCATCAAAGAAACCCTGAATTATGTCGGCCTGAATAATACTGGTAAGAAGAAATTCCGTGATTTTTCACTGGGAATGAAACAACGGTTGGGAATTGCCATCGCGCTCATTGCCAAGCCTGACTTCCTCATTTTGGATGAACCCATCAATGGTCTCGATCCTGTTGGAATCAAGGAATTCCGTCAGATGATCAAGCGTCTCAACGACGAACTCGGCATGACTATCCTCATTTCCAGTCACATCCTCTCTGAACTCTATCTGGTTGCCAATCGTTTTGGCATTGTCGACCAAGGACGCCTGATCAAAGAAATTAGCAAGGCCGAATTCGAGGAGCAAGGCGAAGACTATATCATCCTCAAGACCAATCAACTAGCCCTTGCGAGTCAATTGATCCAAGATCAGCTCCATCATCGCATCAAGGTCATCGATAAGGATGGAGAAATCCATATCTTTGGCCAGACTCACGATATTAAAGTCATTGTCAAAGCCCTCGTCCAAGCAGATATTGATGTGGACGAAATCTACTATGCCCGCCAAGATCTGGAAAAATTCTTTACGGACTTGGTAGACTAGTCAACCCACCGTCTTGCATTACTTATCCCACATATTTCATTTAGGAGATTTATCATGTTGCATACCATTCAAGCAGATTTTTACAGACTTTTTCGCTCCAAAGGTTTTTGGATCACAGAAGCCATTCTCGTACTCAACATCCTGTCTGGAGTCATCTTTGGAGCTACCGGCCACGTCGGCGTCAATACGGAATCCAAATTACCCCAAGCGACCGAAGTTTGGACGGGCTTTAAAGCCTTGACCAACTACTCTTCCAGCATCAGTGTGACTATCCTCTTTACCATTATTGTCATCACCTTGGTTCTAGGAACAGACTTAACGCAAAACTTATACAAGAATAGTCTGGCCTATGGCGTTTCGCGCACCAGCTACTACTTTGCTAAAAGCGCTGTTGTCCTGACCATTGCTCTCTTCCAATTCCTTGTATCTTATGGTCTTGTCTTCCTACTCGCGACCCTCTACAATGGAATTGGTACCATGCCAGAGCACTTCCTTGCTCATTTTGGACTAACCGTGCTGATTCAGTTTCTTTCCACCCTGGCTTGGGTCAGCATCATTTCCTTCCTCCTTTATGCCAGCCAATCCATCACCTTGGCCTTCGTTGGCTACTTCATTGGAAATATCTTCTTAAGCCTTCCGGCGCTCTTCTTTAAAGATATTGATCTTCTCCACTATCTAAATTTGGAATTCCAATATTCCATGGTCCAAAGTACGATAGCAACAAACAACACCCTCTCGATCGCTCTTGGCTTCATCCTTGTTTTCGGCTTCCTAGGACTCGCTACTTTCAAACACAAAGATTTATAACAAAAAGGCTTGAGCGGTGCTCAAGCCTTTTTTCTTAGTGTAATGGTTAAGATAAACCAGTCTGCCTCCGTTGCCAGTTGTAAGTCTCCCCCTAAGATCTCTACAAAATTTTGAATGATATAGAGACCCAAGCCAGATGACTCTTCTGTATCCGATAGATTTTCTGAGTAGAATCGACTAGCCAGTTGGTCTAAATGCTGAATCGGTTGTTGCACAATATTGCGCAGCTCGACCCGAATCGTCTCCTCATCAGAAGTCAAGGTCAAACGTGCCTGCTCCTTCCCATGCTTGAGGACATTGCTGAGCATGTTTTGTAAGAGTCGCTCCCAAAGCTCAGGATCGGTAGCATAATGGAGATGTTCTTCTAACTCTACCTCTAAGGCAATCCCCGCCTCAGACAAGCTATCATAATACTGGAATAACTGCTGGGTTAGCACTTGGCTGAGATTGACGTCTGAAAGCCGAGGCTGGATGGCTCCCTCCATCAAGCGTCTGTACTCCAAGAGAGATTCCAAGCGTTTTGAGACGACTTGAAGATTGGAAGCAATTTTCTTCAGCTTTTCCTCTTCTTGCGTCCCTCCTTTGATGATTTGTTGGGTATAGCCCGAAGCAATGGTCAAAGGTGTCCGGATATCGTGAGCAATATTACTGATGGCCATATCCAAGGTTTTTTTCTCTTGAAAGGCAATCCGATTGGTCCGCTCGATCTGATCAAAGAGATCACTGACCTGCTTGGTCAAGGCGACCAATTCTTTTTTTGACACCTGAGAGGTCAACCGTACCCCACTCCCATTTTGGAGCTTCTTTTGAATCTGCTCCTGCAAATCTTTGAGAGCAGAGAGTAGGCGAAGGTAACCCAGTCCAAAGAGAAGGACAAGGACGACTAGAACTAGAACCAATCCCCACATTACTTGTCTCCTTTCAAGCGAACTCCCAAGCCCCAGACGGTTTCAATATAGTCCTCATTAGGATCGAGCTGAGCAATTTTCTTTCGGAGGTTGCTCAACTGGGCATTGAGCGTATTGTCTCCAGGCAGATAAACTTCTTCCCAGACCGCTTCATACAATTCTTCCTTGGTAAAAATCTTCTTTGGATGCGCCAGTAAGGTCTCAAAAATTTGAAATTCTTTTTTGCCCAAGCGAAGCGTATGTTCTCCAGACTCCAATTCAAAGGTTTCTGGGTTCAGGACCAGATTTTTAAAAGTCAGCTTTTTCGATGATGGAGGTTCCTGTGCCGGAGTGTTGTTATTTCTCAGCTGCACCGTTACCCGAGCTGCCACTTCGTCCAGATTAAAGGGCTTGACGATATAATCATTAGCACCTGCAAGGAGATACTGGCTAATGAGGTGTTTGTCTCCAAGAGCGGTCATCATGATGACCGGCACTTGACTCTGCAAACGGATCTCCTCCAAAACCTGATCCCCATTTTTCCCTGGAAGCATGATATCGAGAAGGACCAAATCAATGCTTTCTTGCTGGAAGAGCCGCAACCCTTCTGTACCTGAAAAAGCCTGAAGCACCTCATGGTCTTCACTTAAGAGACTGTATAAAATTTCTTGGATATCATTATTATCCTCGATTAATAAAACCCGTGCCACTTGCCTCACTCCTTTTTCCTTCGAACTCCAAATCATTTCTATTCCTCTAGCCTATCAAATAAAGGGACCTTCGTCAATGAAAATCTAATAAAATCCTATAGTCCCCCTGCAAATCTGCATGTTAGGTCATCACAAGATGAACTTGACTATCCTTTCTTTCAAAAGGTATAATAGGAGCAATGACAGAATAGGGAGAATCATCTATGAAAAAAAATGCCAAAACTAAAATCAGCCTTGTATCCATCCTCGTCATCCTGGGCGTTGCTGCAAGAATGATGCGAGTCATCCACCGCCAGCAAATCAGGGAGCAAAACAGACAAACCATTCAAACGACTAAAAAGGTTGCAGAGTTTCAGAAAACACTAGACGAGGAAGAAACGAAGAAACGGAACGAAACCATCAACAAGATTTATAATGAATCCCTTGTTCGGAATAAGTTTGAGAATTGGCAAAAAGTCGATGAACTTCATGGTTTGGGACAAAGAACTGGGCAATTTTATATCTATAACTTTGAAAAAAAAGAAGAGATTCTCTTAGAGAATACTGATCAAGCATTTGTTCTACCTATTCGAGACAAGAGTAATAACGTCACATTTCAGGCCATTTTTGCCCATAAGGACGGTCAGTGGCACATCATGAAGCCAGACGGAAGTTCTCAGTTGCAACTAGGAGAAGCCAACATTTCCGCTGAATCTAAGTTTGTCATCGAGAACAATGTCTTAGACTACGACCAGTAAATCAGTAAGGACTTGGCTTAACTACATACAAAAAGCTTAGGACCCCAGCTTGTGGTTGGGATTCTAAGCTTTTTAGTTTATAGGAGAGAGTCGGCCAGCAAGTACCGAAAACTTTTATTCAACAGAAGCTCCATTGGTCGCAATGACTTCTTTGTACCAATAGAAGGATTTCTTACGTGAGCGGGCTAAAGTTCCTTTTCCTTCATTGTCCCGATCGACATAGATGAAGCCGTAGCGCTTCTTCATTTCTCCAGTCCCGGCAGAGACCAGGTCAATACAGCCCCAAGTCGTATAGCCCCAGAGGACAACACCATCTTCGTTAATGGCATCTCGCATGGCCTTGACATGGGCAGCCAGGTAGTTAATCCGGTAATCATCAGCTACATAGCCATTTTCATCTGGAGTATCCACTGCACCAAGACCATTTTCCACGATAAACATCGGCTTTTGATAACGATCCCAGATGGTATTGAGGGTGATGCGGAGACCAAGAGGATCAATCTGCCAACCCCATTCCGAGCTTTCTAGGTAGGGGTTCTTCAGAGAGGCAAAGATATTGCCCGCTGTTTTCTCCCTTTCAGCTGGATCACCTGAAGCGACCCGACTGGCATAGTAGGAGAAGGAAATAAAGTCCACTGTATGGTCTTTCAACAATTGCAGGTCCTGTTCCGTCATCTCGACTGTAATTCCCTGACGCTCCCACTCTTTCTTGGCATAGTTTGGGTATTCCCCACGCGCCTGCACATCGATGAAGAATAAGTTCTTGCGGTCTTCTTCTAGACCAGCCCAGACATCTCCCGGAGCACAGGTATGAGGATAGTTTGGTCCTGCTGCCAGCATACAGCCGACCTTGTTGTTCGGGTCAATTTCATGGGCAAGCTTGGTGGCAATGGCTGAAGCGACCAATTCATGGTGAGCCGCCTGGTATTTGACTTGCTCCTCATTCTCCCCTTCTTCAAAGCAGAGCCCCGCTCCCATAAAAGGGGCGTGAAGGATCACATTGATCTCATTAAAGGTCAGCCAGTAGTTGACCAAACCTTTGTAACGAGTGAAGAGCGTTCGGCAGAGGCGTTCGTAGTATTCCAACATCTTGCGACTACGCCACCCTCCATACTCTGTAATCAAATGCATGGGGCAGTCAAAGTGGGTAATGGTCACTAAGGGCTCAATGCCATACTTGTGGCACTCCTTAAAGAGGTCTTCATAGAACTGTAGACCCGCTTCATTCGGCTCCAATTCATCCCCTTTCGGGAAGATCCGAGACCAGGCAATGGACAAACGATAGGTTTTAAAGCCCATTTCCCCGAAGAGGGCAATGTCTCCCTTGTAGCGATGGTACATATCAATGCCATCTTTAGCTGGGTAAAAATAGCCCTCTTCAAAGTCGAACATCTTTTTCTGACCCGTAATAATCGCATGACGATCAGGCCCAATTGGTGCCACATCCACATTGGCCAAACCACGGCCATCTTCATTATAAGCTCCCTCACACTGGTTGGCAGCCGTTGCTCCACCCCAAAGGAAACCATCTGGAAATTGAAGTTTATCGGTCATTTCTCTACCTCACTTGATTTGATAGGTCTATTATATCCCTCTTTAACCCGAAAGTCTTACAACATCCTAGGAAAAACTGATACTATTCTATGATTGCTACTGTTTACGCGCAACACAAAAAGACCGGATGACTCCGATCTTTTAATAGTTCATATTCTCATATTCTGTTTTAAGAATAATTATGGTTAACTTCAAATGACGAAGCATCCTATTTCATACGATAAAAATCAATGACTAGACCAGCAGGGCCTTCAACTAACAGGGATTCTGTTCCCCAATCGGTTACAACTGGGCCGTTTAAAATTTCAATCCCTAATTCTTTCAAACGCTTTTGATTCTGTTCCAAATCTTCAACTTCAATGTGTAGAATGATTCCTGACTGAAAATTTTCCAGAGGTATCAAATGATTTTGTGAGAACATGAGACAGTGACTGCCAATCGTGAACTGAGCAAAAGCATCATCAACATAGTCTGCCTTCTTATCCAAGATATGCTCCAGTTCCGCACAGACTTGGGGTACATTTGAAACAATAATATCTAATTGATTTAAATTCATTTACTCTCCTCTAAAAAAGACCGGATTGCTCCGATCTTTTAAGCTTCTCTCAAAGAAAATCAAAGAATAAACAAGGCATCGAACCGCAGGCAGTACTGGAGTACGGCAAGGTGAAGATAACGCAGTTTACATTTGATTTTCGACGAGCAGGATTATTTGATTGCGCGTGATTGCAACCCTTCTTCTTCCAAGAAGAGACGGAATGGTACGAGTTCTTCTGCTTCGTATTTTTCCTTGAAGGCTTTGATAGCTTCTTCTGAGTGAAGTTTTGGATCCAACTCAAGTACCTCTACTGGAAGTGGACGGTGTTGTGTGATGCGAGCATCGATGACAACAGTTTTACCTTCTTTGTTGAGTTTAACAGCTTCAGCAACCACAGCATCGATATCTTCAATACGGTTAACGGTAAATCCAACTGCACCTTGTGCTTCAGCGATTTTAGCGTAGTCAGCATTTGTAAAGTCTACACCAAACAAGTGTTTGTTTGTATCTTCGTATTTGTTCTTGATGAAGGCATACTCATCGTTTGTGAAGACAACGTTGATAACTGGAAGGTTGTATTGAACGTTTGTGATCACATCTGGGTAAACCATGTTGAAGGCTCCGTCACCCATGATATTCCATACTTGGCGGTCTGGATTGTCTTTCTTAGCAGCGATACCACCAGGGATCGCAATACCCATTGTTGCAAAGAGTGGAGATGTACGCCACATGTTCTTAGGTGTCATGTGAAGGTGACGAGTAGATGTTTGAGTTGAGTTACCGACGTCGATTGAGTAGATTGCATCTTCATCAGCGTATTTGTTGATGGCATTGTAGACTTGGTACAATTGCAATTCACCCTCAGTTTTACCTTCGAGTTTGTTCATGTAATCACGCCAGTTTTGGTTGTTCTTCACGTTTGCACGCCACCATGGAGTAGACTCAACTGGGTTTACTTTGTCAAGGATCGCTTTAGCTGCTTGACCTGCATCACCAAGGATAGAAGCGTCAAGGGCATGGCGTTTACCAAGTTTGTAAGGGTCGATATCCACTTGGATGAATTTTTCAGTGTTCTTGAATGCTTCGTATACTTCAGCAAATGGGAAGTTTGAACCAAGGAAAAGAACTGTGTCTGCTTCAAAGACCACTTCGTTGGCTGGTTTCCAACCAACACGGTAAGCAGATCCTGTCAAACCTTCGTAGTTCCATTCGAAAGCTTCAAAGTTTTTACCAGTTGTGATGATTGGTGCTTTGATTTTACGTGACAATTCAGTGATTACTTCACCAGCTTTCACACCACCGTAACCAGCGTAGATAACTGGGCGTTCAGCATTGTTCAAGATTTCAACAGCTTTGTCGATTTCAACTTCGTTCAAAGCAGGAGCGATGAATGAACGCTCGTAAGAACCTGAACCGTAGTATGAGTTTTCGTCGATTTCTTGGAAACCAAAGTTTACTGGAATTTCAACAACGGCTGGACCTTTTTTAGAAACGGCAGCACGGCAAGCTTCATCAATAACTTTTGGCAATTGCTCTGCGTAAGCGACACGTTTGTTGTAAACAGCGATACCGTTGTACATTGGGTTTTGGTTAAGCTCTTGGAAGGCATCCATGTTGAGCTCGTTGTTTGGACGTGATCCAAGGATCGCGAGGAATGGAGTGTTATCCATAGCTGCATCGTAAACACCGTTGATCAAGTGAGTGGCACCAGGTCCACCTGAACCAACTGCAACACCGATAGAACCGCCAAATTTAGCTTGCATAACCGCTGCAAGAGCTCCTGTTTCTTCGTGGCGAACTTGCAAGAAACGGATATCTTTGTCTTCAGCCAAAGCGTCCATAAGTGAGCTAAGTGTTCCTGATGGGATACCGTAGATCGTGTCTACGCCCCATGTTTTCAATACGTTGAGCATTGCTGCAGATGCAGTAATTTTCCCTTGAGTCATAATGATAACTCTCCTTCAATAAAAATAATTGTCAGTCTTTGAACTGAATTCGACAAAGAGTGAAAACGTTTCAAACAACTTTACTATATCAATTTATCACGTTTTATTGTCCTTGTATAAGAATATGCTCACTGAACACCTGGAACTATTACATAACACAACAGCGAAATCTGTTCTGTTTCTGCAAACTATTTTATAACAGAAGGGATAAACCGCACAACAACAAAGTTTCTAACTGTTATGAAATTAGTACAAAATGGAGCACTTTACCAAACTGTTCCATAAAAGATACTAAAAAAACCTAGCGGAAAATAGATTTTCCCTGCTAGGATGGGTTATAGTTCGTTTTGAAGAGCCTTACTAATGACCCTGTATCCTTCAATTGTTAAATGAAGACCATCTGTTGTATAAGCTGGTTTTAGCTGACTATCTTCACCGAGCAAGCTCTCAAAAACATTGATAAATTCGACATTCATCATTTCTTGAGCCAGCTCACGATAAGCCTGATTCAAGGTCTGAATCTTTTGATTGGTCCGGATATAGACTGTCCCCTTGTAGGTTTCTCCCTCATTCACAGGGAGAACCGAAACAAGTTTGATTTGCGCCAAGGGCAAGAGTCGCACCATCTCCTGGAGGATTATGGACATGTTATCAATGGTTTCTGACAGGGGCATTTCCTTGCCAATGTCATTGGTTCCGATTAGTAAGAAAATCTTATCCACTGCTTGACCAAAAATATGGGCATCTAGATTCTCTCTTAAGAGGTCTGTCTTGTAGCCTCTGATTCCCCGATTCACCATATACTGATCCGTCAAAAGCAACTCTTGCAGAGGATAGTATTCGATGATAGAGTCTCCTATAAAAAGTATATCGGGTTCCTTCAAAGGTTTTTGATTCAGCTCTCGGTAGTTCTGTTGTATTTTTGCCTGTTCTTTCAAGAGCCAGGTCTCCAATAATTGTACAGCCATAAAGACTCCTTTCGATTCGTATGGTAGAAACTATGTGCGGTAGAATATTCGCCTAGTCGAAACTTAGTCTTCCATCCAAATAGGCTTCAATCATTTCATAAACCCCACCTTCTTGGTGAGATGACGCTGTGTAGCGGGCTGCTTGTCGAGCATGGACGTCCGCATTTTCCATCGCATAGGAATAGGTCGCTAACTCCAGCATTTCCACATCGTTTTGGCTATCGCCAAATGCCATTAAATGCCCACCATCAACGCCCCAGTGTTCTTCCAAGAATTGAATGGCTGTAGCCTTATTGACCTCCGGTTGCAGAATATCGATGGCTCCATAGCCACTAGCTGCTGGAAGCAGTCGCTCCCCAAACTCTTCTCGCAACTCTTGCACAAAGACTTCGACTTTTTCAGTGTCAGTGACGACACTTATCTTCAGAACCTGCTCACCATGCTCTTGGACCAAATCATCCACAAAGCGCATCCGTCTGTAAAAAGCTGTAGCTAACTCAGGCGTCATCAATTGCTCTAAAAGAGGAAACTCTGTTCCTTTCTTGGCATAGGCTCCAGATAGGCTACTGACGACCAGATGAAGTTCTTCTTCTCGACCTTCTAGATAACGCAAGACCTCCTGCACCAGCTCTTCAGGCCAGCTACACTCTCGGATGAGCTTTCCCTTCTCTAATATCCGTGCACCATTGGCTAGAACCAAGGTGACACGATCTTTCAGCTCTCCCAAGACATGAGCCATACGGCTATAGCCATTCCCCGTCGCAATAACAAAGGGAATCCCTCTTTGGTCTAGCTGATCCAAGATGCGGCTCAGACGCTCACGGTCAACCTCTCCTTGCGCATCCATCAGAGTACCGTCCATGTCTGTCGCAATCATTTGTATCATACCAGCCACCTCTTTCTATCTTGTCCCTATTATACACCATTTCCTAGTCATTTTGGGCCTTCTTTGCCACAAACGCTCCCTTCTCCCCATCCTTAAAATTTTAGAAATTCCACCGAATCCTCTTTAATTTTCGGTCCAATTTTATTATAATATAGATAATAGATTTTCCCTGTATGAAGTAACTAGCAGACCCTCTCTCACACCTAGCCAAAGCGTCTGCTACTCCCGAAAAAGATCTAAGAGGTAGGCATGAACACAAAGACCTTATACCGCCAAACATCCTTTACCAATAGCGATTTCCCTTTTTCAATCAAACAGATTCGCACCCAAAATGGCCAACCGGATATTTTATTTCATTGGCACACTGATATTGAGATTATTTATGTCAACGAAGGGACTGCTCAATTCCATATCGACTATGAATATTTTCATAGTCAACCAGGCGATATTATTTTGATCCGCCCGAATGCCCTTCACTCCATTCATCCCATCCAGAGTTCTTCCCATACCATGGATGTCCTCCATTTTAATCTGGACCTGATCGGAATCACGCATAAAAACATTGCCACTCTAAAATATTTACAACCCCTCTACAATGGTGATTTTGAATTTGTCCGACGTATCCAAGTCCAATCTCCGGGTTATGAAGAAATCAAACAGAGCCTTTTAAACTGTATGGCAAACGGAAGAGAACAAGGTCCTTTCTATGAACTTCGACTCAAATCCCAGCTCAATGAACTCCTCTATCTCCTCTTTTCTCACAACTATATTGTCGAGAAGAAGTTTTCAACGGATGCTTATCGAAGAGAAGAAAAAATTCGTTTGGTCCTCGACCATATTTCGAACCATTACCAAGAGGAGCTTATGATTGAGCAATTAGCAGAATTGTGTCATTTTAGCCCGACCCACTTTATGAATTTCTTTAAGAAACAATTAGGGATCTCTTGTATGGAGTACATCATCCAATATCGGCTAAAAAAAGCCGCCCATTTCCTCCAGCATTCTGATCTGGCAATTATTGATATCGCTAGCCAATCTGGCTTCAACAACCTCTCAAACTTTAATCGCCAATTCAAGAAATACTATCAGATCACTCCAAGTCAATACCGAAAAGCTTGTCTTTAATCAAAGGATCAAATAATAAAAGCCCCCTGAACACAATTGAAACTTATGTTCCAGGGGCTTTTAGTTTTTTTACAGTAGAAATATCAGATAAAACGAAGCAACTTACATCTTTAGCTCTCAATTATTGTATTTAAAGACCATTTCCCTGTTTCTTCATATTGCCTTATTAATTCTTGAGAAGTTTGGGTGATTTCTGAAGGAAAATGGAGGCTTTTTAATGTATTGACCGCATTCTTCGTTACTGCCGCCCCCTGCTTTATCTGATAATCAAAGACAATTTCCCCGTCAACATAACGACTATCAAAATGATAATTATCATTGACTGCACCAGACGCCGCGACTAACTCAATATCATGACTTGAAATCATATACAAGCAATCGTGTCTAGATAGCCAGCGGACAATCCCCAAGCCAGATCCAATTCGCTCAATGGTATTGGTTCCCTTAAAGAGTTCATCAATAAAGAAATAATGAAAACCAGACTTTTCCAGACTCTCAATCATTCGGAGAATCGTTTTGCTCTCTGTAATAAAATAACTATCTCCAACCTCGATATCATCACTGACATCCATAGAGGTCATGACATGTCCATAAGAAAGCTCCAAACTTTCACCATAGGCGAAGCCCAAGCCCTGAGCTAGAATACAGTTAATAGCTACCATTTTCAGATAAGTAGATTTCCCTGAGGCATTATCTCCACTAATCACCATATTTCTTTCAAAACTAACATCATTAACAACCGGATCCGCTAGTAAAGGATGGTAGATCCCCTTTCCTTTAATCCCAGCTTCTTCCTTAAAATTGGGATGACAAACCAAATCAACATCACGCTTATGGCGTAGAAGGCTGATGGCTACTTCCAATTCCCCCAAAAGATTGATTGTTTCCTGAGCTTCTTTCTGATGAGTCCTCACTTGCTGGTAGATATAGATTTGGGCAATCTGCGGAATTAAGAAAAGAAAATTAAGGTAAATCAGGATAATTTCCATCTCGGAGCTTCCTGTTGGACTTTGTAAGATGCTGGAAATGACTTTCGTCTTCTTAAATGGTTGGATAGCCTGTTTGAGGTTTTCTTGTTTTGGTAGCACTAGACGGCTCAGCTTTTCCGCTGAAGCAAAGATACGAACCAGGTAACTAACTTGATCCAAGCGCATTTTATTCGACCAATTCCGAATGCTCGAAAAAATGATATTAAACGTCACACTCGCTATCAAGACTGACATGGCTTGAATTTTAAAAAACGGAAGAAAGAAAAGAGAGAGGACTGGCAAACACGCTAAAAAAAGATAGAGAGAAAGATAGATCCTCGAATCTTGCTTCCCTGGATTCGCCACAATACTTCTAGCCATATTGTGGTTCTTTTTTCCTAACTGGTTCATAACAACCTGAACCTTCAGACGAAGATCCGGGTGATGTTCAAAGAAATCTTCTAACTCCTGCAAAGATGCATCTGGTTGAAAGTTTATCAAACGCAGCTTCTGATACAAAGCCTCAGCACCTATACTAGACTGTGTATAGTTTAGCTGATCAAAGACTCTATGCATGTCTAAATCATGCCAAGTTTGACCATCTACTTGACTATCCGTTGGCTGGAGTGTAGATGCCAAAAGCATTGTTTCCACTAAACTCTCTTCACTATCATTTTTTATAAAAAAAGGTTTTCCCTCCCAAGCCTTGGCTAATTTTTTTCTCAGACGAATCGTTGCTATCCGATTTGTTAGAACCATAATGATGATCAGTCCAACAAATCCAATTGGTAACCATCCAAGTTTATCCATTTCTTAATCAGCCCTTCCTACTGCCAATTCAGATTCACATGTTCCTTCACTTCTTGATAGGCTGTATCAACACGCGCCTTTGTTTCATCATCCAATTGGTCCCGATACTTGCCTCCTTCAATCCAGTCCTCCAAGATATAGGTCTGGAAATGATAGAGTTCATAACCTTCAGGAGAATAACTGTCCTTTGGCGTCCGGCTGACCCAAGTAGGATGAGCTGTGGCTGTTTTGATCCGTGTCTTGCGCCCTACCTTCTCAATGGTGATATCCATCAGGACACCCCGTTCGGTCCATTGGGCATTGTCTATCCCTTCCATGGTTTCCATCCGCTGATTGGAAAGGAAATTCCCCATAGAATAAACGATCAATTTCTGTTGCCCATCCTTATCCACAATCTCAGCAGGCTGGACGACATGAGGATGACCACCCAAGACGATATCCGCTCCCCAAGAAATCATCTTATGGTATAGCTCCTTTTGTTCCTCTGTCGGTTCTAACTCATATTCATTCCCCATCTGAGGCATGACAATGGTCATGTCTGCTTCCATCTCAGCTTTTTGGATTTCTTGACGCATCCGCTCCTCATTGAGATCCGATAGACGGTTATCATAGTCCTCTTGTTCTAGATTATATTCCATCCCATTAAACCCGTAGGAGTAAGCCAAGATCGCAATCTTGATCCCATTTACTTCCTTGATCAGGATAGGGGCTTGATCTCTCGTCTCATGTGGGTAGACACCAACCGTTTGGATCCCCGCGTCTTCAAAGGCCTTGGCAGTCGAAAACAGCCCTTCCAAGCCAGAATCGAGGATATGGTTATGTCCCAGGTCCATCACCTGGTAGCCTGCATCCTTAATCGAAGCAACCACCTCCCCAGGGGCATTGAAAATCGGATAACCCGAAAGCCCATAATCCGGATTAATGGTCCCTTCAAAATCCCCCAAGACCAGATCCCCTTGCTTTAACCATTCCTGAGCATAGTGATAATTCTCAGAAAAATCATAGCTTCCATCTTCCTTGGCGGCGCTCATGTAAATCAAGTCATGATAGAGTTGATCTCCATTTGCCATGATCCGAGCCGTATGCGGTAACTGATCCGGATGAATTTCTTCTTGCTTTTCAACGACTTCCGGCATTTCTAGCGCTGTAATGGGAAAACCATTCCATTTTTGAACCCACAAGACCAGATTTGCTGCCGCAAATACTGTAATCAGCAAACCATAGACAAACTGTTCGTTGGTCAGGCGAAAAGCGGTCACCTTTCCCAAGCCAATATCAAGCCAGTCGTTGAGCATCCTGAGGATATCTTTCCCAAGCTCGCTCCATCTCTTTAAGAGATCCTTCCAATTCTTCATCATCTTCTCTTCCTATTCAATTCTCTTGCACTTGTCAAAGGCCTCTCCCTAGCATCTTGATGGTACCTTTTACATTCTCACACTTCTCTAACATTCCAACTTTCTCATCTCAGGTTTATACAATGAGCCACTAAACCCATATCAAACCTAGTATTCATTGAAATGCTTTCTCTTCATTGTATCACAAATTTTAAGAAGAGAAAAAAGAGAGCAGGACAGAAGCGCCATTGTTTAGAAACGCTTCATCGTCCTGCTCCTGCACAGTTGATTAATTCATATAAATGATCGATCATCATTTCTTATCGTTTGATTTGGACAAGCTAATCGCAACCATGACAAGACTTAGGAAAAAGGCCGAAAGCAGCCCTTTTGTCGTCCGATTCATAAAAGGTTGATGGAATACAAAATGATTATAGGCAGTAAATCCTAATCCAATCAGAGTTACCATAGCCGAAAGTGAAAAAATTGTTAACCGCAAATTTCTATTTTTCATCATAAACTCCGTTTTTCGATTTAATAGAAAGGCCCTCTTATTTCAAAGCCTTTAATAAATAACCATAACCTTCTCGCTCCATTTCCTCTTTTGGAATAAAGCGCAGTGAGGCCGAATTGATGCAATAGCGAAGGCCACCTTGGTCTTTGGGTCCATCGGTGAAGACATGGCCGAGATGGGCATTACCTGAGCGGGAACGAACTTCGATCCGCTCCATCCCGTGGCTATGGTCCTGGTAATAGTGGACGACATCTTTGGCAATGGGACGGGAGAAACTTGGCCAGCCACAGCCAGAAGCAAACTTATCCTTGGCAAAAAAGAGAGGCTCCCCAGTCGTAATATCCACATAGATGCCCTCTTCAAAGGTCTGATCGTAGGCATTGTGGAAAGGACGCTCCGTCGCACTCTCCTGAGTGACTTGGTACTGTTCTGCTGTCAGTTTCGCCTTTAAGGTTTCTTGATCTGGCTTCTGATAGGCTGCCGGATCAATCAAGGGTTGGGCTGCATCCGTCACATCGATATGGCAATAGCCCCCAGGATTCTTCTTGAGATAGTCTTGGTGGTAGTCCTCAGCCAAGATATAGTGACGCAAGGGCTCTAGCTCCACCGCGATCTTGTGCCCCAGTTGCTCTTCTTGCTCCGCAAACACTTGGGCGATCACCTGACGATCCGCCTCGTCTAGGTAATAGACACCTGTCCGATATTGGCGGCCTCGATCATTTCCCTGCTTGTTAACGGACAAGGGATCGATCACCCGGAAATAGTAGAGCAGAATTGCGCGTAAAGTGATCTTGTCTGGATCGTAGATAACTTGTACAGTCTCTGCATGATCCGTTTCCTTGATCAGTTGATAATTGGTCGTTTCTACCTGGCCATTGGCATAGCCCACCGTCGTCTTTTCTACACCGGGGATCCGAGAAAAATACTCCTCTAAGCCCCAAAAACAGCCACCTGCTAGATAAATCTCTGCCATCTTTTTTCCTCGCTTCCTGCATTCCCTAAGAGGAACGCTTAACATCTATTAGCACCATCATAATCCAAGAGTCTCAGATTTTCAAGGATTCTGCATCAAAAATCCCTTCTACTAAACTAGTAAAAGGGATAAAGGCACTCCCACTTATTTTTCAAATAAGAAAAAGAGCGAGAAACCAAGATTCCGTAGAGATACTAAAAACTGATGGAAAAAATCATGCATGAGAGACATGTCCCACACCTCCTCTCAATCATCTGATGTTCCTAAACATCGTTACCAAGATTAAAGAACCACCGTCGGTCCGTAGACCTGTAAGAGAGGCTTCACAACCTCGTAATGCCAGTGATCATAAGCTCGCCAAGCTTGAAAGGTTTCTTCATTTAAACGCAACCAACCCAGACCAATCAATAGACTGGCGGTCTGATAAAACTTCTCCAACTTGATCAACAGGCGATTGTCTATCCTTTGAGCCTTCAATAAAACTTTCAACATCTGATCTAGTTTTTCTTTAAATCGAAAGGCATCAGGACTGGCTTTGCATTCCCTAGAAAAGGCTGTTTGAAGAAGGCTGACCGTCGTCCTCGCCTCTTGAATCACATCCCTTTCTCCCATCGAAATCACCTTCCTTTTCACCTCCAGTGTACACCTTTTTCTCTCTATAAAAATGGAAAATCTCTAAAACTAGGAACAGAATGTTGTCTCTGGATAAGAAACCATAAAAAAACTTCCCCAAGTTTCCACTCGAGGAAGTTCTTTTCAAAAAATTAGTCAATGTAGTGCAATTTCCCACGGAAATCTTCCAGGCTTTGGTAGCCTTTTTCTTCCATGATGGCTTTGAGTTCCGCAGTGATACGTTCAAAAGCCCCCACTCCTTCTTTATGAAGCGTGGTTCCGATTTGTACCATACTCGCGCCACAAAGGATATGTTCAAAGGCATCACGACCAGTCAAGACGCCCCCAGTCCCTACAATCTGAATTTCTGGATTCAGACGTTGGTAAAAGGCATGGACATTGGCCAGAGCCGTTGGTTTGATGTATTCGCCACCAATCCCACCAAAGCCGTTCTTCGGACGGATCACAACGGATTCATCCTCGATGTAAAGGCCATTTCCAATCGAATTGACGCAATTGACAAACTTGAGCGGGTATTTGTTAAAGATCGCTGCAGCTTGGTCGAAATGAACGATATCAAAATAAGGTGGCAACTTGATCCCAAGAGGTTTGGTGAAATAGGCGAAGACCTCTGACAAGATCCGATCCGTCGTCTCAAAATCATAGGCGATCTGAGGTTTTCCTGGGACATTGGGGCAGGAAAGGTTCAATTCAGTCAAACCTTTAAAATCACTTTCTTGCACCTTTTTCAAGATGATATGGGTTTCCTCGGGAGACATGCCGACAAGAGATAGAAAGAAGGTCCGATCTGGATCGCTTTCTTGCAATTCTAACAAGTAATCCAAATAATAGTCCAAGCCTTGGTTGGGAAGGCCCATCGAATTGATTGAGCCAAGTGGCACGTCTTGGTAGCGTGGCTCTGGATTTCCAGCGCGGAACTCCAAGGTTGCTGTCTTGGTCACAAAAGTCCCAGCAGCTGAATTCTTCACTTCCTCTAATTCCTCAGTAGTCATACAGGCTACACCTGCCGCATTCATCAGGCAATTGTCAAATTCAAAACCAGCAATTTGCGTCTTTGTCGATACCATCTTCTACTCCTTGAAATAAATTCTTACAGTCATTATAGCATGAAACTGGCCCCTAGAGTTCAGAAAACTAGAAATTAAGATAGAACGTCCGGAAATAGAAAAATTGTCCCCTATTTCTCTCTCTTTCTAGAGATTATTGTAAAGAAATACCGTACATATTCAGATGATTGTTACCTATATGAAGCTAATTCAGTCTACTCAAATTCAAGTCGTGAAAATTTTCAGAAAATTCAACTTTTTTCTTTACAAGTCAAAAAAAGTCTGCTATAATTGTCCACGTAATAAAATATGACATTGCTTCTAGCAGTGCCTTCATACTCCAGTAAGACAGCAACCTTGCTGGCATTCGTTTCAATAAAAAAAGGAGAAACAAGATGACAACTGCAAAAGAATATATCCAAAGCACTTTCGAAACCGTAAAAGCTCGCAACGGCCATGAAGCAGAATTCCTTCAAGCTGTTGAAGAGTTCCTCAGCACTTTGGAACCTGTATTTGAAAAACATCCAGAATACATCGAAGAAAACATCTTGGCACGTATCACTGAGCCTGAGCGCGTAATTTCTTTCCGTGTTCCTTGGGTTGACCGTGATGGAAAGGTTCAAGTGAACCGTGGTTACCGTGTCCAATTTAACTCAGCTGTTGGACCATATAAAGGCGGACTTCGTTTCCACCCAACTGTAAACCAAGGGATCTTGAAATTCCTCGGCTTCGAACAAATCTTTAAAAACGTCTTGACTGGACTTCCTATCGGTGGAGGTAAAGGTGGTTCAGACTTCGATCCTAAAGGCAAAACTGATGCTGAAGTGATGCGCTTCTGCCAAAGCTTCATGACTGAATTGCAAAAATACATCGGACCATCTCTTGACGTCCCAGCTGGTGATATCGGGGTTGGTGGACGTGAGATCGGATACCTTTACGGTCAATACAAACGCCTTAACCAATTTGATGCTGGTGTCTTGACTGGTAAACCTCTTGGTTTTGGTGGTAGCTTGATCCGTCCAGAAGCAACTGGTTACGGCTTAGTTTACTATACTGAAGAAATGCTTAAAGCTAACGGCGACAGCTTTGCTGGTAAGAAAGTCGTAATCTCAGGTTCTGGTAACGTAGCCCAATACGCTCTTCAAAAAGCAACTGAACTTGGTGCAACTGTCATCTCAGTCTCTGACTCAAACGGTTACGTCATCGACGAAAACGGTATTGATTTTGACCTTCTGACAGACGTCAAAGAAAAACGCCGTGCTCGTTTGACAGAGTACGCTGCAGAAAAACCAACTGCTACCTACTACGAAGGTTCTGTATGGACTTACGCTGGTAACTATGACATCGCCCTTCCATGTGCGACTCAAAACGAGATTAACGGTGAAGCAGCGAAACGCTTGGTTGCTCAAGGGGTAAAAGTTGTTTCTGAAGGAGCCAACATGCCTAGCGACCTTGATGCGATCAAAGTCTACAAAGAAAACGGCATCCTTTACGGACCTGCTAAAGCTGCCAATGCTGGTGGGGTTGCTGTATCTGCTCTTGAAATGAGCCAAAACAGCCTCCGCCTTTCATGGACACGTGAAGAAGTGGATGGACGTTTGAAAGACATCATGACCAACATCTTCAACACTGCTAAAACAACTGCAGAAACCTACGGTCTTGGTAAAGATTACCTTGCGGGTGCCAATATCGCAGCCTTTGAAAATGTCGCAAATGCGATGATTGCCCAAGGTCTTGTTTAATTTGATTCTTTTGCCACACCTCTGAACCCCTGGTTTCGGAGGTGTTTTTCTTGATAAAAAAAGAGAGTGGGACAGAAATCGGTAACTTATTAGAATTCGATTTCGTCGTCCCACCTCCGCACAGTTGAGTAGGGCTATAAAAGATGATGAAATCAGCGTAGTAGAGCCCACTCAACCACTGCGTCTTGCTCGACAATCCAAAGACAATTGAGAGGCTAGGACTTTTGTCCCAGCCTCCTTATGTTTATAAATCATCCAAGGCATCTTTCACCTTATCAAAGAAGCCTTTTTTCTTTGGACTTACCTTGATATCACCAGCTTCCGCAAATGCACGAAGGGCTTCTTTTTGCTTGTCATTTAGACCTGTTGGTGTCACCACATTAACAGTTACATATTGATCTCCCACAGATCCACCACGCAAGCTTGGTGCTCCTTTGCCACGGAGGCGGAATTTCTTACCAGTCTGGGTTCCTTCAGGGATGACTAAGTCGACATCGCCGTGAACCGTTGGTACATGGACCGTATCTCCAAGAGCAGCTTGAACAACGTTCAAGTTCAATTTATAGTAGATGGTTGATCCATCCCGTTCGAATTTGTCGCTTGGCTCAACATTGACGACTACATAAAGGTCTCCGTACGGCCCCCCATTAAAGCCAGCTTCTCCTTGTCCAGAGAGGCGGATTTGTTGACCTGTTTCGACCCCAGCAGGGATTTTCACGCTAACACTGTGGGCTTGTTTCTCATGCCCAGTCCCATGACAGGTAGTACAAGGATCCTTAACTTCCTTTCCTCGACCATGGCAGACATCACAGGTGACTTGGCGACGCATCATCCCAAGTGGGGTTTGCGTATCCACATTGATGACACCCGAACCATGACAGCGTCCACAAGTTACTGGACTTGTTCCTGGCTTAGCACCAGTTCCATCACATGTCCGACAGCTAGCTTCCCGATGGTACTTCACTTCCTTCTCAGTTCCAAAGATGGCTTCTTCAAACTTGAGATTTACGCGGTACTGAAGATCATCTCCCTGACGTGGAGCATTGGGATTGCGACTTCCACCTCCACCAAAGAAGCTTGAGAAAATGTCCTCAAAGCCACCAAAGCCAGCACCATCAAAACCACCGAAACCACCAGCTCCGCCACCGAAACCACCAAAACCACCGTTGGCTCCTGCAGCACCGTATTGGTCATAAGCCGCCCGCTTTTGTTCGTCACTTAAAGTCTCATAAGCTTCTTGAACTTCCTTGTACTTTTCCTCAGCGCCAGGCTCCTTGTTGATATCTGGGTGATATTTCTTAGATAATTTCCGATAGGCTTTCTTGATCTCATCTTGAGATGCATTTTTCGAAACGCCCAAACGGTCATAAAATTCAGTATTGTTCATAATTCAAGATACAAAGGGCGTCAAACGGACACAGCCAAAATAGGAGTTTTGACGACGGACGCTAGCGTCCTAGAAAAAACTATCTTTTTGGCACAGTCCGTAGCCCGTGTTCAGTTGCGAACACTCCTTGTTCCTTTCTATAATTTTCATGTAAATCTTTAGAGGCTGTTTTCTATACTCTGCTTCACTTGATCAAACTCTTCATCTGATAGAGTAAATATCAAATCCTCTTCAGCATACTCGTTCTGTTCTTTAAAATAGTTGTCCGTATTCTCTGCCAACCCTAGACTTAGAATCACTTTCCTTGCAAACTCTTGATGTGCAAAACCGATAGCCGTAATAATTTGTTTATCTTGGACAAGAACTTTCGGTTGGAAATTTTCACGTGGAAGAAATTCAAAATAGTCAAAGAAGTTTTGCCAAATTCCACCCGTAAATTTCGTGTCGTTCAACAAGCCTGCTTTGGCTAATAAAAGGGGGGCTGAAGAAATGGCTGCAATTAGGATATCTTGCTCATCAAGACTTCTCAAAAACGAGATCAATTTCTCATCTTGTAGAGCAGGTCCAATGTTAACCATTCCTGGCAAAATCACACAAGAATACTCTTCTATACGGACTTGATCCAATGTTTTCGTCGGTTGACAGGGCAGGCCATCTTCAGAGATCACTATCGAATCATCCGAAGATACATAATCAATCGTGATGTCAAAAGACAGAGCTAAAGTACTCGTTAAAGCAGTTATCTCATAAAGAGAAAAATTAGGATAAATAATACAAAGTACTTTTTTCATACGCAACATCCTCTATTTTACCGAAAAACAGAGGCTGGGTTGCAACCTCTGGATTTCTTACTATCATTACGACATTCTAAAACAAAGTCGATTATACTTTGTTTTTGAACTAGTAAGGCTGAATTGAGTTTCGGCTAAATCGAGCACGCCCTAACCTCTTGGTGAAAAAGACAAATCTTTCTAGAAACTAAAGTTTCTGCGTCAGATTTCCTATTTTCACTGTGAGGTTTTAACGGGCTTTGCATCTTATTTTTCCGTAAACTCTCCGTCTACGACGTCATCGCCTGCGTTTCCTGTTGCTTGTGCGCCTTCTGCTCCTGCTTGAGCTTGTTGGGCTGCTGCAGCTTGTTCGTAGAGTTTAACCGCAAGTCCTTGAGCTTTTTCGTTCAATGCTTCAAGTTTTGCTTTCATTTCGTCCAAGTTGTTGTCTTCTTGGGCTTTCTTAAGGTCATCAAGAGCAGCTTGAGCAGCATCACGTTCTGCATCGAAGCCTTTGCCTTCAGTTTCCTTGATTGTCTTTTCAGTCGCAAAGATAGCTTGGTCTACTTCATTGCGAAGGTCTACTTCTTCCTTACGTTTCTTATCTGCTTCAGCGTTTGCTTCTGCATCTTTCATCATGCGGTCGATTTCTTCGTCTGTCAAACCTGAGTTAGATTGGATAACAATTGTTTGTTCCTTTTGAGTTCCAAGATCTTTCGCCTTAACAGATACGATACCGTTCTTATCGATGTCAAATGTAACTTCAATTTGTGGGATACCACGAGGTGCAGCTGGGATGTCAGTCAATTGGAAGCGTCCAAGAGTCTTGTTATCCGCTGCCATTGGGCGTTCACCTTGAAGCACGTGGATATCAACGGCTGGTTGGTTGTCTGCTGCAGTTGAGAAGACTTGTGATTTAGATGTTGGAATTGTAGTGTTGCGGTCGATGAGTTTTGTGAAGACACCACCCATTGTTTCAATACCAAGTGACAATGGTGTTACGTCAAGAAGGACAACGTCTTTCACATCACCAGTGATCACACCACCTTGGATCGCAGCACCCATAGCAACTACTTCATCAGGGTTCACTGATTTGTTTGGTTCTTTACCAGTTTCAGCTTTAACAGCTTCAACAACGGCAGGGATACGAGTTGAACCACCAACAAGGATGACTTCGTCGATTTCTGACAAGCTCAAACCTGCATCTGAAAGGGCTTGACGAACTGGAGTTTTTGTACGTTCTACAAGGTCACGAGTCAAATCGTCGAATTTAGCACGAGTCAAAGTCATTTCCAAGTGAAGAGGTCCAGCTTCACCAGCAGTGATAAATGGCAAGCTGATTTGCGTTGAAGTGACACCAGAAAGGTCTTTCTTCGCTTTTTCAGCTGCGTCTTTCAAACGTTGAAGAGCCATCTTGTCAGCTGACAAGTCGATACCATTTTCTTTCTTGAATTCAGCCACTAAGTGGTCGATGATTTTTTGGTCAAAGTCGTCACCACCGAGTTTGTTATCCCCTGCAGTTGCCAATACGTCAAAGACACCATCACCCAATTCAAGGATAGATACGTCGAATGTACCACCACCAAGGTCGAATACCAAGATTTTTTCTTCTTTGTCAGTCTTATCCAAACCGTAAGCAAGAGCTGCTGCAGTTGGTTCGTTGACGATACGTTCTACTTCAAGACCAGCGATTTTACCAGCGTCTTTAGTTGCTTGACGTTGAGCATCGTTAAAGTAAGCGGGAACTGTGATAACAGCCTTGGTTACTTTTTCACCAAGGTATTCTTCAGCGTAACCTTTCAAGTATTGAAGAATCATCGCTGAGATTTCTTGTGGAGTGTATTCTTTCCCGTTAGCAGAAACTTTTTCAGAAGTACCCATCTTAGATTTGATAGAGATAACTGTATCTGGGTTTGTGACTGCTTGACGTTTTGCAGCGTCACCAACGATGATTTCACCGTTTTTGAAAGAAACTACAGAAGGGGTTGTGCGGTTTCCTTCTGGGTTCGCGATGATTTTTGATTCAGTTCCTTCAAGAACTGCTACTGCTGAGTTTGTTGTACCTAAGTCAATACCAATAATTTTAGACATGTGTTTTTCTCCTTGTTGATTTTTTCTTCTTTTTTTCTCTTTGATACTCTTCTTAAGTGGCGACGCCGTCAGAGCTTGACCTTTGTCAATCTCTTTGACTAAACTTTGAGCCTAAGGTCTCAAAGTTTGCGAAGATAGCGCCACGGCGAAGAGTATCGCCTTTGGTTCGCTTCGCTCACTATTGGCAAAGCCGAACCAATTTTAGTCTTTCTTTCATAGTTTAGTGTCGTTTCGGACAAGGTTTTTTAAGTTCTCTAGCCTAGTTGTAGACAACCACCATGGCTGGGCGCAGGATGCGGTCATGGAGTTTGTAGCCTTTTTGGAAAACTTGTGCGATGGTGTCAGCTGGATGCTCGTCATCTGCAGGGACTGTTTGGATGGCCATGTGGTAGTTATGGTCAAATTCTCCGTCCGCTGCGATTTCTTCGATTCCTTCTTCTTTCAGAGCATGAATCAAGCTTTCTTGCACCATTTCCAAGCCTTTCTTCACATCATCTGTCAACCCTTCTACAGCAAGGGCACGTTCAAGGTTATCAAGTGATGGCAAGATTGCTTTTGCCAAATCTTGGCTACGATAGCGTTGCAAGAGTTGGCGTTCTTCGTTGGCACGACGTTGAATATTTTGCATTTCTGCGTGGGCACGAAGGTATTTGTTTTCAAATTCTTCGGCACGCGCTTGTGCTTCTTCTAATTCAGAAGGTTGGTTGCTTTCCTCTACAACTTCTTCAGTTGTCTCGACAACTTCCTCTTCTTTCACGTCTTCTTTTTTGATTTCTTCTGTCAAGGCATACACCCCTTTCATTTGGTCTTAATTTACTTCATAATGGTTGCTGTTGAGGTAACGGTAGTAGTCCGTTAACTTCATGACCAGCACTCGGCCGATAACATTGACGAGACTAATCACACGCCTGTAATCCATCTCTACGGGACCAATCACATGCATGAGGGCCATCCCACGATAAGGAACCAGGAATTTGTGACTAATCACGGTCACATTTTTCAAGGCCTTCTCTTGGGATTCAGCAACCAGGATCTGGGTCATTTGGTCCTCTGGCATCCCCCTTCGCAACTCAAGAGCTACGTGTTGGGGGTTATCTAAGAACTGATAAGTCTGAAGATCGGCGTAGGTTAATGATGAAACCTTTCCTTCTACAAAGACCAGTTCTTGAAATAATTGCGAGAAGACGTAATCAAACAGATCCAATACATTGTCTGTCGTCTTGAAATAGCGCTGTACAATCTGTGGAATCTCCGTCCGCAAGCGGTAGTGGATATCCAAGACAGTATTTCCAATGAAACGTTCTTGAACCAACTGATGGAAAATTTCTAAGTCACTGGTTAAAAAATTCTTTGGAATCGCAAACTGGACGGTAACAGGCTTTGATTCATCCAAGGTCAGAACCGCTAAGGCATCGTGGTTGGATAATGGAACAATCTCAAAACCCGTCAAGCGCTGTCGTGTCGGTTCAACATCCTGAATGACTGCGGTGTAGCCCGTCATCTGGGCTAGTAACTTGGCCGTAGCATCCAAGATATCATCTAACTTAAAGGCTTCAAAATCAAAGGCTTTCACCACCTGGTAGACATCTTGCTCATCAATCAACTCCAAATCAAGCGAGTTCTGAACAAAATATTGAAAACCAGCTCGGCTCGGCATTCGACCACTCGAAGTGTGGGCTTTTTCTAGTAAACCTTGCTTTTCGAGGGCAGCCATATCGTTTCGGATAGTGGCACTACTGGATTGAATCACATCTTGCAGTGCTTTTGAACCGACCGGTTCGTGGGTCTTGGTAAAGATGTCGACAACAAGATTTAAAATCTCATTTTGACGTTCTGTAACCATGACCTCACCTCTCTTTCATATTTAGCACTCTAAACACTCAAGTGCTAAACCATGATTCTATTATACACCCTCTCAAGAGAAAGTCAAGAAAAAAATCCAAAAAATTAGCACTCTTTTTTCAAGAGTGCTAAAAATCATTCTTAAGACCGATAATCGTCTAAAAAAGCCTATAAACCTGCTTCTTTCAATTTTTGAATGTATTCTTCTAAAACCAGCTGATGCTTGACCATATACTGGGCATTTTCTACACCAACGTAGCGGAAATGCCAGTTTTCATAGTCCACACCTGTAATCGCATTTTTCCCTTCTGGATAGCGGAGAACAAAACCATACTGGGGAGCCAAAGCAATAATCTGCTGGGCTACCTCTTCAGACTGTCCATTTGGAGCACTCATATCAATCGCAAGACCCGTTTGGTGTTCACTAGCACCTGGAACCTGTACTTGAGCTTGAGCTTGAGCTTCTGCTTCCTCATGAGAAAGTCCCGTAGCTTCTAATTGCGCCACCCGCTCATTATAGAGTTCTGTTTGCTCCTCCACACTTCGATAACCCGAAATCAAGGATTCTTCAGGCGCGACAGCTCTCGCCGCTGCTAGAAACTGTTTCGTTTGTTCTGCAATCCGACTATCCACCTTGATTTCTTCAACATCAACTAACTGAGGGTTCAGCTCAGCTAACTTGTTGTCCCGATTGACCAGGACTAGGTTCCAATCCTTAGTAGAAACTTGAGGAAGGTCTGTTTTAGGTTTTTCTTCCTTTTTCTCAACCTTTTTTGGAGTGGTTGTTTCTACTTTTTTATCTTCAACAGAGCTCATATGAAGCCATTGAGGTTTCAAATAGAAAATACCCACTCCTGCTCCGATCAGACAGAGACCTAAACAGCAGAGCACGATCCAGCTAACTTTCTTTTCTCTTTTCTTGGCAAGTTTGTATTTAGTCATGATCTTCCTCTAACAATTTTGCTCCAACCTGTCGGTATGACATATCTCCAACTGCTTCTAGTTTAAGTTGGCCATCCTCATACTCAATAACAGTCACACTACCATTGTCCAAGACAAATTCTTTAAAAGCCTTTGGATCAATCAGGTAAATCAAGGTGCTGATGGTCATCCCATGACTGACCACGATGGCATTGCCACCACCTTGAGACTCAACATCCTTGGCAATTGCCGTAAAGCCTTCCAAAATTCGATCGCGAAGAGTTTCCCAAGACTCTGCCCAGCCTGCTGTATCCACTTCGACAATTCCTTCAGCCAACTCCATCAAGCTCAAATGATGGAAATCATCGACCCGAAAGACACGTGGCAGAACCCCCATAAAGAGTTCTCCATCGTAGGCGCCATCAAAGCTTCCAAAACACCATTCGCGAATACGCTTATCATAGCGATAAGGAATTTTACCTGTTAACCCTAATTCTTCTAGCACAATCCCCATGGTTTGAATGGTTCGACCAGAGTCACTGGACACAGCTTGTTGGAACTGGATTCCTGCTTGACGCAGACCAATCCCTAATTCATGAATCCCTCGTTCGCCAGCTTCCGTCAAGGGACTATCGGACCACCCTTGGGCGCGACCGATCGTATTAAACATGGTTTTTCCGTGACGGGCAATATACAATTTTGTCTTTGCCACTTCTATCCTCCTGCAATTGTTTTCTTCTTATATAAGATAACTTATTTTTTCACATCAATTTCTTCTGAGTGGGCCTCTAACCAGTTAGCACCTAGCTTGCGATAAGATTCATCTCCGATGGTCTTGATCGAGAAGCGTCCATTTTCGTATTCGACAAGGGTAACACTGCCATTTTCAACCCTTGGATCTAGCACAATCTCTGGATTTAAAATACACACAAAGGAACCGATCGTCATGCTATGACTGACAACAAGAACATTTCCACCACCCTTAGCTTCAACTTCTTTAGCAATCTCTTCAAAACCATCTACAATCCGTTTTTTCAACACATTCCATGGTTCAGCCCAACCGGCTGTATCCACTTGGTAGATCCCATTCGCTAACTCTTCTAGTGTTAACTTCTTGTACTCTTCTATATCCAGAACACGGGGAACGACTCCACGGAACAGCTCTCCTCCATAGGCACCATCAAAACTTCCAAAACACCATTCCCGGATCTTTTTGTTGAAAGTATAAGGAATCTGATCTGTGAGTCCAAGCTCGTCTAAAACAATCCCCATAGTTTGAATGGCGCGACCTGAATCACTGGAAACAGCACGGACAAAGTCCAAACCAGATTCTCTCAACCCAACTCCCAATTCACGGATACCTTCTTCTCCTTGAGTAGTTAAAGGCGTATCCGACCAACCTTGGGCACGACCTATCGTATTAAACATGGTTTTTCCATGCCGAATAATAAATAATCTTGTTTTCGCCATGTGATCTCCTTTTACGTTCTTCTATTATATCATTTTTTATAAGGAAACTGGCAGCGATGACCTCTAGATTCACTTTCACTACCTTGGTCAACATTAAAAGCCCTGAGCAAACATCATGCGCCAGGGCCATTTTTTAATTTTTAAAACTATGAACTGGGGCTGGAATTTGACCGCCACGGGCAATAAAGTCAGCTGACGAAGCTTTGTTGACCTTCATCACTGGAGCAGAGCCAAGAAGTCCTCCAAGCTCTAACATATCGCCTTCTTCTCCATAAGGAATAATCCGAACCGCTGTTGTCTTTTGGTTGATCACTCCGATAGCTGCTTCATCGGCAATCATAGCCGCAATCGTCGTATCCGGAGTATCAGCTGGGATGGCAATCATATCCAGACCGACTGAACAGATGGCAGTCATGGCTTCCAATTTTTCCAGGTTGATATGACCCGATTGGACCGCTGCAATCATCCCCTCATCTTCTGAGACTGGAATGAAGGCACCTGACAAACCACCAACTTGGTTACAAGCCATGATGCCGCCTTTTTTCACTTGGTCATTGAGCAGAGCCAGCGCTGCGGTTGTCCCGTGGGTTCCTACTACTTCAAGCCCCATAGCTTCGAGGACACGGGCAACCGAATCCCCAACAGCTGGCGTTGGCGCGAGAGACAAGTCTACAATCCCAAACTCCACACCGAGACGTTCACTAGCCATTTGACCAACCAATTGCCCAACACGAGTAATCTTGAAAGCAGTCTTCTTAACGGTTTCAGCCAATACATCAAAGCTTGCACCTGGAACTTTTTCAATCGCCCGTTGGACAACACCAGGTCCTGAAACCCCAACGTTGATGACAACATCCGCTTCACCGACACCGTGGAAAGCCCCTGCCATAAAGGGGTTGTCCTCTACTGCATTAGCAAAGACCACCAGTTTCCCTGGCCCCATTGGATCCGCTTGGGAAGCTTCTTTAATGATACGACCCATGTCTCGGACAGCTGTCATATTGATCCCTGTCTTAGTGGAACCAATGTTAACCGAAGAGCAGACAAAATCGGTCTCTGCTAGAGCGCGAGGAATGGAATTGATGAGGATTTCATCCCCTTTTTGGTAGCCTTTTTGAACCAGGGCTGAGAAGCCGCCGATAAAGTTGACCCCAACTTCTTTAGCAGCACGATCCAGCGCCTTGGCAAAGGGCACATAGTCTGTCGCATTGGTTGCTGCTCCAATAATGGATATAGGAGTGACCGAAACCCGCTTATTCACAATCGGAATGCCGAGTTCTGCTGCAATCTCATCCCCAACAGCTACTAAGTCCTTGGCCTTTGTTACAATCTTCTGGTAGACTTTTTCAGCCGCCTTATCGATATCTGGATCAATACAATCTAGCAGTGAGATTCCCATGGTGATGGTCCGAACATCAAAGTTCTGCTCCTCAATCATGGCAATGGTTTCTGTTACCTGTTTAATGTCCATATTTCTACCACCTCACTCTTACAAATTGTGCATGGCATCAAAAATCGCAGCGCTCTGGATATTGATTTTTACATGAAGAGACTGACCGAATTCTTCTAATTCTGAACGAAGCTGTGTGAAATCTTTTTTCTCATCCGATGTCACGACCGCCATCATAGTGAAGTACTCATCCAATACGGTCTGTGAAATATCATCGATATTGAGTCCCAACTCTGCCACTTTAGTCGCAACACCTGCTACGATTCCTTTTTGGTCTTTTCCGACAACTGTAATAATTGCTTTCATTTCACTGCTCCATTCTATTTATTTGCTTCCATTGTAGCATATTCCCCTTAAAATCGCTTAAATGTTTTAGAAAAGGTTCGGTTTTACAAATAAAAATAAGACATCCAAGAGAATCTCTTGAATGTCTGTAAATCTGAATAGCATGATCAATCAACGGATGGCTCAAGCGATGTTTCTTAAGGTAGCGGCTGAGGAAACACAGATGTTAAACAAGAAAATGCCAGTAGATATAATTAAAGATGAAAATCCAGATTGGTTTCCAAAATGTAAGAAAGTTGCTAAAGCCATGCAAGAAGATGGGCAACTGGATATCTTTAGTTTTCTTATAGACAGCTGCCAAGAAGAGTCCTGAACAGAAATAAAGAGAAAAGGTTACAGGATCCCGATATTGATGGATCAGATGAAAGGCCGCAAAGAGAAAACCCGAAAGCAAAACATCTAAATGAAACTTACTTTCTTTAAAGAAGACATTCATCAGATAGCCTCTAAAAATAAATTCTTCTATCATAGGAGATGTAACAGTTGCTAGGACAAAAAACAAAGTACCCGAAATACCCGGGCCATTTAGATAAATGGAGGATGGCAATTTGGTTTGATGAACGACAGGAACCAGCAAATCCTGAAAAGTTTGCAGCACCCATCTTTCAACAAAGAACCACAAGAGCACCAGAGCAAAATACCCCAGATAGTGCCACTTCCATTTCTGTATATTTGAACGGACGACTATCTTCTGCCTTTTAAACCAAAATAGAATGCCGATGAGAAGCAAAGAGTAGAGAATCAAATAGATGAAATAAAGAAAACTTACATCACCATTGAAAACTCCAGTTAGATAGATACCAAGGCCTTCAATCCCAAAAACAAATAGATATAACAGGAACAGTAAAGCGACTCCATGTTTGGCATATTTCATATCATCTATTCTCCAATATCATTCTTTCGTACAATTATGTACAAATATAACACATGGAAAAACTTGTAGGCAAGGTGGCCCTCAATTGTCCCTTTTTGAACAGAAAGTGTCATCTTCTTTTGTTTTTTACTCCACTTTGCTAAGAAAAAACAGCCGTTTAGATTTTCTAGCCTGACGATTCTACAATATATTGTTCCTTAATCACCTGGACGATTTTGTTATGAAATAGCTGAAAACCTTTGTTTCTTCAATTAAAGATCAAGCTAAGGACCTATCCATCATTAGTTGCGATCTCGTCATAACTCCTTCCCACTTTCAAAATACCGTAGCGAATATTTGACTTCCCATTTCAGAAGGCATATACTTATATTAATCTGAGCTAAATAGTTTTAATTTTTTAAATGAACTGTCTTGAATTCAGATTAAAAAACTATTTACTTAACGGAGGTGGCGCTATGTCATTAGAAGATAAATTAAACCAAGTTAAAGGTTCTGTTAAAGAAGGTTTCGGTAAAATAACCGGCGACACAAAAACAGAAGCTGAAGGCGTTGCTGAAAAAGTTGCATCAAAAGCAAAAGAAGTTGCTGAAGACGCAAAAGAAGCTGTCGAAGGAGCTATCAAGGGTGTGAAAAACATCCTTCACAAAGACGATAACTAATCGTTAACATTCTGGAACCACCCTATTTTCTACAGTCCTATTTGACTGGGGGAGATGGGGTGGTTTTTGTTTGCCATTCATTTGTAAACGATATATTAGAAATAGAAAAAAACACCTTGCAAACTGCAAAGTGTTTTCGTTTGTATTCTGCTTTCCAGTAACGAATTAACGTTTAGAGAACTGGCTAGCTTTACGAGCTTTCTTAAGACCTGGTTTGGAAAGTATGAATTTCAGTTGGACTAAAAACAGCGTAATATCAAGACTTTTCTCCGCTTTTATAAAAGCGTTTTTCCAATCAAATTCAACTAATTTTATCTAAATGGTGTGGATTTTACCCCCAAAATTACAGAGAATGGAGCTGATAAACACTAAACGTTCACACCATTAGTTAAATGATTTTTTTCATCATTTTTCTTAGATGATAGAACTTCTAATTTATTTCTTATTCAAGCAAAAACAACCTGCTATAAGTAAGAAAGAGGAAGATACAAGAAAAACACGGCGTAAAAACCGATTCAGTTCATTGTCCTCAATCCTTGTCTGCTTCATTTTCTTTTACGAGATCGTTTTGTGAATCTTTTTCAGAGAGTTTTTGATCGATATACTTGTCAATGTTTTCGTAAAATTCCTTGGTCGTCTCACTATCTAATTTTGTCGAATTATGGACTTGATTGACTTTCAATTGAACAGATTGAATACCGTAAGATTCTTGTTTTTGGCGGATGGTTTCTAATTCTTCTTCTGAAATCGGATCTCCAACAACTGTCAAGACCAATTCATTGCTACTTGACTTGTAGACTTGATTAATGATCGTATGATTGGCGAACTCTTTTCCTACAAACTGTTTGATCCCTTCTTTTCGTGCTTGATCCATCGTCAGAGTGACTGCTGAATAGCTGGCTGGAAGAACCAATAATACAATCAAGGAGATCAACCCAATTCTCATTTTAATGCTCAGCTCTTTAAATGAAGTTAAAGGAGATTTTCTCATCAAAATTCTTGTTCCAACAATGTTGGCTAGCATGATAAAGACACAGTTGATCAAGAAAAGATAGAGAGCCCCCAATAAAAATCGTACATTCCCATTAGCTAAACCATAGCCTGCAGTGCAGATAGGTGGCATCAAAGCTGTAGCAATGGCTACTCCTGGCACGATATTGTTTGCTTCTTTTTTCCTTGAACCGATCACACCAGCAATCCCACCAGCAATAGCAATGAGAACATCCCAAATGGTTGGAGAGGTTCGTGCAATCAATTCGCTACTTGCATAAGATAAGGGAGAAATCCAGAAATATAGAGTCGAGACAAGCAAACTGACCAATACTTGAGTAAATAAAACCCCTAGAGATTGCTTGATTAAACGCGTATCAAAAATAGCTAAACCGAATCCCAGTCCAACAATCGGTGTCATGAGAGGTGAAATTAACATGGCTCCAATAATAACAGCTGTTGAATTCATATTTAGACCGATAGAGGCAATAAAAATTGCACACATCAAAATCGCTGTATCTCTCAATCGAACATGAAGGTCATCGTATAATTTCTCACGGTATTCCCGTGTTGAATAATTGGCAGTCATTTGTCCTCTCCTCTTTCCTTATTTAAATCGGTATAATAATTAATAATAACAGCTGATAAACAGCCAAAAAATATGAGCCCATAAATCGTCAAGAAGACACTGGTAATCCTTCCAATCAAGGTCACAGCTAGGAGATCCCCGTAGCCGACAGTCGTCGAAGTCACAAAAGCATACCAAAGACCGTCTCCGTAATTTGTGATAGCAGGTTCAACTAGGAAAAGCACGCCTCCTGACCCAAAAACAAAGGTCACAAAACTCAGAGCAAACCGAGTAAAACCCGTAACCTGTATAATATGCCATAACATTTTTAAACGTCTCATTTGTTCTCCTTATTCATACTAGCTCCTGACCGAGCCGTTTTTTCCAATAATCAAAGTGAAGATAGGACATGATCTCCATCAGAGAAAGATAGACAAACTGATAGATCTGATTTAAGCTGATTATCAACTGATATTGTTTGAAAAATGACTGGAAGAAAGACCAGATATGACTGTCTTGAATCAGTCCCTTCTTAACATCAGACAGGATATTAGCTAAAGCTCCCAAGGACTGAAACGGTAAATCCTTGACATTTATATAGATCCGGTCCACCACATCATTCAGACTGGTATCTTGGATGGCATGAAATTCTCCAAAGAGAACTCCTGCCGCTCCAAGAGTAGAAACAAATTCCACCAAATAATTTCTGAGGAAATTTTCTCAACCTTTTCCCATAATGTGTTTAGTGCCATCCATAACGATCCCAACCAGAAAAAGGAAAGAAAACAAGCAAAGAAATTTTGCCGTAAATCCCAAAAAGCTTCAAGACTTGGTGTTGTTGGTTTTTCTAACTCTAAAATCAAGATGGTCATAATAATTGCTAGAACAGCATCTGTCAATACAATTAATCTGTCTTTCTTCATCGGATTGCATCCCCTTTCTTTTTTGTAACATTCTATCTTATCGCATAATATTGGATATTCTTTCATAATCCGACTACAAACAAAAATAAACCAAAAAGTCTGTCCCTATTATGCTATATTTAACTCTAGAAGTATTCATCCATCTAATTAATAAATATATCATATTTCACAATAAATGAATACTATCAAAGATTCATCCCCTTTCACTTCATCATTTAGTGTTGCTTAGATTTATCAAAAACAACCAAATTTGTATTAATTTCAAGTATCACCTAGTTACAAAAATTTGGGGTGAACAGAAAAAGCATCCCGTATTTTTGATACGAAATGCTTTCAATAAGTTTAAATAAGTTTTAACGTTTACTAAATTGTGATGCTTTACGAGCTTTTTTCAAGCCTGGTTTGGAAAGTATGAGTTTCAGTTGGATTAAAAATAGCGTAATATCAAGGCTTTTCAGAACGGGATCTACTGATTAATTTCATAAAATTTGAATCATTATTTTTTAAACAGGGGAATAGTTTAGGTCTGTAAGCATTAAAATAATACACCTAACTTTGGTCACCGTTTTTTAGTTATTCACTCTTTTTTCGGATAGTGTTTTTAAAGTTATGATGTAAAATGCCGCAATTAAAACACTATACATCATAATCAGAGGATAGACAATTAAGGATAGAATCAATCCCACTCCTTTAATTATTAGGTCAGGTATCAATAACTTCCTATATTGTGCGGTAGCTTCAAGTAATTCTTTCTGATCTATATTGGGTTTATCAATTACTTTATGTAAAAAACAGTTTGCTACCGTTGAAACAATAACGATCAGTCCATAAAAGAGCTGTGCCGTATGATTCATGAAATGACTACTAACTATTCCAGTAGCATAGGGCATAAATGAAACAAAAAATAAAAGATACAAATTCTTTCAAATTTCTCCCTTTTCAATTTGCCTAACTTGACCTGCATTACCTAGGTCGCTTTGCTTTAAATTATACTTTTTTCTTAAACATTTAATACGAGTAGGTATTTCTTGTGAGTAATTTTCATCAAAAAATTTCATATATAATCTCCCTATAATCATGGAAAAGTAGTAAAAATAGTTGTTATCCTAGTTGATTAAAAAAATCTCTGATTTCCTCATCTTTTATAAAATAATATATAATTTTCCCCTCTCTTCTAGTGTCCAAGATGTTTTGATTGGCTAGTTTACGAAGATGGTGGGAGGCAGATGCCATACTGAGATTTAATAAACAGGCTATATCGCAGACACAGAGTTCTTCGACGGCAAGGAGATAAAAGATGATATTTATCTGTTTATTATCGGTAAATTTTGATAAAATGCGAAGTGATTTTTGGACTTTTTCCTTTTCAAGGTAGTTCGTTGCGGTTGTAACATTTTGTTGATTTATAACATCCACTTGACAGATACTATCTTTTTTCATAATTTTTTCTCCTAGCCTAACACAGCCCATAGCATGTCAAAGCTGTTGTTTTCAATCAGGATATACATCCCCAATCCTAAATAGACAACGGCAATAAACCATCTGCTATATTTTTCCAAAGTTTCTCCAACAGAAGGGACTTGTGCTAATTTTTGGGCAGAAAAAACCAAGAGATAAATCATGACTAGAAAAGTAAGTAAAGTCACTATCAAATTCGCTAAATTTAAGGTGGTAAAATATGGGACAAAGACACCAATATTGTCAGCGCCACAACTTGCAAAAGTAATCATAGCGACTAGAAAAATCAGGTTTTTATTGTCTTTTCGCAAACCATCTTTTGCAATAGCTTCTCCATCAGAATCTCCTAAAAGCAAAACTTTGAGGCCTAGGAAAATTGGAATCAAACCGAGTAAACCTAAAATCTCTTTACTAGGAATATAATTTAAGACAAATGCAAAAAGCAAACTTAGGAATATTAGACTAACAGAGCCTAGAAATTGTCCTAAATAGATGTTAATGATGTCCTTTCTGCTTTTTCTTTTGGCAAAAAATAACATTAGGATAATAAGTAAGTCTACGGCTGTCCCAGAATACAGGATTATTGAAGTAACAATATTTTGAATCATAAAACACCTCATTCAAATATATTTTTGAATGTATTCTAACATTAACCTTTGTAGATGTCAACTTAAAATCCACCAATTAATAATTGCATGTCAATATTTGTATTGTGAAACTAGTTTCAGAAATATATAGTCTTAAAGTATGTCCACTGCCAATGGTTTTTTCAATATTTAAAAGGAGAGAACCAATTTGGTCCTCTCCAGGGTATAATTTTCCACCAACCCACTACAGTTGACAAAGAACCGTTATTCTCAAATGAGACAACTCCTTTTAGTTTTTATAACCTCAGCTTCTCGGTCTCTTACCTACTTTTAATAGAAAGACTACGAAGGACGATTCTTAAAGTAGTCAGATTGTGCAATATCGAAAGATTAGATGGGCTTAACCAATTTAACAACCCAAATCCAATTAAACTTCCATTTATTACAACTGTTTCTTGAATATTTCTTTGAATTAATTTCTGCAACGATTCAGATAAAGAATTCAATTCCTCGAAGAAATCTAAACGATTATCTAATAATAAAATATCACTCATCTGCTTAGAAATATCAGCACTTTCATTCATCACAACCCCAATATCTGCAAGCGTCAAGGCAGCAGAGTCGTTTAACCCGTCTCCAACCATCAAAATAGTTCGGCCAGCTTTCTGTAATTCCTGAACCAACTGAAACTTACCATCTGGTTTTAAATCAGTATAAACGTTGTCAAATGGCAGATCTTTAACCAACTCTTCTGTTCTAGCCAACGTATCACCAGTTGCCAGAATCAGTTTTTTCCCTTGGCGCTTTAGCTTTTTCAATGCAACTTTCGCCTCGCTTCTCAAGGGAGTGTGGATACAAAACATCCCAATTAATTCTTTCTTATAAGCCAAAAACAATAAATTGTAATGAGTCTTATATTGCTCAATCAAGGCCAGCTGCTCAGAACTAATTCTTACCTGTTCGTCTTGCATTAGTACATAATTTCCAATGACAACCGATTGACCATCAATTTGCGATTTAATCCCTTTGCTTGCAACATACTGAAGCTTGCCATGCATTTCTTCGTGTTCAATGCCTTCAATTTCAGCTTGTTTAACAATTGCATTGGCAATAGGATGATAGATATGTTCCTCCAAACATGCACTTATTCTTAAAATATCTTTCTCAGTATAATCTCCGAAAGGAAGAACCTTTTCAACCAAAGGATAACTCGTCGTGATGGTACCCGTTTTATCAAACAAGAAAGTATCCACTTCCAGATATTTTTCTAATACATCACCATCTTTAATAACCATTTCTCGATTTAGACCTTCCTTTATGGCCGTAAGGTAGGCTACAGGTGTGGATATTTTTAGAGCACATGAAAAATCCACCAATAAAAAGGAAATGGCTTTTGAAAACGAACCTGTTAACAGATAAGTCAAACCAGCACCTAAGAAGTTATATTTTACAACCTTGTCTGCCATCCTAATAAAATGACGTTGTTTTGTCTTCTTACTCTCTTCAGATTTTTTCATCAGATTGATGAGTTGCAAAATACGACTGTTTATCTGATTATCAGTCACACGAATTCTTAACTCTCCTGTTTCCAAAACAGTATTCGCACATACAGAATCTCCCTCTTTCTTTTCAACAGGGAAGCTCTCTCCAGTCAAGGAACTCTCATTGACCATGCCTAATCCTGAAACCACTTGGCCGTCAAACAAGATTTCATTACCTTGGGAGACAACTAATACATCACCTACTTGAACATCAGAACTCTTGATGCTGATGACCATGTCTCCCCGCACTAAGAAAACATCACTTTCTTTAGCAAGAAGGCTTTGTTCCAAATCTGTTGCTGTTTTTTTTAAAGACCACTGATCCAGATGATTACCCAAATCAAGCATAAACATGATGTTGCTAGCTGTCTTGGATTGGTTCATAAACAAGGACAACAAAATGGCCGAACAGTCCAAGACCTCCATGGTTAGTTCCTTGCGCGCTAAAGTTTGATAGGCTTCTTTGACATAACCCAAAGCCTGATAACAAGTCCAAATATAACGAATAGGGTAGGGTACAAAACTTCGAAACAGCAAACGCTTAATCGCTGCACCCGATACAATTGAATAAGCACTCTCTTCTCTACGAATGGGAAGAGTCATCAAGTCCGAAACTTTCCCCTTGTCAATTTTTTTTAAAAAGGCCTCTGCATTTTCTAATACAGAGAAGCCTTCTTTCATACGTAGAGTAAAGTGCTGCTGATCCATATAAAACTGAATAGAGTCGATCCCTTTTTCATCTTTAGCCAAGGAACGAAGATAATCTTGAATATCCAAGGTCAGTGAAAACGAGGACGATAATCGGATATGTTGATATCCTCTGTGTAGCACTTTAAAAGACATATTATTCACCTGTCAGGCTATCTAATTGTTCTTCTTTCTTTTCCTGTTCGTATAAATATTTAGCGTCTTGTAAAACATCATCACCGTGTTGTTTTACAACAGAAACAGATGCATCCAGTCCATCTTTCAATTTGTAAGCTTTAGCCAAGGCCTTAGAATAGCCTTTCTTAGCTTCTTTACTTGCTAAGACTTTCAAGCCAAGCGTCCCAAATGCTACCCCTCCTAAGAAGAGAGATGATTTTTTCGCAACTTTTACGACGTTTAATACTTCTTTTAACATGTTTATTTCCTCCTTGTAACTATTGTAGCGAAAAATGACAGCAAAAGCAATTGCTGATATCTGATATATAGATAAAATTCTCTATACTGATATTTAATTATATTATGATGAAAACAATATACTTTATTTTTTGATACTGTCAATAATTATGTGTAAACACTTAAGTAGAGTTACGGAGTGTTAATTAAATAAGCTTTCAAGTGTATCAGAACATTGACCAAACCCTTTATGGATTCGTTGACTTTGCTTGAAATTATAATCTTCAAACAACGTAACTAAGTAACGTTCCAGAGCCTCCTCATTAGGAAAAAGAACCTTCTTTTTCGTTTGATGTTTGATTTCTTTGTTAAGAGACTCAATGAGGTTTGTCGAATACATGCTGTGCCAAATCTGGTAGGGAAACTGATAAAAAGTTAAAAGATTATCCGTCTTCTCCAGACTTTCCATGACTTTCCTATACTTTGGTTTCCATTCGGCGAGAAAGTCCTCTAAAGCTTGTCCTGCCATTTCTAAATTTTCAGCACGATAAATCATTATAAATTGCCCCAGAATAACCGCTCTATCTGCTCGTTTCACTTTACTAGCTAGATTTCGACTAATATGAATTAAGCAACATTGTTGTTTAGCTAATGGGTGAGCCTGACTGATAATCTGCTCAAGCCCCTTAAAGCCATCTGTAACTACAAGAGAAATCTGTTGGATTCCTTGGTTTTGAAGCTTGTCTAACAGGGTGGACCAAGAAGCATTGTTTTCTTGAGGCAACTGTGCATAGCATATCTCTATGCGACTAAAGTCGCTAGAGCTATCCTAATTGCGCACCGCCAGTTCTCATAGAAAAAAACACCTTGCAAGATGCAAAGTGTTTTCGTTTGTATTCTGCTGTCCAGCAACGAATTAACGTTTAGAGAACTGGCTAGCTTTACGAGCCTTTTTCAAGCCTGTTTTCTAGTATTTTTATATCTATTGGCAGATTATCCGACTTATCCCCATCAACATCTGACTCTAACTCAACCTCTGAAGAAATCCTAATATTGCGTACTTTGATATATTCGATATTATTGTTACCTACTAGATCCCCTTTTTAATAAATCTGGGATAGCCGATAATTTAGAAATGATGGATGAATCCTTTAAAATCAAGATATTTCCATATTCATCTGTATTTTCATCAAATAGTTTTTTGTCTGCATAGTAATTGGATAGAAGAACTAAGACCTGAGTAGCTTCACCTTCATAATTGCCATTTTTGCTTTCAAAAGGTAATAATTGCTTGTTCATAGCTTGGCGAATCAGTTGCACCAGCCAAATTAATTGTCTTGACCGACGAATAAAGCGACTTCTTTCAAGGATTCGACCATAAGGAAACAGTTGGCAGATTCTATAAAAGTGTCGATGTGATTCGGCACGCTCATCAGACTCGCTACACAGAGCTGGTACATAATATCTGCTATAATTTTCTGGAAGATTTGGTCAAGCGGTCTTTTAGCCGTGTGACAGGCATACAGGAAAAACACTATTTATTTACTTTTTGCACGGGAGGCTTTAAGATGTTGCTGGACGCCTTTCTTGATAATCACTCAGAGTCGCCAGAGTGTCTGGGCTGGGATATGGCAAAGATATACCGCTGCCTGAAACTGTTCTTTGACGCTGATAAACGCGACATATCAATTAAAATGTCGCACTAAAATGATTGAAAAGTGATTGAAACTGTATTATAATGAACGTATATATTTAGAAAAGAGGTACTAACTATGGAAAACCTAGTAGTTTCAGTCTTTAACACTGAAAGCGAAGCTTATCAGTCCTTTGCGGATTTGAAGGCTTTCCGCCAAACTCAGACGACCAAGGTTGCTCAAATCGCCTTGGTCAAAAATGAAAACGGTCACATCGTTGAAAAAGAACGCTATGACTTTGAAGATTCAACGACGGATGCAACCCTAGAAGGTGGCTTGCTCGGTGCAGTTATCGGGCTTTTGGGTGGTCCTATCGGCGTCTTGTTTGGTTATGGTATTGGCAGCCTCTATGGTTTGGCTGCTGGTGATACCGTTGATACGGCAGAAGCTGGCTTGATTGACGTTGTGTCTCAAAAATTGATCGACGGCGAAACAGCCGTTGTCGCCTTGGTGCAAGAAAACAACGAAGCAGTCATCGATGCTTACTTCACCAAGTACGACACCCAAATCGTGCGTTGGGATGTAGCAACCGTCGTAGCCGAAATCGAAGCAGCTCTGCAAGTCCAAGAAGACCTCTACAACCAGGCACGTGCACAAATGAAGGCTGAACGTAAAGCCGAACGCAAGGCTAAACTTGAAGAATTCAAGGCAAATGTCAAAGCAAAATTTGACAAATTGAAAGCCTAACGTCTAAGCGTCTCATAAATTTAAATGTGACTGAGACGCCATTTAAAATTTATGTGCGTCGGATTCTCACAGTTAAATAATTGCGTTGACAAAGCCGTTACAGCCGTTCTTCCATTCTTTGAAAAGAATGTTTAATAGACAAGAAATCTGGACTAGTATTGGTCTGGATTTTTTTGTGAATATAGAGGTCATAGCTTTTTGACTATGCTTCGTTATAATTAGAAAAATTTTAAGTTTTATCAAGATGAAATCAGTCAGACGAAGACATCCCGAATTAGCACCAGCATCACCACACAAACTAAGACATACTGGTGCTACTCTTGCTAAACAAGCAGGTGTTTCTCTTGAAGCCTTCTCAGAAGCTCTTACTCATAGTGATAAAGAGATTACAAAAACTTACGTTAATATCAAAGATAAAGTCAATCAGACTGTAGGTGATATTGCTTTTCGTAGTTTAAAAAATTGATGGGGTGAATATGGGGTGAATTTTGGGGTGAACTTTGATTTTTTGAAACAAAAAAGACATCCAAGAAATAATTCTTGAATGTCTGTAAACGTTGATATAATCGTATTGATTAACGTTTTGAGAATTGTGATGCTTTACGAGCTTTCTTAAGACCTGGTTTCTTACGCTCAACTTTACGTGAGTCACGTGTAAGAAGTCCTGCGCGTTTCAATGAATCGCGGAAGTCTGGGTCTACTTGAAGAAGGGCACGAGCGATACCGTGACGGATAGCTCCTGCTTGACCAGCGTATCCACCACCTACAACGTTAACGAAAACGTCGTATGAACCTACAGTTGAAGTAACTGCGAATGGTTGGTTAATGACCAAACGAAGGTCAGCGTGTGGGATGTACTCTTCAACATCTTTTTTGTTAACAGTGATTTTACCAGTTCCTGGAACAAGGCGAACGCGTGCAACAGCGTTTTTACGACGTCCAGTACCTGCATATTGTGCTTGTGACATACTTTATTGTTCCTTTCCTTAGATAAGTCCTGAAATATCAAGAACTTCTGGTTGTTGTGCAGCGTGAGTGTGATCAGCTCCAACGAATACTTTCAATTTCATACCTTGAGCGCGGCCAAGAGTATTGTGTGGAAGCATACCTTTAACTGATTTCTCAATCAAACGAACTGCATTTTTAGAACGAAGTTCACCAGCAGAGATTGATTTCAATCCACCTGGGTGGTTTGAGTGAGTGTAGTAGATCTTATCAGTTGCTTTTTTACCAGTCAATTTAACTTTTTCAGCATTGATAACGATTACGAAGTCACCTGTATCAGTGTGTGGTGTGAATGTTGGTTTGTTTTTTCCGCGAAGCACGCTAGCAACAACTGCTGAAAGGCGTCCAAGAGGTACATCAGTTGCGTCAACAACGTACCATTTGCGTTCTACTTGGCCTGGTTTAGCCATGAATGTAGTTTTGTTCATGATTTCTCCTATTATGAATATCGTTTTTGTTTACAGGGCGGATGTTCCGGTCCGCGAGTTATTTGAAAGGTTCCGGGGCCTTACAAATGGGGTAAACAATACCGCCTACTATTGTATCAAATTTTTCAAATAAAAGTCAACCGATTTTAAAAATTATTTGCGATTTTCTTTTCCTATGACAAAGCCGATGAGAGAATTAGGACCGACGTGGGCTGCAATGACTGGACCTAAAGGCATAATCAAAACTTGAGAGATGGCCGGATTCTCCAACAATTGAGCCTTGAGCTCTTCCGCTCCAGCAAGATCGTCCGTGTAAGAAACCAAAGCTGTGCTGTGGCCGATATCATCCTGGATGAGTGAAAGCATTTCTCGCATGGCTTTTTTACGCCCCCGAACTTTGGCTATAGGGGCTAACTTGCCTTCTGCATCAATCCAAAGAAGGGGTTTGATGTTGACCAAACTTCCCACGATGGCTGAACTCTTAGAGAGACGTCCTCCGCGCATCAGATGGTAGAGATCATCCACCAAGAAATAGGTCCGTAACTTAGGGGCAACTTCCATCAGCTCTTCCTTAACTTGATCCAAACTCTTTCCTGCATCACGCGCCTCAACTGCTAGCATAGACAAGTAGCCCTCTCCAATCCCTGCAGCTTTTGGATCGATGATTTCAATCACAGCTTCTGGGTAGTCTTCAAGGATTAAGTCTCTTGCCATGACCGCACTCTGGTAGGTCCCTGACAAGACTGAAGAGAAGGCGATATAAAGGAGGTCTTCCTTGCGCTGAGCATAACCCTTGAAAATCTCTTGGAATTGCCCAACATTGACCTGGCTGGTCGTTGGTTTAGCACCCTTTTGCATTTCTGCTAATAATTGGGGGCTAGTAAGTTTGTCTGGACCTACTGTCTCATAATGAGTCCCATCGACTTGGATCGACAAACCGACGATTTCTACATCATGCTCCTGTGCCCATCTTTCATCTAAATCTGCAGTTGAATCTGTTAAAATTTTAAAGGTCATTTACTTGCTCCCATCTCTTTTTGTAGTTGACGTAGGCCCTCTTGGTCAAAAGGCCGTATCGGTGGTTTTTGATCGTTGACGGCTCCTCGCGCCTGGTTCAAATCAGCTTTGACAACGGCGACTCTCTTCTCCAGCTCACGCGCCGAAACACGGAGCGCTCCTTGAGCAAAGACCGTCCATTGCTCATTCAAGTCACTCGTCGCGACTGATACTTGGTGAAGGGGGGTATTGAGCTCTGCCGCCAAGCGTTCAATGTAGTCATCGGCGGTTTCATCCTCCGCTGTGAAGACCACTTGGACTTGAAATTCCTCATAGGTCTGACGAATCCCTGGCATATATTGGGCATCAAACACACAAATCACGCGAATGCCTTCAAAGCTGGCATAGTGACTAAGCTTTTCTAGGAGGATCGTTCGTGCGGCATCTAGCTCACTCTTCTTAAAGAGCTGACGGGTTTCCTGCCAGAAGGCAATCATATTGTAGCCGTCCACTAACAAAATCTTTTCCTTCATCGACTCCCCCTTCCTAGGATTTTCTTCTATTATAGTTTATTGCGAAAGACCTCATACATGAGGATTGCTGCCGCGACACTAGCATTCAGACTTTGGACATGCCCCTGCATCGGAATCGCGATCATTTCATCCACTTGCTTTTTAATATTGGACGAAATGCCCTTGCCTTCGTTTCCAATGATGAGGGCCAACTTCCCACTGGTATTCCATTTGTGAGAAGGCGTTCCATTCATATCGGTCCCAAAGATCCAAAAACCTGCTTCTTTGAGCTTATCCAAGGTTTGGCTAAGGTTGGTCACCCGAGCAATAGGGACATGCTCTACTGCTCCAGTTGAGGTCTTGGCAACAACAGGTGTCACCCCAACAGCACGGTGCTTGGGAATGATGACTCCAGCCACCTGGGTAGCGTCGGCTGTTCGGAGAATGGATCCTAAGTTATGGGGATCGGTCAAGCCATCCAAAATCAAGAGCAAGGGATTGTCTTGATCAGCTACCTGGGCCAAGATATCATTCAAGTCCGTATAGGCAAATTCTGAAACTCGCAAGACAAAACCTTGGTGGACAGCCCCTTCTGTCATTTCTTGTAAGGTCTTCTTAGGAGTCCAAGAAATGGACACCTTCTTATCTGCAGCCAGATCCTTGATTTTTTCTACATTCTTTCCTCGCAAATCGTCCTGGATATACAATTTATTTCCTGTATTTGCGATCAGTGCTTCTGTGACGGCATGAACGCCGTAAACAATATCGTTTTTTTCCATGAAACTAGTATAACACAATTGCCATATCTGGTGAAACATTTGGAGTAGCCCACTTTGCTTGTGGTATAATAAAACTAGTTTAGAAAAAGGAAAGAATCAGCATTATGCCACTTATTCACCGAACCATCAAGATGGTCCTCGCCACCTGTTTGGCCATCTTGCTTGCAGAGTTTTTAGGTCTGGCCTACGCCACCTCTGCGGGGATTATTGCCATCCTCAGCATTACCGATACCCGTCGCAGTACAGCTAGATTGGCCTACAACCGCTTTATGTCCATGCTTCTAGCCCTGTTCCTTGGAAGCTTAGCCTTTCAGATTCTCGGCTACAATCTCTGGGCTCTTGGTTTTTATCTGGCTACCTATGTCCCACTTGCTTTTCTACAAGGCTGGGAAATTGGCATCACACCAAGTTCTGTCCTGGTTACCCATCTCCTGCTAGAAAAATCCACTTCTCTAGCCCTATTAGGAAATGAAGTGGCTATTTTCCTAATTGGAACCAGCTTTGCTCTCCTTGCCAATCTCTATATGCCTTCTCGACAAGAAGAAATTGATCGCTATCACGAGATTGTTGAGGAACAACTCAAGAAGATTCTCTATCGGTTTGCAGAATTTTTAGGAAAAGGAGATGGAAGCAACGATGCCAGCTTGATTCGTGAGCTAGATTCTATCTTAAAAGAGGCTCTCGATTTGGTATATCTAGACCATTCCAACCACCTCTTCCATCAGACCAACTACCATATCCACTATTTTGAAATGCGCAAGCGCCAAAATAATATCCTGCGAGACATGGCCAACAACGTAAACAACTGCCAATTAGCCGCGAGCGAGAGTCTTATTTTGGCTCAACTCTTTGCTAAAACAGCCAGCCAACTCAGTCAGGAAAATCCAGCTCAATTCCTGCTTGATGAAATCAATCGCTATCTAGCAGTCTTTCGTGAACGACCTCTTCCTCGATCTCGTCAAGAATTTGAAACCCGAGCGACCCTTTTGCAACTCCTGCGAGATCTTGAAACCTTCATCTCCATCAAGGTCGAATTTTATCAAAATTATCAGAAGGAACTTCAAGCTTAGCTCTATCTTCAGACCTGTAAAAAGAGACTGGGAAGATTTTTCCAGCTCTTTTTTCTTTGCCATCAATTTATAACGAATTTTAAGAGAAAAACCTCCATATATATTGAAAGCGCTGTCATAAAGTGTTATGATAGGGGTGCATACATGTAAAGAACAAAGGAGGTCTCTTTATGCATTCTTCTTATAAGAAGCGTTTGTACACAAACGCACTCAGTCTCTCTACCGCTGTCCTCTTAGCCTTCCTCGCACAAGGCCAAGTTGCTGCGGACACTGTTGAACCAGCAAGTCCTGCTACACCTGTCGAAAGTGTTCTCAAACCAGAGGAAACCAGTACTAGTCCGGCAAGCAGCACAGAGGCAACAAATCCTGCCCCTGCAACAGAAGCGACTGCTAGTCCAGCTAGCACAGGAGAAAGCTCTCCTACCGCTTCAGACACAGCGAGTCCTACAGCCAAAGTAGAAGCCCCTGTAACAGAGCGGGCTGCAAACGCAGAGCCTACTATCAGTCTTACTGATAGCCCTGTTTACATGTCTGAAAAAGGAACGCTGACGGATACTGTCAAGGATCAAGCTCAGGCTGCTGGAAAGATCAACTGGACCTTGGACGACAAACCACTGGAAGAATGGAAAACTTGGGATATGGAGACAGGAACTCTGTCCAAAGATCCCTTCATCACAGTTGAAGAGAACAAAAACGGAAATGATTTGGATCTAACCTTTACTGTCAAGGAACTCTTTGGTGAAGATTTAAGTCTTCGGAGCCCCAATAATATCCGTCGGACCTATCGAAACTATATCGGTGAACACACTTTGGTTGGAACCAGCGCAGATCTTGGACTAACTATTCGCAAGAATCTAACCTTCCGTCCATATAAAGATTTCCATACCCACGAGGAGATGCTAGCTTCCATTGAACAGACAAAGGCAGAAGCCAAAACAGACCGTCTGGTTCAGCTCGAAACTCTTGGCAAGAGCGCCCAAGGACGGGATATGAAGATGGGAATTGTGAGTAAGGACCAAGCAAGTATTGACCACTATCTCTCATCTACCAATCCAAAAACTTTGACCAAACCAAGTGAAATGCTGGCAGCTCTGAAGGACAAAACCTTAGATTACAAACTGCCTGTCCTAGTTCATAATACGCATGCGGATGAACAACCTGGTATTGATATCATCACCGGTCTCTTCCGTACCTTCGCCACAGAAGATCAAGTCACTTTTAAAACGACAGACGAAGCTGGTAATGTCAAGAATGTAACTCTGGACATCCCAACTCTCTTAAACAAATTTATCTTCTTGTTTGACTTTACCGAAAACCCAGATGGGGATGCTCTCAACCTGCGTGCTTTGGCCAATGGACTGGATCCCAACCGGGATGCTAGCTACCAAACCAACCCAGAAGTGCGTACCGTCATCCAAATGATCAACAAGTGGAATCCAATCGCTCTCTATGATATCCATGGATTTGTCAAAGAATTCTTGATCGAGCCTGCAACACCTCCACATGATCCGAACTTTGAGTACGACCTCATGTCCAAGCTCATGTTGGAAAATGCCCGCCATATGGGACGGGCTGGAGTTGCCAATTCCAAATACGATAGCTACATCATTCCAAAACTAGACTGGGGAGATGGCTGGGATGATTCCTTCTCTGGATATACAGGTGTCTACGCTGTCTACCACGGTATTTTAGGCCATACGATTGAAATTCCAGAATCCAACCAAGAGTCCTATAAGGCTGGACGCAACGCTGTTCTCGGAGGCATTGACTTCCTCAACCAAGATCCAGACAAACTCCTTGAGATGCGACTCAATTTCTACCTACGTGGTCTCAATAAAATCGAAGATCCAAAAGCAGAAAACGAACTGGTCGGGCCAAATGGGGAAATCGTTGGACGGGTGAAAAATGGTCGTCCGAAATTCTTCCCAGACTACTATGTCATCCCAATGAGCCTCGACAAGGACAATGACGCCCAAGAAGCCTTCAATATGATCGACTACTTCAAACGAAACGGTGTCCTCGTTAAAGAACTCAAAGAAGATACAGGCAGCTACAAAAAAGGGGACTTAGTCATTGATATGGCCCAAGCCAAACGGGGCTACGCCAACCATATCCTCTATAAAGGTTCGAATGAATCCGCCTGGGCAGCCATGTATGCAGAACTTCTCGTTAACTTCCCTGATATGAAAGGCTTCAAGGCAGAACCTGTATTCAAGGACGGTCTCTTTGCTGGAAAACTTGGAGAAGTCACAACCACTCGCGCGACTAGAACCTCTGAGATCGATCCAAAAGCGCCTTACTACGTCATCGCCAATACATCAGCTAGCGCTGTTCAAGCGGTAAACAAAGCGATTTCCCAAGGCAAATCAGTTTACCTAACAGATGATGGTTACATCGTTGACCGCGATACCTTCGCATCGCTCCTTCCAAATTATGCTATTTACGGGGAAGCCCTCTACAAGGTTCCAAACGGTCCAACCTTAAAACCACTGAAAATCTACTCACCTAATTATCACTACAATTGGACTGGAGTAGATGCGCCTGCTCATACTAGTTTGGTTCTTGAAAAATTAGGTTTCCAAATCGTCGATACTCCTGATGAAGCAGATGTTATTGTTCTTGAAAACAATCGCTTCGATGCCTCCATCTTCGGCAAGAAACCAACTCTCGTCATCGGCGGGGAAGCCATGCAGAAACTAGAAAAATTGGGAGTTCTTGCAGGCTTTGATGCTGAAAAACTAAAAGGTGGCAGTGACTACGAAGGCTTGATGAAGGCCATCATCGATGACCAAGATCCACTGACCAGCGGTTACAAGAAGAACGCCCTCTTCTACTCCAACTCAGGAAACTGGATTGAAAAAGTTCCAAGCAACTTCAAAACCTTGATGAGCATCGCTTCAAGCGACTACTACATTGCTGGCTGGTGGCCAAAAAATGAAGTCCTAGCCAATAAGGTCATGGCCATTTCTGGAGAACTTCTCGGCCAACCACTCTTTGTCTATGCTGGAAATCCAACCAATCGCCAACACCCTGTCCACTTCTTCCGCTGGGTAACCAATGCGATCTTTGGTAGTAAGTTGGCTACCTTGACAGACTACGTTCCAGCTAAAGACCCAGATCAAGTGGTAGTTCCAATTCATAATCAAACAACCACTCAACAGCCAATCTTGGCCAAGAAGGACACTCCTACAGTTCTCCTTCCACAAAAAGAAACTGTAGCTGAAACTGGAGAAAGCGTGCAAGCCTTGACCTACCAGGTTGGACAAAGCTTCCAAGAAAATCCAGCCAAGGCACAATTGCCACAAACTGGAGATCACTCAAGTGGACACTTTATCCTTTCAAGCTTCTTGCTAGCCGTTAGCGGTGGATTCCTCCTCTTGAAAAAGAAAGAAGTTGAATAAGTTCCAGGTTTAGACTTGGACGACATGAAAAGAACCTTCGCAGACGCGAAGGTTCTTTTCTATTCTACTAATTCCAACACGATGGTTTGGTAAGGGGCCAATTCTAACACTTGGTCTCCTTCTTGGAATAGTCCCGTGACATTAGTTAAAATGACAGTTTCAATCGGAGCTGGCAAGTCCAAACTAGCTTGATGATTTTGAAAATTGCTGACAATTAAGAGACGCTTCTCCCCACGACGTTCGAAGGCGATGATGTTTTCACGATCCCGATAAGCTGGGATCATATCTCCAAACCGGATGGTATTTCCATAGAGAGGATGGCGATACAAGGCCGTCAGCTGACGATAATAATTCAAGATGGAGTCTGGGTCCTTTTCCTGGTCTTCCACATTGATGGAATAATCCGGTTTGGGACTGATCAACCAAGCTGGTCCATCGCTAAAGCCCAGACCTGGCTCTGCTGTCCACTGCATCGGCGTCCGCGCATTGTCTCGGCTGTAGTTGGCAATCGCCGCCAAGGCTTCTTCCTCGCTCAGACCGGCCTCTTTAGCCACATGGTAGCCATTGATCGTCGCGATATCATCAAAATCCTCCACTGATTCAAAGACTTGGTTTTCCATCCCAATTTCTTGACCTTGATAGATAAAAGGAATTCCCTTGCGCAACACTTGAATGGTTCCTAGGGCTTTTTTACTGGTATCGTTTACAGGACCTTCTGCGATATAGTGGGACACACCACGAGGCTCATCATGATTTTCAATGATGGTTGAGAGGACCCCAATGCTATCCGCGCGCTCATGCGCTTGAAAAATACTTTCCTTAAGTTCATCTGCTGTTGGAAGAGTATGGTCAAACCAGCCCTTTCCTTCCTGACCTAGCATGGTTTGCTTGAAGTCAAAAATCGAAGAAAAGACACCATCTTTTCCGATAAAGAAATGCAATTCTTCGTCGGTTTCATTGAAAACTTCCCCTACAGTGAAGGCATTGTACTTAGCAAAGGTTCGCTCCTTTAACTCTTGCAAGAAGGGTTCAATCGGTTGGGCATTCACCAATGATTCCGGTACTGGGACCAAGCCATTGGCACGATCTGATGGAAGCGAACGCCATTCCAGATCCTTTTTGATATTGATAATGGCATCGATCCGAAAGCCCGCAATCCCCTTGTCCAACCACCAATTGATCATGGTGTAAATTTCTTCGCGCAGGACAGGATTTTGCCAATTGAGGTCTGGCTGATCCTTATGGAAAGAATGGAGATAGTATTTGTTAGTGCCAGGTACCGGTTCCCAGACACTGCCTCCAAAATAACTTTCCCAGTTGTTGGGTTCCTTGTCACTTTCGATAAAATAAAAGTAATCCGCATAAGGGCCATCAGGATCCGCTAAAGCTTTTTGGAACCACTCGTGATGGCTGGAGCAGTGGTTGACCACCAAGTCCATAATAATGGAAATGCCACGCTTCTTGCCTTCCGCAATCAACTCTTCCATGTCTTCCATAGTCCCAAAGATGGGATCAATGGCATAGTAGTCTGAAATATCATAGCCCTGATCAATAAAAGGACTCTTGTAAATAGGGGATAGCCAGAGAATATCGATTCCAAGTTTTTCAAGATAATCTAGCTTTTGAGTAATTCCTTTCAGGTCCCCAATCCCGTCGCCATTGCTGTCCTTAAAGCTTTTCGGGTAGATCTGGTAAGCGACTTTTCCCTTCCACCAATCTTTTTCCATTTCTTGTCTCCTTTAATAAATAGAAGGCCAAGACATGCGTCTCAGCCTCTATATTATTCAAATTTTAGTATACTGTTTTTTCAGTTTCTTTATCGAAGAAGTGAGCTTTGTTCAAGTCAAATCCAAGTTCGATAGTTGCACCTGTTTCATGGTAGTCACGCGCATCCACTTTAGCGATGAATTCGTTGTCACCAACTTGGCAGTACAAGTGAGATTCAGAACCAAGCAACTCAGATACAGAGATGGTTGCTTTTACTACTGATTCTGGGAATGTTTCAAGGAAAGCAGCCTCTGTATTCACATCTTCTGGACGGATACCAAAGATCAATTCTTTGCCTTCATAGCCTTTTTCACGAAGAACTTTCAAAGCACCTTCTGGAACTTTCAAATTCAAACCGTTAGCAACGATGTAGCCATTTTCCAATTTCACGTTAATGAAGTTCATCGCTGGGCTTCCGATGAATCCAGCTACGAATTTGTTCACTGGGTTTTTGTACACTTCTTGCGGAGAACCAATTTGTTCAACACGTCCAATTGTACCAGTACCAGCAGGGTTCTTAGTTGCTGACATGATAACGATACGGTCTGCCAATGTCATCGCTTCTGTTTGGTCGTGAGTTACGTAGATAGTTGTAGCTCCGATACGACGGTGGATTTTAGCGATTTCAGCACGCATTGATACACGCAATTTGGCATCCAAGTTTGACAAAGGTTCGTCCATCAAGAATACTTTTGCATCACGGACAATGGCACGACCCATAGCCACACGTTGACGTTGACCACCAGAAAGGTCAGCTGGTTTACGATCCAAAAATTCTTTCAAGCCAAGGATTTCTGCTGCTTCTTGTACACGTTTGTCGATATCTTCCTTGCTGTATTTACGCAATTTCAAACCAAAGGCCATGTTGTCATAAACAGTCATGTGTGGGTAAAGAGCGTAGTTTTGGAATACCATGGCGATATCACGGTCTTTCGGTGCCACGTTGTTTACAACAGTACCATCGATCGAACATTCACCTTCTGTGATGTCTTCAAGACCAGCGATCATACGAAGAGTTGTTGATTTACCACATCCTGAAGGACCTACGAAAACGATAAACTCTTTGTCTTTGATGTCCAAGTTGAAGTCTTCAACTGAATAGTGTTCGCTGTTTGGATATTTTTTGTAAATATTTTTAAGATTTAATTCTACCATGATGGTACTCCTTTGATTTTTATAATTCTATTGTAAATGAAAACGTTTTACAAAGCTATGGCAAGTCTCACAAAAAAGAAAAAGAGTTTTGTGCAAGTTGCACAAAACCCACTATTTATTCCGTTACATCACATCCTGTAGAACCAAATGGTAACAAAGAGCTAGATCTGTCAGGTTTTTCAGTTGAAGACTCGTTAGCTCTTCCCATTTGTCCATCTTATATTGAAGGGAATTCCGATGGAGATAGAGTTGCTGAGCCGCCTTGGTCACAACTGCTCCGTTATCCCACAGTGCAACAATGATATCCTGCAACTGGTCTTGACTCCCAATCAACTGATGCAAGCGTTCTTTGATAGGATGGAGATCCAAATCTGCCTGCTCAATTCCCCACAGATAGAGTTGAGAAAAGCGGTAGACACCTTGGTGCCCTTCTCGGATCCAGGCTCTAAAGGCTGCCCATTCTGCTCGGATGACAGAAGATACTTTTCCATCTTTTGACACTGTCCATACCTGCCCGACCATAATGGATAAGCGAATATTAAAGTCATACTCCATGGCAGAGACGGTATCTTTTAAGATATCAGCCACAGTTAGCGACTGCTCTTGATCCAGAATGAGCACATAATCTTGTCCACTCAGTTGCAAGGTTGCTCGAAAATTGGGCAAGAGCGTCTGCATCATCTCTAGCCAGGAAGAAATACCTTCTGCTGTCGAATGTGAGAGGTGACAATAGACGAGTTGCATCTTTTTGATGACTTGAGGGGCTTCCCCTTTCCCATCAATCAGGTATTGGTACCAAGGATTGGGAGTAAGATCTTCCTCACTAGCCAACCAGGCAATCAAATGTTTTTCTCTCTCGGTTAGCTCTTCTTCCTTCAATTGCAACCATTGCTGGGCCTGTAGGGGAATGGCCACAAAACCCTCTGGTGGATTGGGGTGATCCGTCACCTCTGCCTGAGGGAACCACTCTCTGATATCTTTCACTACTTTGTTCCTTCTTCCACTTTTTGAATACACCAAGCCACCAATTCCTCTAAGCGGTTGATTTCATCTGTCAAGTGCAAGTAACCCATGACCGCTTCAAAACCTGTCGACATACGATAGGTTACGACGTCGGCATTTTTTGCCTTGGTGTGACTATTGGTATTACGGCCTCGCTTATAGATTTCAACTTCTTTCTCTGTCAAAACATCTTCCTCAAGCATGGTCGCAATCAGATTAGCTTGCGCCTTGGCAGAGACATACCTAGTCGCAGTCTGGTGGAGTTTGTTAGGCTTGGTCATCCCTTGCAAAATCAAATGCTTACGGATATACATGGAATAAACCGCATCTCCCTCAAAGGCTAGGGCAATTCCATTAATCAGATTGACATCAATCACGTGTCCACCTTACACCTTCTTTTGTATCCAAAAGCTTGATTCCTTGCGCAGCCAATTCATCACGAATTTCATCTGCTCGCGCAAAATCTTTCTTAGCCCGTGCTTCTTGGCGTTCAGCAATCAAGGCTTCAATATCTGCATCCAAGACTTCTTCGACAAAGACCACTCCAAAGACTTCTAACATCTTTGCCAAGGCCTCCTTGACATCTTGGTTGTAATGTCCTGAGTTGATCCATTTGGCCAATTCAAAGACGACGGTGATTCCGTTTGCCGCATTGATATCTTCATCCATAGCCACTACAAACTTGTCCACAAAGCTTTGCAAGTCTGCTGGATCCACTTCTCCTGTGAACGGTTGCTCGTAGGTATTTTTCAAATACTTGAGGTTGGTCTCCGCATCGCGCACAGCTTTTTCTGTGAAGTTGATAGGTTTGCGGTAGTGCTGGGTCGCAAAGAAGAAGCGAAGCACTTGGCCATCGATGGTCTTGAGAGCATCATGCACAGTGATAAAGTTGCCCAAGGACTTGGACATCTTGACATTATCAATATTGACAAAGCCATTGTGCATCCAGTAATTGGCAAAGGTCTTGCCTGTTTTAGCCTCTGACTGAGCGATTTCATTGGTATGGTGCGGGAATTCGAGATCGGCTCCACCCCCATGAATATCAATGGTATCCCCTAAAATCCCCGTTGACATGACCGAACATTCGATGTGCCATCCCGGACGACCAGGCCCCCAAGGGCTTTCCCAAGAAACTTCACCTGGCTTGGCAGCTTTCCAAAGAGCAAAGTCGACTGGATTTTCCTTACGAGCCGTCTCTTCATCTGTCCGACCTGAAGCACCTAACTCCAAGTCTTCCAAAGTTTTATTCGCCAATTTGGCATAGTTATGGGATTTTTCCACACGGAAATAAACATCCCCTTGACTCTCGTAGGCATAGCCTTTTTCGATCAAGTCGGTGACAAAACGAATAATATCATCCATAAACTCAATCACACGAGGGTGACGGGTAGCAGGCTTGACCCCCAGAGCCGTCACATCCTCACGAAAAGCCGCAATGTACTTGTCTGCCACTTCCTGAGGCGTGATGCCTTCTTCTTTGGCGCGGTTGATAATCTTATCATCCACATCGGTAAAGTTGGAAATGTAGGCAACTTCGTAGCCACGATACTCAAAGTAGCGACGAATGGTGTCAAAGGCTACCGTTGAACGGGCATTCCCCACGTGGATATAGTTGTAAACCGTTGGCCCACAAACATACATGCGGACCTTTCCTTCCTCGATGGGGACAAATTCTCGCAAGCTGCGGGTCATGGTGTCGTAAATTTTAATCATGCGGTCCACTCCCTTCTCTATTTCTGACTTTTTCGGCTGAAAACCAGCTCTGCAAAAGGACCAAATTGTCTGAGGCTATCCAGTTGGTAAAAGCGCTGCCCTTCCTCTTGGGTAAAGAGGGGAACCCCCTTTCCTAGGATAAGGGGCGCTATCTGAATAATGAGGTGGTCGAAAAGATCCGCATCCAAGAGCGGTCCTACCAAGGAATTACCACCAATCACAAAGACATTTTTGCCTTTGTCAATCTGGTGAACAAAGTCCACCACATCCCCAGCTACTGGCTGGTAATTGCTGACAGGCAGATGCCTATCATGCGTAAAGACATAGTTTTCCGTAGCTTGATAAAAACTTTCTACATCTTGCAAATCTTGGATTTCCTCAAAGGTCCGCTTGCCCATGATGGTGATATCCATTTGCCTGTAAAAGTCATCATAGCCTGTATCCTCTACAGAACCAAGCTGATGCAGCCAGTCTATCCTGTGCTGGCTGTCTGCCAAGTAGCCATCCATGGTGATACAGCCGTAAAAATATACTGCCATTCTTGTAGTTTCCTTTCCAGTTCTACACTTTTGGTTTCAGATAAACCACCTGGGTCTGTTTGACAAAGCCAATCTTTTCATACAAACGCTTGGCACCTAGGTTGCTGTCTTCCACGGCAATCTGAAATGCCTTGTCATTTTGCTCAATCAGTTGGTTGATAAGGGATTTTGCTAGATAAGTTCCATAGCCTTTTCCACGTTCAAGTTCAGCTATTGCCAAGCCAAAGAGGTAATTCGTATTACTCGACAAATCAACCGTGCAAGTTCCAATAACCTGACCGTTTTTTAATAAAATATATAGGAGACTTTCTGGATCCTTCAGAGCTTTAGCGACATATCTATCCACAACTTCTCTAGATTCATGGTCCTCTGAGAATGCCTGAAATTTTAACTGACTAATTTGATCCTGATACGAACGATCTGCTAACAAAACTTCCAGATTGGAAACATTTGCTAACGGATAAGGTCTTCTATCCTTACCTAACCAAGTTTCTGTCTCTTCATCCTCAACCAGTCCCCAGTTGCTGGCGAAATCAGGATGGCGCTCTAGAAAAATACGCTCAGTCTGAAAGGTAACAGACTCAATTGGATAAGAGGCCGTTTCTTTCTCAAAACTTCTATATAAAGCACGCGCAATGCCTTGACAACGATGGTTGGGGTGGACCAGTATCGCCACTTCCACATCTGGGTCATCTGCATAGACTGTTAATAGGCCAACAAGTTCGCCTTTTTCATAATAAAGGAAAAAGGCGGGCATGTTTGTGTCAAAATTAAGCATGTTAGAGAGATAGGGATCACGATAAGTTTCATCATAGGCTTGGCAACAGTTAATTAGTTTTTTTGCCTCAGATAACTCCTCTTGGCTTAACTTGTTTCTTGCTTGAATCATGTAGCTATCTCCTTACAAGCTAGAAGACCGATGACTAGCGTCCTTGGCGTGCTCCATCTTATTCACGTAGTATTCGCGCTTTTCTTCTTCTTGGTGAATGACCGGTTCGTCTTTTCGGCCGTGCACCCGCACAATTTTGGCCGGAATCCCAACAACAGTGACATCACTCGGCACATCGGAAACGACGACCGCACCTGCTCCAACCTTGGCCTTGGCTCCAATCTCAATAGGTCCAATGACCTGAGCATGGGCGGATACCAATGCTCCTTCTTTAACGGTTGGATGGCGTTTCCCAGTATCTTTCCCTGTTCCTCCAAGGGTCACTCCATGGTAGAGCATGACGCCCTTTTCGACAACGGCTGTCTCGCCAATAACGAGACCTGCCCCGTGGTCGATAAAAACTCCCGAAGCAATGGTCGCTCCTGGATGGATTTCAATCTGGGTCCAAAAACGCCAAAACTGACTGTGCATCCGAGCCAGAAGCTTAAAGCCATGATTCCACAAAAAGTGAGAAACACGGTGAGCAGCCAGCGCTTTAACCCCAGGATAAGTCAAGAGGACTTCCAGCGAGGTACGTGCTGCTGGGTCATTTTCTTTTACAATATCAATGGTTTCACGCCACCATCCCATACCGTGCTCCTTTCTTTTGATTGCTTATTCTTTTGTTTCTTCACCTGCATCTTTGGCAAAGTCTTTTCTAGGTTTGTGGTGACGAGGACGATCGCCATGGCGATGACCCTTTTCACCTCTTTCTTCTGAATGTTCTGGTTTTGGAGGACGTGGTAAGAGAGCCTTCATAGAAGCATCGACACGGCCTTTTTCATCGATCTTGATAATCTTCACATCGACTTCATCTCCAATCGCTACCAAGTCTTCGACACGGTTGGTGCGAGTCCAAGCCATTTCAGAGATGTGAACGAGGGCATCGGTCTTGTCAAAGAGGTTAACAAAGGCACCGAATTTCTCGATACGAACAACTTTGGCATGGTAAACTTCGTCCACTTTGGCTTCACGAACCAAACCAGCAATGATTTCTTTAGCACGGTTAATCGCTGCTTGATCACTTGAGTAGATAGATACATTACCTTCTTCGTCGATATCAATCTTAACGCCTGTTTCAGCGATGATCTTGTCGATGGTTTCTCCACCTTTACCGATGACAATCTTGATCTTGTCCACATCAATCTTGATGGTATCAATTTTCGGAGCCGTTGGAGCCAATTCTGGACGAACTTCTGGAATGGTTGCTTCGATCACATCAAGGATTTCAAAACGAGCTTTCTTGGCTTGAGCAAGAGCCTCCGTCAAGATTTCTGCAGTAATCCCTTGGATCTTGATATCCATTTGAAGGGCTGTAATCCCGTCACGCGTACCTGCAACCTTGAAGTCCATGTCTCCAAAGTGGTCTTCCAAACCTTGGATATCTGTCAGTACTGTATAGTTATTACCATCAGAAATGAGACCCATTGCAATCCCTGCTACTGGCGCCTTGATTGGCACACCACCAGCCATAAGGGCAAGAGTTCCCGCACAGATAGAGGCTTGAGAAGAAGAACCGTTTGATTCCAAGACTTCTGCTACCAGACGGATCGCGTATGGGAATTCTTCCAAGCTTGGCAAGACTTGCTCAAGAGCACGCTCACCGAGAGCACCGTGACCAATCTCACGACGACCAGGCGCACCGTAACGACCCGTTTCCCCTACAGAGTATTGTGGGAAGTTATAGTGGTGCATAAAGCGTTTCTTGTACTCTGGATCCAAACCATCGATAATTTGCGTTTCACCCATTGGTGCCAACGTCAAGGTAGAAAGAGCCTGCGTTTGTCCACGAGTGAAGAGACCTGAACCGTGCACACGGGGAACGAAGTCAACAACCGCTTCCAAAGGACGGATTTCATCGACCTTACGACCGTCAGGACGAACCTTGTCTTCTGTGATCAAACGGCGCACTTCTGCGTGTTCCATTTGTTCCAAGATTTCAGCCACATCCCGCATGATACGGTCAAATTCTTCGTGGTCTGCATATTTTTCTTCGTAAACAGCTGTGACTTGGTCTTTGACTGCTTGGGTTGCAGCTTCACGCGCCAATTTTTCTTCTACTTGGACTGCTTTTTGAAGGTCACTGTTGTAGGCTGCGATGATTTCAGCTTGCAATTCCTCATCTACATGAAGCAATTCAACTTCTGCTTTTTCTTTGCCGACTGCCGCAACGATTTCTTCTTGGAAGGCAATCAATTCTTTAACGGCTTCATGCCCTTTCAAAAGAGCTTCCAACATGATTTCTTCTGACAATTCTTTGGCACCAGACTCTACCATGTTGATAGCGTGCTTGGTACCAGCTACTGTCAATTCAAGAAGCGAGCGCTCTGCTTGTTCTTGAGTTGGGTTGATGATGATCTCACCATCGACATAACCTACTTGGACTCCAGCGATAGGGCCGTCAAATGGAATATCTGAGATAGACAAGGCCAAGGATGAACCAAACATCGCTGCCATTGGTGCAGATGCATTTTCATCGTAGGAAAGGACCGTATTGATGACTTGTACTTCGTTACGGAAACCTTCCGCAAACATCGGACGGATCGGACGGTCAATCAAACGCGCTGTCAAAGTCGCATCTGTTGAAGGACGTCCTTCCCGCTTCATAAAGCCACCAGGGAACTTCCCAGCTGCATACATTTTTTCTTCGTAATTGACTTGGAGTGGGAAGAAATCCCCAGTTGCCATCTTCTTAGACATGACAGCTGCCGTCAAGACAGTTGACTCACCGTAACGTACGACAACAGAACCATTTGCTTGCTTGGCAACCTGGCCAGTCTCTACGATCAACTCACGACCCGCAAAAGTCGTTTTAAACACTTGTTTTACCATTTTAATCCCCTTTGGATTGATAATATTATACGACTTGCCTACAAAAATCAGGATACAAAGGGCGTGAAGAATCCCGTATGAAAATAGGAGATTGACGCAGTGTGCCACGCACACAAGGAAATCTCTCTTTTTCACTAGGGATTTAGCCCGTGTTCAACTACCAAGATATTTTGGACGGTTCGGCTTGCCAAACATTTCTGTAGAAAAATAGGAAGGTGACGCCGCACTCGATGAGTGCTAGGAAGCTTATCTTTTTTCCTAAGAAATGAGGCCAAAATTCAATTCATCAAGATACCAAGGACGTCAAAAGCAAAGTAAAAATAGGAAACTGACGAAGTCTTCGATGAAGACAAGACAGGTTATCTTTTTTACACAACTTTTCGGCCGTGTTCAACTACCAAGATACTAAGCCGTTAAACAACTCAAAGGAAAATAGGAAATCCAACGACGGAGCGACCGCTCCTAGGAGGATTTATCTTTTTCCACAGAGTTGTAGGCGAGTTCAATTACACCTGATAGCATAGGATTTCAAGCATCCATCTGTATCTTATATCCTCATCTTTGTATCCAAGCACGTATAACCTTTATTTTACCATATTCAAGCCCAAAAGAAAAAGGCTTTAAAAGCCTTTTTCGAGGAATATTTGATTTCCACTTATTTTAAAATTCTAGAGCTAGATATAGGTGCTATCTATTTTAAAGTTTACATGAAATCTCTACTAACTACACAACTAAGTGCTTCCTAGGTAAATGACAATTCTATTAATCCACACGATAGAAGAAGTCCTCTGGGTTCCAAATGTACTGCTGCCCAATCCAAATTCGATCTTTTTTAGTATCTGACGGATCACTATTCTGGTTACTATCTGGTTTGATAGATGTCCCTGCTGGTAAAAACGAAATTGCTGCTCCACCAGCTGTATTCGGTTTTGAACTGTGGATAGCTCCAGTAATATAGCTATGATCAGGATTAATGTTATTGACGACCCCACTACCATCTGTAAAAAATTGATTTCCGGTCAAGCCATCTTTATCAAATTCCAAAGTCCATCCCAAGCCATTTCGCCAAGTCCCCGAAATACTTGAAAAATCTCCGTTCTGAATCTCTTGAATATTCATCCCACCACTTCCCTTATTTGAAGTAGCTACATTAGAACCCTCCACTCTCGTCGTGAATTCAAGCGCAATCCACCCCTGGCCAGACTGGAGCTTGCCCCAGGTATAACCGTCAGCTGAAACCGTCTCTGTGATCATATAAACACCTTGTGGGATCATTCCAACTTCCTCTCCCTTGATCGATGCTTCTTTACGAATCCGAAGATCTGAAACTCCTACACGGACTTGAAAACTACTTGATTGCGGCTCTGAGTGGCTTGCTTGGTTTGTCGCCTTCTTCCCGGTCTCTAGTTCTTTCCATCCAAATTTTGCTTGATCCAATTCCTTTGCTGTAATCCCCAAGGCTTTTTCTGGCTTCTGGCCGTCCCCATTTTTTATTTGAATCTTATTGACAGTCTCAAGCTTCCCTTTTTGGAACTTGTAATGAATCAGATCCACCTCTGGTTGAAGAGACGAAAAGCTAGCATAAATGACTGAACCATCCTCAAAAATTTGGAAACCTGAACGAGAACCCCCAGAGGAAGCTACAAAAGCCGTATGCAGCAATTCTGGTTGCTGGCCTTTTAGATAATAAATCGCTGATACTGTTTGGCTATTTCCAATCAAGAGCTCATCCCGCCCATCTTTATCCAAATCTGTATAAAAATAGGAAAGACTTGGTTTTCTACCCAGGGTTTGAAGATACCTAGCATAAACGTACTCATCAGATTGAGGATCTATTTCTTTTAGTTTGGTCTCTAAACCTGCACTATCACCTGCCTCTATAGCCCTAGAGTAGGCCTGATAACGTTCAAGAACCGTTTGATAGTACTCATGCCCAGACGATGTCTTCTTAGCTTCTTTTCCATCTGCTACTTCACTCTGAACTGTAGAAGGTTGCGTCCGAGGTCGTCGCTTAGGTCCACATGCCACCAGGGCTAGCAAGGTTATCGCTGCAAAGCTAACTTTATAGATTTTTTTCATCATATACTCCCTAAAACTTTCTCCATTTTATTATACCAAACGAAGTTCAAAAAGCTAGAAAATCCTTGTTTTCTTATTGGCTCAGTCAGGCTTTGACAAGATCCCCCATCCACCTATCATTCTGCCCTTTTTTCTGCTATACTTAGTATAGTTATTTGATCAAAAAGGAGAACACTATGGAATTAAAAAAACGTTCTGAATTTCCTGAGAACGAACTCTGGGATCTCACAGCCCTCTACCAAGACCAGGAAGACTTCTTACGTGCCATTGAAAAGACGCGTGAGGAAATCAATGAATTTGTCCGCAACTACAAGGGCAAGCTCCACACTTTTGAAGACTTTGAAGCTGCCTTTGCGGTCTTGGAACAGATTCAGATCCAACTCAGCCACATCGGCAACTACAGCTTTATGCCACAAACGACAGACTTTGGTGATGAAGCTTTTGCAGAAATTGCCCAAGCGGGGATGGATTTCGAAACTTGGGCCAGCGTCGAACTCTCTTTCTTTGATGATGCCTTAGTCGAAGCGGATGAAGATGTCCTCGAACGCCTCGGACAATTGCCTCATCTTACGTCTGCTATTCGCCAAGCTAAGATCAAAAAAGCCCACTACTTGGGAGCTGATGTGGAAAAGACTTTGACCAACCTTGGTGAAGTCTTCTACGGACCGCAAGACATTTACACCAAGATGCGGGCAGGTGACTTTGAAATGGCTGATTTTGAAGTGGATGGAAAAGTTTACAAGAATAGCTTTGTCACCTATGAAAACTTCTACCAGAACCATGAGAATGCAGAAGTCCGTGAAAAAGCCTTTCGTTCCTTCTCAGAAGGATTGCGCAAGCACCAAAACACTGCTGCTGCCACCTATCTAGCCCAAGTCAAGTCTGAAAAGCTGATCTCAGATATGCGAGGTTACGACTCTGTCTTTGACTATCTCTTAGCTGAGCAGGAAGTGGATCGTTCTATGTTTGACCGTCAGATTGACCTGATCATGAAGGACTTCGCTCCGGTCGCTCAAAAATTCCTCAAACACGTGGCCAAGGTCAACGGCCTTGAAAAAATGACCTTTGCTGATTGGAAGTTGGACTTGGACAGTGCGCTCAACCCTGATGTTAGCATTGATGATGCTTATGACTTGGTCATGAAATCTGTGGCACCACTTGGTGAAGAATATTCTCGCGAAATCGCCCGCTACCAAACCGAACGCTGGGTTGACTTTGCGGCCAACGAAGGCAAGGATTCCGGTGGTTATGCAGCTGACCCCTATCGCGTCCATCCTTATGTCTTGATGAGTTGGACAGGGCGCATGAGCGATGTTTATACCCTGATCCACGAGATCGGACACTCTGGTCAATTCATCTTCTCAGACAACAACCAAAGCTACTTCAACGCCCACATGTCGACCTACTATGTGGAAGCTCCTTCTACCTTTAACGAGCTCCTCCTTAGCGACTACTTGGAACAGCAGTTTGACGACCCTCGTCAAAAACGCTTTGCCCTAGCTCACCGTTTGACAGATACTTACTTCCACAACTTCATCACCCACTTGCTGGAAGCGGCCTTCCAACGCAAGGTCTACACCCTGATCGAAGAAGGTGGTACCTTCGGCGCTAGCAAGCTCAACAGCATCATGAAGGAAGTCTTGACCGAATTCTGGGGCGACGCTGTAGAAATCGATGATGATGCAGCTTTAACCTGGATGCGCCAAAGCCACTACTACATGGGGCTTTACAGCTATACCTACTCAGCTGGCCTAGTTATCTCAACCGCAGGTTACCTGCATTTGAAGAACTCCGAAAATGGAGCCAAAGATTGGCTGGACCTTCTCAAATCTGGTGGCAGCAAGACCCCACTTGAGTCTGCTATGATTATCGGAGCAGATATCTCAACGGACAAACCACTTCGCGATACGATTCAATTCTTGTCAGATACGGTTGATCAGATTATCGCTTATAGTGAAGAGTTGGGTCAGTAAGAATTCCTCCAGTGTGGTTTTCTTAATTTTGTTAATCATTTACATAAAAAGTCACCAATTTTTGCTGACTTCAGATTGAAGAAAGAGTCCAAAATGGACTCTTTCTTCAATCTTTTTCTTTTACTAGAGAAAATTTTAAAAACTCAAGAATAGCATTAAATCAGCATTTCCAAAAGTTTTCGCTATATGGTAGGATATCTCTATTAGGGCAATTTAAAAATTAGAGATTCATTCTTAGTTTACTGTGCCCGATTTTTTATAAACATATCTACTTTAACCAAAGATGTTCCTTGAGGTGTGTTTATGATAAAATAAGGATTATGAACAAATCATCTAGCTGTAAAAATTATCATTACAGAAAAATGAGAAACCATATTCGATAAACAAACAGTGTCTTCAAAGACAAGTTTAAGAGAAAATATGACTGAATTTTTTCTAGGATGAAAGGATCAATAAGTTCAGAAGGGAGAAATATGCTAAATATCTTTGTATTAGAAGATGATTTTCTACAACAAACTCGTATTGAAACAGCAATCAAGAAATGTATGACAGATCATCATCTAAAGTATAAATACTTAGAGGTATTTGGGAAGCCAACACAATTGTTAGAGGCCATCAAAGAGACAGGGAATCACCAATTCTTTTTTTTAGATATTGAAATTAAAGGGGAAGAAAAAAAAGGAATGGAAATTGCGCGTGAGATTCGTGATAAAGATCCTAGCGCTTCAATCGTATTCGTAACGACTCACTCAGAATTCATGCCCGTTACCTATCGTTATCGCGTCTCCGCTTTGGATTTTATTGATAAAGGATTAAATGATCAGGATTATCAAGAAGCGATCTCATCTGTTTTGATACATGCTACTGAAAACGTCAATAAGACAGTAGGGGAGGATTCCTTCAGCTTTAAATCAGAGCATTCCCAGATTCAAGTCCCTTTCTCAGATATTCTATATTTTGAGACATCTTCGACCGTTCATAAGGTCGTTTTAACAACTAAAAAAGGCCACATGGAATTTTATGGTAAAGTCTCAGATATTGCTAAAACCGACAAGCGACTTTACCAAAGTCATCGAGCTTACGTTGTAAATCCAGAGAATGTCGTTCGTATTGATAAAGCAAATCATATTGTTTATTTTGAAAACGATGAATCATGCTTTGTATCACGTTTAAAACTGAAAGGGCTAGTTGAAAAGGTAGATAAAAAATGACTTTAGAGTTTGAAGGTGTGTTTTTTGTTAGTTGGTTAATAAGGTTGGTTATTTTTCAACAAATTAGTTATTCAAAATTTAAATTACCATATTTGTTTTTAATACCTGCCCTACTGACATTGATTGAATACTATTATTATGATGTTGTCTTTTGGGGAGAAATATTATTTTTACCTTCCATCACTTTCTTTCTAAAATCTCGAGAAAGATGGAATTGGTTACAATACATATTCTACTGTTTTTTTACTTTAACAATTTTTGATATGTTGAGTAGTCTATCATCTATCTATTTCCAGTTTTTATTTAGAGTATCAGAAGAGGTTTTAAATAAAAATATATGGATGGATTGGATACCAATACTTTTAACCTTTCCTGTATACATTATATTTTTTAAAATATTTCGAATTAATATCGAGTTACTATCACAAGAGGTTAGAAATAATAAATTTTCAATGGTAGTAAAGATTTTTAGTATAACGATGATAATCTATTACCTCTTAAGTTATATATTCTCAAGTATACCTACACTTGAATATGCTGGTTTATTTCCTACCCATATAGACGATATATACTACAAAAGAATAGTTATCTTCAGTTACATCCCTATCTTTTTAGGTTTTTTATTTTATATCCAACACATTATTAAAGAAAATATCAATTTAGAAATTCAAAAGATGAAAGATTCACAGATAGATTCAATAAGTAAATATAGCAATCACATTGAATCTCTTTACAAAGAAGTGAGAAGTTTTCGTCATGATTATACAAATATATTAGTCAGCTTAAATGAATCGATAAAGAAAAGAGATATGGATGGGGTAGAGAGGATCTATAATGCCGTACTAAAAGAGTCTGATAAATCCTTTTACAATAGTCAATACGACATTGCTAAACTTGTTCATTTAAAAAACCTAGCAATGAAATCGGTTGTATCTGCAAAATTGATTGAAGCACAAAATAGAGGAATTGATGTATCTGTAGAAATAGCTGAACCTATCGGAACTCCTCAAATAGATTTAGTCGATTTTATTACGATACTATCTGTCTTTTTAGATAATGCCATAGAAGCTGCAGTTAACGCAGAAGCTCCAAGAATTAGTTTTACTTATTTTCAAGAGAATGAAAATAAAATTTTAGTTATCTATAATACCACTGCTGACTATAAGATCCCTACTAAAAATATTTTCCAATATGGAGTCTCAACCAAAGGAGAGGGACGAGGTATCGGTCTTTCCAATGTCAAACAAATCCTTTCCAAATATCCTAAAGTCACTTTAGAAACAAAAAGTATAGATCATGAATTTACTCATGAATTAAAGATGTACGAAGGATAACTTTAAAACTAGAATAAATGGTCTGTTTTTTATAATTCCATTCATTATAAAAAACAGACCATTTATTAGATTGATCATTTCTTTTATTAAATTTGAAATATACTGTTGTGTGTAAGAACTTAGAAAACGAAAACCGAGTTACAATTGTTTAGTGAACTCACCCACATTCTGTTTATGATTATAGTTAGGAGAACTAGCCCATGTTTAATAGATTAGCAAGCTCTGTATTTCAATCTATTTTAAAAAGGAGAGATACGAAGATCTTCTTATCCTTTTGTCTATTACCTATTCTTGTTCCATTTTTGGCAGGAAATATGGAAGATATGAAAACCGACTATACGAATAGTTTTTTATCTTTCTTTGATATCACTCTTTTAACACAGTATCGTTTAACAATCCCAGTACTCATTTTTTCGATCCTGATTTCTTCCGTTTTTAGAGATGAAATTGATAGTAAGATCATGTTTTTATACAAAGATATTAAGCGTTCTAAAATTTTCAACGCAAAAATACTCGGACTATTTTTAGTCTATATCCTCTATTTATTTGGAACTTCTTTTGCAACTTTCATTACCTATTATGGCATTATGTTACCTAGATTTGGAGTTGATTCTAACTTCTTACCTTCAAGCTCTATTTTAGTTGAGAAATCTATCTTGTCGATTCTTTCTGTGGTTTTACTTAATCTTATAACAACCGTCATGGTTGCGATGGTTTCCATTAAATCTAAGACCTTAGTGGCTGTTTTAGTAGGAATCTTCTTCACTTTATTTGCCTTCACAGCTCCCTTACTGATTGGAGTAAAGTATGTGATTCCAACCACTTATGCAAATGCTTTACAAGCAGGTGAGTTTGGTTTAACGCTGTTAATCATCATTGGCTTGTCTTGCATTTACTTCTTACCTAGCTATTTCTCAGCTAGAAAGAATTTTGAAAAGATAGAATTTTAAAAGAAGAAATCTATTTGCATTATATTTAAAAAAATTAAAAGTAAAGGAAACCAGATATGCTAAAAATCGAAAGTATTTCAAAAAAATTTGTTGGGAATGACTTTTATTCACTCAAAGACGTCAATATGGAAATCAATAAGGGGGAGATTGTCGGTTTGATTGGTAGAAATGGGGCAGGTAAATCGACACTCATGAAGTTGATGGCAAAATCACTAAAACCAACTTCTGGACTTATTACCTATAATGGGATTGATATTCATAGTAAAGACAATGTATTAACAGACTTTGGTATTATGATTGATCCAGTATTCTACCCAGAAATGTCCGTTATTGATAACTTAAAATTTTATCTACGTTTACATGGGAAAGAAGAGCTTTTTTCAAATATTGAACCGACTCTAAAATTGGTAGAACTATGGGAAGCTAGAAATAGAAAACCAAAAGGATTTTCTTTTGGTATGAAGCAAAGGACAGCCTTGGCAATTGCTTTGGTTGCCGAACCAGACTTCCTTATTCTAGATGAACCATTCGTTGGACTAGATCCGATTGGTGTTCAGAAATTAATTGATATTTTGAAACAGTGGTCTAATGAGAGACAAATTTCAATGCTTATTTCTAGCCACCAATTAGGAGAGCTAGAAGCCTTGTGTGAACGTTATGTCTATATTGAGGCAGGGCAGTTAGCAGACGCTTTTGACGGTGCGACTTGTCCTAGTTTGCTTGTGTACTTGAAGGAAACTAAGAATCTTGAAGGGATTCAGTCTTTATTAAGTGATGACGCCATTCTAGAAGGCAACGTTTTAGACATTTCGACAAACATATCCTCTGAAGAGGTTAATGAGATTTTTAAAACTTTAGGAAATCATGCCTTGATTGAGAAGATAGAGGTGAAAGAGAACCACCTAAAAGAGATCTTTACGAAAGGACAGTAATATGAAACAAATCTTACCTGCCATTTTCACATCTGTCTGGAAGCGTAAAGAAAGCAAGATTTACCTGCTATTCGTTTTATTTCCAGTTATCTTTCTTCTAGCTTCCTTTTTTGGAAAATCTAATTTCATGCAAATTTCCGTAATAGGAGACAATAGAGTAAGTGGGATAGCCTTTCTAGATATGATGATCAGTTCAGCAGATTCATTTATCTTACCTACTCTTGCAATCTATTTCTTGACAATTTCTGTCTTTAGACGAGAGATAGATGATCATACCATGTTTCTTTATAGAGATTTAAGCCGTAAGAACATATTTTTTTCAAAATATCTTAGTTTACTCTCAATCTTGGTACTTTTTTATATTCTATTTACTTGTGTTTCTACTACAGTCTATTTTACCAGGGTCGTTCAGTTTCCTTTTGCCTCGAATACCTTTTTTGATAATGATTTATCTATTACTTTATCAACCCTAGAGGATATTTTTGGAATCTTTTTAAAAGATATTTTTTCAGTAACTGTCGCTTCTGTGTTATGTCTTTATTTAAAAACAGGCTCAACCATAGTGGTAGCTATTATTTTAACAATTGCAAGCATGATGACTTCAATGATTGGCGGAGGCATTGCGATGCTTTTCCCAAATGGATATAACAGATTGCTTAATGACGACATTTTATCCACGCCACAAGCATTCTTGGGAGCCCTGGGCATTACCCTCGTCTATGGCTTTATTCTCCTAATCATTGGTTCTAAAAAGTTTCAAAATTTAGAGTTTTGATGCGACAGGACTTGACCTGCTGCCTATAATCTAATGACGTATACCTTGTCTACAATGTACGATTGAAAGATACAGGTTTCTCTTTATCATCAAAAAAAAGATTGGAACATAGCTCCAATCTTTTTTTCTTAACTCAACTCAGCCACAATGGCCTTGATTTGGTCTGCGGTGTGCACACCTGCTACTTGTTTGACAACTTGCCCATCTTTTTTAAAGAGCAAGGTTGGGATGGACATAATGCCGAAAGCACGAGCTGTATTTGGATTTTCGTCCACATCCATTTTCAGGATTTTTAATTCATCTTCTGAAAGTTCTTGGGATAATTTTTCTAGGATAGGGGCTTGCATGCGACATGGACCACACCAGGTCGCCCAGAAGTCTACCAAGACCAATCCTTCTTTTGTTTCTGCTTCAAATGTTGCGTCTGTAATTGCTTTTACCATTTTCTTTCTCCTTTAGTTTTTGTATTGATCGAGGTCTTGCTTCATCAAATAGAAGAAGACATCTCCGTAAGTTCCGTTGTAATCGAGTTCGTGCCCATTATAAGTCAATTTTTGAACTGGATAGTAATCCGCCACACCAATCAAGCAGGTCTGTTGGGAGCGTTCAAACTCTTCATAAGAATCAAAATGCATGACTCTTTCTTGTTTTGCACCATCTAGATATGTAATTTCAATCATATCAGTAACCTCTATTTCTTAAGATACACCAATTGTAACTCTGTTTATTACATCTGTCAAATGAAACGATTTACTCAGTTGATGGATCTTATCCGAAAAAAAGACAATAAAAAAAGAGGCTGGGACAAAAGTCCTATCCTCTCAATTGTCTTTGGATTGTCGAGCAAGACGCAGTGGTTGAGTGGGCTCTACTACACTGATTTCATCAGCTTTTACAGCCCTACTCAACTGTGCGGAGGTGGGACGACGAAATCGAATTCTAACGAATTACCGATTTCTGTCCCACTCTCTCCATTCTTGCTGGATAAAACGGTTCTAGACAAGGCGCCGAGCCGAAGATAATACTTGAGTATATCAAGGCAAGGTGACAACGCAACGTATGTGGAAAATAGAGCAGATTAACGACGAAGTCCAAGAGAGTTGATTAACTCACGGTAACGGTTAACGTCGTTCTTACGAAGGTAAGCCAACAAGTTACGACGGCGACCGATTTTCTTCATCAAACCACGGTAAGTAGCGTGGTCTTTTTTGTGTTGTTTGATGTGGTCGTTCAAGTGGTTGATTTCCCAAGTAAGGACAGCAACTTGAACTTCTACTGAACCAGTGTCACCTTCGTGACGTGCATATTGTGCAATGATTTCATTTTTTTTCTCTTTTGAGATTGCCATGATAAGCTCCTTTTCTTTATGCTCTATCCGAGTGGCAGGTCTGGCATAGCCTGCTACCAAGAAAGAGTTAGTTGTCTATTCGACCTATTCATTCTACCAAGATTTCATCTTTCTGTCAAACACTTATGCTCCCTTCAAAAACAGAAAAACGCTTTTTTTGAATCATTTATTCTATAAGCCCTTTAACAGAAAAAGACAAGAATCTTTTCAGATCATTGTCTTAGAATAGAGACAAATTTTTTTACATAAAAAAGTTAGATAATTACCCGAAAATGACTTTTATTTTTAGCCATTTAAGAAGATCAAAATTTTCCGCTGTGAGAAAAATGCCTGAAACATAATTGTTTCAGGCATTCGGAATTATTGAGACTTTAGGCTCAATAATTAGACATGGAACTTTGATGAAGTTCGCTGACGTCTGTACTCACCTAAGGAAAATTTTTCAGAAGACTTTATCTTCAATCTGAGACAATTATCTTTTCAGATCATTGTCTTATTTACATTGTAATTGTTAGTCAGCTTTCCGTTTACCACTTAACAGCATCGCTGCAGCAACAAAAGCTAACAGTACACTTGCTCCAAACAAGCCATAAGAAGTAGCTTCACCAGTTGATGGAAGAATTTTTCTCTTTCCTTCTGTTGGTGTAGTTGGAGTTTCTGGTTTCTCCGATGTGCTTGGTGTGGTGGTCGATGGAGTCGTAGATGCTGGTGGAGGTGTAGTCGTAGACGGTGGCGGGGTTGTCGTAGATGGTGGGGGTGGAGGCGTACCTGGAGGGGTTGTAGGTGGTGTATGACGGTTGGTTACCGTAAAACCATCGATAGTTGCTGTATACCCTGCTACTGGATCCTCTGTAATCGTGTAGACAATCTTCTTGCCTTCCTTGTATACTGGTAGATCCGTAAAGCTTGCCTGCCAATTGTCAGTAGCGGTGATTTCTTTTACGGCCACTTCTTGACCATCCGCAAGCAGACGGACTGTTACCTTATCTGGTCGAAGGCCATCTTTATTTTCCTTATCATCCCAGACTTTCTTGACAGCTACTTCTGTCACTTCTGGTGTACGGCTATTAGTAATATTCGTTCCTTCAACACTTGTTTCATACCCTGCAACAGGTTCTTCTGAAACTGTGTAGGCAATGAGATTACCAGCATCGTCAACAACATCAAGATTGTCGAACTGATAGAGCCAATTGCCTTCCGCATCTGGTTTCACTTCTTTAGAAGCTACTTTTACACCGTTCGCTAAAAGATTGATGGTGATGGCTGATGGGCGTTTACCATCATGATTGTCATTGTCATTCCAGGTTTTCTGACCAGAAATGCTAGTTTTTTCTTTTTTGTTGATGACTTCACGCGAAATCGCAAGGTCATTCCCAAAATCTTCTTTGCTGATCTTAATTGGCTCTTCTGAGAGGACGTATCCTGTCGGAGCTTGAATCTCTTTAACAGTATAAGCTTGCTTGATCAAGCCAGCAACGGTTCCTGTACCCTTCTCATCTGTGGTAATGGTTCCGACTTGCTCACCAGTGTCATCTGCTGTCACAGTAAAGACAGCACCTGCAAGTGCTTGACCATTTTCTCCTTTTTTATGGATTGTGAAGGAATATTTCTCACCATTGAAGGCTCCTTCAAAGAATTGGTATAGAATATCTGCTTCTTTATGTTGCTCTTTGACTTCTGTGGCAGTCATCGTCGCATTGTTTTTATATTCTGTATTGATGGCTGGGACCTTGTCCAAATAGACATCATAGCGAATGGTCATCCCTTGCTCAGGAGCTAGATCCCCGATATGAACAGTTAAAGAACGACCGTCCTCACTGACAACCGGAGAATAATGGCTGGTTACATTTGTGGTATCCCGCAAATGATAGGCACCATCTTCGTCACTGATCTTCCAAGTTCCTGTATGGATATTAACTGAATCTACCTTGATTTTACCATCTGTAAAGGCTAATTGGTCCTTAATATCAATATTATGGAGGGCAGTGTGACCTTGATTGATGTTCAAGGTATAAGTCAATTTCAATTTATCGCCTGAGTTTGTCCAGCCCCATTTGCTAAAGACCTCTGGAGTTGGAGGATACTCACCTGGATTGACTCCTTTATAATCAACCTTTCCACCTGAAATGACTGTTTTATCAACTGAAAGCGTAAAATCAAGTGTTGTATTTCCCTTAATCACGGAGTGGTCCACACGAGCAAAGAAACGCAACTTCCCTGTTACATTGGCCATTTTTTCAGGATAGTCTGTATAGGTCACCGTGATGACTTTTCGTTGATCATCTACTGTCGCAGTTGCAACTTTTTGGCCAGTTGGATCCAATAGGTCAATGGTATCTGTTTCAAAAACCTTAAAACCATCTCCAAGTTGGATGACTGTTTGATCGCCTGCTTTTACACGACCATTCGGTAAAACAAAGTTTGCTTCAACATTGAAACTTTCCCAAACACCGAGTGGTTCTGTTAAGTCACCGCCAGTCGCTTTAGAGATGTTCACAGAGCTTACAACATCATTGATCGTATCGGCATGTGCTTTAGTAACCCCATTGGGTTTAGCAAATCCTAAAGCTGCTAATAAAAACAAGGCAACTGTTGTCACAACAGCATAGAGCCACTTTTTCATAAACGATTTTTCTCCTTTTTACGTTTAGTAGATAAGTCCAGCCAGTAACGAAGATGATGCCCTATTACAGATTTTCACAAAACCTATCTTTTCTCATTATAGTTGATTTGCTTTGATAGTACAAGCAATTTTATATATTTTTTGTCTGTAACGTTCATTTTTTTGACACAAACAAAAAACTAGCTCCCTGTATCCTCAGTTTGCTAGCTTTCCCTTTGTTTATAATGGGATTCCAAAGACCTCTAAAGAAGCCAATTCAGAGAGTTGGAGCCTACGCCACTGCCCCAAATTGAGAGCGGGATCTAGACTCAATGGCCCCATGGAAATCCGCTCGAGATCGGTGACTTCCTTGCCACAAGCTGCGACCATGCGCTTGACCTGGTGGAATTTTCCTTCAGCGATGCGAATCTGAACCAAGCAACTATCGGCTTCTCGATCAACTTCCAGAATTTCCAAATCAGCTGGCAGGGTAGTGAAATCCTTCAATTCTATTCCTTCTTTGAAGCGGACGACATCTTCCTGGGTCATGATTCCAGCCACTTGAGCACGGTAGACCTTGTCCACATGCTTCTTGGGCGATAGCATGGCATGAGCCAGCTTACCATTATTGGTCAAGAGGAGTAAGCCATGAGTATCGATATCCAGCCGTCCGACAGGAAAGACTTCCTTGCGTCTCGCTGTATCATCTAGCAAATCTAAGACTGTTTGATGGTGGTCGTCTTCCGTTGCTGAAATGACCCCCTTGGGTTTATTGAGCAGATAGTAAACAAACTCTTCATGGAATAAACTTTCTCCCAGATAGCTCACTTGGTCTTTATCTGGATCAATGTGAACCTTGGCAGATGTCTCCACCTTCCCATTGACTTGAATTTTTTTCTGCTTGAGGACTTGCTTGACTTCTGTTCGGCTTCCCACTCCACAGTCCACTAAATATTTATCTAGACGCATGCTTATCTCCTTCATTCTTCTTATCATTATACCATGAACTGGCCTAAGATTCTTTCCTTTCCTAGTTTACAGCCCGTCTAGTCCATCAGCACCCCTCAATCAATTGGGAAACTTTCATTCTAGAAGGAATTATGATATGATGGTTTCTAGAAAAAAGGAGTGAATGAGAACATGTCTGCAATTGAAACCATTACAAAAGCTGCCCATCTAATTGATATGAATGATATTATCCGCGAAGGCCATCCGACTTTAAGAGCTATCGCAGAAGAGGTCACTTTCCCACTGTCAGATCAAGAGATCATTCTTGGGGAAAAAATGATGCAGTTCTTACACCATTCACAGGATCCTGTCATGGCGGAAAAATTGGGTCTTCGAGGAGGAGTTGGACTCGCTGCCCCTCAATTAGACATTTCTAAACGCATCATTGCTGTCCTCGTCCCAAACCCAGAGGATGAAGAAGGAAATCCTCCAAAAGAAGCATACTCCATCCAAGAAGTCATGTACAATCCTAAAATTGTCTCCCACTCAGTCCAAGATGCGGCTCTCGGAGACGGAGAAGGTTGTCTCTCTGTAGACCGTAATGTTCCCGGTTATGTGGTCCGCCACGCGCGCGTGACGGTGGACTACTTTGACAAAACAGGAGAAAAACACCGCATCAAACTCAAAGGCTACAACTCCATCGTCGTTCAACATGAGATTGACCACATCAATGGCGTTATGTTCTACGATCGGATTAATCCAAAAGATCCTTTTGCTGTTAAAGAGGGTATGCTCATTTTAGAATAAAAAAAAAGACCGATGGGTCTTTTTTTATTAGGGTGTGACAGAAAAAGTTGTTGGAATCTCAATCCCATTTTGTAAGAGGGCATCATGATAGAGTTTATAATAAAGATGGTAAATGGCCACTTGGCTCCCCGACTGGACCATCATAGCGACGCGGAAGGAATAGCGACCCGTTCCCTTTTCGATTTGAGGTCCTAAAATCGTTGGACCATCTAAGATTTCTGGATGTTTCTGTGCCTGTTCATCGTTGACTTGCTGGAATATTTGATAAATCTTATCGAGATCCGTTTGAGCAGAAATCGGCATATCAATTAAGACGCGCTGGTTGCCCCGAGAGAGATTGCTGACAACCATAATATTGCGATTGGGGATAAAATGCAAGGTCCCATCTGCATCTCTCACCTGGGTTGTCCGAATGCCGACACTCGACACTGTCCCAGCGATGGTAATCGGACCATTCGTCACTCGAACAGTATCTCCAACATCCAATTGGCGCTCAAGGAGAATAAAGAAACCATTGACCAAATCCGATAAGAAGCCTTGAGCTCCCATCCCAATGGCAACTCCTGCAATTCCCGCTCCAGCTAAGAGACTAGAAACAGGTAAGCCGAGGATGGAAAGAATCCAGTAGATCAAAATAAAATAGAGGCAGTAATTCAACAGACTCTCTACCAAGCGCAAGATAGTATTCTTACGCGCTTCATCTTGGCCCACATAATTCAATGACGGTTTTAAAATCCGTTTCACCAAGCTACGAAGTAGTTTTTTTGCAAGTAAAAATAAGATAAATAAAATAGCTAAGGAAATCAATTTCGAAACCAATTCATCCATGATTTTGGTCCAATCAAACTGACTGACATAGCGAGAAAAAATATTCTTCATACCTTCTATCACTCTCCTTCTCTCTTTTTCTAATGGTTTGATTATATCAGATTTTAGGCTATAGAACCAGCACCCTTATTTAAATAACCATTGATTTTGCGCCCTTTCTATCGTATAATGGACGATAAACTTTCGAAAAAGGAGGTCCTTATGGTTAAACGGCTCATTCAAACTTGGAACAAAACCAACCTTATGAAGCGGATTGCAATTGGAATCTTCGTTGGGGCTCTCTTAGCTCTGCTTCTTCCTCAAGCATCTGCAATTGGTCTATTAGGGGAAATCTTTGTAGGAGGCTTGCGGGCAATTGCTCCTCTTTTAGTCTTCGCACTTGTCGCTAACGCCCTCTCCCAGCACCAAAAGGGAACCCAAACCAATATGAAATCGGTCATCAGCCTCTATCTTTTGGGAACTTTTGCGGCAGCCCTGGTAGCGGTCCTGGTTAACTACGTCTTTCCTATTACCATTTCTTTAACGGGAACTAGTGCTGATGGAACTTCTCCCGATGGACTAGGGGAAGTCATCAGCAACCTTCTCTTAAAAATTGTGGACAATCCCCTCAATGCCCTTATCCAGGCTAATTATATCGGGATTTTATCCTGGGCCGTAGTCTTTGGTGTTGCTATGAGAGAAGCTAGCGAGCACAGCAAGGATCTCCTGCAAACCCTAGCAGATATTACTTCCAAGATCGTCGAATGGATTATTAACCTAGCTCCATTCGGAATTCTAGGCTTGGTCTATACAACGATTGCTGGACAAGGCTTTGATGGACTCAAGAGCTATGGGCTCCTCTTACTTCTCTTAGTTGGCACCATGTCCTTCGTTGCTCTCGTCATCAACCCGATTTTTGTCTACATCATGATTCGCAAAAATCCTTATCCACTAGTCTTTAAATGTCTACGAGTGAGTGGATTAACTGCCTTCTTTACTAGAAGTTCCGCTGCTAACATCCCTGTCAACATGAAACTTTGTAAGGAACTAGGTCTCAATCCCGATACTTACTCAGTTTCTATCCCTCTGGGATCTACTATTAATATGGCCGGAGCTACCGTCACTATTAACACCTTGACCCTAGCTGCTGTCAATACCTTAGGCATTCAGGTCGACTTTGGGACTGCCCTGGTCCTCAGTATCGTTGCAGCCGTCTCAGCCTGTGGGGCTTCTGGAGTAGCTGGTGGTTCCCTCCTCTTGATTCCTGTCGCCTGCAGCCTCTTTGGTATCGACAATGATATTGCTATGCAAGTAGTCAGCGTGGGCTTCATTATTGGTGTCATCCAAGATTCTTGTGAAACAGCCCTCAACTCATCAACAGACGTCCTCTTTACAGCTATTTCTGAAATGAAAGATTGGCCCAAAGAAAAACGCTATTAATTCAGAAAAACCAGATCACACGATCTGGTCTTTTTCTTTTTTCATAAAGTAGCTTTTGCTTTCCCTAAACATCGGAGGCGAAAGAGCGAATAAAGCAATTAGATGATATTTACGTTTTCAGAAGTTTCCATGAAAATTCCCCAGCAATCCCCAACTAGTCACTCAAAGAGAAACGGTTGCTCATCAAGTTGCTTGCATCTAATAAGACCTTATCCAACAAGCGATCCGTCGCTTCTTGAATCTGATCACTCATGGCTTGATTTTCTTTTTCAAAGTCAACGATATCCCCTGTTGCCAAGGCTTGATCCACTCGTCCAATCCGGGCATGTCCAAGGGCCATAGTGCTTTCTTGGTAATCTTCTAAATCTCCAACATGATGACTATAGTGGGCATCTGCTAAACCAGCAATAATCCGATTGGTCCAATAGAAGGAATCCGTTGTCACTTTTTCTGTCGTGTTAGCAAAATAATCCGGTGTCGTATCTACCTGTGTAAAGAAAGGAACGGCCGTATTGAAAGGCATAGATCCATAGCAAAGCCATTGAATGCCGGTTGTTTCTTGTGGACGATTTGGCCGCAATTGGAGAATCGCAGTCTGGCTAGTCCGGTTGATGCCAATGGTACGGAAGGTCCGACGACTATGAGTATCCCCTTCTGAACCATAGGGGTCATAAACTGAATCCTGATAGTGACTGCTAAGGACATATTTGACATCTTCAATCGTAATCTTGCGATAAGGTTTTTGACACCAAGGAAGGAAGAAGGAACGAGGATCTTGCTCTACTTCTGGGTTGAGGAAACGTTGAATATCCCAAGCACGTGGTGTGTTGTAATGACGGTCCTTGTCTCGTTGGCTACCAAAAGCATAACGAGGGTTAAAGGACGAACCATCAAAATCCAAGGCCAAGTGGTGACGTTCCACGAAATCTTTCAAGTCTGGATCACATAAAAACTCTTCCGGACGATCAAACTCAAAGCGATCACTTCCCAATTGATTGGGATTGGTCACATAGGCATCGTCAGGTACACGGCGGGCCATCCAGTGATGACCTCCGATGGTTTCCAACCACCAGATTTCATTGACATCGCTGATAGCCACTCCATTAGACTCATAAGTCCCGTATTCCTCTAGGAGTTTCCCCAAGCGTAGTACGCCCTCACGAGCAGTCTGGACATAAGGAAGAACTAAAGTCAACATGTCTTCCTCTCCAATGCCACTTTCCACCAGAGGGTCCGCCCCCAGGACTCGGCTATTGGTCGTAATGGTCTCTGTCTCACTCATGGCTACATTGTAACGATTAATCCCCGCTTCTCCCCAGATACCATCTTTTGGAATGGCATCCGGAACTGCTGTGTAACGAACAGGATTGTCGGGCAGGTCTATCTCAAAACGAGATAAGACTGACCGATAATGACGGGGTTGATCTTCCGGTTGAACGACAATAAATTTCTTAGGGGTAAACACTCCATTTTGAGAGTCTTCCGTGCGAGCAACAATTGTTGAACCATCATAACTGGCATCTTTTCCGACTAGAATGGTGGTGCAAGAATCTGACGAACGATTAGAGGTCATAAGCTTTCCTACTTTCCGTTTAAACTGACTGTATTATAGCAAAAAGCGTGCCTGATGGAAAGGCACGACTGACTCTTTGCTTATTTAAAAGTAACAATTGTTGCTCCGCTTCCTCCTGCATTTTGAGGAGCGTATTCAAAGCTTTTCACATGCTTATTGCGACGAAGGTACTTGGTGACCCCTTCCCGGATGACCCCCGTTCCAATTCCGTGGATGATATCGACTTGGGCCATATTGTTGAGAAGGGCTTGGTCGATAAAGCTGTCTAATTCTTCCATAGCTTCCTCATACCGTTTGCCACGAAGGTCCAAGCGAGCCCGAGGCCCATTCGTGTTTGAACGTTTGACCACGTGGACCTGACGTTTTTTCGGTTGAGAAACGTCCTTTTCAGCTTTCAGGAGATTAAATTCTTTTTCTTCCAAGGTCATTTTGATTAGTCCCACTTGGGCTTCCCAACGACCATCTTTGAGTTGCTTGGTAAGACTTCCTCTTTGCCCATAGCTGATCACCAAGATCTCATCTCCTACTTTTGGAGCACGGGCTTTTTTAGCCTGTTTCAAGACCTTGTTTTTCGATAGGTCGACCGTTTCTGGGGCCAATTTCTTCAACTGAGACTTGGCTTCAATAATTTCATGGGGCTTCAGTTGCGATTTGGCATGGAGACCTTGTAAGATCTGGTCGCTTTCTGCTAGAGCAAGATCTACAATTTCTTGCGCTTCTTTACGAGCCTTGTTGAGCTCTGTCTCCCGCTCTCGGGTCAATTCATTGTACAATTTCTTGAGGACGCGGTTGAATTTCTGGTTTTCCTGTTCGACATCTCGAATGGACTCGAGGCGTTTGCGACTTTCCAGAGTCTGGGCTTCCAACTTTTCAATGATGCGGTTGACATCCCGATCCTGATTGGTCATTCCTTGTGCCTGATTCACGATCACTTCTGACAAGCCTAGGCGACGCGCGATTTCAAAGGCATTGGATCGCCCCGGAACCCCCTGCATAAAGCGATAAGTTGGTCGTAAGGTATCAGTATCAAATTCCATGCTGGCATTCTGGACACCAAGGGTCTCAATCCCATAGGCCTTGAGCTCTGGATAGTGAGTGGTCGCCATGGTCTTGATCCCCCGCAAACGGAGATCTTCTAGAATAGCGATGGCTAGCGAGGCCCCTTCCTGAGGATCCGTTCCGGCCCCCAACTCATCTAGCAAGACCAAGGATTCCTCATCGACCTGCTCTAAAATAGAAACAATATTGGTCATGTGACTGGAGAAGGTGGAAAGGCTTTGCTCAATCGACTGCTCATCCCCAATATCTGAGAAGATTTCTGTAAAGACAGCCACCTTGCTCCCAGACTCCGCTAGGATAGGCAGCCCTGACTGGGCCATTAATTGGGCTAGTCCCAAGGTTTTCAGCATGATGGTCTTCCCACCCGTATTAGGTCCCGTAATCACAATCTCTGTAAGGTCTTTGCCAAAGTGGACATCATTGGGTACAGCCTTCTCGATCAAGGGATGGCGAACCTGCAAGAGCTGAATTTCACCTTGATCTGACAAGGCTGGAATGGTCCCTTTTCGATCCTGTAAAAAGCGATGTTTTGCACGAACGAGGTCAATATGACCAATTAGCCAAGCATTGTTCCGGATTTCCCCCGCATGAGGACGAAGAAGGTTTGAAATTTCTTCCAATATCCGAAGCATCTCGAAGCGTTCATCCGCACGATGGTTAGCAATCTCTTCATTGAGATTGACGACCGCTCGAGGTTCGATATAGACGGTATTTCCACTAGCTGAAATATCATGCACCACACCGGCAATCCGATTACGGTAAGTGTTTTTAACCGGCAAGACATTTCGCCCATTTCTGCTAGCAATGATCTGATCAGCCAGCATTTCTGACTTGGTCTTCAGCAATTCTTGGAGAATGTCTCTTACTTGGTGTTCATTCTCTTGAATACGCCGACGAATTTTGGCCAAGGTTTCACTGGCAAAGTTTTCAATAAATCCAGCCTCATTAATGGCATGTAAACTTCCCTGCAACTGTGGAAGATCGACTAGATTTTCAAAAATTCGATCCAGTTTTTCCAAGCGGACATTTTCTAATTCATCATAAAAATTTCGCAATTCATGGGTCACACGCAAGACTTTCTTCACCGCTAATAATTCATCAATATTGAGCGATGTTTCTAGTTCTAAACGTTTGGTCACTGGACGAATTTCTTGGATGGTGGGCATGCTAAAGTGCGGATGCTCCACAAATATCTGAGCCATATCCGCCATCTCAAGAAAGGCGGTTTCAATTACTTCTTTTTTTGTAAGCGGGGCTAATTCCTGCAACTCTACTTCACCCTGCTCCGTTTGCAAATAGGGCTCTACTAAGTTTTTGACTTTTTGAAACTCTAAGGTTTCGAGAATTTTTTGATTCATGTTTCTCCACAACAGAAAAGGAGGCTGATTTTGGTCTGAGCCTCCCCTTCCTTTCTATAATATCTCTCATGAACTTTACACATGATGAGAAGCGATTACGCACCTAAGATTTTTACAACCCAAAGTTGTTTCAAGAGGCCTGCTGTAAGGGGGCTATACTGCACCATAAAACGAATGAGGAAACTTCCATGGAGTCGATCTTGAATGGCTGCCATAGGGATTGTTGATAAAATCGTGAATCCCATTTGCAGAACAAAGTAGCTCACCAGGACAGCTAATACACCACTGGCGATCTGAAACGGAAACTCCTCCCATTTTTCAGGCGTTGGAATCAAGGGAATAAAGAGTCCAATCACTCGACCAATCGCATAGACCAAAACAAACAAGATGAAATAAGCTAAACCAGCGTAAAAAACTTTGTCTAAGTGAAAGAGTTGGTCTGCACCATAAAAATAGGATTTTGAAGCTTGTGTTGCACTCGAAAATGGAATCCATAGACTAATGGTTTTTGCCAAGGACTGATAGCCTGAGCCTGCGACCAACATGGCCACAATCATGGTTAAAAAATAATATCCTTGAAGCAAAAATCCTCGTGAATACCCAATATAAAAACTCCAAGCTAGGATGAATAAAATCAGGATTGAAAACATGCAACTCCCCTTAATTAGATGATCTACCGACCAGGCCATCTAGGGCCTTGCGACGAAAATCTTCCAATTCTTTTTCCTTATCGTCAAACTCAATCTCACGACTCAATTGTGTTGATAAACTATTGATTGCTAGTAAAATAGCCAGGGTCTCATCATCAGCAGCTGGCATTTGTTCTTTAATCGCTTCATATTTTTCCTTCGCGACCCGTTCAACTTCTTCCATGAAGAGATTATCATGATTGGTTGTGAGAGTCAGCGATTTATTACCGAAAGTAAATTTGTATCTATTTAAGCTGGACATAAAAAATCACCTCACGATATTATATCAAAATCTAGCCCGCTTGTCAGTAGGAAAATCCCCTTCCCATAGGAAATACTGGAGGTACTAGGGCCACGGTTTAACTTTTTTCGACCCAAGCGTGATACAATAGAGAAAGTAGGAAAGGACGTATAAAATGACTATCTATGATTTCACTGTAATCGCCCAAGATGGGAGCCCCTTCTCCCTAGAAGCTTATCGAGGCCAAGTACTCCTCATCGTCAATACAGCAACAGGTTGTGGCCTGACCCCTCAATACCAGGGATTGCAAGAGCTCTATGAGCGCTACCATGACCAAGGATTTGAAATCCTGGACTTTCCATGCAATCAGTTTATGGGCCAAGCGCCGGGGAGCGCAGAAGAAATTAATCAATTTTGTAGCCTCCATTATCAAACCAGCTTCCCTCGCTTCGCCAAAATAAAAGTCAATGGGAAAGAAGCCAGCCCCCTCTACCAATGGTTAAAAGAACAGGCTAGCGGTCCTTTGGGCTCCCGCATTGAATGGAATTTCGCCAAATTCTTGATTAATCGCCAAGGCCAGGTCGTCCACCGCTTCTCTTCAAAAACCGATCCTCAAGCAATTGAAGCAAGCCTAAAAGAAGTTCTTTCAGACTAAACTCAGCTGGTCTTTTTCTGGCCTTTCATCTAGCTTTTATGATACAATAAGGACTATGGAAACAATTACATTGTCCCCTCAAAATGAGGATATCCAAGCATTTGTTGGTCAGTACCAAGACCATCTGGCACCTTCAAAAAATCCATATATCCGTTATTTTTTTAAGGCACCTGGTGCAACAATTTCGATTTACACATCAGGAAAAGTTGTCCTACAAGGTAGTCAGGCGACGCGCTATGCAGAGTTCTTCGGTTACCAACAAGATCCGATAGACCAAGCACAGGCCGGACAAGACTTCCCCTTAATCGGAACAGATGAAGTCGGAAACGGCTCTTACTTTGGAGGGCTTGCTGTAGTAGCTTCACTGGTCAACCCGGACCAACATGCCCGCTTAAAAAGTCTAGGAGTTGGGGATTCTAAGACCCTGGATGATCGAAAAATTCGAGCTCTCGCACCGATTCTCAAAAAAGAAATCCCACATCAGGCCTTACTGCTGACACCTAAAAAATACAATCAGGTCATCGCCTCTGGCTACAATGCGGTTTCTGTCAAGGTCGCCCTCCACAATCAGGCTATTTTTTTGCTCTTGCAACAAGGGGCAAAAGCTCAAAAAATTGTGGTCGATGCCTTTACGACCAAGAAAAACTATGATCGCTATGTTCAAGAAGAAGCGAATCAGGTCCCACAAGTCGTCACCCTAGAAGAGAAGGCCGAAGGAAAATACCTGGCGGTCGCTGTGAGTTCCATTATTGCTCGTGACCTCTTCCTCCAAAATCTGGAAGACTTGAGTCAAGAACTAGGCTATACCCTTCCTAGTGGGGCTGGTACTCCCTCAGATAAGGTTGCTGCTCAACTATTACAGGCCTATGGCATTCAAGCCCTTGACTACAGTGCCAAACTTCACTTTAAAAATACAGAAAAAGCAAAAAAATTGATAGAAAGATAAAGCATGAAACGTTCAAAAAAATCAAATAATCCAGTCCGTTCTTTCCTGAAAGAATGGGCGCTCTTTGGCCTCATTATTGGAGGCATTATTCTCTCGCGTATTTATCTGTGGACGCCTGTCCGTGTCGATGGCCATTCTATGGATCCAACCTTGGCAGACAGTGAATACCTTCTTGTTATCAATAAACTACCTATCGACCGTTTTGATATCGTAGTCGCTAGTGAAACAGAAAATGGAAAAACCAAAGAAATCGTTAAACGAGTCATTGGACTCCCTGGCGAAACAATTGAGTACAAAAACGATGTCCTCTATATCAACGGCAAAGAAACTGACGAGCCCTACTTGAAAGAATACATTCAAAAATTCAAAGAGGATAAATTACAGTCAACCTATTCTGGAAAAGGGTTCGAAGAAAATGGAGAGCTCTTCCGCCAAATGGCACAGATAGCCGAAGCTTTCACCGTTGATAAAGACGGAAGTGCGACCTTCACGAAAAAGCTCTTGGATGACGAGTATCTACTCCTTGGTGATGATCGCATCGTTTCAAAAGATAGCCGACAGGTTGGGGCTTTCAAGAAGGATCAAATCAAAGGAGAAGCCGTTCTTCGCCTCTGGCCACTCCTTCCATTCCAGACTTATTAACCCATGATGAGAGTGGGACAGAAATCGGTCATTCGTTAGAATTCGATTTCGTCGTCCCACCTCCGCACAGTTGAGTAGGGCTGTAAAAGCTGATGAAATCAGCGTAGTAGAGCCCAATCAACCACTGCGTCTTGCTCGACAATCCAAAGACAATTGAGAGGCTAGGATTTTGTCCCAGCCTCTTTCAATATCTTTTTGAGAGATAACCTCTCTCTGATTACTACTTAAAAGGAAACTCTGCATGGAATACTATTTCTCAGGAACCATTGAGCGGGTCATTTTTGAAAATCAAAGTAGTTTTTTCCGTATCTTATTGTTGGATATCAATGATACAGATGCAGAGGACTATGATGACTTTGAAATTATCGTCACTGGAACAATGGCGGATATCGTCGAAGGAGAAGATTATACCTTCTGGGGAGAACTGGTCCATCATCCGAAATATGGCCAACAGTTGCAAATGACTCGCTATGAACGAGCCAAACCCACTAGCAAAGGCTTGGTTAAATACTTTTCTAGTGACCATTTTAAAGGAATTGGACTCAAAACCGCCCAAAAGATCGTGGATCTCTATGGTGAGGATACCATTGATAAAATCCTTCAAGCACCTGAAAAGCTGGCCTCTATCTCCGGACTTTCTAAAAAGAATCGCGAGGCCTTTGTCGAAAAACTACAGCTCAATTATGGTACGGAACGGGTCCTTGCCCAACTTGCTAACTATGGCATCCCCAATAAACTAGCCTTCCAAATCCAAGATTTCTACAAGGAAGAAACCTTGCAAATCGTCGAATCGGCTCCCTATCAACTGGTCGAAGATATTCAAGGAATGGGCTTTAAGATTGCCGACCAACTAGCAGAAGAATTAGGGATTGCCAGTGATGCACCTGAACGTTTCCGAGCTGGGCTTGTCCATAGTCTTTTGACCCTCTCATTAGAAACAGGGGACACCTACGTTGAAGCCAAAGAATTGCTCCAGGCCACCATCCAACTCTTAGAAGCATCCCGGCCCGTCGAGCTAGATCCAGCCAGCATTGCCCAAGAATTGGCCGGCCTCATCGAAGAAGACAAGGTGCAAAACATTGACACTAAGATTTTCAACAACAGCCTCTTCTTTGCAGAAGAAGGGATCCGAAGCCATATCGGTCGCCTACTAGAAAAAGGAAAGCAAGAATCTTTCGAGCTAGAAAAAATCGAGGAAACGATCAAACAGATTGAAAAAGAGCTTGCTATCCACTACGATCCCATACAACAGAAGGCCATCCAGGAAGCGATCCAGCAGAAAGTCTTTGTACTAACAGGTGGACCAGGAACAGGAAAGACAACCGTTATCAATGGGATTATCGGAACCTACGCTCGCCTGCACCAATTGGACCTTCGGAAGAAATCTCAATTACCAATTCTCTTAGCGGCTCCAACCGGTCGAGCAGCCCGCCGGATGAGTGAACTAACTGCTCTTCCTAGTGCAACCATCCATCGCCATTTGGGAATGACGGGAGACGACGACACGAGTCACCTGGACGATTATCTTGATGCTGACTTCATCATTGTCGATGAATTTTCTATGGTGGATACTTGGTTAGCCAATCAGCTTCTCAGCAATATCTCCTCCAATACTAAACTCTTAATTGTTGGTGATGCCGATCAACTTCCTTCTGTGAGTCCTGGACAAGTCTTGTCTGATCTCCTACAGATCCCAAGCATCCCTCAAGTCAAACTGGAACACGTCTTCCGTCAAAGCGAGGACTCGACCATCGTCACTTTGGCCAGTCAGATTCGCAAAGGTCACCTGCCTCCTGACTTCATGGAGAAAAAGCCTGATCGTTCCTACTTTGAAGCGCCGAGCGAGCTCGTCGCTCCCATGATTGAAAAAATCACCAGCGCTGCCCTTCGCAACGGCATCCCGGCCCGGGACATCCAAGTCCTTGCTCCTATGTATCGCGGTTCCGCAGGTATTGATCAAATAAACAGCCTCATGCAAGAGCTTCTCAATCCATTAGAAACGGATGCTCTATTCTTTCAAGCACTGGACTGCCAGTATCGAAATGGTGACAAGGTCATCCACCTGGTCAATGATGCCGAAAGCAATGTCTTTAACGGAGATATTGGCTACATCACCGACCTCTTGCCAGCTAAGTATACCGAATCCAAGCAAGATGAACTCACCATCCAATTCGACGGCAATGAATTGGTCTACCCCCGCAATGAATGGTACAAGATTCGCCTGGCTTATGCTATGAGCATCCACAAATCACAGGGAAGCGAATTCCCTGTGGTCATCCTTCCCTTGACCAATCAGAGTCGGCGCATGCTCCAACGCAATCTGATCTACACGGCCATCACCCGTTCCAAAAGCAAGCTCATTCTCCTAGGAGAATACACTGCATTTGACTTTGCGACACAGAATACTGGTACTGCTCGCAAAACCTATCTGATTGAACGCTTTTCTGATGTGCCTCCTCAGCGTACAGACTCTTCCTCACAGAGCCCTGTCCATCTGGAAGAGCCCGCTAAAAAAACAGAGCCCCAGAGCAAGCTCGTCTCAGTTGAAAACCACTCTGACTCATCTGATTCCCAACCTTCTCAACAAGGCTACCGATTAACAGAAGACAATTACTTAAGCATTGATCCCATGATCGGACTCACAGAGGAAGAGATTCAACATTTCTTCAAAAACTAGTTAAAAATTCCCCGTAGGGCAAGTATACCTACGGGGTTTCTTCTATTAAAGATCCTTCAAACGATTCCTGAGACTCAGAAGAAAAATTAGTGAGGGTCAATCCTAAGAGGCGAATACCTGATGGGTTGGCCTCCAGACTCTGATAGAGCTCCTGGGCCACTCTTTGAATGACTTCTGGATCTCTGGTTGCTTCTTCTAAACTTCGTCTTTTAGTCAAGGTTGTAAAATCTGCATAACGAATCTTGAGAACCAAGGTCTTACCAATTTTCTGATGCTTGGTCAAACTGTTCGCCACCTTTTCAGATAGGTTGGCTAGTTCTTTTAGCACATCATCTTCTGCCACCAGCAATTTTCGATAGGTGCGTTCTTTTCCAATAGACTTGCGAATGCGATTGCTCTTGACAGGACTGTTATGGATCCCCCTGGCCTTTCGATAGAGGTCAAAACCAAAGCGACCAAAGTGATCGATTAGAGTCATTTCTGGAACTTCTAAGAGATCTGCTCCCGTATAAATTCCCAAATCATGTAGTCGCTCTACCGTCCTTTTCCCCACGCCATGAAACTTAGCTACGTCCAGCTGACTCAAAAACTCTTGAGCCTGCTCGGGTAAGATGACAGTCAGGCCCCGAGGCTTCTGGTAATCACTGGCAATTTTTGCTAGAAACTTATTGTAAGAAACTCCGGCAGAAGCGGTTAAGTGCAATTCGTTCCAAATGTCATGCTGCATTAAACGAGCTACCTTTACAGCAGACTGAATACCAAGCTTATTATTGGTCACATCCAAATAGGCTTCGTCGATGCTCATGGGCTCAATTAGATCAGTATAGCGTTTGAAAATTTCTCTGACTTGGAGACCAACTGCTTGATACTTCTCGTAGTTGCCAGGGATGAAAACGGCCTGAGGACACCGTTCATAGGCTTCTTTGGAACTCATCGCCGAATGGACGCCATATTTTCTAGCCTCATAATTGCAGGTCGATACCACGCCTCGTCCGCCAGACAAACGGGGATCATGTCCGATGATGACCGGCTTTCCCTTTAATTGGGGATTATCGCGTTCTTCAACGGACGCAAAAAAGGCATCCATATCCATATGAATAATCTTACGGCTCGTATCATTTACCAAAGGAAATATGAGCATAGGCAACCTCCTTTTTCATTATATCTCTATTAACGATTTTTTCCTACTAATTCCCACTTTTCTCAAGGCAAAAATATAATACAGTTTATTCAAAACTCCTGCTCTGTATTATAAAAGAATACATTATCTTTTTGTTATTCCCTTTGTGAAACCGATTTCTATGTGGTATACTACTATTGTAAGTGCAACAGATTTGTTGCTAGAAAGACAAAAGAGGATTTAAACATGGTTGTTAAAACAGTTGTTGAAGCACAAGACATTTTTGACAAAGCCTGGGAAGGCTTCCAAGGGGAAGACTGGAAAGAAAGAGCCAGTGTCTCTCGCTTCGTTCAAGCTAACTACACTCCATATGATGGAGATGAAAGCTTCCTAGCTGGACCAACTGAACGTTCTCTTCACATCAAAAAGATTGTTGAAGAAACTAAAGCTCACTACGAAGAAACTCGTTTCCCATACGATACACGTCCAACTTCTATCGCTGATATCGCAGCTGGATACATCGACAAAGAAAATGAAGTGATCTTCGGTATCCAAAATGATGAATTGTTCAAATTGAACTTCATGCCACGTGGTGGTATCCGTATGGCGGAAACTACTTTGAAAGAAAATGGATATGAGCCAGATCCAGCTGTGCATGAAATCTTCACTAAATATGTAACAACAGTTAACGATGGTATCTTCCGTGCTTATACTACAAACATCCGTCGTGCACGTCACGCTCATACTGTAACTGGTCTTCCAGATGCATACTCACGCGGACGTATCATCGGGGTTTATGCTCGTTTGGCCCTTTACGGAGCTGACTACTTGATGGCTGAAAAAGCAAACGATTGGAATGCCATTACTGAAATCGATGAAGAATCAATCCGTCTTCGTGAAGAAGTAAACCTTCAATACCAAGCACTTCAAGAAGTTGTTAAATTGGGTGACCTTTATGGTGTAGACGTACGTCGTCCTGCCTTCGATACAAAAGAAGCGATCCAATGGACAAACATCGCCTTCATGGCTGTCTGCCGTGTGATCAACGGTGCTGCTACTTCTCTTGGACGTGTGCCAATCGTTTTGGATATCTACGCTGAACGTGACTTGGCTCGTGGTACTTACACTGAGTCTGAAATCCAAGAATTCGTTGACGATTTCGTTATGAAATTGCGTACTGTTAAATTTGCTCGTACAAAAGCTTACGACCAATTGTACTCAGGTGACCCAACCTTCATCACAACTTCAATGGCTGGTATGGGTAACGACGGACGTCACCGTGTTACTAAGATGGACTTCCGTTTCTTGAACACTTTGGACAACATCGGTAACTCTCCAGAACCAAACTTGACCGTTCTTTGGACTGATAAATTGCCATATAGCTTCCGTCGCTACTGTATGCACATGAGCCACAAACACTCTTCTATCCAATACGAAGGTGTTACAACAATGGCTAAAGACGGATACGGTGAAATGAGCTGTATCTCATGTTGTGTATCTCCACTTGACCCAGAAAACGAAGAACAACGTCACAACATCCAGTACTTCGGTGCTCGTGTAAACGTTCTTAAAGCTCTTCTTACTGGTTTGAACGGTGGTTACGACGATGTTCATAAAGACTACAAAGTATTTGACATCGAACCAATCCGCGACGAAGTTCTTGAATTCGAATCAGTTAAAGCAAACTTCGAAAAATCACTTGACTGGTTGACTGACACTTATGTAGATGCTTTGAACATCATCCACTACATGACTGATAAGTACAACTACGAAGCAGTTCAAATGGCCTTCTTGCCAACTCACCAACGCGCTAACATGGGATTCGGTATCTGTGGATTTGCTAACACTGTTGATACATTGTCAGCTATCAAGTACGCTACAGTTAAACCAATCCGTGACGAAAATGGCTACATCTACGATTACGAAACAATCGGTGAATACCCACGTTGGGGTGAAGATGACCCACGTTCTAACGAATTGGCAGAATGGTTGATCGAAGCTTACACTACTCGTCTTCGCAGCCACAAACTTTACAAGAACGCTGAAGCGACAGTTTCACTTCTTACTATCACTTCTAACGTTGCTTACTCTAAACAAACTGGTAACTCTCCAGTCCACAAAGGGGTATACCTCAACGAAGATGGTTCTGTGAACTTGTCTAAATTGGAATTCTTCTCGCCAGGTGCTAACCCATCTAACAAAGCGAAAGGTGGTTGGTTGCAAAACTTAAACTCACTTGCTAGCCTTGACTTTGGTTATGCAGCTGACGGTATCTCATTGACAACTCAAGTATCACCTCGTGCTCTTGGTAAAACTCGTGACGAACAAGTTGATAACTTAGTAACAATCCTTGATGGTTACTTTGAAAACGGTGGACAACACGTTAACTTGAACGTTATGGACTTGAACGATGTTTACGAAAAAATCATGAGTGGTGAAGATGTTATCGTACGTATCTCTGGATACTGTGTAAACACGAAATACCTTACTCCAGAACAAAAAACTGAATTGACACAACGTGTCTTCCACGAAGTTCTTTCAATGGATGATGCATTGAGCTAAGATTCAAATAGATCTTTCAAACCAGTCGGAAACGGCTGGTTTTTTCTTGTCCTATCTTGACTAAATCTGTGGCAACTCTAGTACAAATCAGCGAATTTTTGATATAATGGAAGCAATCTATTAACAGAACAGGAAGAACAATGGAAGCGTCTAAAGATATGGACCGCGTGATTGACGTCCTCATGTTGGCAGGAACCCTCCTTTTAGAGAGTGGCTCTGAAATCCATCGGGTGGAGGATACCATGATCCGGATTGCTCATTCTCAAGGAATCGATGATTGCAATGCCTTAGCGATGCCAGTCGCTATTTTCTTTTCAATCGAAAATGCCAATATCACACGGATGAAGCGGATCCTGCGAACCAATTATAATATCGAGAAGGTCTGTGATGTCAATCAGATTTCTCGCCAATTAGTCTCTGGCCACATCAATCTAGAACAAGCCTATCAAGCCTTGATCCAATTGAAGCAGAAGGCAGTCCCTTATACCAATCTCCAATTAACCATCGCGGCAACTCTTAGTGCTCCTTTTTTCTCCATTATGTTTGGCGGGAATTTTTATGATGCGATTGGAGCAGGTATTGCGACCGTCTTTGCCTTTGCGTTTTCTATAGTGGTTGAGAAATATGTTCGTATTCCTTTTGCGACAGCCTTTGCGGCAGCCTTTGTCTTTGGCTTTTTAGCCCATATTTGGGCGCGTTATAGTGGTTTTCCTTCCAATACCGATCTCATCATTGCTGGCTGTGTCATGCCCTTCGTTCCTGGAATCGCCATGACCAATGCGGTGCGAGATCTGATGAACAACCACCTCAATTCTGGAATGAGTAAACTCTTTGAGACTCTCCTCATTACTCTTGCCCTTGGTGCCGGAACGACCGTCGCCCTAGTCCTTATGAAATAAATTAATGAACCTAACAGACTTTTTAATCCAAGCGGTGGCTAGTTTGATTGCCATCATCACCTTTTTAATCGTCCTTAACGTGCAACGTTCTATGCTCATCCCAGGAGGCATTCTAGGCATGGCCATTTGGTTACTTTACTATATTCTGAAAGGACCTACCAATGTCATCATCGCGACTTTTATCGCAGCGATTGTTGGCTCCTGTATTAGTCAGATTTTAAGTATCGTTCTAAAGACACCAGTTGTTGTCTTTATGCTGGCTATTCTTGCCCCCTTGGTTCCCGGATATATTTCCTATCGAACGACTTCCTTCTTTGTCAGTGGGCAATATCAACAAGCAGTGACCAGTGTAACCCTGGTTGTTATTCTGGCCTTGGTCATCTCCATCGGGATGGCTAGTGGGTCTGTCGTCTTGAAACTCTACCATTCTTACCAACGCCATCAAAAAAGAAAAATGACCAATGCCAACTAGCATTGGTTTTTCAAATAGTATCTATGTAATCGCTTGTATTTTCGCTTAAAAGGAGTACAATAATGGTGAAAAAACAAATTCTTTAAAGGATGCGAGGTGTTGCATGATGGTACAAAAGTATGTCAAGTATCTTCCTTGGGTGATTCTTGGAGCGATTTCCTCCTATCTAGAAGCGACTAACTATGCACGCAATTCATTTGACTTGTTCTATCTGACCTTAATCTTTCTGATTGCAGACATCGCTATACTCGTCTTCTACGAAAAAGTTCTAAGAGATAAATGCAAAGAACTCTTCATACGAATCATGAGCAACCCAAAGAAGGATAAGCAAGCCTAACAGTTGAAAGAGAGTGGGACAGAAATCGGTCATTCGTTAAAATTCGATTTTGTCGTCCCACCTCCGCACAGTTGAGTAGAGCTGTTAAAGCTGATGAAATCAGCGTGGTAGAGCCCACTCAAGCACTGCGTCTTGCTCGACAATCCAAAGACAATTGAGAGGCTAGGACTTTTGTCCCAGCCTCTTTTTGATTTTCCTCCTCTCTTTTTCAAACAATCCCCTTGTCCAACTCGGTCCTAAGAATGATTTCCATTCTGTTCTGCCTTTTTCAAGGGAGTTTTGCTCTCAAATATGGTAAAATAGTAACGAAATATACTAGTAGATATCAAATTAAAAGAGGTTATTTATGACAATCGGTATTGATAAGATTGGATTTGCGACCAGCCAGTATGTCTTGCGCTTAAGTGAGCTTGCGGCTGCTCGAAATACAGATCCAGAAAAACTCAGTAAAGGGCTTTTATTGAAAGAACTGAGTATTGCCCCTATTACAGAGGATATCGTCACACTTGGAGCAAGTGCCAGCCATAGTATTTTAACCGAAGAAGAAAAAGAAGAAATCGATATGGTCATCTTGGCGACTGAGTCAGGAATTGACCAGAGTAAGGCTGCTGCTGTTTTCATTCACGGACTTCTGGGTATCCAACCCTATGCCCGGAGCTTTGAGATGAAGGAAGCCTGCTACGCTGCAACGGCCGCTTTGGACTATGCTAAACTTCATGTTGAAAAATTCCCACAAAGCAAGGTCTTGGTCATTGCCAGTGATATTGCAAAATATGGAATTGACACCCCTGGAGAGCCGACGCAAGGAGCTGGATCTGTCGCTATGTTGGTGACGCAGAACCCACGTATTCTAGCATTCAACGATGACAATGTAGCTCAAACCCGTGATGTTATGGATTTCTGGCGTCCCAACTACTCAAGCACCCCCTTTGTCAATGGGATCTATTCAACTCAACAGTACTTGGATTGCTTGAAAACAACTTGGACAGAATATCAAAAACGGACTGGTTTGACCTTGGATGATTTTGCTGCGGTCTGCTTCCACCTGCCTTATCCGAAGCTGGCCCTTAAGGGCTTAAAAAAGATTCTTGACAAGAGTCTTTCTCCTGAAAAACAAGCCCAATTGCAATACAATTTTGAACAATCGATTCTCTACAGCCAAAAGGTCGGGAATATCTATACGGGTTCCCTCTTCCTAGGTTTGCTTTCTCTCTTAGAGAATCAACCTCAACTGGTTGCTGGCGACCGGATTGCCCTCTATGGATACGGAAGTGGCGCAGTTGCTGAGATTTTTAGCGCTCACTTGGTTGAAGGATTTGAGCAAATGCTCCATCCAAACCGTTTGGCAGAGTTGGACCAGCGAAAAGCTCTTACCATTGCTGAATATGAAAAAATCTTCTTCGAAGAAGCAGAATTAGATGCTGAAGGCAATCAAACCTTCCAAGGTTACCAAAATCAAACCTATGCCTTATCAGAAATCAACGAACACCAACGAACCTATGTAAAGGTAGAACACCATGGTTAAATTAACTGGTTTTTCAAAAGCAAGTCCAGCAGAGCGTATCGAAAAATTGGCTCAGGCTGGACTTCTCTCAGAAGAAGGGCTACAAACATTAAGGGACAATGAAACATTGCCCCTTTCTCTTGCCAATGAAATGGTCGAAAATGTCCTCGGCACCTTGGCCTTACCCTTTGGTCTGACTCCCGGCTTCCAGATAGATGGGAAGGAAGTCCAGGTTCCAATGGTGACGGAAGAACCTTCTGTCATTGCCGCTTCCTCATACGCTGCAGGCCTAATCAAGCGTTCAGGCGGTTTTCAGACCCAGGTTCACAAGCGCCAAATGATTGGGCAAGTAGCTCTCTATGATGTGAGCAATAAAGAAAAGGCCATTCAGGCGATTACAGGAGCTAAAGAAGACCTTCTCCAGCTGGCCAATCAAGCCTATCCTTCCATCGTTAAACGGGGAGGAGGGGCACGAGACCTCTGGATTGAGGAGAAAGGTGATTTTCTCATTTGCTACCTGTCCGTTGATCCCAAAGAGGCCATGGGGGCTAACATGCTCAATACTATGCTAGAAGCCCTGGTCGACCCTTTAGAAGACTTATCCGGGGGTCAAGGCTTAATGGCTATTTTGTCCAACCTAGCGACAGATGCTCTCGTCACTGCCAGGTGTAAGATAGACTACCGTTTTCTCAGTCGCGATCCCAAGGAAGCTGCCGAAATCGCTCAGAAAATGGCTCTGGCCAGTCAATTAGCGGCTGTTGATCCTTATCGAGCAGCCACTCACAACAAGGGCATTTTCAATGGCATCGATGCTGTCGTCTTAGCAACTGGGAATGACTGGCGCGCGATTGAAGCAGGTGGCCATACCTATGCTAGCCTCACAGGACAAGCTCAAGGACTATCTAGTTGGATCCATCATCCAGAACAGCAAGTCCTAGAAGGTCAGCTGACCCTTCCTATGCCCATCGCTACCAAGGGAGGCTCCATCGGACTCAATCCAAGTGTTCAGGTGGCTCATGAACTACTTGGAAATCCCGATGCCCAGACTCTTGCACGGATTATTGTATCCGTTGGCCTGGCGCAAAACTTTGCTGCGCTTAAGGCCTTGGTCAGCACCGGCATTCAACATGGGCATATGAAACTTCAGGCTAAGTCACTCGCCCTGCTTGCTGGCGCTACTCCGTCAGAGGTAGCTCCCGTGGTGCAAGCCCTGCTAGAGGATAGACCCTTTAACCTAGAAAAAGCTCAAGCTGTTTTAGAGAAAATTCGTCAAAATAACTAAAAAATCCTTCCGTGTAAACGGAGGGATTTTTGCTAGTTTCTTGAAGTTAATCACGGATGGAAGAGATTTGTTCGTGCCCTTCTTTTACACGGCCATAGAGAAGATAGGGAACCTTTCTTAAATCGGCAATTGTCTGACAAGAAAGAGCACACATAATCAGGCGTAAATCCTCTTTCCAACCATTGACTTGGGCGATGACCTCTTCAACGGACTTCGTCTCTACCAATTCTAAGATGGTTCGAGAAAGACCGACCCCCTTGGCTCCTAAAACAAGCGCCTTGATCATATCCAAGGGATGACGAACGCCACCAGAGGCAAGAATCTCAACCTGATTCATCAGTGGTTGAGTCCCAAGTAGGGCTTGGACAGTTGTTTGTCCCCAGTCATTGAGATAGGAACGATTGCCTCCCCGACGGTTTTCAATATAGGCGAAACTGGTGCCACCTCTACCAGAGATATCAACGGTTCCAATACCTAGCTCAATGGCTTTTTGGATAGTTCTGGCATCCATACCAAAACCGACTTCTTTAAGCACCAAGGGCACCGGAAGTTGCTTTGCATAGTCTGCTAAATGCTCTTGCCAATTTCTAAAACTTCGTTCACCTTCGGGCATGAGAAGCTCCTGCATGAGGTTAACATGGAGCTGGAGAAAAAGAGGCTGGGTCTCCTCAATGGTCCGCAAACCTAGCTCAAGCGGTTTGTCGATCCCGATATTGGTCGCAAAGAGAAGGTCCGGGTAAAGGTCCTTGACTCGATAAGACTCATCTTGGGGATCCTTTAGGGCTGCACTATAGGAACCCGTCACAAAGAGAATGCCACAGGCTTCTGCCACCTGGGCCAACTTTCGATTGATTTCTCCCCCCTTGGCACTACCACCTGTCATGGCATTGATATAAAAAGGGTATTCCCAATCACGACCCGCAAAATGAGTCGTCAAATCGACCTGATCTAAATCAATACTTGGTAAAGAGGAATGAATCAACTCAACCTCATCAAAGCTATTGTAACCTGGAGTCTGCTCCAAGGCCAAGCGAATATGTTCATCCTTTCGGTTGGTTGTCATACTCTCCCATCCTTTCTGAATATAATAAATCAATCCCTGCTTCTTGCCAGCGTCTGACGATCTCTTGGGCATCAGCCTCCTCAAATGCGAGGGCAATCCCACAATCTCCTCCTCCAGCACCACTGGATTTTGCGATGACCTCTAGTCCCTCTTCTGCCCTCTTTAATTGGGCTAGTTTTTTGGTATAAATCAACCCACTCAGAGATAGAAGTAAGTCACTAGCTCGACGGATAGAGGACCAGGCTAAGTCTCGGTCTGCTTCTTGAAAGGCAACTAAGAGGTCTTGCACAGCCTGCTCCGTCCCCTCTAAAAAGACTGGGCCAATCGCAGAACGAACCTGGTTAATCAAGTCTCTTGAAATAGCAGGTTCTTGGGTCCAACCCACTAAAAGAGTGTAGGCCAACTGAGGGGCAAGGGGCCGAATTTCATAGCCCCAATCAAGGGCTAAGACCTGGTTCAAATCCTGATTTTGTAATTGTTCAGCTAGTGCACGTCGGTCAAAGGATCGGTAGCTAACCAAGCCTTCATAGGCAATACAGGCTAGGTCTCCCATAGAGCCATTGTCTCCACGCCGAATCAACACCAAACAGGCCAAGCGAAAGAGCAAGTCTGCTGACAAAGGAAAGTCATAAAAAGCTGCCATGGCTTTGAGAGTCAACAAGACGACACTTCCACTAGAACCAATCCCGAATTTCTTACCCTCTCGCTCAAATTTCCCCCAAATACGTAAATCAAAAGGAACAGGTGTTACTCCTTGTGACTGGAGATAGGCGTTCATCAGATGCACGGTCTCTTGGATCAATGCATAGTCTGCCTGCGGAGTCAAGTCAACCGCGTAGGGAAACATATCCGACTGAATCCGATACATAGGGGCTGGTTGGATTTCTGCCTGCATGTAAATAGGGATAAACTGAATAACCGCTGTTTGTCCAGGAGTTAATACAGAATATTCCCCAACAATATAAAGCTTCCCACCTGCTCGAACTTCTTTCTTATTCTTCATGGGTCAAATCCTTGGTCTTGGAAACAATGATACGGTAGTCTTTTTCAAAAAGTGGAACCAACTGCTCCAGATCCTCTTCTAGACAGAGAACTTTCACATTGGGGCCTGCATCCATGGTGAAGTAGCATCGTTTCCCTTCTTCACGAAGAGAGCGCACGAACTCCATGGCCTCATAGCTCTTATCCGTCAAATAGGAGAAGGGTGGACTTGCAGTCTTGGTTGTAGAATGCATGAGAAGAGCATTCCGTTCGGTCAATTCTCCTACTTTTTCAAAATCATTGTCCTTCAGATAACCCAGCATATCTTGGTAATCTTGGGCTGACTGGCTAATCCATTCTTGGAAATTGGCAGAGGTTTCTGTGCACCGTTTCATTCCTTCCCGACTGGAAAGAATCTTTTGCTGGTCGTTTAACACCAGCATGATCATGGCCAGTTTGAGATCCGTTTCTACTTGGTAGATTGCTCCAGTATCCTTGTCCCAAGCAGCCAAAGGCCCAAAGAAGGAACGAGATGACGAGCCGGAAGCAAACTTAGCCGCTTGAGCTTGTTCTGCCTGAGTCATGCCCAGTTGGTAATAGCGATTGCAGGCTTTTACCAATGCAGACAAACCACTAGAACTAGAAGAAAGTCCTGCAGCTGTCGGCATATTGTTGCTGGTATCAACCCGAACAAAGCCTGTCTCCCCTTCTGGTTTAAAGCGGTCGATGACTGCTCCAATCTTGGCCTGCTCCGCTTCATTCTGGAAGACCCCATCAATATAGAAGGCATGAGCCTTGGCTTCAGGTCCCAAAGGGCTGAGGCGAGTCTCCGTATACATATTTTCCAAGGTCAAGGAAATGGAACTAGTTGATGGTACCATCGCTTCACTGTTTTCCTTACCCCAATACTTAATAATGGCGATATTGGCATACGATTTCACACTTACAGGCTTTCGATCCATAACTCCTCCACTCCTTTATTTCTTAGTTCTTTTGCGATCATTTCTGCTTGTTCTTGGTCTGCAGCAAGGGCAATGATACAGCCACCGAGCCCGCCACCGCTCATTTTGGCTCCCAAGGCTCCACTCGCTAAGGCTAGTTCCACCAGTTGATCCGCTTCTGGACAACTCACTCCTACTGCCTGCAAATAATGATGACAGTCTGTTAAGATACGTCCCAAGGTGGGAGCATCTTTTTGGGCAAGAGCTTTTTCTGCTTGCTCAGTTAGAAGTCCAATTTCATGGAAACTTGCCAGGGCCTCTGTACCCAAATCCTTGACCTTCTGAATGGCTTCTTTGGTATGGCCACGGATACCTGTATCTGCAATAACCAGCTTGGCACCCAAATCAACCTCTAATTCACTAAAACCGACATTTCGAATGAATTTAATCGGCTGATCACTTAGACAGGTCTTGGCATCCAGCCCACTAGGATTCATATGGGCAATCATTTCCGCTCGATTGACCAAGATTTCCAAAGTCTCTTGACTCAAATCCCGCTTGAAGTAATCAAAGACTGCTCGAATTGCTGCAATACTGACAGCAGCCGAAGACCCCATCCCCCGCTGGGACGGAATCATGGAGTCAATTCGGCAAGCGATGGCCGCCTCCTCAATCCCCAAATACTCTAAGGAAGCGTAAACAGCCATAGATAAGCTATCATTCTCAAAAAGGACCCACGGACGATCCGCAGGTACAATCTGACAGGTGACCTGAATGTGAAGGAGAGGCAAGGCAATGGCTGGATAGCCATAAACAACTGCATGCTCTCCTATTAAAATAATCTTGCTATGTGCCTGTCCGACACCTATCAATCTAGTCATACGTCTCTCAGTTATCTTCATTCTTTCTGCTATAGATTGCTTGATACAATCCTCTCTCCTACCATTTTAATATAAAAAAAGAAAAAAAGCGATGGCTAAACCACGCTTCTTTCTCCGTCTTAGGAAGGATTTTTACTGGCCACTTCCATTTCTGTTTTGATGAGCTCCATCAGTTGATTTCGATCTAGTATCCATTGAGCCCGCTCATCTTTTTCATAGGTCCGATTGGATAGAAAAATAGCCGCCAATTGAAGCTTGCGGTTATAGAGAAGGAAGGTTCCTGTATAACCTGTATGGTCCAACCAGTCTCCTTCCAGATTCCAGGCCAGAGAGCGCGTCTTCCCTTCTTCTAAGGCATAGTTCTGCGATAGAATCTCTGCAAAAGGATCCTGTAAATAATGCTCCAGGAAAATTTCCATATCTCTAATAGTCGAGAACAGGCCTGCACTTCCAGCATGGACTCCCAGCACACGCGCTTTCGGATCATGGACGACACCAGCTGGAACGCCACGAAGGGTTGGCACCGCTTGAGAAACCGGGCCAAAAGTAGTCTCCTTCATTTGCCAAGGTGCAAAGACTTGCTCCTGAAAAATCTGGGCCAAATCCTGACCATACCACTTCTCCAGAAGAAAGCCCAACAAAAGAAAATTGACATCTGTATAGTGGAACTGGCGATTGTCCTTGAGCTTCAAACGGTGCAGGGCTTCTTTTAAGCCCTCAGCATCCAAGTCATCTCGTCTAGGGATGAAAGGATCCAGCCCAGAAGTATGGGTTAAAAGCTGACGGATGGTCACCTCTGCCTGCTCCATATCCGGATAGTGAGAAGCTAAGGGACGATCGATATCAATTTGCCCTTGTCGGACCAGAAAAGCAAGAACCGTTCCAACTCCGACGACCTTACTCACACTGGCCAAATCATAGGTCAAGCCAGGAATAACTGGCTCTTGCTTGTCTGGATCAGCTAGTCCCAAGTAATACTCCTGCCAGCTTCCTTTCTGATAGAGCGCAAGAGAGGCACCTGGGTAGATGCCTGCTCCTATTTGCTCTTGAATTTTTTGGATGATTTTTTCCATTTTTCTTCACTCATTTCAATCAGCCAAAGACTTGCTTAGGCTTCGAACCACCATTCAATCTTGCTTGGATCCTCAACCAAGACAAATTGTTGCCTTTTTGGTACAAAAGTCACCTGATCTCCAAAGCAAGAGGCCACTTCACTTGCTACAAATGGCTCTAGAATGACCTTGACCTGACAAAGGTCCCAAGTCTGTCCATTAGCTAGTGTGAGGTCCGGACCATCTGATGCTTCTAAGTCTAAATACTCTTCTAAGCCAGGTAGTTGTTGATAGAAAGCTGTAGAAGTCTCTACATTAGGTACACGAAGAACTATCTTTTCTACGAAAAACTCCGTCAAGGTTGTAAACTCTTCATTCGCTTGAAAATCTGGAACTTCCTCAATTTCAGTTAAACTGTCCACTTGCTCTTCCGCATGGAGCAAGATACGATCTCCTTCTGGCGAAAGAGCTTCAAAGGCATAGCCATTTTCCCCTCTGAAGAGGCGATCAACTTGATGACCACGAGCCAGAAGCCACTCAATTTCTTGCGGGTTGGTCACGCGAATCTTTAAGCAAGCCAAGCGTTTTGGTCCCTCAACCTTACGGGTTCTCATACTAGGGGATTCCTCTAAATAGAGGCGGTCTGTCTTCGATTGATCTCCAAGGGATAATAAAGCCCCATCTTCCAACAGGGTTTTCATTCCTAAGACCTTTTCAAAAAATTCTTGATTGACATTTCGATTGTTTGTTTTTAATACGGGTGAAATACTACTAATCTTATTTATGCACATAATTCCTCCAAGTCTTTTATATTTTAAAAGATTTTCTTTTTTTTTACAAGAAATCTTGTGCAAAAAAGACAGATTTCTCAAAATTTTGAATCTGTCTTTCTTTACTTAATATACTGTTCGTGTATGGACCCGCCCGTTTGGAGCTTCAAATTCGTATTCTAAGTAATCCTGATAGGTCCCTGGTGCAATCACTCCACGCACATCTAATACAGCCGTTCCCGCCTGTCCCACAATGGAATCTGCTAACAGGCAGCAATTCGTAGACAGAACAAAGTAAGATTTAAAACGCGAAGAAGTAAATTTATATAGCTCAGCCCCTAAATCATATTTCAATTTGTAAGCGTAGGTCGGCTGACCGTCTTCCAGTAACCTACTAGGTGGATCCCAAGGTTCTAACAACTGATCAATTTCAGCTAGACGCTTCTCTACTGCCTGATTCTCTTCTTCGGTAAGGGATAGGCTGTAGCCAAACAGCGTCTTTTGACTCTCTTTTTTACATAGTTCGATGTATGGTTCCTTATCCACTTTAAACAGTACGCCATCCCCAATCGTCCCAAATAGACGCTCTGAAAAGGGATCGTAACTTCCGTAAGAAATGACCTTCCCCTGATAACAAATATCTACATGCCCAATCGCTCCAAATAAGTTGCTGTCAGAAGTATGAACCAAAATTTCTAATTCCCTTGCCTCTTCTTCTTTTTTCACCAATCGATAAGGGCCTGTGTGTCCCGCCGAGCTCCCTTTTTGAAGAAACTGGTTAAACCGTTTTAACTCCTTAGCAGGGATAAAGGCTGCAAAGATAACCGGTAGGCTAATACGAAAGCGACGTTTTAACTCTTGGCCTTGTTGGTCTTTGTCAAATAAAATACCATCTCGAATATTAGAAATCCCCAACAAGACCAGATAAGCCCCCAAGAGGATAAATTGGAAGTGCCCATCTGAACCAGGTTCCAAGACAGTTGCTAGACCAATCCCACCGTTTAAAAGCGCATCCCATAAATAGAGCCAGCCTCCTTTTACCCGATTGGCCTTATAAAGCCAAAATGTGATCCCATAGACAATGGCACTCCCCAACTGATATGCCCCTAAACAAATCACAACTAAGTTTACGGGCAGACTACTCAGTCGATTCAACCAGATCAACGCAAGTGAAAGAAAAATAAACCAAATAGAGTGGCTATAGGAAATAGACTTGCTACGTAACAAAAAGCGAAGAAGAAAGCTTCCTAGTCCATCAACTAAAAAGTAAATGGCTAATAGATCCAAGGAAAATTTTGTGAAACCAACACCGTTTCGAAAAATGAGGATCCCAAAAATGACGGCAAGAACCCCAAACAATAAAGTCCGTCTTCTTGCAACTTCTTCAACAGATAATTTTCTCACCATGACACCCTCCTTCAGAGATCAAAGGTCTTTAGACAAATACTATTTTATCACGTATAATATAAGAAGTAAAGAAACAGTGAAGCTGATAAAAGGAGCATCCTATGAAATTCAATCAATATAGCTATCTACCAGTCGACCAAGCAGACATTCTAAAGGAACTGAAAGAAATCGGGTTTGACCTTCCCCTTCATCTTACAGAGAAAGAACTGTTTGAATGGTTTGTTCGCAAGGTTTATTTCACCTACAAAAATACAGATTATCCTCTCTCTAACCTAGTGGCGGATGCTGAAACAGATCTCCTGAGCTATTTCCAATCTGACCGCGAATGGTCTCCAAATATTTTCTACACAGTGGCCCTCCAATTGCTCGGTTTCCGCTATTTTATTGACTTTGAAAATACGGACAGCTTCTTAAAAGAAGTCCAAATTCCGATTGAGTATGGAAACTTGGTTGAGAACCTCTATCACCTCCTCAATACTCGAACAGTCAAAGGGAATTTACTCATCGAACAGTTGGTCAGCGATGGCTTGATTCCTGAAGACAATCGTTACCACTTTTTCAACGGAAAAAGTCTAGCTACCTTTAACTGCCATGATGTGATTCGTGAAGTGGTCTATGTGGAAAGTCGGATTGATAGCGATCAGGATGGTCTTCCAGATTTGGTCAAGGTCAATATTATTCGCCCTCGCTATGAAGGAAAAATTCCAGCCGTCATGACCGCCAGCCCTTATCACCAAGGAACCAATGACAAGGCTAGCGACAAAGCGCTCTATAATATGAATGTGGACCTCGAGGTCAAAGAACCTCATAGCATTAAAGTAGAAGAACCTCAATTAGAATTGGCGGATCCTGTCGCTTCAGCTCAACTAGTCTCTGAGGCTGAAGAAACCCTCACTCATATCAACTCCAGTTATACCCTCAATGACTACCTTCTCGCTCGTGGTTTTGCCAATCTCTACGTCTCCGGTCTTGGAACCAAGGATTCCCAAGGCTTGATGACCAATGGAGATTACCGCCAAATCGAGGCCTATAAAAATGTCATCGACTGGCTCAACGGCCGTTGCCGGGCCTTTACAGACCACAGTCGCCAACGCCAAGTCAAGGCCGATTGGTCTAACGGCAAGGTTGCTACGACGGGCTTGTCCTACCTAGGGACCATGTCCAATGGACTGGCTACCACCGGTGTCGATGGCCTAGAAGTTATCATCGCAGAAGCCGGTATCTCTTCTTGGTACAACTACTATCGCGAAAACGGACTCGTGACGAGTCCTGGGGGCTATCCTGGAGAGGATTTTGATTCGCTTGCTGAGTTGACCTATTCACGCGCCCTTCGGGCTGGAGATTATCTCCGCCACCACGCAGCCCATCTAGCGGATTTGGAACGGCTTAAGGAGCAAATAGATCGCAAGACAGGAGACTACAACCAATTCTGGCACGACCGCAACTATCTCCTTCAGGCAGACAAAGTCAAGGCAGAGGTCGTCTTCACCCATGGTTCCCAAGACTGGAACGTGAAGCCCCTCCATGTTTACCAAATGTTCCAAGCCCTTCCAGCCAACATCAAGAAACACCTCTTCTACCACAATGGGGCCCATGTCTACCTCAACAACTGGCAGTCTATTGACTTCCGTGAGAGTATGAATGCCCTCCTTTCTAAAAAATTACTGGGCCATGATTCGAGCTATGAATTGCCAACCGTCATCTGGCAGGACAATACAGGGGAACAAAGTTGGACTTCCTTGGAAGACTTTGGCAATCAAACAGCCCAGCGGACCTTCCCACTGGGAGATGGTGAGAGAGTCATCCAAAACCGCTATGCGACAGAAGATTATGAGCGCTATGGCAAAGCCTATCCAACCTTCCTAACTGATCTTTACCAAGATAAGGCCCAACAGGTGACCATCGATCTTCCGATCGCAGAAGACTTACACCTCAACGGAAAAGCTCGCCTTCACCTGCGGCTCCAATCTAGCACAAACAAAGGCTTGCTCTCAGCCCAACTCATGGAGCTAGGAAGCAAGAAATATCTCCAACCCTATCCAGCTGTCCTATCCGTCCGCACCCTTGATAACGGTCGCTACCATATGCTAGACAATTTGACCGAGTTGCCATTTAAGGAAGCCGGTCAACGGGTGATTACAAAGGGCTATCTCAACCTTCAAAACCGTCATGATCTCTTACAAGTCGAACCTGTAACCCCTGGAGAATGGATGGAATTCGACTTTGAACTCCAACCAACCATCTACAAACTGGAGAAAGGCACTACTCTTCGCCTCGTCCTTTACACAACCGACTTCGAGATCACTGTCCGCGACCAAACGGACTACCAACTCACCATTGATCTGGCCAACTCCAGCTTAACCCTTCCTGAGATGGATTAAGGAATTTCATGCTTTTTCCTTGTCGCCCCTTCCCTTGCTTGATTTGACAGCCTTGCCTACTTATGATAATATCTAAGAGAGTATTTCATAGAAAAAGAGTTTAGAGGATATTATGGCTATCGAAAAAACAGTCAGCGAAATTGCTGAAATTCTAGGAGTTAGTCGCCAAGCGGTCAACAACCGTGTCAAGGCCCTAGATCCTGAAGATACAGAAAAAAATGATAAGGGAGTTACCGTCGTAACCCGAAGTGGCTTGATTAAGCTAGAAGAGATCTACAAAAAGACTATCTTTGAAGACGAGCCCGTCAGTGATGATGTCAAGCAACGGGAACTGATGGAAATTCTAGTCGACGAGAAGAATTCTGAAATCGTCCGTCTCTACGAACAACTAAAAGCAAAAGACGACCAGCTAAAATCTAAAGATGAGCAATTAGCTAAAAAGGATGAGCAGTTGCGTGTCAAAGATGTTCAGATCGCTGAAAAAGATAAACAACTTGACCAACAGCAACAGCTAACTCTCCAGGCTATGAATGACCGAGAAACATTGAAATTGGAACTGGATCAAGCCAATGAGAAGGTTCTTGAACAGAAAAACAAAGGCTTCTGGAGACGCGTCTTTGGTCGCTAAAAACTGACTTCGGTCAGTTTTTTCTATGCCTTTGCCTCTCCTCAACAAATAGAAAATCAAAAAGCAAGCATAAGATGAAGGAGTTCCCTTGAAAGAATTAAGCCAATATGTCTCCTTTGATTTAGAATTTAATCAATTCGAAGGAAAGTACCACATTATCCAAGTTTCTGCTGTCCGCTTTGTAGATGGCCAAGAAGTTGCCCACTACGATTCCTATGCCTATACGGATAAACCACTAAAAAGTTTTATCAATGGCCTTACCGGGATTACATCTGATAAAATCCTCCAAGCTCCCCCACTCGAGCAAGTTCTCGCGGAGTTTCGAGACTTTGTTGCAGACAGTCCCCTCATTGGATACAATGCCATCAAGAGTGACCTCCCTATCCTAGCGGAAAATGGGCTAGAGTTCACGGTCCAATATGCTGTTGATGTCTTTGAAGAAGCTTCTAAACGCCGACCTTCTGACCTCCATGGGATTAAGAACTTGCAGCTTCATACAGTTGCTCAGTTTTTAGGAGTGGCTGGAAAATCGCATGATAGTCTAGAAGATGCACGAATGACCGCCCTTGTTTATGAAGCCTTTCTCGAATCAGATCGAGCACGGCAACTCCTAACCGAGCAAGAATCCTTTTCTACCTCTCCTTTTGGTGGATTAGACCTCTCCAATTTTTTTAACGACTAAAAAGAGGCTGGGACAAAAGTCCTAGCCTCTCAATTGTCTTTGGATTGTCGAGCAAGACGCAGTGGTTGAGTGGGACGACGAAATCGAATTCTAACGAATGACCGATTTCTGTCCCACTCTCTTTTTCTGTATGCTTAGAATGGTAATTTACCAGCAAAAGCTCCCAATTTTTTCTTGGTTGCTGCATCAATTTCTTCGATGGCTGCATTGATAGCTTGAACGGTCATATCAGCAAGAGTTTCTGTATCTTCGGGGTCCACAACTGCTGGGTTAAATTCGATGGATACCACCTTCTTATCACCTGTCAGAGTTGCAACCACCAAATCCTGAGCGGATTTGCCAACAAATTGAGAAGCAGCCAATTCTGCCTGACTTTGTTCCATTTGTTTCTGAAGCTTTTGTGCTTGCTTCATCATATTTTGCATATTCATCATAATGTTTTCTAGATTCCTTTCGTATCAAGGGTTTAAGCCCTTTTGTTTAATGGTTACTGCCCATTTCTGCCCATTTTCTAGTAAGATGAGCAGTTTTCTTCTATTATAGCATGTTTTCTCCGTCCGACAAAGCTGATTTTTTATTTAAACAGCGTTGTGACAATGAGTTGGACGTTAAAAAGAGTCAGAAGAGTAGCTACTCCGTAAGCTAAGTAGGTATTCCATTTTGCATTGACAAATTCTCCCATGATTTTTTTATTGGAGGTAAAGTAAACCAAGGGGAAAATTGAAAATGGTAAAGCCAGAGACAAGAAGACCTGAGAATAGACCAACAAATCATCTAGAACACTTTCCTGATCCCCAAATAGAAAGGCGACAATCAGGACAGGAGTGAGGGCCAACATCCTAGTAAAGAGGCGGACAAGCCATTGAGGAAGCCGGAATTTAAGAAAACCTTCCATGACAATTTGTCCCGTCAGAGTGCCTGTAATGGTTGAATTCTGACCACTTGCTAACAAAGCAACGGCAAACAGAGTGGACAGAAAAGGACTCGCAATAGCTCCTGCAATGGCATTGTTTTGCAAGGCATCATACATACTGGAGAAAGCTCCAATTTCTTCTGCGTGTCCAAAAAAGAGGGCCGCTCCGAGAATCAGCAAGAGAGAGTTGACAACAAAAGCCAGGGTCAATTCAATATTGGAGTCCCAGGTCATGAACCGCACAGCCCGACGAACATCTGCAGGATCCTCATAATCGACCTTGCGTGTTTGTGAAATGGAAGAATGTAAATAGAGATTATGAGGCATGACGGTTGCACCAATAATCCCCAGAGCTAGCGTCAAAGCTTGTGATCCTTTAGGAAGACCAATGCCTACGATTTCCTTTTGGGGAATAAACCCCGCAAAAATTCCACCTATATCTGGTTTTGATAAGACCACAAGATAGATAAAAATCCCCAGAATGGTAAAAATCAAGGTGGAGACAATGGCCTCAATCTTGCGAAAACCCAAGTGCATGAGTCCAAGGAGGAGGAAGACATCCAGGATGGTGACCAAAATAGAAAAAAGCAAGGGCCATCCGAACAGCAAATGGAGCGCAATCCCCGAACCAATGACTTCTGCTAAATCTGTCGCCATCAAAGCTAATTCAATCACCATCCAGAGAATATAGCGGAGCCACTTAGGTAAATGAGTCGCCGTTGTCTGGGCCAAATCTTTCCGATGGACAATACCTAGTTTCCCAGCCATCTGTTGCAATTGCATGGCAATCAAGGAGGATAAGAGAACCACCGATAATAGCAAGTAACGATAGTGAGCCCCGCCAACAACGCTGGTAATCCAGTTCCCAGGATCCATATAGCCCACTGCTACTAGACTCCCCGGACCTGAAAACAACAATAAGGTCTTCCAAAAAGAAGTTCCCTTAGGTACCTTGACGGATTGATTGATTTCTTGGAGCGATTTCCGCTCTAACTGTTCTAAACTCATGATACCCTTCTTTCCACGACGTTACTTCCCCTTGATTATAGCACAAATGAAAAATTTCGGTAAATTTTCTCTGCATTTTCAATAAATCCCCTCCTAGCTCCCGCTTCACCATTTTCTTCGTATTCCTTTAGCGATTTTTTCTCCTTTGTTCCTCCAAATTGAACCGAATAGCTTCAAAAATGAACCAAATAGATTTTTCACCCTATCCTACTGCAAAAGCTTGTATACTAATCGTAACTGAAATACAGCTCAGTTATTTATTGAACAGCAAAGGAAAGAAACTATGATCTATGTCATTGAATACAATTATCCCTCTAAGATGTTGGTCGAACATATTAACAACTATCTGGAGAAAAAACGGGTTCGTAATCTACCAGTCAAGCTGGTCTATAATGGAAATATCTCCTATATTGACTATGACTTGAAAAACATCTACTTCTTCTCCTGTCAAGGAAATTCTGGAATCAACGCCTACAAAGAGCTCGAACGCATCCGGAGAAATGATCCTTTCGGACGCATTATCGTTCACTCTAACAAGGTGGACGGACGCAGACTCATGGACCACAAACTACAAGTATATGGTTTGATGGAACTAAGCCTTAGTGACTACGGAAAGCCAGACCTCTATTATCAAGAGCTTGACTTTTTGCTAGGTGATCTCTACGAAGAGCTCTGGGAAATGGCTGCAGAAGCCAAGTACGCTGCTGGGAAGAAAACCAATCAGCTCTTCCCACGCTGGGGTCCTGAAATCGGAATTTACCCACCTAAGCGTTATTCCATCCACCTCCGTCAAAATCCAAACGAAGACGATTAACTCATAAAAAGTGGAGCCTGGGGACAGGGTCCATTTTTTATGTTACAATGAACTGGAAATGAAATGAGATGAGAAAAAGGAGATCTTATGAACCACTACGATACCATTGTCATCGGAGGAGGCCCTGCTGGTATGATGGCTACTATCTCTAGTAGCTTTTATGGTCAGAAAACCCTTCTCATTGAAAAAAATCGGAAACTCGGAAAAAAATTAGCTGGGACTGGTGGAGGACGATGCAATGTGACCAACAATGGAAGCTTGGACGATCTCCTTGCAGGCATTCCAGGAAACGGACGCTTCCTTTACAGTGTCTTCTCCCAGTTTGATAACCATGATATCATCAATTTTTTTACGGAAAATGGCGTCAAACTAAAGGTCGAAGACCATGGTCGCGTTTTTCCAGCCAGCGACAAATCGCGAACCATAATCGAGGCTTTGGAAAAGAAAATCATTGAACTTGGTGGACAAATTGCTACTCAAACAGAGATTATTTCGGTTAAAAAGATAGACGACCAGTTTGTCCTGAAATCAGCAGACCAGACCTTTACTTGTGATAAACTCATTGTCACCACTGGTGGAAAGTCCTACCCTTCGACGGGCTCTACCGGTTTCGGCCATGAGATTGCTCGCCACTTCAAACACACTATTACCGAGCTTGAAGCTGCCGAGAGTCCTTTATTGACGGATTTTCCGCATAAGGCCTTGCAGGGTATTTCACTGGACGATGTGACTCTCAGCTATGGCAAGCATGTCATCACCCATGACCTGCTCTTTACTCATTTTGGCTTGTCAGGCCCTGCTGCACTACGCATGTCTAGCTTTGTCAAGGGTGGTGAAATCCTCTCCCTAGATGTCTTGCCACAACTTTCTGAAAGTGATTTGCTATCATTTCTTGAAGAAAACCGTGAAAAATCCTTGAAAAATGCTTTGAAAACCATGCTCCCTGAACGCCTGGCAGAATTCTTTGCTCAAGATCTTCCCGAGAAGGTGAAACAACTCTCCCCCAAAGAGGTGGATGCGGTACTAACTAAGGTAAAGGAACTCCCAATCCCTGTAACAGGCAAGATGTCCTTGGCTAAATCCTTTGTTACCAAAGGAGGTGTCAGTCTCAAGGAAATCAATCCTAAAACACTGGAGAGCAAACTTGTTCCTGGCCTCCACTTTGCGGGTGAAGTCCTGGACATCAACGCCCACACAGGTGGCTTTAACATCACTTCTGCCCTCTGCACCGGTTGGGTGGCAGGAAGTCTGCATTATGATTAAATATCAAAGGTTGTAAAAAATGAACAGAAGAGAATCAGTCGAATTTGTTAACATGTGTATGATTAAAAATGGGGACAAGGTTCTGGTTCAAAATCGAGTTAGTCCTGACTGGCCTGGCATTACTTTTCCTGGCGGACATGTTGAACGTGGCGAATCCTTTGTCGATGCTGTCATTCGTGAAGTGAGAGAAGAAACGGGTCTAACCATTTCTAAAACCCAACTCTGTGGCATCAAGGACTGGTACGATGATGAGGATTACCGTTATGTCGTCCTTTTTTACAAGACCGAACACTTTACTGGTGAGCTCCAGTCTTCAGACGAAGGAAAGGTCTGGTGGGAAGAGTTTGAAAATCTATCTCGTCTAAAACTTGCAACCAATGATATGTCTGATATGCTTCGTGTTTTTTTGGAAGATGATATCAGTGAATTCTTCTACTATAAAGACGGTGACGACTGGCTTTATGATTTAAAATAGCAAATAATCGGCGGAGAGTCCTCCGCCGATTATTTTATTTGCTCTGTTTTTCAACATAGTGGACAATCACATCTGATGTGTACTGGGCTGTTCCAGGTCCAAATTTATCAATATTTTCCTTGAACTCAGGGTTATAGACGTATCCTTTACCGATATATCCGAAGACTTCAATAGAGCAGTCAAATCCATAAGTACGAATGGCTTGCAAAAGCTTGGCTGCTTGCTCTTGGTTTTCAATTGCTGTTGCAGGTAAACCAGCTTGAAGATTCTGTGCCAAAGTTTGAAAGACTTGGTTAAAGGCAGCCGTAGACTCATCTTCGCAACCTTTTTGGCGTTCGAGGGCTTGATCCATGACTTCTTGTCCATACTTCTCTACCGCTTCTTGGTGATATTTTTGATGATCTTGATAGCTAAATCCAGTGAATTTTTCCTCAATGGTCATTTTTCTTTCTCCTTTTTGTTCTTGAATGGTTTTTTGCAAGGTGGAAATCAAGGTATCCAGATGTTGCCTTTCTCGAGTTAGATAGTCCAACTGCCTAGTCAAATGGGGCAATAAATCTATTCTTTCTTCCTTTAACAGCTCTGCTATTGTTTCTAAAGAAAAGCCTAGATATTTGTAGTAAAGAATGACCTGAAGGCGTTCTAAATCCTCTTGACTGTAAGTTCGATAGCCGTTTTCCGACTTTAAGGGAACCAAGAGTCCTATCTTGTCATAGTGGTGCAGGGTCTTGACAGAGACACCTGAAAGCTGCGCAGCTTCTTTTATTTGGTACATGATTTCCTCCTTATACTCAATGAAAATCAAAGAGCAAACTAGGAAGCTAGCCGCAGGCTGTACTTGAGTACGGTAAGGCGACGCTAACGTGGTTTGAATTTGATTTTCGAAGAGTATTACATTGATAGTATAAACCCTCCCCTTAGGTCAGAGTCAAGCATTTTTAAGAAAATTTTTTAACTTTTTGAGAAAACTATGAAAACATGAAAACCGCTTTCTTGACAGTCTTTAAAAATCATGATAGGATAATCAAGTCTATCAATCAAAGAAAAAACTCAAAAGAGCAATTGAATGAAGGCTATTTGACAACTCAAGTAGCCTTTTCTTATTTAAAAATAGATCGGAGTTTTAAAGATGTCTGAAAAATCACAATGGGGCTCGAAACTTGGCTTCATCCTAGCCTCTGCAGGTTCTGCAATTGGGCTTGGGGCTGTTTGGAAGTTTCCCTATATGACCGCTGCTAACGGAGGCGGAAGTTTCCTCCTCGTTTTTTTGATAGCGACTCTACTCATCGGCTTTCCCCTCTTACTGGCTGAATTTACTCTAGGACGTGCAGCTGGTGTCTCTGCCATTAAAACCTTTGGAAAACTCGGTGGCCGTCGCCTCTACGATGGAATTGGCTGGATTGGAGCCTTTGCTCTCTTCATTCTTCTCTCCTTTTACAGTGTCATCGGTGGTTGGATCCTGATTTATTTAGGAGTTGCCTTGGGAGAATTATTTCAAGTCTTGACAGTTGGAGACTACACCCAGCTTTTCGGGGACATTATTTCAAATCCCTGGTTAGCTCTTGGAGCGCAAGCAATCTTCATCCTCCTCAATGTCTTGATTGTTTCCAAGGGGGTGGAGCAAGGCATTGAAAAGGCCTCAAAATTCATGATGCCCCTTCTCTTCATCATTTTCTTGGTCATGATTGGTCGTTCCTTAACCCTAAATGGCGCTTGGGAGGGAGTCAGCTATTTCCTCAAGCCAGATTTCTCCAAGATGACCAGTCAAGGTCTGCTCTATGCCTTAGGTCAATCTTTCTTCGCCCTCTCTCTAGGGGTAACGGCCATGTTGACCTATGCTTCCTATTTGAACAAGGACACTGATCTGGTCCAATCCGGCATTTCCGTCGTCTTCATGAATATTGCTGTTTCCATCATGGCGGGCTTGGCGATCTTCCCAGCTATGTCAGCCTTTCAAATCCCTTCTACTAGTGGACCTGGACTCCTCTTTGTAGTCCTTCCACAAGTCTTTGACAAGATGCCTTTTGGAACCCTCTTCTACCTGCTCTTCCTGCTCCTCTTTCTCTTTGCGACCATTACCTCATCCGTCGTCATGTTAGAGATTAATGTCGGGAATGTCACCAACCAAAACAACAAAAAGCGGTCCAAATGGAGTCAAATTATTGGCTTTCTGACCTTTATCTTTGGGATTCCATCAGCCCTATCCTATGGTATCCTCTCTAAATGGACCCTCTTTGGAAAATCCTTCTTTGATTGCATGGACTTTTTGGTTTCCAACCTCCTCATGCCTTTTGGCGCTCTCTGCCTGTCTTTATTTACAGGTTATATCTTTGACCAAGTCCTAGCCCAAGAAGAACTCAAGGTTGGTGAAGAGAAAGCCAAACGCTTCCTCTTCAAAACTTGGATTTTCTTGCTTCGCTTTGTGATTCCAATCGTCATCCTCATTGTCTTTATTACACAATTTATCTAAAACAAAATCCACGAGTCCATAGGGATTCGTGGATTTTTTTTATTTTGTAAGGGAAACACGGAAATCATTGTATTTGCTATAATCAAAGTCTTCATTAAGTCCTGTTACAAATACAATCGGTGTATAATGGCCCTCTTCCAAAATGAAACCGGCTTTTACCTTCATATTGGCTCCCCCAAGTCCAGCAATACCAGGAAGAAGAGCATCAAAAGCTCCAGGTTCGTCTGTTTCCCAGTAGTAGATATTACCAGAAGCTTGGACTGCCTTTGCTTTCGTCGTTGCAGTACGAACAGGATTCAAATCAGCTTGATAAAAGTTCGCTGTCGTAGTAACTGTTCCGTCCGCAGCCACTGTCATTTGGACATCTTTGGCAATTTCAGTTGTTCCTGTCCAAGTCCCTACTAGCTCTTCTGGAACCATTTGAGACGAATCTGTAGCCTTATTAGCGCTTGCAGAACCAGATCCTGTATCGGTTTGACCTGAGTTTGCTGCATCTTGTGAAGCAGCTTGTGCCCCTTCTTGTGAAGCAGCTTCAGTAGCTTTTGTCTCTTTCTTTCCAGAAGCTGCCTTTGCTTTTTTCTGACTAGACTTCACCGTCGTTTGTGCTTCTTTGGCAGAAGAGTTGTTCTCCTCTTTTTTTGAGCCACAGGCTACGAGTAGGCTTGCAGAAGTTAATCCTAAAACTGCTAAACTTGTCCATTTTTTCATCATCATGATCCCTCACTTCATTTGATAGACACTATTATATTACAACAAGACACAATGTCAAGTATTTTTTGAAATATTTTTGTAATATCCGTAATAAAAAGAAATCTATCTAAAAATTCAGGAGATTCAGGCAACAAGCAATCGTAAGAGAGCGACCAAGATAATTCCAAATAGAACAGTGCCCATTAGGTTTTTGTAGCGAAAGGCTACCAGCATGGTTGGGATGGCTGCTAGCAGATCCAACCACCGAACCTGAGGAAGCTGGCCCACCTTCCCATCCACTAAACTTGAAAGGATCAAGGCAAAAATAATGGCAATGGGAAGGTACTTTAGAAAACGCAGGACTGGATCTGGTAGACCCCGGTATTTGACTAGCACAAAGGGTAAAATACGTGGAATCCAGGTGACCACTGCTGAAATCAAAATAACCAAGAAAACCCAACTATTCACGCGCATCGCAAATCACCCCCACTAAACAACCTATTAAGGTAGCTACTAAGACCGCCAACGATTGGCTCAAAAAGAAGGTTAAAAGGAAAAAGCTAAGGGCCACAGCAGCTAAAACAAGAAGCATGGTTGGCAGCTTTTCCGTCAAGCGCATCCCTTGAAACTGACCTGCAAAAATCCCAATAAACATAGCAACTAAGGCAAAGTCCAGGCCAAAGGCACTAGGATTGGGCAAGAGTGAACCCAAGGCTGTCCCCAAAATAGTTGATGAGCCCCAGGCTAGATAACCGACCACGTTATTGCCATGCATCCAGGAAACAGTCATCCGGTCATTTTTCAATTTTTCACTCAAATAAACCCCGTAACTTTCATCTGTCAACAAACTACCAATGCCAATATTATGGACCAGGCTAGCCTCCTTAAAATCAGGAGAAGTATGCAGACTCATGAGCATATTGCGTAAATTGATGAAAAAGACGGTTAAGGCAATATTCATGATGGACGAATGAACGGCAATTAAAGAAATCATGGCAAACTGAGAAGCCCCTGCGTATACCAAAAAACTCATCAGCCCCATTTCTAAAGGGGAGAGATAGGGCGATGCTACAACGCCACAGGCTAAGCCAATACTGATATAACCTAAGGCTGTCGGAAGGGCATCCCTAACCCCCTGCTGAAAATTCTTCTCCACTCCTTCTTCCTTTCCATTTTATGATTCTAACTATTATAACAAAAAAAGAGACGGGAATCGTAGTCCCGTCCTTTCTGTTCGTTTTTTAACTATTCTAAATTCTCTTCTATCGAGTCAAAAGCGAGACTTGGTTTGGCATTTAAGTCTAAGCTAGCAAAATTCCCCTTATTCCATTCGCTGACACTGGCATAGGCAATCATCCCAGCATTGTCCCCACAAAGGCGTAAAGGCGGAATAATGACCTTGACATCCGTGATTTCTCTTGCTAAACGTTCTCGTAAACCTTGGTTGGCTGCGACTCCACCAGCGACGACTAGAGTCTTGACCGGATATTTTTCCAAAGCCTTCTTAGTCTTGGCCATCAAGATATCCATCACCGCTGCTTGGAAGGAAGCCGATAGGTCTTCCTTGGACAGGCTCTCGCCTTTTTGTTCAGCATTGTGGTGAAGATTGATAAAGGCAGACTTGAGCCCTGAGAAGGAGAATTCCAGATTGTCTTCCTTGATCATGGCACGGGGGAAATCGTAGACATCCTGACCTTGGTGGGCCAATTCATCAATCTCACGACCGGCTGGATAGGTCAAGCCCATGACGCGTCCGACCTTATCATAGGCCTCACCAACCGCATCATCACGGGTTTCTCCAACAATCTTATAATCACCTGCCTCCGATACATAGACCAACTCGGTGTGTCCACCACTAACCAATAGAGCTAGCAAGGGGAACTCCAAAGGCTCGACACTCTGAGCCGCCATTAAGTGACCGGCCATGTGGTTCACAGGAATCAAAGGAATTCCATGCGCCCAAGCAAAGGCCTTGGCCGCAGCAAGGCCGACCAAAAGGGCTCCAACAAGACCTGGGCCATAGGTCACAGCAACCGCTGTGACTTCTTCTTCTGTAATTCCCGCTTCTTCTAGCGCTTCCTCGATACAGGCCGTAATGACTTCGACATGATGCCGACTGGCGACTTCTGGAACCACTCCCCCGAAGCGTTTATGACTTTCAATTTGACTGGCAATGACATTGGATAAGAGCTCTGTGTCGTTCTTTAAAACGGCGACACTAGTCTCATCACAGGATGTTTCAAATGCCAAAATATATCTATCCTTCATTTGCTTCCCTTTTCATCATAATGGCGTCTTCGGTAGGTGCATGATAATACCCTTTCCGGCAACCAATTTCTTTAAATCCTTGTTTCTGATAGAGAGTTCGAGCTGGAGTATTTCCTTCTCTCACTTCTAAAAAGACCTCTTTCTCCCAGGGGATGGTTTCGAACAACTGACGAGCAATCCCTTGACCTTGCCACTTTTTTCGAACAGCAATTTGGATGACTTCTAACTCGTATAGGTTTTCCTGTATGGCCAAGAAACCGACTAATTCTTCCCCATGATAGGCGAAGGCATACCAATTTTGAGCTTGTCCAAGATCCGCTAGGATTTGCTCCAAGGTCCAAGGACTTTGTCCATAGACATCATCTAAGATTTCTACCAACTGAGGGGCCACGTCTAATCGCCCCGCTTCCTTCTCAATTCGAATCATAGGCGTTTGATGTAAGACTGACCAGACTCTTGATGGTCCTTGAGCCAGTTTTCCTCAGCTTCTACCCGCTTGAGGTAGTTGGGCACAAAACCATGAACGGAGACAGCTTCTTTTGTAAGTCCTAGTCGACCGATCCGTACCGCATCCGGTAGGGTTTCTAGCATCTGAGCATGTGGCAAGGCTTCTTGTATCTGATCACGAAAGGCTTTCACTTCCCCAAGGAAGGTCACCTTTTCAGCTCCCTTTGCTCTTTCTAATACCGCTTCAAAAGAGAGGTGAGCCTCCGGATAGACCAGCTGATCCTCTTGGTAAAAGCCCGCATAGACATGGTTGCGACGGGCATCCATTACTGGAATGGCCAGACCTTCTATCTCTTCTGGTACCAAGGCTAGTAAACTAGATACTCCTACCAAATCAATCTTTAGTGTTTGAGCTAGAGTTTTAGCCGTTGCTACCGCGATCCGCAAACCAGTATAGGATCCTGGTCCCTCTGCTACTACAATACGATCCAAATCAGTTGGCTTCCAATCAATGCTCGCCATCAAAAATTCAATAGTGGGCATCAAGGTAATGCTATGGTTTTTCTTGATCGTAAGCGTCAACTCCGCTAATCGGTTTTCATCCTCCAAAAGGGCAACAGATAGGGCCTTGCTGGAGGTGTCGAATGCTAATACTTTCATATTTTCTCCTCGTTGTCTGTCTCATATTATACTACAAATAGACGCCAAACGGTAGAGGAAGCACCCCCAGACTGTCAAATCACCTGCTCTCTATTCCTTCTAAAAAAGCGCTTCCTTCTGATTTCAGACCCTGCTTGCATCTTTTCCTTAGAGGCTATTTATGGTATAATGAATAATAATTATATCGAATCAGGACAATATAAAGCAAGAATAGGTGTCTCAGCTAGTTACTAGCTGTTTCTTTTCTGCTACAGTCCGAACAAATGAAAGGAACCGAAACGAAATGATTTACAAAGTTTTCTACCAAGAAACAAAAGAACGCAACCCTCGTCGTGAAACGACTCATGCCCTCTATCTCGATATTGATGCTAAGAATGAGTTAGAAGGACGCATTGAAGCTCGTCGCCTTGTTGAGGAAAATACACCTTACAACATCGAATTTATCACCCTCTTGTCAGACCAACATCTAGAATATGAAAAAGAGTCTGGCGCATTTGAAATTACGGAGTTCTAATCCATGGCATATACCTTAAAACCTGAAGAAGTTGGTGTTTTCGCCATTGGAGGTCTCGGGGAAATTGGTAAAAATACCTATGGGATTGAATACCAAGACGAAATCATCATTGTAGATGCTGGGATCAAGTTCCCTGAAGATGATTTGTTAGGGATTGATTACGTTATTCCTGACTATTCCTATATCGTTGAAAATATCGACCGTGTCAAAGGGGTCTTGATTACTCACGGACACGAAGACCATATCGGAGGAATTCCCTTCCTCTTGAAGCAAGCCAATGTGCCTATCTATGCTGGACCTTTGGCCCTAGCCCTTATTCGTGGAAAATTGGAAGAGCATGGCCTCCTTCGTGGTGCTAAACTCTATGAAATCAACCAAAATACGGAGTTGACCTTTAAGCATATTAAAGCGACCTTCTTCCGTACGACCCACTCTATTCCAGAACCTTTGGGGATCGTTCTCCACACGCCTCAAGGAAAAATTGTCTGCACAGGAGACTTTAAATTTGACTTTACTCCAGTTGGTGAGCCGGCCGATCTTCACCGGATGGCCGCACTTGGAGAGGAAGGTGTCCTCTGTCTGCTTTCTGACTCAACCAACGCGGAAGTCCCAACCTTTACCAACTCTGAAAAAGTCGTTGGCCAATCCATTATGAAGATAATTGAAGGCATTCATGGACGCATCATCTTTGCTTCCTTTGCCTCAAACATCTTCCGTCTCCAACAGGCTGCAGATGCCGCTGTTAAAACTGGCCGTAAGATTGTTGTCTTTGGACGCTCGATGGAAAAAGCCATTGTCAACGGAATTGAGCTGGGCTATATCAAGGTACCACCTGGAACAATTATTGAACCAAGTGAAATCAAAGACTACCCGGCAAACGAAATCCTCATTATGTGTACAGGGAGCCAAGGGGAGCCGATGGCAGCACTGTCTCGTATCGCTAATGGAACCCACCGCCAAGTGCAATTGCAACCGGGTGATACCGTTATCTTCTCATCTAGTCCAATTCCTGGCAACACAACGAGCGTCAACCGCCTGATCAACATCATCTCTGAAGCAGGAGTCGATGTCATCCACGGTAAGATTAACAATATCCATACCTCTGGACACGGTGGTCAACAAGAACAAAAGCTCATGTTGCGCTTGATCAAACCGAAATACTTCATGCCTGTTCACGGTGAGTACCGCATGCAGAAGATTCATGCTGGACTTGCGCGTGATACAGGAGTAGAAAAGGATAACATCTTCATCATGAGCAACGGTGATGTCCTTGCCTTAACAGCCAACTCGGCTCGTATCGCAGGAAGTTTCAATGCTCAAGATATCTATGTCGACGGAAATCGCATCGGAGAAATCGGAGCTGCTGTCCTTCGTGACCGCAAAGATTTATCAGAAGACGGTGTTGTCCTAGCTGTTGCGACAGTTGACTTCAAGTCAAAAATGATTTTAGCTGGACCAGATATTCTCAGTCGTGGTTTCATCTATATGAGAGAGTCTGGTGACCTGATCCGTGAAAGTCAACGTATCCTCTTCAATGCTATCCGAATCGCCTTGAAGAACAAAGATGCCAACATTCAAACCGTACACGGTGCTATTGTCAATGCCCTCCGTCCTTTCCTTTACGAAAGTACGGAACGTGAACCCATCATCATCCCGATGATTTTGACACCAGATGAAGAAAATTAAGTAAAAAGAATGAGGCTGGGACAAAAGTCCTAGCCTCTCAATTGTCTTTGGATTGTCGAGCAAGACGCAGTGGTTGAGTGGGCTCTACTACGCTGATTTCATCAGCTTTTACAGCCCTACTCAACTGTGCGGAGGTGGGACGATGAAATCGAATTCTAACGAATGACCGACTTCTGTCCCACTCTCATTTTCTATCTATGAAAAATGAGCTAGGTAATCAAACCTAGCTCATTTTTTGTATGGATTTGATTAGTACAAGTCCAAGTAGTTATCAATTTCCCATTGTGAAACGAAGGTTGCATAGCTTGCCCACTCGATGCGTTTGGCTTCTAAGAAGCTCGTGTAGATGTGTTCACCGAGAGCATTCTTAACTACTTCATCTTCCGTCAAGGCTTTCAAAGCATTGTGAAGAGTAGATGGAAGATCCGTAATTCCAGCTTCTTTACGCTCTTCAGCTGTCATGATATAGATATTCTCTTCGATTGGTGCTGGCGCTTCAATCTTGTTCTCAATCCCATGCAAACCAACTTCTAAAAGAACAGCCATAGCGATGTATGGGTTAGCCATCGGATCTACGGAACGCAATTCCAAACGAGTTCCCATACCGCGTGAAGCAGGTACACGCACCAATGGGGAGCGGTTGCGTCCAGCCCAAGCGATGTATACAGGAGCTTCAAAACCTGGTACCAAACGTTTGTAGGAGTTGACAGTCGGGTTCATGATGGCTGTGTAGTTGTAAGCGTGCTTGATCAAACCACCAAGGAAATGATAAGCTGTTTCTGACAACTGCATTCCTTTTGGATCATTTGGATCAAAGAAGGCGTTGTTCCCTTCGGCATCAAACAAGGACATATTGCAATGCATACCAGAACCAGCGATACCAAATTTTGGTTTAGCCATAAAGGTTGCATACAAACCATGTTTACGAGCAATGGTTTTTACAACGAGTTTAAAGATTTGAATCTTGTCACAGGCGCGAAGAACTTCATCGTACTTAAAGTCAATTTCATGCTGACCTACAGCCACTTCGTGGTGACTGGCTTCTACCTCAAATCCCATTTGGGTTAAGACATTGACGATCTCACGACGAGTGTTATCCGCAAGGTCTGTAGGTGCCAAATCAAAATAGCCACCCTTGTCATTCACTTCAAGAGTTGGGTCTCCATTTTCATCCAGTTTAAAGAGGAAGAACTCTGGCTCTGGTCCAAGGTTGAACGATTTGAAGCCAACTTCTTCCATGTGACGAAGAGCACGTTTGAGGTTTCCACGTGGATCTCCTGCAAATGGTTCCCCTTCTGTTGTATAGACATCACAAATCAAGCCTGCGACACTACCGTTCTCATCTCCCCAAGGGAAAACAGTCCAAGAGTCCAAGTCAGGATAGAGATACATATCAGACTCATTAATCCGAACAAACCCTTCGATAGAAGATCCATCAAACATAGCCTTGTTTGATAAAACTTTTTCCAACTGTTCATCTGTCGCTGGAATTTCAACGTTTTTCATGGTTCCTAAGATATCCGAGAACATCAACCGAATAAAGGTTACATTTTTTTCTTTGACTTCGCGACGAATATCTTCAACAGTAATTGACATGTGTGTCTCCTTATGAATAAAGCAATAAGTAAAAAGAATGATCAGCGTAACTGACCATATGGCGATGAGGTCGTATGAAAGCGACTTTGCTGAAGAATATCGCGATGAAGGGCCTTGCGAACTTCCTTCTCGCTAACTACCTTGGCAGCTTGGCGTTTAGCTTCTTTCTCAGCAATCCGTTTTTTGATTCCTGCAATATTAAGGCCTTCAGATAAGTAATCCTTAATCTCCAACAGGCGATCCATATCGTTGAGAGAAAACATCCGACGATTGCCCTCTGTACGATCCGGAGTAATGAGTTGCTGATCTTCGTAATAGCGAATCTGACGAGCTGTTAAATCTGTCAATTTCATAACACTACCAATCGGAAAGACCGCTAACGTTCGTCTTAATTCCTTTTCTTTCATATCCGACCTCCTTTCCCTTCTATTATAACGCAAAAAAAACCGATGTCAAGATTAAAATGTCATATAATCTCACATGGGTTTTCTTTTTTCTTTTATAAAGTCTCGAATGCGATCCACATCTGAATTAACTAAAATCGCTACAAAGACACCGATAAAGGTTTCAAAAATGCGGGCAAAAACATATAGGAAAGTTTCACCTGTAGGAATCGAGAGAGTAATAATCAGCATAGCTGATACGCCTCCGATAATTCCGGCTTTATTGTTCATGGCGACATTGGTCATAATGGTTAACATGGTCGCAATCGGTACAAAAATCAGGGTGACCCAATAGGCATCGTGGAAGAGGATCTTGATCATAAAGAATAGCAGAGCATAAAAACCACCGATGCTGTTGCCCATCACACGCGAAGCTCCGAAGTAAACACTCTTATCAAAATCTTCTCTCAAGCTAAAAACAGCTGTCAGAGCCCCAATTTGCAGTCCTCTCCAACCAAAGATACCAAAAATCAATAGAACCAGAAAAACGGCTATCCCTGTTTTGAAGGTCCGCATTCCCAATCGAAATTTGGAACGGTCAAATTTATGTCGTTTAAAGTAATCCATTGTCCCCTATCTTTCTATCTCTTTTATTCTAACATATTTCCAGAAAGGTTCAAGCAGGGAAATGAGGAATATCTGGTTCCCTTCTACTCTCGTCCAATAGAAAAAGCACCTTTCAGTGCTTCTTCTATGGTGTATGAGGAACCGTCTTATTTTTCAGTCAAAGCTGCAAGTCCTGGAAGAACTTTACCTTCAAGGAGTTCCATTGAAGCTCCACCACCAGTAGAGATCCATGAGAACTTGTCTGCACGACCAAGGTTGATCGCTGCGGCAGCTGAGTCACCACCACCGATGATTGATTTAACGCCTGGTTGTTTAACGATAGCGTCCATGACACCGATTGTACCAGCTTGGAAGTCAGGGTTTTCAAATACACCCATAGGTCCGTTCCATACAACTGTTTTCGCACCAGTCAAAGCTTCGTCAAATTTAGCGATAGATTTAGGACCGATATCCAAACCAAGGAAGCCTGGGTCAACTGCTTCACCTTCAGTGTCTTTCACTTCAGTGTAGTCAGCAAATGCGTTCGCTTCTTTTGAGTCAACTGGCAAGATCAATTTGCCGTTTGCTTTTTCAAGAAGAGCTTTAGCGACATCCAATTTGTCTTCTTCTACAAGTGAGTTACCGATTTCGATACCTTGAGCTTTGTAGAATGTGTAAGTCATCCCACCACCGATAAGAACTTTATCAGCTTTTTCAAGCAAGTTTTCGATAACACCGATCTTGTCTGAAACTTTTGAACCACCAAGGATAGCCACGAATGGACGTTCTGGAGCTTCAACTGCTTCTTGGATGTAGGTAATTTCGTTTTCAAGAAGGAATCCAGCAACAGCTTTTTCAACGTTTGCTGAGATACCAACGTTAGATGCGTGCGCACGGTGAGCTGTACCGAATGCATCGTTTACGAAGATACCATCTCCAAGTGATGCCCAGTATTTACCAAGTTCAGGATCGTTTTTAGATTCTTTCTTGCCATCAACATCTTCAAAACGAGTGTTTTCAACCAAAAGAACTTGTCCGTCTTCAAGAGCGTTAATCGCAGCTTCCAATTCAACACCACGAGTAACACCTGGTAGGAAAGCAACGTCTTGACCCAATTTAGCAGCCAAGTCAGCCGCTACAGGAGCAAGTGATTTACCTTCTTTATCAGCTTCTTCTTTTACACGTCCAAGGTGAGAGAAGAGGATTGCACGTCCGCCTTGCTCAAGAATGTACTTGATTGTTGGAAGAGCGGCAGTGATACGGTTGTCATTTGTGATCACGCCATCCTTTACAGGAACGTTGAAGTCAACACGAACGAGAACTTTTTTCCCTTTCAAGTCAACGTCTTTAACAGTCAATTTTGCCATTGGATATGACTCCTTCTATTTTTTATACATGATAATTATATCACAAAAGATGTAAAAGAGGTAGAAAAATAGTGGATTTCTACTTCATAATAGCCTATCTGGATTGATACTCCTGATTCAGAATCTACATCATGAAACCTCCCTTGTTTTTCACAAAGGAGGTTTATGATTGATTTTAACTTTTTTAAGCCTCTAGAAAACCTTACTCTTCTTTCTTCTTACCGGCCAAGAGGAAGCCTCCAAGTGCCGCTAAGAGTACAGCTTCTGCTGCAAAAGAAGCCTCTAAACTTGCAGTTGTTGGCAATTCCTTGTCAGTTTCTTTGCTGGTTGGATCTTGTTGAGAAGAATCTTCTTTAGACGGTGTTAAGTAACGACTCAAAACTTGTTGAACTCGTTGATCCAGAAGATCTGGTCCATTTTCCTTTTGATTCAATGGATCAGTTGGTTTCGTCGGATTCAATTGTTCTGGTGATGTTTGATTGTTATCCGGTTGGTCTGGTTTTGTTGGATTCTCCGGCTGAATCGGTTGATCTGGTGTCGCAGGTTTCTCTGGCTGGATCGGTTGGTCCGGTGTCACAGGTTGATCTGGCTGGATTGGCTGATCCGGTGCCTCTATCTTTTGAGTTTTGTAGACAATCGCATAGTGAGTAAAGTGTGGAGCTGTGAAGATGACTACATCTCCTACACGCTCAAAGGCTAAAGATTGAGGTGCTTGACCTTCTGGGAAGAAGAGGACTTGCTCCACTTCTTTATCCTTATCCACAGGTATTTTCACAAGTGATGGATGATGGGTATCCACATCTTGACCACTTGCATCGACTCCTTCGATATCAAAGATAGCCGCTTCTCGTCCCTTCAGCTCTTCTTTTTCTGCCTGATTTGCTTCAACTTTCGCGACTTTCAACCCCTTAACAACAGTAGGTTCCAAATTAGAGAACTGAACTTCAACTCCAGTTGCAGGGTCTACAAAGACAGCCGGCTTATCTTCTTTCAAGAGCGCAATCAAGGTTTCTAGACCTGTTTTTGCGGTTGCGAGCGCTTCAGGAGTGAGTTCTGAAGAGGCTAGGAGTTCTTTATTTTTCTCAACCAGTGCCTTCAAAGCATCACCAGAAGGATGATTTGGCTTGCTTGCTAATAGAGTGGTCGCTTCCTCTGTCAGAGCAGAGAGAGTTTCTTTTTCTTTTGTTAGATTGGCTTGTCCATCCAAGGCTTTCAAGAGAGCGGTCAATTGGTTCAACTGCTCATTGACTTGATTTTGTGTGCTGGTATCATGCTCTTTCAAGACTTTTTCAGAAGCAGCTATTCCAGCCAACAAGGCTTCTTTGACTTCAGGAGTGGCAAAAGTAAAGTCTACTTTGGCTTTTGCAGCTTCAGCTTCAGCCAATTTTTGCTTGAGGTATTCATCATTGAGAGCTGGTTTTGGATTCACGAGGACATCAAAGCTTGTGCTAGCTCCCTTGTAATGGACGGTGATAGTTTGACGACCTTCCTTGCTCGCATCAAAGCCAGTTACTTCAACACCTTCATCGGTCAAGGCGTGCGTTTCAGTCGTTTCATCTTCAAAGACGACTGTAAAGCGTCCGCCTTCTTTTTCAAATGCTTCTCCGACAATATATTCGACTTTTGGTTTGTCAGTCAATTCTAGACCAGCAACGGCTTTTTCACCTGCTTCCTCTGCACTGACCACAAAAACAGTGAGAGTCTTATCCAATTTCTGACCAAGATAAGAAACTTCTAGGTGTTGTTCTCCAAGCTTGTTACTGTCAAATCCATGAATCTCTACACCTGAGTTGGTGAGGTTGACCAGTTGATCTGCTTGTCCATCTTGATAATGAACGCGAAGAGTCGCTCCTTTCAAGGAGAGAGCATCTCCTTTTCTGTAGACCTTCTTAGCTAAGCCCTCTTCTAATTGAACTCCACTAATTTCTTTATCATTTTTTGGAACTTCAATCGCTAGAACATTACTGATCTCTTTTCCTGGTGCTTGTGCACGATAGTAAAGAAGAGACGGAGTCGATTCAAAAGCGAGCGGTTTAAAGATCAGATTTCCAGCTTGATCGGCTGTCATAGTCGCAATTGGGCTAGTCGCTTCTTTATCGGCATAAAGTGAAATCGTTGTATTCGCAGGTACATCCTTAAAGCCAACCTGGACAAAATGATTGCCTAGGTTTTGCGCTGCAGCATCCTTCATCGGGATATTGACTGTTTCGGTATCTAAACTTTCATACATTTTCCAGTTATAGATTCGAATAGCTTGCCATGGAGTCCCATTATCGGCTGTAATGACATGGAGACGCCAATCTTGGGCCTTAATCGGTTGATCGAGTGTAATATCTGACACATGGGCTTTGTTACCACGGACTTCCTTGGCCAATTTCCACTCGCCGGCTTCGTCCTTGTAGTAAAGATCGAAGTCACGGGTATTCATCTTGCCATCATCGACAGATTCACCACCCGCACCTGCATGGTCCATAACCCAACGAACAATGGTCCTTGGTTGTGTCAAGCGAATATCGACAGTTCCACTCAATTGAGCCGACGACCATTTATCTGAAAGACTCGTAATGGTACCATTCAACATCCCCTCGATACCTTCACTACCATCTGCATCTGGGAAACTTGAACCGATGACTTTCGCCCCAATCACTACGTTTGGCGCCAATGCTTTTGGTAGGCTGGTATCCGACACTGTCATACCCCAATCAAAGGCTACAGTTCCCGCATCTGAACGTTGACCGTTCTTCCCAACAGCAACAACCTTGAGTTCTTGAGTGGTCCCTTCAGCACTTGCTGAACGACTAATTTTTGGAAGATAGACAGTTGTCGCAGAAGACCCTGTTAAGAGACGCCAGTTATCGCCATCTTTCTCATAGACTTCATAATAATCTGTATCCGCAACTCCTTTAAAGTTTAGGACTGCTTCTGCTTCTTGCGCATTTTGCAGGCGTTTGCCTTTCACGGTTACTTCAGAAGGAGCAGCTGGTTTTTCTTGGTTCGACGTAATAGACAATTGACCGAGATTGAACTTGTAGTCTTTGACATCTGTATCATGGTCAAAGAACATCTTAACGGCATAAATGGTCTTGCCAGCTAGGTCTCCCAAATCGAAGGTTTGAGTGGACCAATCTGCGTTTGGCGTCAATTCCTTCCATACGTATTCCGAGTAATCTTCTTTTGTAGCAACAGCTACCCAAGCAGCCGCACCAACCCCACCCTTGTGAGAGACACTTAATTTTGTTGTTTCTGTCACAGGGATCTTGGTCGAATAGAGCATGACATTTTGACTGCTATTAGCTTTCAAATCGCCTTCAAAGGTTAGAGAGTTTCCTCCATTATAGGCTTGATCAAAGTCATAGCGCCCTTTCAATGGCGTGCTGTCTTCACTATGTTCTACCCACCAACGCCATGTTGGAAGGTAGCCAGAGACGGATCGGTAATTCCACTCGCCATCTTTGGAAATTTTTCCATCTACAAACCAATATTTTCCGTGACCAGTATTGAATGAAGTATTAAAATCAGCATTTGTGATCGGAGTTTTATCCACGACTAGATTGGACATCCCGTACCAAGATTGATCTGCTGGTTTTCCTTTGGTTGGATCACCTTGGAAACCTGTCCAGAATAGATCTTCATGGGTATGATACCCCTCTCCTGTCTTTCCTAGACCCGTAATGGTGTCAGGTGCATAAAGCCCCAGGGATAGACGCAACTTGCCATGTTCATCTAAAATCGCATTCCAGTCCACATTGGTCTTATAAGAGCCCCCTTTTTGAAGTTCGAGTCCTGCTAAAACATCATACGGATTGCGCTGAATCCATTTGGCTGTGCTGATAGAATAATCAACTTCTGATTTGCCCCAGTTAAAGTTGGCAAAGAAGGTATCAACTGGATTTTCCCCATTTTCAGGTTGCATGAAATTGTAGTTGTATTCACCCAGTGCATTTTCATGGTAACGACCATATTCATAGGTCATGGCATCATACCAAGAGTACTTGATAGGGTAGTTAATACTCTTCGCATACTCCTTGGTGTAAAGAAGAAAATCTCTTAATTTTGGTCCTAAAGGTTCTACTAGGTTCCCTGTCGTTTCTTGGTTAATAAAGTAGCCATCGAAACCATAATACTTAGCTAGATCAACTAATTTCCGTGCGATCGGGAAGGTTTTAGAGCCTTCACTATCTTCTTTCAAGGTTTCTGCAAAATGCTCTTGATCCTTGATGCTACTAGACCAGTTATAAAAGAGTGTTCCATAGATGGGCACCCCATTTCGGTGAGCAGCATCAATCACATCCGCTGATGGTACCAGACCTTCCCAGAAGACCATGGAATCCAAATACTGCCAATAGTCAAAAGCATAGGCCTTAAACTCTTCCCCACCGACGGAAGCATGATCCTTAGCCTTTGAGTTCATGTTAGACAGAGCCTGAATCTTTGCATCAGGGTTTGCTTGCTCGTTGATTTGCTTCCCTTGAAAACGGCTAGCGAGGGGGACACTTGCTCGGTTCAAATCATCATCTACTCGTTTACCAGGTTCCCATTTCAACAAATCGTCCCATGTATCAAATTTGACCTCTTTCGGTCTTAATTGTTTTTCTTCATTAGTTGGTAAATCTTCTACTTTTTCTGTGCTTGCTTTTGGCTGTTCTGTCGCTGAAACCGCTGGACTATCTGTGGTCGTCGGGCTAACTTCGGGAGTTGCTGAAGTGGCTTCCTCAACTGGTTTCGCTGATTCTGTAGTTGGCAAGACAGCATCTGCAGTGTAGACACCAGCTTCTCTGATTAAATGATTTACATCTTCTGCAGTTGCTGAAGTGGCTTCTAAGGGTTGTTCATTCGCAGCATGCGTCTCATCCGCTGAGACAGCCCCCGTTCCTAAAAATGCCAATCCAATCAGTGCAGAACAAACTCCTACACTGAATTTTCGGATACTAAAACGTTGTTGTTTTTCAAATTGATGACCTTTCATCATGACCTCCATCTTATTTTACTAATTTCCAATCTCCTAAAACACTTCTCCTTCGCTCATGTGCAATCGCTTACATTTTTGTTTAATTGGAAATCTTCACTCAGATTTAGTTTACCCCTTTAAAGAGAGGTCTGTCAATCCATTTTAGCAAATCCTATAATAAGGTGAGGAGGAACTAAAAAAAGTACAAAAAAAGAGGAGGTCACCCTCCTCTCATCATACACATGAATTATTTAGCAATTTTTGCGAAGTATTCAAGAGTACGTACAAGTTGTGCAGTGTAAGACATTTCGTTGTCATACCATGAAACAACTTTAACCAATTGTTTACCATCAACGTCAAGAACTTTAGTTTGAGTTGCGTCAAACAATGAACCGTAAGCCATACCTACGATATCTGAAGATACGATTGGATCTTCTGTGTAACCGTATGATTCGTTAGCTGCTGCTTTCATAGCTGCGTTCACTTCATCAACAGTAACGTTCTTTTCAAGAACTGCAACCAATTCAGTAACTGATCCAGTTGGAGTTGGAACGCGTTGTGCAGATCCGTCCAATTTACCGTTCAATTCTGGGATTACAAGACCGATAGCTTTAGCAGCACCAGTTGAGTTAGGAACGATGTTAGCTGCACCAGCGCGAGCACGACGAAGGTCACCACCACGGTGTGGTCCGTCAAGGATCATTTGGTCACCAGTGTAAGCGTGGATAGTAGTCATCAATCCTTCTACAACACCAAAGTTATCTTGAAGAGCTTTAGCCATTGGAGCCAAGCAGTTTGTAGTACATGAAGCACCTGAGATAACTGTTTCAGTACCATCAAGAATGTCGTGGTTAGTGTTAAATACAACTGTTTTAACGTCGTTTCCACCAGGAGCAGTGATAACAACTTTCTTAGCTCCACCTGGGTGCAAGTGTTTTTCAGCAGCTTCTTTCTTAGCAAAGAAACCAGTTGCTTCAAGAACGATTTCTACACCGTCGTTAGCCCAGTCGATTTGTTCTGGATCACGTTCAGCAGAAACTTTAACGAATTTACCGTTAACTTCGAATCCACCTTCTTTAACTTCCACAGTACCGTCGAAACGACCTTGAGTTGTGTCATATTTCAACAAGTGTGCAAGCATAACTGGATCTGTAAGGTCGTTGATGCGAGTAACTTCAACACCTTCTACGTTTTGGATACGACGGAAAGCAAGACGACCGATACGACCGAAACCGTTAATACCAACTTTAACTACCATTCGTGATTTCCTCCTTATGAAAATCAAAAAATTTTTATGTGAAAAGAGTAACTTGATAGGTTACAAATCATCTTTCAACAATATTATTATATACTTTCTTCCCCTAAAATGCAACTGATTTCAGTAGGATTAGAAATATTACACAAACTTTCATATTCATTTTCACTATCTCTTATGAGGAAGAGGGGTTGAACTCTTTCGAATCAAAAAAGCCTTCCTCCTAAGAGGAAAGCTTTTAGCTAGACGGCAAAATTATGCTTCACCTTTAGCTTTTTTAATGATTTCTTCTTGTACTGATTTCGGTACATCTTCGTAGTGGTCAAATACCATCATGAAGGTACCACGTCCTTGAGTTGCAGAACGAAGGACAGTAGCGTAACCGAACATTTCAGCAAGTGGTACATAAGCACGAACGATTTGGCTTGCACCGTGTGCTTCCATACCGTCTACACGTCCACGACGAGCAGTTACGTGACCCATAACATCCCCAAGGTTTTCTTCAGGAACTGTGATGGTTACAAGCATCATTGGTTCAAGGATAGCTGGTTGTGCTGATTTAGCTGCTTCTTTAAGAGCAAGAGATGCAGCGATCTTGAAGGCAGTTTCAGATGAGTCGACATCGTGGTATGAACCATCGTAAAGCTTCGCTTTCACGTCAACCATTGGGTAGCCAGCAAGAACACCGTTCGCCATAGATTCTTGAAGTCCTTTTTCTACTGCAGGGATGAATTCACGTGGAACCACACCACCGACGATTGCATTTTCGAACTCGAATCCTTTTCCTTCTTCGTTTGGAGTAAATTCGATCCAAACATCACCAAACTGACCTTTACCACCAGATTGACGTTTGAAGAATCCACGTGCTTGTGTAGAAGCGCGGAATGTTTCACGGTAAGATACTTGAGGAGCACCAACGTTTGCTTCAACCTTGAATTCACGTTTCATACGGTCAACAAGGACATCCAAGTGCAACTCACCCATACCAGAGATAACTGTTTCACCAGTTTCAGGGTTTGTTTCAACGCGGAATGTTGGATCTTCTTCAGCCAATTTTTGAAGGGCAATACCCATCTTGTCTTGGTCTGCTTTAGATTTAGGCTCAACCATCAATTGGATAACTGGTTCTGGAACTTCGATTGACTCAAGGATAACTTTTGCTTTTTCATCTGTCAATGAGTCACCAGTTGTTGTATCTTTCAAACCAACAGCAGCTGCGATATCTCCAGAGTAAACTGTTTCGATTTCCATACGAGTGTTGGCATGCATTTGAAGGATACGTCCGATACGTTCACGTTTACCTTTAGTAGTGTTCAATACGTATGAACCAGAGTTCAAGACACCTGAGTAAACACGGAAGAACGTCAAACGACCTACGAATGGGTCAGTCATGATCTTGAAGGCAAGCGCTGCAAATGGCTCTTCGTCAGATGCTGGACGTTCTACTTGTTCGTCTGTATCTGGGTCGATACCTTTGATCGCTGGGATATCAAGTGGGCTTGGAAGGTAGTCAAGGACCGCATCCAACATCAATTGAACCCCTTTGTTCTTGAAGGCTGAACCACACAATACTGGGAAGAATTCAACATTGATAGTCGCTTTACGGATACCAGCTTTCAATTCTTCGTTAGTGATTTCTTCACCTTCAAGGTATTTCATCATCAAGTCTTCGTCAGTTTCAGCAACTGCTTCGACCAATTTTTCGCGGTATTCTTGAGCTTGTTCAAGGTATTCAGCTGGGATATCTTCTTCAAGAATATCTGTACCAAGGTCGTTGGTGTAGATTTCAGCTTTCATCTTGATCAAGTCGATGATTCCACGGAAGTCATCTTCTGAACCGATTGGCAATTGGATTGGGTGAGCATTTGCTTGAAGACGATCGTGGAGAGTGCTTACTGAGTAAAGGAAGTCAGCACCGATTTTATCCATCTTGTTCGCAAATACGATACGAGGAACTCTGTATTCAGTTGCTTGGCGCCAAACAGTTTCTGTTTGAGGCTCAACACCTGATTGTGAGTCAAGAACGGTTACAGCACCGTCCAAAACGCGGAGTGAACGTTGAACTTCGATCGTGAAGTCCACGTGTCCTGGTGTGTCGATGATGTTTACACGAGTGTCTTTCCATTGAGCTGTTGTAGCCGCAGAAGTGATAGTGATACCACGTTCTTGCTCTTGCTCCATCCAGTCCATTTGTGACGCACCTTCGTGAGTTTCACCAATTTTGTGAATCTTACCAGTGTAGTAAAGGATACGCTCAGTTGTAGTTGTCTTACCAGCATCGACGTGAGCCATGATACCGATATTACGAGTTTTTTCAAGTGAAAATTCGCGTGCCATGAGGTTTGTTTCTCCTATATTTTTTATTTCTATACTATTATAACATGATTTAACAAAAACGGATAGGCAGGACCTACCCGTTCTCAGTGTTCTCATGTATGTGTTGGTTTCAACTTACAAATAAGTTGAATTGAACTAAAGAGCGGACCGAGCTCAATTGAACCCGGGCTAAAAGCTCGGAAAATAGATAAGCTTTCCTAGAATCTTTGATTCTTCGTCAAGCTTCCTAATTTTCAGTCGCTTTTTTAACGCCCTTAGTATCTTAATCTTACCAGCGGAAGTGTGCGAAGGCACGGTTAGCTTCAGCCATACGGTGAGTGTCTTCACGTTTCTTAACAGCTGCACCAGTGTTGTTTGCAGCATCCAAGATTTCTTTAGCAAGGCGGTCAACCATTGTGTGCTCACCACGTTGACGAGCGATTGTTACCAACCAACGAAGTCCAAGTGTTGTACGACGTTCTGGACGAACTTCAACTGGGACTTGGTAGTTTGATCCACCAACACGACGTGCACGTACTTCAAGTACAGGCATGATGTTTTCCATAGCTGTTTCAAATACTTCAAGTGCGTCATTTCCAGTAGCTTCTTTGATTTGCTCAAAAGCACCGTAAACGATTGAAGCTGCTGTACCACGTTTACCATCAAGCATAACGCGGTTGATAAGACGAGTAACTAGTTGTGAATTGTAAAGCGGATCTGGCAATACGTCACGTTTTGGAGCTCTATTTTTACGACTCATTTCTCTTTATCCCCTTTCCTTATGCTTTTTTCGGACGTTTAGTACCGTATTTAGAACGGCCTTGTTTACGATCGTTAACACCTGCAGTATCAAGTGCACCACGGACGATATGGTAACGTACCCCTGGAAGGTCTTTTACACGTCCACCACGAAGAAGCACCACGCTGTGCTCTTGCAAGTTGTGTCCGATACCTGGGATGTAGGCAGTAACTTCGATCAAGTTGCTCAAACGTACACGAGCAAATTTACGAAGGGCAGAGTTAGGTTTTTTAGGTGTCATAGTTCCAACACGAGTTGCTACACCACGTTTTTGTGGTGAAGAAACGTTTGTTTGAACTTTTTTATGACTGTTGTAACCAACGTTCAAAGCTGGTGATTTAGATTTTTCTACTTTTGATTTACGCGGTTTGCGAACCAATTGGTTAATTGTAGGCATCTACATTCTCCTGTGTTTTTTTATTTTTGGTGATGATACACTTGGTGACAGCTATCATCTGTGTGTACTTTTGCAACATTTGTCAGCACGTCCCTGTACACTCTTGAGAGACCAAAAGTAAAAAGTACCGTCTATTATTGTAACATAGCGGTACTTTCACTGTCAAGATTTTTTTCTCTTTTTTGCACGATTGCTTCTTCTTAAAACCGTGCTAAATTATTGTTCATATTGTTGCGTTACAGCTGGAATTGTAGCATTCGAAACTTGAGGAACTTCATTGGACTGATATTGAGGAACTTCTGCCGGAACCACTTGTTGAGGTTGCCCTGTTTGACTAGCTTGATTCGTATCAGTTGATTGAGTATTCTGGTTGGTTTGCATTCCATAGTAGTCTACAATGTACTGAATTCGAGCTTGGAAGGCCTGTTTCTTTGTTTCGTCCTTCACTTTTTCCACGGCTTCTCGGGCAGCTGTTAAGGTTTCTTGGGTTGCAGTCGTTTCAAAATGAGCGACTGCCTTTTCTGCATCTTCAGCGATTTTCGCTTCCTCTTCTTCTTTTGCTTTTTTAGGGTCTTTCTTTTTAATAGGAAGAGAACCTGTCTTTTTGGCTTCTTGTTTCACCACTGTAACTTGGTCTGCAGAATTTTTTCGAACCGTATAAAGCCCACCGACAAGAACTCCTGTCAAGATGAATATCGTTGCCAATCGAAGCCATAGGGGGCTACGATCAAAACGGTCTAAAATTGTTTTCATTTTCCTATCTCCCTCTCCAGACTTAATCCTTATCGAAAATATTTCCGATTTCTACATCAATTTTATTTTCTGCTACATCAATGTTGGTTACACGTAGAAGTGACTTGTGATCAAATAAATCTTTACTTCTAGCCGAAGCATTGTCCGCAAAAATAGCGACTCCTGCTAACTCTGATTCAAACTCAGCTAAGAGGCTAACCATCCCACTGATAGTTCCCCCCCCTTTAAGGAAGTCATCGACAATCAAGACACGGCTGCCTGCTTTCAAACTGCGTTTGGACAAAAACATTTTCTCAATCCGATCGCCACTGGAACCTGATACATAGTTCACACTGACCGTTGATCCTTCTGTAATTTTTAGATCTCGTCGCACAATGACAAAGGGAACATTTAAGACATTGGCTACCGCGTTTGCTAATGGAACTCCCTTGGTTGCCACCGTCATAACAGCATCGATTTTTTGATCTCGAAAAGCCTTGGCAATAATGCGCCCAATATTATTTAGGATTTTTGGATTGCTCAACAAGTCTGAAAGGTAGATATAACCACCTGGTAAAATCCGATTGCTTTCTGACAATTGATTGCACAAGTTTTGGACAATTTCTCTTGAATCTGCATCCGAAATCGATGGTGTAAAGATGACCCCTCCACCTGCCCCAGTGAGAGTTTCAATGTGTCCAATTTCCATTTCTTCAAAGGCCCGTTTAATAATAACAATGTCCTCAGAAATAGAGGATTTGGCAGATTCATATTTCTCCGCAAATGTATTTAAACTTGTCAATTCGTAGGGATGATTAATCAAGTAGTTCGAGATCACAACCATCCGCTCACTTCTTCTTAGCTTCATTATCTCTCCACATAGTTTTTTATTGTATTATACCATATTATACCAAAAAACGAACATTGTTAGTCTTACAACATTCGTTTCTCGTTTTTTTACTAACAAACTAAGAGAAGGCTTTTTTGCTCTAGTTTATTAGGAATCTTTTAAATTTGGCTTATAGAAGGAGCGGTTATCCAAGGCAAAAATTTTATTGGTCATTTCACCAGGACCCACTAAAGCCAAGGCTGAAGTCATCATCATCATTTCAGCATCTAGATTATCAATCATATGAATGATCTCTGCTTCCATAATTTTCGGACGAACTGGACTACCATACTCTAATAGACCATGGTGACTTAAAATGACATGTCGTAACACAATCACATCTTCTTTTTGATCATCAATCTTCAGCTCTTGTAAGACCTTGGTAATTTCTTCATCAATCAGAGCAATGTGTCCGATGAGATTCCCCCTGACCGTATATTCCGTATTTTCAGGACCTGAAAGCTCCAGTACCTTGGCAAGATCATGGAGCATGATCCCTGCATAGAGGAGACTTTGATTTAATTGAGGGTAAACTTGAGAGATGCTCTCGGCCAATCGAACCATGGTTGCTGTATGATAGGCCAAGCCAGTTTCAAAAGCATGGTGGTTGGTTTTGGCCGCAGGATACGAGTAAAACTCCTTGTCGTACTTGTTGTAGAGCGCCCTCACCACACGTTGCCAAACTGGATTTTCTATCTTGAAAATCATCCCCGACAGGTAATCTTTCAAATCAACTGGATTCACCGGAGGTTTTTCTTTAAAGTCTGCTGGATTAGACGGTTCCCCGCTTTGAGGCAAACGCAAGGTCAATTGATTGACCTGGGGCGTATTGTTGTAGACCTCCCGGCGTCCGCTCATATGAACTACGCGACCAGCTTGGAACTGCTCCACATTATGCGGCTGAGCATCCCACAATTTTCCTTCAATCGTGCCTGTCTCATCTTGAAAGACAAAGGCAAGATAGTTCTTTCCAGCCCGTGTCTGACGAACATCTGCTGACTTAATGAGGTAGAAGCCTTCAAACAATTCGTCTTTTTTCATTTGATTAATTTTGACCATCATCTTCTCCATCTTCTAAATTCAATAGGCTTGCCATATCTAGATTTTCTGACGTTTCTATACTTCGAAGAGTACGCTCGATAGCATTTGTTCTTCGGTTTAAGAGTTCATCGATGTTTCCAGAAGCATGTTTCAACTGCCGTTGGGTCTTTTCTAAAACGCCTCCAAATTTTTGGAACTCTGTCTTGACTGAAGCAAGGACCTTGCTAATATCATCTGCACTGCGTTGAATATTCAGAGTCTTAAATCCAACCGATAAGGAATTTAACAAGGCTGAAAGAGTACTTGGCCCCGCGACGACGATCTGTTCCTCTCTTCGGAGACGATCAAAGAAGGCTGGGTCGCGGACCACTTCTGAATAGAGGCCTTCCGTCGGTAAAAAGAGAATCCCAAAATTAGTAGTGGCAGGCGGATATAGGTATTTTTGATGAATGTCCTTGGCAAATTGTTTAATACTAGCCTGAAGGAGCTTGCGACACCGTTCAATCTCCTCTTTCTCTCCACTTTCATAAGCTTCTTCCAGTCGGTAATACCCCTCCAGAGGAAACTTAGAGTCGATTGGCAGATAAACGTATTCCCCTCTTACCTGACCAGGCATCTTGATTGCATACTCGACGCGTTCGTTGGAATGGGGAACTGTTACAAACTCTCTCTCGTATTGGGCAGGAGTTAGGATATCTTCGATGATCTGGCCCAGTTGAAGTTCTCCCATAATCCCACGGGTTTTGGTGTTAGAGAGGACCTTATTGAGACTCCCCACATCTCTAGCGACCGTCTGCATTTCCCCAAGGCCTTTATTAACCGACTCCAATTGTTTGGAGACAGTCTCAAAAGAGGTTTGGAGACGACTATGCAAGGTTTTTTCCAACTTTTCTTCGACCGTTTGACGCATCTGCTCCAACCGCAAATCATTGGAGGCTTGAATCTGTTGCATCCGCTCGTCCGTTTTGTCTCGGTTTTTAGTAAAATTCTCAGCAAGTTCTGCTCGTAAAGCAGTCGTTTGCTGATGCATTTCTGTCCGTAATTCCATAAGACGGTCACTGATCGCCATCTCTATCTGCTGGCCAGTGATTCGCTGAGCTTGTCGCTCTCTCTCAAATCGGTAATCCAGCTGATCCGAAAGATGATCTTCTTGGTCCTCCAGTAAGTCACGGACCTGTTTGTTATCAGCTGTCCGTTGCTGGTAGAGCAAGAAGAGCAAGACAAGATTTCCCACTCCTAATACAAAAAGGATTAATTCCATCTTATTTCCCATCCTTGCTATAAATGATAACAGCATAGCCTCTATCAACGCTTAAGGTGATCGGCTGATTGCTAAACTCGTTGGAACCATAAATAGCCTTTTTAAAATAATTGGTCTGATTTAAGGGATACTTAGCTCCTTCAATTTGGATGGAAGCTCCCTCAACTGGCATAAAAGCTACATAGGTATAGCCTGCTATAGGCAGAATGGTATGGCGGCCTGCTGGACGATAGCAGAGATAATTTTGTTGGTCCATCAAGTAAAGTTGCGACATAAAGGGTGCAATCTCTGGATCGCTGGGCAAAAAAACGCTGGCCAAGTGGTGATCCATGCGACCACCAAAGGCTCCAAAGATTAGAATTTCCGCTTGAGGCCAACGTTCTACTACTTCCTTAATCGCCAATTCCAGGTCAGTATCATTTTTTTCTGCTACCGAAGTCCGTAATTCGTGAGCCGCAGATTGAATCCTCTGGAATTCTTCTGGCTCAACAGAGTCAAAATCTCCAACTGCTAAAGATAGTTCCAGCCCTTGCTCTAATAGGAAAAGGCAACCTGCATCCACTCCGACATAAACATCCAAGTCTAACGGAATGGTTTCCACTTGGCCTCCAGCTACAATCGCAACCTTAGTCTTGGATGGCTGCTCGAAGGGTTTGAACTCGTTCATTCACATCTCCATTAAATACATAGGAACCTGCTACAAAGACGTTTGCCCCTGCTTCTTTCGCAGCGTGAATCGTCTTGTCGTCAATTCCCCCATCCACTTCAATATCGAAATCCAAGCCTTTCTCTTCACGCAATTGAACCAATTGACGAATCTTATCCATGGTTTCTGGCAGGAAGGCTTGCCCACCAAATCCTGGATTGACAGTCATGACAAGTACTTGATCCACCAAGTTCAAAATGTGTTGGATACTTTCAACAGGGGTTCCTGGATTGATGACCACACTTGGTTTTACCCCTGCCAAACGAATTTTTTGAAGGGCCCCATGGATGTGTGGAGTCGTTTCTACGTGAATGCTAATGATATCTGCCCCGGCACGCGCAAACTCTTCGATATGTTGCTCAGGATTGGTCACCATCAAGTGACAGTCAAAAACTAGCTTACTGTGAGGACGCATACTAGCAACTACACCCGCACCAAAGCTGATATTCGGTACAAAGTGGCCGTCCATCACATCGATGTGAGCGTACTCCGCACCAGATGCTTCCAATTTCTTCAATTCACTTTCAAAATTTGCATAATCCGCACTCAAAATAGATGGGGCTAATTTGTTTGTTTTCATATTATTCAGGTCTCCTTATTTGGGTAATTTTTTCGATACTTTTTTATAGGTTTCTCGTCTATTTTCGATCTCACTCAAGAACTGTAAGTAATTCTCAAAGCGGAAGGAAGCAATGATCCCTTCCTCGACAGCAGGTTTGACGGCACAAGATGGTTCATGTGTATGGGTACAAGTACGGAACTTGCAATCCTGGCTTACCTTGGCGATGTCTGGAAAAGCATGATTCAGATCTTCTGCATTGTCGACTTCATAATCTAAAGAGGAGAAGCCAGGGGTATCCGCAATCTTGCCACCATTGAGATCATAAAAGCTGACGGCTCGCGTCGTATGGCGGCCTCGTCCAAGACTGTCGGAGATCTCTCCTGTCTCTAGTTCCAACTCTGGAGCCAAGGTATTCAAGAGGGTTGATTTCCCCACACCTGTTTGGCCCATAAAGACCGTCACCTGATCCTTCAAGAGAGGCAAGAGCTCTTCCTTATCAGTGACAAAGTCATACCCCATTTGGCGATAGACTTCTTGAAAAGGAAGCATGACAGCCGGATCTTCTAGTAAGTCCATTTTTGAAATATAGACGATTGGATGAATGACTTTTTGCTCCAAGAGGACCAAAAAGCGATCCAATAAATTAACATTAAAATCAGGCTCTTTGGCAGACATGATAACGACAGCCTGATCAATATTAACAATCGGTGGACGGACTAAGCTATTCTTTCGAGGGAATATTTTTAAAATATAGCCTTCCGAATTTTCTTCAGCTGAAAATTCTACCCTATCTCCAACATAGGGAGTTTGTCCCTTTTTCCGGAAATTTCCTCGGGCGCGTGTTTGGTAAATTTTCCCTTCACACTCCACATAATAAAAACCGGCCAAGGCTTTAACAATCGTTCCTTGCAACTAGCACTCCTTTAAAGTTAATACTACCATTATATCAAAAAATATACGATAGCGCTTGCTTACTTAGGTATGAAAAAAGAAGTCCATTCAGTTTTTTTGAGCAAGATGCACATAAGGGGTTGTAAACGTTTTCAGATAGGTTTATAATAGAGGGAAAGGACATAATATATATATGTCTCTTGTGGGAAGTGCAGACTATTTGACAGAAAGGAAGTGACGGAGACTGATACATTTATTGACGAAGCTACCTGATTAGTAATGAAAGGAGCCTATTTTTGTGGCGGTATTTCTGACTTTCTTACTAATCCCTGCCAGTTATAAGGAGGTCCTTTATGAGTTTTTCATTTCTTTCCAAGAGTAACCCTCTCGTTTCCAATGTAAAAAAAGGGAAGTTTTTAACCCCTTGGTTTTTAGCTCCCTTTATTCTCTATTACATCACCCAATACATGTCTCCAATTAGTACAGCTTCCACAAACTTCTTTTTGAACAAACAAAGTTGGATTCCTGACTGGTGGAATATTCTAGACCTTTTGTCCTTCCTCTACACCATCATTGCCTTCTTCCTCTGGGTGAAACTCATTGAAAAACGACCGATTCGGACCATGGGCTTTACCAAAGGAAACGGCCTGTCCGAATTCGCTAAGGGTGTCTTGGTCGGCGCCATTATGATTACCACGGTCTTAATCGTCTTCTTTATCACTGGTGATGTCCGTTTCGATCGTATTCAATTTAGTCTTCCTTTCCTCGTATCTTGGATCTTGGTTCTAATTGGCTATATTTTCCAAACGGCAGCCGAAGAAATCTATATTCGTGGCTGGCTCATTCCAATTATTTCTTATCACAAAAATGCCTACCTTGCCATCCTCATTTCTTCCACTATGTTCTCTTACTTCCACTTGAATAACAATGGTGCTTCTTGGCTGTCTACGGTCCACCTCTTTGTTTTCGGACTCTTCACAGCCGTCTATGCCTTGAAGAGAGGAAATATCTGGGGTCCTTGTGGTTTCCACTTTGCCTGGAACTTCATCATGGGCAATGTCTACGGCTTCCATGTTAGTGGCTTTGATAGTGAATCCTCTCTTATGTACTTCACGACTTCAAACCGGACCTTTATCACAGGTGGTGAGTTTGGACCTGAAGGCGGGATCCCTGGCTTAGTCGTCTTTCTTCTTGCTCTCTTATGGGCTATCTTTCTTCTCAAAGATACCTCTGCAGAACAAGAAGAACTTTATCCTCAAGTGAGTTATGAATAAGTAAAAGAAAGAAGAGAGTGGGACAGAAATCGGTCATTCGTTAGAATTCTATTTCGTCGTCCCACTCTCTTTTCTGTTAGCTCTATACATTCGATAGAAAGTATGCTATTTTTTCTTGGCATTTCTGTCAAAAAGAGTATAATAGAACTATGCGGAGGTGGTGGAACGGCAGACACGCATGCTTCAGGCGCATGTGCCCCTTCGGGCGTGAGGGTTCAAATCCCTTTCTCCGCATCTTGGAAAGGTGGCCCAGTCTGGTACGGCACCGGACTCGAAATCCGGCAAGTGGATCTTCTTCACGCGCGGGTTCAAATCCCGTCCTTTCCTTTTATTACTCAAAAAGACATGAGCTTTGAAGCCCATGTCTTTTCCATTATTTTATCCCTGCTTCTAGAAGACCGTCAGCTAGACGGGCAAAGTCTTCTAAACTAAGAGCTTCTCCTCGTACAGATGGCTTCAAACTGGCTGCTTCGATTCCGGCTTCCAATTTTGCCTTCACGTCTTCGGTCTTGCCAAAGCGACTAGTCAAGTTGTTCCAAAGAGTTTTGCGACGGTGGACAAAGCTAGCTTTGCTGACGGAGAAGAAGAAATCTTCATCCTTGACTGCCACTGCCGCTTTTTCGCGACGGACCATCTTGAGGATGGCAGAGTCGACGTTTGGTGCTGGCACAAAGACGGTGCGTGGCACGATAAAGGCTACCTTAGCCGTCATATAGTATTGGACCGCAATGGACAAAGATCCATAAGCCTTGGTATTCGGTTGAGCTGAGATGCGGTCTGCTACCTCTTTTTGCATCATAACCACAAATTCTTGGAAAGGGATTTTGGATTCGATCAAGTGCATGAGGATCGGAGTCGTGATGTAGTAAGGAAGGTTGGCCACTACCTTGATCGGAAGCTCTGGATTTTTAAACTCAGCGATATACTGGTTGAGATCCACCTTGAGGATGTCTTGATTGACAACGGTCACATTGTCAAAATCCCGCAAGGTATCCGCTAAGATAGGAACCAAGCGGTCATCAATCTCAAAGGCCATCACTTCTGCGGCATTTTCCGCCAAAAACTCTGTCAAAGCACCGATTCCGGGACCGACTTCAATCACATTGACCTGTTTATCAATCTCAGCGGTGTCCACAATCTTTTGAAGGATGTTGGTATCGGTCAAGAAGTTTTGGCCGAAGGATTTTTTAAAGGTAAAGCCGTGACGCTCCAGCACTGCCTTGGTCACACTATAATCTGCAATTCTCATATCTTCTCTTTTCTAATCAGTTTAGGGCTATATCCCTCTTGTTTTTCTCCACAGGCTAGTCTAACAGTCTTCTACGAATGCGTTCTTCTCCGCTTGGTAGACATAAGCTTCTCCATCCTTGTCTAAGACCGTCTCCAACAAGGGTTCGATATCCAGGGCCGCTTCAAGGCTAATGATGGCAATCTTAGACGGATCGTCCAAGTCTTCATGAGACTCATAACCTGTAAAAAATTGCCAACCACTATCTTGCGGGTGATGAGGTAGATCGTGAACTGCCCAATTTATCTCACGTCGTAGGAAGCAATCCTTGGTAATCATTGCCCCTTTTTGTGTATCAAGATTCAACTGGGGGAGCATCAAGCTTGCAATATGTTCCCGCGCAAAATCCAGCTCATCTCCAAGCTGGATGGAGGTAATATAAGCGGGTTGATTGGTTAAACGTCCTTTGAACTTCCCATCGCGGATTTCAGTGAGTTCGACCCACATACGCTCTGCACGACACCCATTCTCCAAGACTGTATCCAGCACAAAGATGAGGCGAACCTGGTCCCCCATCTTCAATTGGTTGATTTCTTCTTGACTGGGAATCAAAAAGTGCCGTGGATTCTTTTGATGTTTTGCTTGAACATCCTCTAAAGAATATCCTATCCCTTTTTTCTTATCTGTAAACAAGTCGAACAATCCCATCTGCTACCTCCATCGCTATTTTTTATAAGAAGCCAAGGCCTCTTCTACTTGAGACAGACAAACCCCAAACAACTCCAAACGTTTGAGCAGTTGTTTGCCATTACAGTAGCCGATGCGGAGCTCTTCTCCCAAGTATTCCCGTCGTTTGCGACTGTCACTGCCCATCAAGAGACCGAGACGCATCAGGTCTGACTTGGTAATATCAAAGAAATGCTCATCTTCATAGGAGCCAACCAGTCCAGATAAGGCCTTTTCTAAGTCTTCATAGCTGGCATGCTCTACTCCCAAGGAACGCCCCTTGGTCTTGGATTTGGGTACTGCTTCGCCACGATTTAAAAAGGCATGCTTGGCCTGCGGAATTTCTTGCATGATGATTTTACGAATCCGCTCCCCATTGTAATCTGGATCAGTAAAGACAATGACTCCACGCAACTCTTGCAATGTAGCAATTCGTTCTAAATCATCCTGATTAATAGCAGAGCCACGTGTCTCATAGGTATCCACCTCATAATAGCGTTTCAGATTGGCCGTATCGTCCTTGCCTTCAACAACAATCACTTCTGGTATTTTTCTTTTCTCAGTCAAGGCCAAATACCTTTCTCGCATTGTCATAGGTCGCTTGTGCCACCTCTTCTGTCGTTAAGCCACGTAGTTCTGCAATAAAGTCTACTACATAACGGGTATAGGCTGTTTTATTTTCTCGGCCACGCTTAGGAACTGGTGCCAGATAGGGTGCATCTGTTTCAACCAAGATTTTGTCCAAAGGTAATTCTTTGGCTGCCTCCTGAATGTCTGTCGCTTTTTTGAAGGTCACCACTCCCGAGAAAGAGATCATCATGCCTAAATCCATGAAGCGTTTGGCATCTTCCAGACTTCCTGAGAAAGAATGCATGATCCCACCGCGTGGGCCAACTCCTTCACTCTTGATAATGGCATAGGTATCTTCGAGAGCATCACGCGTATGCACTACAAATGGTAAGTCTAGTTCCTTAGATAGCTGAATCTGACGGCAAAAGACCTTCTCTTGAACTTCCTTAGGTGCTGTCATCCAGTGGTAGTCCAGACCGATTTCCCCTAAGGCGACGACTTTAGGATGTTTCAGCCGTTCCAGTAGATAAGCCTCTACCTCAGGACTATAATCGCCTGCCTCAGTAGGATGCCAACCAAGGGTGAGATAAACTTCTGGGTGCTGGTCTGCCAATTCTATTGCTCGTTCGATGGTTGGTTTGTCAAAACCAACAACATTATGGGCAATGACTCCCAGCTCTTTTGCTAGCTCTAATTCCTCTTGTTCTCTCCCTGCAAACTCTTCAACGTTGAGGTGAGTATGGGTATCAAAAATCTGCATATGGATCCTTTTCTACGATTTTTCTCACTCTATTATAACAGAAAGCATAGCTGAATACACTTTTGGCAAAACAAAAACCAGTAGTCTCGAGTTTCTACTGGTTTTTAGGTTTTTATCTGAATTACGCAGCCAAAACTTTGCGTCCTTTACGACGACGAGCTGCCAATACGCGACGACCGTTTTTAGTTGCCATACGGTGACGGAAACCATGTTTGCGCGCACGACGAAGTTTACTTGGTTGATAAGTACGTTTCACGATGAATACCTCCTCATAGATTTTGTATTCGTTTAGCCGGCTATAATGTGATCAGTTACTAAACATACTTTACTATTCTATCTGATTCAAGGCTGTTTGTCAATAGCTATGAAAAATTTGTTGGATCAGGTTCAATGATACCGCTTTTATTGGGCATCTCCTTCTATCCTTTGACGAGTTGCTTCATAGTATGGAAGCAAGCAGGCCATTCCTTTTTTTAATTCCTCAAGAATGGCATCTCGGCTAGTCGCTTGTGATAGATTTACATCGACTTTAACCAAGACCTTTCGGACTTGGCCAGCTTCCACACCTTTGAGAAGTCTCAGACGATTGGCTTCTGTCCCTTGAAATCGTTGGCTGACACCTTCTATTTGGGCGAAATAATAGACTGGCGAAGAAACCGGAAGAGTTAAAACTCGGTTCTGCTTTTGTAGACTCTCCTCATCCTTCTTGCGTTCGATAAAACTCACTTCCAAGGATACACCAAAGTCCTTCGCATCCCCATAAAGTCGCAAGGCGAACATCGGATCCGCTATTTCTCCCTCTCCTTGGAGATAGGCCCAAAAATGAGGGCGAAGAATTTGGGCTTGATTCATCCATTGACTGGTCCGCTCTTGTTTTAAATGCGGAAAAATCTTCTGAAAATCACTGACCAGATGAGTGAACTCCTTGCGAGCTTCTTGTCCTAACTCTCGATAGGCCAACATTCGCTCCGCATCCTCACCTGCTTTAGCAGGGGCTAGGTACTTGATCCCCTGACAATTCAAAAAGTCTTTAATCTTAACAAACATACTGCTATTCCCTTCTCAAAAATAAAAGGAGAGACCAAGCTTACACTCCTCTCTCCCTTTTGAAATCCTCTTTTTTAGACGGTAGATTAACCTTCAATATCGACGACAACGTAACGATTTGGTTCTTCCCCTTCTGAATAGCTCGTTACTCCATCCATTTTCGATACGATACGGTGGATGATCTTGCGTTCGCTATTAGACATTGGATCTGTATGTTGTGCTTGACCTTCTTCTAGAGCACGACTTGCCAATTTTTGCGCATAGCTTTGAAGGACTTCTGCACGGTGTTCAACATAATCATTGACGTTGATAGCAATGTAGAAATTCTTAGAATACTGATTGTAAAGATAGTTCTGCGCCAACAATTGAAGGGCTTTGAGAACTTTCCCGTGGTAGCCAATCACACGGCCTGGCTCATTGGTGTCAATCTGCATGTTGATGGTTCGACGGTTGTAGCTACTTGAAATGCTAGCTTCTACATCCATTTCATCAATTACTGTTTGAACATAGGAAGTGACATCAGAAACAACCTTTTCAATGTCATAGCTTTCTTCTACTTCAATGCCCAAATCAGCAAAATCAGACGTTTGGCGTGACTCAGTTTCTTTAGGACTTGAATCGAGAATCTCCCCATGACCTTGTTCTTCAAGAATGGTTTCAGGAGCCTTCTCATGTTTAAGAATCTCAGCCTTCACCTCTTCCGAAACTTCTTGGCCTTCTTCTTCAACTTTTTTAATCGCAGCCACCACACGACCCAAATCAACAGTCTCTTCACTGACACTCTTGACAGGTTCGTTTTGAACATTTATTTCCTCAGGAACTCCCTTAACAGCTTGTTGATTAGCTTTTGTAACCGTAGTTTCTGCAATCGGTTCGATGTCTACCACAGCTGGCTTCTTACCAAAGAGACCGAGGAACCCTTTCTTTTCACGAGAAACGACAGTAATATGTGCTTTCATGCGCGGGATATCTAATTCTTTCAAACCATTTTGAATGGCTTCTTCAACATTGACTCCTGTATATTGGACCATCTGTCAAACTCCTTCTTAGTTTTTCTTTTTCTGTGCTTTATTAAATGCACGTCGTTTTTGTTTTTCTATATCTTTGATTGCCTGTTGCTCTGCTTCACGCGCCGCAATGATCTTAAATGGATTGTTCAACAGGTAAGTTTGCCCAACTTGGTAGGCATTGGAAACTACCCAGTAGAGAGCAACCCCGCTGGCTGAGTACATGGCGAAGAAGAAAATCATGACTGGCATTGCATACATCATGGCTGTCATTCCACCATTTTTTTCTGGCATGGCTTTGTTGCTCAACCAGGTACTAAAGAAGGTGAAGACAGCTGCCAAAACTGGCAAAATAAAGGTTGGGTCTGTTGCGCTCATATCCAACCAAAGGAAATGACCGACTTTTAGGAATTCTACCCGACTCAAAGCTTGGAACAAGGCCATCAAGACTGGCATTTGAATAAACAATGGCAAGAAGGCCGAGGAAGTCTTAACTCCTTTTTCTTTATAGAGGGCCCGCATTTCTTCTGACATACGAGTGCGGCTTTCCAAATCCTTCCCAGGATACTTGGCCTGGATTTCTTTCACTAGTGGCTGAATCTCCTGCATTTTGCGCGAGGAGGTCATTTGGTATTGGAAAACTGGCAAAAGAATTGTCCGAATCAAGAGAGTGAAGAGGATAATCCCAACTCCGGTATTTCCTCCGATAGAAAGAAAACGGATGACTTCTGCAAAGAAGTAAACGAATTTTTCCCAAACGCCTGATGATTGGGAAGTCACTTCAGACGTTCCACAGGCTGTTAATAAAAGGAGGGCCCCTCCTAATAAGCTAGCTACTTTTAATTTCTTTTTCACGTAATTACCTTTCCTGACGATAGACTTGCGCTAATTTTAATACATGGACTAGATTTTTTTCAACTTGGTCAAAATCCAGCTCTTCAACACCCTTTCGAGCAATCACAACAAAATCATCTGCTACAAGATGATCCTGATGCTTCATCAAAACATGACGAATCAAGCGCTTGATTCGGTTGCGTGTCACAGCATTTCCTAGTTTTTTACTAACAGATAAGCCGACACGGAAATGGGGCTGCTCTTGTGGCAAACGGTAGATCACAAATTTTCTATTCGCACAATTCATACCACTTTTAAAAATGGCATTGAAATCTTTTTCTCGCTTGACACGATAGCTTTTTCTCAAACTCCCACTCCCTCTTTTAAATTTATTCTATTATACCATAATTTCAAAAAAAACCAACGACCTTCTGGCCCTTGGTTTGAAGCTTCCTCCAGTACTGTTAAAACGACTAGGAGAAGAGATGCTGGATAGTTGACAAGATGATGGGTAGGCTATAAATGAAGTTCAGTCCGATATGAGCAAGGATAGGATAATACAAGGAGCCTGTCTTTTCATTCAGTAATCCAAACAGAAGAGAAGGGATTGTATAGATCAAAAAACTCAAGACAGTAAAGGGATGCTGGAGGAATTGAAATCCGCTATAGATGAGGGCAGGCGCCCATACACTCGCATAGAAGGGCCATTTTTTAAAATAGGCTTGGACAAGCGCTCCACGGAAGACCAATTCTACTGTCATCGGTCGAATGATGACCACTAGGATAAAGAGGATGAGAGATCCTAAGGCTTCCAAGGTCACCGGAAAGGAGTGATAAATAGCTAGACGTCCTTTGGTAAAACCACTGAGAAAGTAGTCCAGCCAATAGATAGCACAACTAGTGAATATAGTAGCGTAGATAGCGGGGAGGAATTGTTTCTTCTTCGCCCACTGAAAAACGGTACGTGGACTGTACTTCTTCACAAATGAAAAAACAAGCATCAGATAACCTGCTTCTAAAAAGAGAAGGGTCCAAAAATAGCTAAGGGCTTGGCCGACTTGGTTGCTGACTAGCTGGGCTAACTCGCGGAATTGCGGCCGCACCAAGATGTAAAAGACCAGCAATAAAAGTGGATAAAAGAGCTTGGCCTTTGTTTTTAAAAATTTCATACATTCCTTTCAAGGGATTAAAAATGATTTATTGCATCTTACCATAATCATTCCTAGGATTCAATTAGAAAGTGGATAAAAAAGAGGTCGAGACAGCCGTCTCTAACCTCTAGTTTCTATTGGAATACCAGCTTATTGTAGCGATTATCAAGCTTTCTTCTACCCTTTTCTGTAAGTCGTAAAGCCCACTAGCACAGACACAAGAATGGCTAGGCAAAGAATGGTTTCTAGCCAGACAAGGGGCCTTAAAAGAGGACTTTGTAATAAGTCTTGGGCCATTTTCAGGGAAGTAGCTGTGATGACCGTGGGAAAGGTTAAGGCTGAAAAGGCTGGTTGAAACCCTTCTTTTATCATTCTGGGCAGACGCGTTAAAACGAAGAAATAAAAACCTTGAGAGAGACCGATCATGATATATAAGAGCCAAACCGGCAGACTAGCTCCACCAAGACGAACGAGGGCCGCTAACAGAAGAGAAAAGGGCGCACAATAAATGCCTTCTTGCCCCAATAAGTGGCTCGGTAAAGGGGTAGTTTTCAATCCCTGATAGATTAGCGGGTAAAGAATCAAGGTTAAGACAAAGCCAAACCCGAGAGTCAGATAGGCCAACTCAACCAACCCTACCACTGGATAGGTCAAGGCTGCCACAGCAATCCCTACATAAAGGACGGTCCAACTAGGGGTGGCATTGGCTCTTGGTTTTGCAAAAATATGGGTCTTGGTAAAGTAGAAAATTAAGCTACAATCTAAAAGGAAAGCAGACCACCAAACTGTCTGGGCAAGTCCTCCAAATGTAGGAAACAGTCGTAGGAGATAAGTCGATAGAATCATCCCAGCCATGGGAAAGGTCGCCATTCCAGATAGAAGGGCTGGTTCTTGAAGTTCAATCTTCGTTTCTTGCCAGTAGATCAGATGGTGAAACAAAAAGAAAACCCATAGAATCAAACCCGTCAAACTGAAAAAATGGGCCAGAACTGGGAAGGTATCAGACAGAAGGTTTCCCGCTCCTGCTAAACCTAATAGACAACCTGAAAATGCTAAAGGAATCTTTTTCATCTTGATCTCCAATTATTTTATCGCTTTCAGTATAACATAAAATACCAGAAGGCATCATCAAAAAAAGAAGTAGATATAAAATCTCCTTCTCATTTTCTTATTTTTAAGCTTAGCTCCATCATTTCATGCACAAGCTTGGTTCTTTTACGCGTAGGGCTGCAATTCTGGATTGATAGGTGTATTGGCCAAGTTATTGGCATAGTTACAGAGACTAGCCAAACTCACACCTAGGACCACATCCAAAGCATTTTGGTGACTATAACCTGCTTCTAAAAATTCAGCTAAGGCCTCATCTCCAACGCGTCCCTTGGTATTGATCACTGCTAGGGTGAATTTAGCCAAGGTATCCAATTTCGGATCTGTTTCAATCGGAGTACGATTGCGCAGAGCTTGAAGAAGGTCGTCATTCATTTGGATCTGTTTGATCGAAAAAGCTGTATGCCCTGCCACACAGAAGGCACAACCGTTGGTCACCGCAGCAGTGATTTGGACAACTTCACGTTCAACTGGTGTCAAACTGTTGCGACGGTTAATCGCACCGACTGTACGATAGGCTTCTAGAGCTGTCGGCGCATTTGCTAAAAGACCGATGAGATTTGGAATATAGCCGTTATTATCTTTTTGAACAGTTTCAAGAACCTCTTTTACCTCTTCTGGCGCTGTCTCAACTGTATGAATCTGAAATGTTGTCATAAATCTACCTCTTTTTCTCTTGGTGACACTTAGTCTATCATAGAATAGAAAGCTTGAAAAATATATATTTCATATACCTTCCATAAAAAATAGTTATCACCAAGAAGAAAAGATTCAGACGTATCGACCCCACTTCTGCTCCCGTTTAAAGTAGCTGTTTCAAGAGAAAGGTCCTTCTTCTTATTTTCCTATCCTTCTAAGCCCGAGCAAGTAGCAGATAGATTAACAAGACTAAGAAAAAGAGGACACTAACGATCAAGGTCGCTAGCTTCATCCCTCGACGGGCTAGCCAATAATTTGGCTTCCCTAAGTTACTGGTCGCATCTGTTGACAGCGATTGTTGTTGACGAGGTTGAAACATCACCAACAAAATTAAACTGATCGATAGAAGGAACATCAGCACAACAAATAGCATTTCCATCTTATCCTCCAAAAACTCGGAAAAGGGTGAGCAGTACCCCCAACAAGATAACGAGACCGATAACAACATTTAAAGTCAGGTTGACTTTTTCCGAGCGGGTTGCTTTTTCTTTTTCCTCGGATCGGCGCTTCAGAGCATTCATTCGTCCTTCTACTTCTTTATAGAACAAGTCCTTCTTCTGATCAGGCATTTCTATCACCTATCCCTTCTTGGAATCTCGAACGGAATACTTCCTGTTCGATCGCATTAGACTGTGCAATTTGATTTGAAACTGCGTGTCGATAGTTCTCTATTGATTGATAAATTTCTTTAATACGTGCTACGAGTTTGTCTTTTTCTCCTTGCCTAAAGACATTTTCTTGAGCAAGATAAGGCGGGTCATGTAAGGTCTGTTCAAAGCCAAGGATTAGCTGTTGGTGCTCAAAGGCCTTGCGAACAATCCCTTGTACCTCCCCAAAATGATTGATGTCTAGATAGATACTAGATTGGTGGAGGAGCTCCTTGATCCGCTCCTGGCTAATATTCTGATACAGGACCAAATTGGGGTAGCGGACTAGAGACATGAGCTCTGGAGACATTTCTGTCACTGCAGCAACTCGGAAGGTCACATCCGGTAATTGCTCTAACAAATAAGGTAAGGCTTCAATTTGATCTGAATTTGTTAATACAAAAGCATCCTTACGAACATCGTCTTTGATTACAAAATCATAGATATAGCCAAGAGGGGCAAAAAAGCCCTGCTGCTCTGGTGATACCAACTGTAGAGCACGGAGATAAGTCTCCCTTTGAGGGATGAAGATCTTCTTCGTCCGTATCTCTGGACTGTTTAGGATGAGTTGCATATTGCCTGGCAGACTATCCCGTAGTGGCTCTTGCCAAACCAAGACATCCCGGCCTACCAGCCCCATTTTGCCGAGTTGCAAACTCAAAGCAAAAGACTGAGCCAGCGTATTGAAAAGCACCTGATCTAAAGCAAATCCTCGGTATTGGACATAAAAGACGCAGAAATCTAGTCGATTTTTGAAGATACGCATAGGCTCATGATCCAGTGTCAAGAGCAGATCACCTGTTTGATGATTTTCTGTCAGGCGTTCAATTTCTTCTTCAAAGTAGGTGGTTAACAAAGGATTGCCCTGACCATCACAACTGGTTACCGCTATTTTGCGACCATACTGATCATAGCGATCCACTGTCCTTACTTGTCCCTCTTGATTGAACCACTCTACCCGCTCAACAATTCGCTTATGAGTCGCTCCTTGGTAATAGATACGCGCTTTTTCTTGGCCGTAATAGGAAATCCGGCCGCCAGACGCATCTCCAGTAATTTCCCAAAAATCAGGAACTAAAATTTCGTTAAAGAAGCGCCCCCGTTTTTCACCTGTCGGTCGACCTAAAAAGTAAAGAAAAGGCGACTCCACTCCATCGGGTAAAAAACCATTTGCTTCCAAGACGATAGTTGGATGCGTGTAACCTGCTCTTTGTAAAGAATAGAGCAGATCTTGGCTTTCGCGCGAAAACCGATCAAACACATTAAGCATGGGTCACCTCCTCAATCAATTGAGACCAAGCTTTTTCAACCTTACTGGTTAGAAAATCTTCTGCACGCGCATAAGATGCTTGACGCATGGATGCCACCTTTTGACTCTGGTATAGCAAGTGGATCTTTTCAGCGAAGGACCTCGCTATCCTGTCCACAATCTGGTCTGGTTCAGTCGGAAGCAAGTAGCCATTCTCCCCATCTCTAACAAAGTTCTGATTGCCGTAGGGTACATCAAAGCCAATGATTGGAAGACCAGAACCAATTGCCTCCATCAAGGTGAGACCAAAGCCTTCACTGGTTGAAGCCGATAGGTAGACTTCATAATCTTTGTAAATAGCGGTCAAATCCATATGCCCTTTGAGCTGGATATAGTCCATCGCTCCTAACTCTTCAATTAGAGACCGCAGTTTCTCTTCCTCTCCGCCTTTTCCATAAATATCAAAAGAGAGAGCAGGTAGCTCTTTTTTTGCTTCGACAACTGCTCGAATTAACCAGTCGATGTGTTTTTCTGTCGCCAGACGCGAAGCAGTTATCAAAGAAAAAGGTTTACGAGAGTCCTTTTGCGGTAGACTTTCAAGACTTCCTACCGGAATGGTATAAATAGCAGGAGAATGCTGGGTATATTTTTCAAATTGCGCTGCCAAAACTTCCTTTTGGCGATCTGTCGCGACAATAAAGAAGTCCACCTTATCCGCATTAGTAAATTGGTAATCGTAATAATTGTTCCACAAAATATATTGATTATCAGTACTGTTGACACTATAGTGCTCCGCATGGACCACGACTCCTAGACGAGCTTTTTGGGCCTCTTCAAAAATGGGTTGGCCGATGTCCGTCTCCCGATCCAAAATCACCAGATCTTGTTTGGTCAAGTTGAGGGTTTGCATGAAGTAGCGAATCAATTCCTGCCGGCCCAGGAGATAACGATCCGGGAAACGGTAAATCTCCTGACCATCTGCCACCTGCATCCGATAGGCCACACTTCCGTCCTCATTGTAGAAACGTCGTTCAATCAAATTGGCTTGATTATTTTTTGGGATAAAGTACTCTGTACAGTAGCGAGTATAGGAAAAATAATCCTTTCTGACTAGGATCCCTCCGGAAACATACTCACAACGCTCTACATAGGGACTCTTTTCGTCCCGAAGATAGCAGGTCAAAAAACTGTCTTGGTCTTCGTAGAAATAGCGTTTCACCTTCCCTGTGGTCTCTTCTCGCGTTGGGCTCCCAGCGAACCCAGCCAGGACTTGCTCCACCGTGTAAGTCGTAGGCGCAATTTTTATATCTGTAAAATGGGTGTAGAGCCATATGATTTCATGGTCTTTAAAGCCAATATTCTCTGTTAAGTGTTGAATATTGTCTGCTAATATCATATCCATAAAAATAAATTTTGCAGGTTCTTGGATCTGTCGTAGCAACTTGGCACGATAGGCTTGTGCATACTCGACGCCACTACTGGCCCATCCAATCCCAAGATTGATATTGTATACTGTCATAAATCCTCTTTTATGGGAAATACAGGACAATTTCCCCTTTTGTATTGATTTCTACTCGACTGAGTAAAAGATTGCGAACCATCTGCTCTTTTGCCATAGCCTTCATCCGATCGAAAGACAAGTAAGCTTCTTGGTAAAATTCGACCAGCGGATTCTTTTGGCTGATGTACTGGCCAGATAAGGCCACACGTAATTGTTGCAAATAATCCACTTGTTCCACCCAATTTTCATCAATAGCCTTTAAAAGTACCATCCGTTGAAATTGAGCAATCACCTCATCGGATTCAAGCGTTTGATATTTAGCAAGTAACTCAGAGCGGGCTAGCTCCCAGAGAAAATCCTCTTTTGCCTGTTTGGAAGGAAAGGCTTGAGGGATCTGGGCAGGAACAACCTGATAACTGATATGATCTAGAATATAGTGATAGAAGGCAATCGGGTCTTGATACTTCTTGTTTTTGGCTACCTGGGCAAAAACTTCTCGGGCAATTTTCTCGATTAGTCCGTCCAAACGTCTACCTAACCTGATTAAACGATCCCGTTCCTTATAAACTAAATCACGTTGAATATTCATACTCTCTGCAAACTCTAAGGTCAAGCGACGACTAGCTTGCGCAGCACTTTCACTCGCATCCTGAGCTTGAGCGATTATACGTTGGTATTTTCTCCGAGATAGAGGTTTGGCTTCTTGAAGTCGATCCTCTACGTCATAATCTTGATACCTATCCTGGATCCAATTTGGACCCCAGTTTTTGATCAAGTCATCCTCCAGAGAGACAAAGAACTTGGTTTTTCCAGGATCTCCTTGACGTCCTGATCGTCCTCGAATTTGGAGATCTATCCTGCGATTCATCATCCTCTCCGTCCCGATGACCACTAATCCGCCTAAGGCAGCTACACCGTTCCCTAATTTAATATCTGTCCCCCGACCTGCCATCGAGGTGGCAACTGTTACCGCTCCTTTTTGACCAGATTCAGCAATAATCTGTGCTTCACGAGAAGCCTTGTTGGCATTCAAGAGATTATGGGGAATTCCTTCACGAAGCAGAAGGTTTGAGTACAAGATAGACATCTCAACCGATCCAGCAAAAATCAAAATCGGATTTCCCTTTGCATGGACTTCTTTGATGTAGGCCATAGAGGCATAGACTTTTTCTGGCAAGGTCTGGTATATCTCATCTGGAAGATCCTGGCGAATGCGTTTTCGATTGGTTGGGATCTGAACCACTGACATGGCATAGGTCTCCAGAAATTCAGCTTCTGCAACCTTCCCGGTTCCCGTCATACCGCCGAGTTTCCGAAACATCTTGAACAAGTTTTGATAAGTGATCGAAGCCATGGCCCGTGTCTCTGGTGTCAAAGGAAGTCCTTCTTTGGCTTCAAGTGCCTGATGAAGTCCCCCTTGAAGGCGAGTCAATTCCATGAGACGCCCCGTTGCCTGATCTAGAAGGACAATCTCCTTCTCCCCTTTTTCATTAACACGGACGACATAATCCTTATCTTTTGTATAGTTTTGATGCGCTTGTAATGCCAAATTGATATGGCGGACAAGATCACGATGTTGAGGATTATACAAATGTTGAATGGATAAAAAAGCCTCGGCTGCCTTCACCCCTTTAGGGGTCAACCAAACTTGTTTCTTGTCTCCGTCAATCTTGTATTCTTCTCCTTTTTGAAAGTTTCGGACCAAGGTATCTACAATCCCATATAGATTGGATTGAACTCGCGGAGAACCTGAGATAATCAAGGGCGTCTGAGCACTATCCAACAAGATAGAATCAATTTCATCCACAATAGCATAGTTAAACTTTGCTAGGAATTGACCTTCGACAGAGGCTGTTAAATTTTCTGAAAGATAGTCGAAGCCCAAGCTACTATTAGTAGTGTAGACAATGTCAGCTTGGTAGAGCGTCCGCTTCCTAGCTGGGGAGAGTTCGCCCTCCCTATCTTGGAGTGGAACCCCGACCGTTAAACCTAGGAAACGATAAATCTTACCCATTTCTTCCGCATCACGAGTTGCCAGATAAGTATTGGGGGTAATCACCATAACCCCCTTCCCTTCTATAGCATTCAGGTAAGCTGGCATGGTTGCCGTTAGGGTCTTTCCTTCCCCAGTTTCCATCTCTGCAATATTTCCTTGGTGGAGAACGATAGCTCCCATGACTTGAACATCGTAAGGAAACATCCCCAAGACTCGCTGAGAGACTTCTCTCACGACTGCATAAGCTTCTGCTAGCAAATCGTCCAGTGACTCCCCTTTTCGGAAACGACGGCGAAATTCCTCTGTCTTTTCTTGTAACTGCTGGTCTGTCAATTGAGACATTCTATCTTTCCAGCCATTAACCTCTTTTAAAATCTTTTTTATTTTTTTCAATTGACTAAAATCCACTAGGTCCTCATTTACTGCAATCTATTTAGTCTGTATCAGAATAGCTCCTTGTTCAGACGAAATCGGAGAAATCGTGATATGGTGAAAGGTAAACTCTTGCATCCCAGCACTGAGGAGACGCACTTGATAAGAATAAGCTTGCTCTGGATAAACAAACCTGACCTGCCCCTCTGTACTGACCTGCCGGTCCACCATCTTACCAAAACGGTCTTGGCAAACAATCTCCAACATTACCGTATGAGCAGGCCTAGAAGTCATCTGAGCTTCAAGCACATATGTCTGGCCTCTCTGTAAAAGCGGTAGAGTGGGTGCCATTCGGTCCTCCACATAGCTTGTGAGGGATTTCCAGGTTTTTAAGACTTGGCCAGAAGGCATTAAAGGATTCGTAAACCGAATCTGATCGACTGCCAATCTCTGAATAACAGACCCCCATAAATAGTCTGCCGAAGAGGTTGACCCCCAATAAATCTGGCGACCTTTTTGTTTTCTCATCCTAATCATCCGCTTCTACCAAAATCTCTTTCCATGATTTCTTTGTATTGGGTCAAGAACCACTCGATGATGGATTCCGTTGCATCATTGTGGCGACCCGGCCGACTCGAACTAATGATCCGAACAGGTTGGTGATAAAGAGCTTCTAAAATATCCGAATAAGCCTTCTGGTCGTAGTCATCATCTCTCATGTAAGCCAAGGCTAATAGAGTATCCTTTAACGCTGCTTGACCAAATCGATCCCAAAAACGCTTGTTCAAGGCCTCAATCCCTTCACTCGCCACTTGACCGACTAGCAACTGCATCATATCGAGTGATGTCCCAAATTCATCTGGCCGTTTAAACTTCAGATTGGCCACTACATCCCCAAGATTGACAATAGGTTTTCCAACCAAGATTGCATGGGGTGAATATGAAGCTCCATAGTAGAGGGCTCCATAAGTGCCCATTGATAGACCTGAAAAGTTCAATTCTTTTGGACCAAATCCTAAGGATTGGAGATGGTAATCGATAAAATCCTGAATCTTCTTTTCTAACTCTGGAGAGCCTAGGTAGAAGCATCCTCCCTCTAGACGCGGATCCGAAAAGAGAATGAAGGGAGCTCCCATATTTTTCATCATGGAAAAGCCTTCAAAACCCTCCGCAGGACGATAGCCAGAGAAATAGATATTCAGCGGTGGCTTCAGGTCTCCTGGATGGAAATAAGCAAAAATTTCCTGACGCTTGCTGTCTCTGAGAACCTGGGACCCAAGAGAAATTTCTCCAAAGGGACCGTGAGAGAAGCGCTTGTGCAAAGCACCGATAATCAGTTGTCCCTGCCCCCTTGCTTCCAGTGAAAAGGATAGGTAATAAGAACCAGGCTCGTCAATCAGAACCGGTCTTTCCAAGTCTTCTTCCGAATAGACGAGTTCCTTCTCTAACGATCCCAGACTACCACTCTGGAAAAATTGGACCCGCAAACGGATGTGACAACCTGCCGTTTTCTCGTACTCTAACCATAGATCCGTAGGAATGGTCCCATTATAAGAATAGGTGTTAACCCACTGGGCTATGGGAGTAAACTCCTCTCCATATGAACCGTCTAACTCCAAAAAGTGTTTCCCTCTGACCGTTTGCATCCCTTCAAAGTCTGCTCTAATTCGTAAATCTCTGACGCTAAAAGCATCTCCGTACTGACCGTCATAAAGGAAACGATGAAGTTGATAGAGAAAGTGAGCCTTATCAGAAAAATCCCAAGCCTTAGCCTGAACCAGTTGCATCAAACGAGCCAGTTCTTCTGTAAATGACTCTTGGTCATATGTTTGATCATAGAAAACAGTGTAGGGCTGAAATAGAGCCAGTTCTTCTTTGAAGTTCAATAGCCTTTCAGGATGATCCAGTACCAAGGCCTTAAACTGCTTGATGCCTTGCTCCGCCATGTAATCCTCTATCTGTAGAGGTGTTTGGATAGAAAAATAATGCCAGTTCAGACCTTCTGGGATCGTCACTTCTCCCTGCCAATTTGTAGGTCCAATTTGAAGAATATGGCCTGTTTCCAACTTTCTGTCCATCCTAGTTTTCCATCCATCCTTCCCATTTGGCGATCAAGCGCTGGCCTGTGTATTCTTGAATCTTTTCGACGGAATAAATCAGCGATTCATTCCATGGTTTAAGATCTCTAAGGAAATAGTCCATCGCTTTTTCTAGCTCTTCCTCCAGCTCCCCCAGGACATATCCATTTTTTAAATGGTCTACATACTCTGTTTGGGTGCGATTGATCTGAGGAATCCCTGCCGAAATGCCTGCAATCTGTGTATACAGATTGGGTTCCTCACTCATATCTACTATTAAGCGAGTCTGTTCTAATTCTTTGATGATGTCGTTCTCATGAAAGAAATTTTGAACCTTATAACGATCTAGCTTCTTTTCAAAGAGAGAAGCATCTTCGAGGATGTGGTTTTCTCCCAGCTCGCGAGAATCAACCTGAACACCTCTAGCAGCCATCCCCATCTCGCCAGCTAAGTCTTCTAACTGCCGATCCAGTGTCGCTACTGCTTCATCAGAAGCATTGTAGATTGCGAAAACGACTTCAAATAAAGGGTTTTTCGCTAAGATTTCGAACACTTTCTCTAAAGCGGATTGAGAGGGGAGGTTCTTTTCATCCAGATAGAAAAAGATTTTCGACTCTTTCCTCTCTTGACTGCTTCCCAATCTCAGCCGCGAATCAAAGGACGTCAGGCGATGGACCTTAGAAGCAATACTTGGAGCAAGACGAAGCAAATCTTGTTTCGTTTTTTCACTATCAGTTAGCACCAAGTCAACCTCTTTTAAAGAAAAATGAAGCAAGGAATCTTCTTGTGATAGTGGCTGGCGTTGCCCATAAAAAGAGAGAACCTTTGAAATGCCCCGCTCCACTTGTTGGATAAAGGGTAGGTTAGCTGGATGGGCCGCAATCACCATACGATCGTGACCGGGAACTAGGTCTTCTAGTATGGCTTTCATTTTTTCAGCAACCACTTCTCCCATGTCCGAGTAAGTTTCTCGTTTAAACTGCTTCTGAAAGGCTTCATTAACAAAGACCATGTGGCTAGCATCTGTCAATAACTCTCTCAAAACCCAGTTCCCTTCGGGGGTTAGATAGTCTTGGAAATACGGACTTCCCTCTTTGTAGTATAAGACACTGGAAATAAAACCTCGGTCATCCAGATACTGCACATAAACCGTTTCTTTATCCTTTAGCCGATTAACTGAAAGAAGATTCCCATCTACTCCCAAATCGATACTAGCGATGACCTGACCGCGACAGAAAGCCACTATTTGAAAAGGAGTATAGGCAAAGCTTGTTTGAGCTGGCCATTCCAAATCCTCGACCTGGATCGGCATCATCTCTTGGCGAGGGGAAATCCCCTGAATGTGATCAAAAATCGACAGATAGTCTGTTTCCAATAAATCTTGCCGATGGAGGTAGTAACGCAGTTGTGGGCAATAGTGTGGAAGCACTAATCTCCGCTCCACTCCCGCTTCCTGGAAGACGCGAATTTGATGAATGGTCTCATCAAATTCAATCATATCTTTCGACCAATACCAAGGCGTCGTCGTACTGTGCCAAATACGCTCGCTGCCATACCAGGCTGGGATAAAGTAATACATAGCAACTCCTAAAACAATCTTGTGTAGCGTTGGTTCACGCGAAGAGCTCGAACTTCCTCCCGGATCGTCGAGATCATCCCCACAAACATGAGAAAACTTCCTGGAATCATGACCAAACGCAAGAGCCCTCTATCCCAAAGCAGAAGAAGGAAGGGCAACACGGTAAACAGGATTAAATACAGCGTCCCAAAAACCGTTAAACGAAAGACAATTCGATTGATGTACCTACGCGTCTCTTCTCCAGGATAAACGAAATCAATATACTCTGAGTTTTTCATCATTTTGTCTGCAATTTCTTCCCCATTGACCGTTACAAAGGCAAAAGCAAAGGACAGAAGGACCATCATCAGACCGTAGAGAAATATCCAGGCTGGCTCTCCTATGACCAACTCCTTAGCAATAGTGCCAGCCCATGAAGCATGGGGATTAATGGCTTGGACCAGCAAAAATATGTATTGCGGGATCGAAACCAAGGTCATGGCATACATAAAGGGCATGCCTCCAGCTGGATTGAGCTTCACATCTAAAAACGTGTGAGCTTTCAAACTGTTGTGAATCCCCAGCTTATTCACAGGGATCCGATAGCGAGCATACTCGATGCATACGACCATATACATAAATGCTAACAAGAGGAGAAATAGAAACAGAAGGCTGTATGCTGGAAGCCCACTCTTTGATAAGGTCCCAAGGACATCCTCTGGTAAGTACAGAAGCATCCCCGCCATCATGATCACAATAGAATTCCCCAAGCCTAGTGCGGTATTTAAATCAGCTAACCAGACTAAGAAAAAAGTACCTGCTATCATAATCAAGGCATTAAGCGAGACCACTAGAAGAGGGCTCAGGTCTGTTTCTAACGGGAGATAGAGGGAAACCGCCAAAGATTGCACAAGAGCCAGAGCAAGTGTCAGATACATCTTCCGTCGCTCCACAAGGTCCGAACTGGTTTTCTCCAGATTATGACGTTTAGATACTGTAAACAACCGCCACAAGATCATTGAAGACATCCAAGGCGAAAGCCCGAGGGCAAAAATGGACAAGCCACGAAGGTTTCCACCCATGATAGCACTCGTCAACTCCAGACCCCTTGCAGTACCTTCGTTCACATTTAAAACCTTCGCTAGGTCCACAAAGGGTAAGGTGATTTTACTTCCTAAAACATAAACAAAGACGAATAGGATCGTCCAACATAATCGATTCCTAACTCCAGATTGTTTCATCATATCCTACTCTTCTACTCCCCCTTCTCTCAAATGGTTATCCTACCTAAATCCGCTCATTAAACACTCGCATAAGACTGAACCATTTCACCTAAACAATCTCTTATCTATAAGAGAAAAAAGTTCTTCAGAAGATGATCTGAAGAACCACTATTCATCTAGCTTTTCTCCAGTCATTATACCATATTTCACGAGGCTTTTCACCCCGACATTCTCAAAGAAAACCGACAAATCCTCTCATGGATCTGCCGGTATATCAGAGGAATCGAAATAAGCAAATTTTCAATTTTAAGAAAGATAATTGTATTTACTTTTTACGATGGAAAAATGAGACCAAGCCTGCAAAGAAAGCTACTACAAGCGTGATGAACAGCTCACGTGAAGTCACTCCGAGAGAGTCCGACGTCGATTTTGCTTCGGATACAGAAGCAGCCGATTTCTCTCCAGAGGAGCTCATCTGAGGAGTCGCTTGACTTTCTGAATGAGATTGGCTTGCCGAGCTAGAAGTAGACCGACTCGTTGAAAGAGAAGTCGATTCCGATAAGAGCTGGCTTGCTTTTGATGAAACAAGTGTGCTCCTTGGTTCCTGAGGGCTCGCCGAAGCAGACTCGTACACCACTGTAGATTCGTTTACCGCGTTTGAAGCCAAGGCGGAAACGGATGACCAACTTGATGTCAGTGACATCGAATGACTAGACGAAGTCGATCTATCTGTCGAAGGCTGGTTGGATGCACTCACTTGGAGCGATGCTGATGCCAATGTTGAGATAGACCCAGATGTTGAGGCTGACTCTAAGGCAGAAGCTTGGTTACTTGAAGTTGACTCTGATGCACTTACTGAAACCAACTCGGAATTCAAGATAGATTCTGAGACGCTTGCCGAAATCGACGCACTTGTTGATGCTGAAGTTGACACGCTAGTGGATGCCGAAGTCAATTCAGAGACTTGCTTAGTTGAGGCAGATTCTGAGGCACTTGCTGAAACCGATGTAGAATTCAAAACAGACTCGGAGCTACTTACTGATAATGACTCAATAGTGGACACTGAAGCAGATGCCGAAGCCGACGCCAACTCAGATGCTTGCTTGCGTGAAGTTGATTCAGAGCTACTGATTGAAACAGACTCTGAACTCAAGACTGATTCTGAGGCACTTGCTGAAATTGACTCTCTAGATTCTGAAGCACTTGTTGACGCTGAAACAGAATCGCTTAGTGATTTCGAAGTCAACTCTGATGTTTGCTTACTTGAGGTAGATTCTGAGCCACTTGCTGAAACTGATTCAGAATTCAAGACAGATTCATAGCTACTTGTTGAGGCTGACTCTGAGGCTGAAACAGATTCCAATTCTGAGCTTTGTTTGCTTGAGGTTGATTCAGAGGTACTGGTCGAAACAGATTCTGAACTCAAGATTGATTCGGATGCGCTTGCTGAAACTGATGTAGAATTCAAAACAGACTCGGAGCTACTTACTGATAATGACTCAATAGTGGACACTGAAGCAGATGCCGAAGCTGACGCCAACTCAGATGCTTGCTTGCGTGAAGTGGATTCAGAGCTACTGATTGAAACAGACTCTGAACTCAAGACTGATTCAGATGCGCTTGCTGAAATCGACGCATTTGCTTCTGATACACTTGTTGATGCTGAAACGGAAACACTGGTTGATGCCGAGGTCAACTCAGATACAGATGCAGAATCTAGGGCAGATTCAGATGCGCTTACTGAAATTGATTCACTTGCTTCTGACGCACTTGTCGATACAGAAGTTGACACGCTAATGGATTCAGAAAGCAATTCAGAGACTGAGGCTGATTGTAGTTCAGAAGATTCCATTTGAGCTACAGATGCTGAAGTACTTGTTGAGACTGATGCAATCGATTCCGATACAGACTCACTAGTGGACACTGAATCAGATGTTGATGTTGACTCTAACTCAGAAGCTTGCTTGATTGAATCAGATTCAGATACACTGATTGAAATAGACTCGGAATTCAATACTGATTCAGATGCGCTTGCTGAAATCGACGCACTTGCTTCTGATACACTTGTTGACGCTGAAATGGAAACGCTGGTTGATGCCGAAGCCAATTCAGAGGCTTGCGTGCGTGAAGTGGATTCAGAGCTACTGATTGAAACAGACTCTGAACTCAAGACTGATTCTGAGGCACTTGCTGAAATCGACGCACTTGCTTCTGACACACTTATCGATGCTGAAGTTGACACGCTAGTGGATTCTGAAGTCAACCCAGATACTGAGGCAGACTGAAGTTCAGACGACTCCACTTGAGCTACAGATGCTGATGTGCTGGTTGAAACTGAATCAGATGCTGAAATAGATTCAAACTCTGAAGCTTGTTTGCGTGAGGTTGATTCTGAGGCGCTTGCTGAAACCGATGTAGAATTCAAAACAGACTCTGAGCTACTTACCGATTCAGACTCACTGGTTGACACTGACTCCGAGGCTGAAGCGGACGTCAACTCAGATGCTTGCTTGTATGAAGTTGATTCAGAACTACTGATTGAAACAGACTCGGAACTCAAGACTGAATTAGATGCACTTGCCGAAATCGACGCACTTGTTGATGCTGAAACGGAAACGCTGGTTGATTTCGAAGTCAACTCAGAAACTGAGGCTGATTGAAGTTCAGAAGATTCCATTTGAGCTACAGATGCTGAAGTACTTGTTGAGACTGACTCTGAGGCTGAAGCCGACGCCAACTTAGATGCTTGCTTGCGTGAGGTTGATTCTGATGTACTGATTGAAACAGACTCGGAATTCAAGACTGAATCAGATGCACTTGCTGAAATCGACGCACTTGTTGATGCTGAAACGGAAACGCTGGTTGATACCGAAGTCAACTCAGAGACTGAGGCTGATTGAAGTTCAGAAGATTCCATTTGAGCTACAGATTCTGAAGTACTTGTTGAGACTGATGCAATCGATTCTGACACAGACAGGGAACTACTTAATGACTCAGAAGCGGTTTTCTCTGAAGTTGATAGAGAGCTGCTTACTGATTCCGAAACGGTTGCCTCTGATGCTGATACCGAAGCACTTGTCGATGCTGAAGTAATTGACTCTGACACAGACAGGGAACTACTTAATGACTCAGAAGTGGTTTTCTCCGAAGCTGATAGAGAGCTACTTGATGACGCTGAAGTGATTGACTCCAATACAGACAGCGATCCACTCTCTGATTCAGAAGCGAATTTCTCTGAAGCTGATAAAGAGCTACTTAATGATTCCGAGATGGCTACCTCTGATGCTGATACCGAAGCGCTTGTCGATGCTGAAGAGATCGACTCCGATACAGACATGGATCCACTCACTGATTCAGAAGCGGACTTCTCTGAAGCTGATAAAGAGCTACTTACCGATTCCGATACAGAGACCTCTGATGCCGATACCGAAGCACTTGTTGATGCTGAAGAGATCGACTCCGATACAGACACAGATCCACTTAATGATTCAGAAACGGTTTTCTCTGAAGTTGATAGAGAGCTGCTTACTGATTCCGAAACGGTTGCCTCTGAGGCTGATACCGAAGCGCTTGTCGATGCTGAAGAGATCGACTCCGATACAGACAGCGATCCGCTCTCTGATTCGGATGCAGACTTCTCTGAAGCTGACATCGAAGTACTCGTTGAGGCTGATGCAACTGATTCCGATACAGACAGGGAGCTACTCACTGATTCAGAAGCGGTTTTCTCTGAAGCTGATAAAGAGCTACTTGCCGATGCTGAAGCGATTGACTCTGATACAGATAAGGAACCACTTAATGATTCAGAAGCTGACTTCTCTGAGGCTGATAGAGAGCTACTTAATGATTCAGAAACGGCTACCTCTGATGCTGATAGAGAAGCACTTGCCGATGCTGAAGTGATGGACTCCGATACAGACAACGATCCACTCTCTGATTCAGAAACTAATTTCTCTGAGGCTGACAAGGAGCTACTTACCGATGCTGAGGCAGAGACCTCTGAATCATTCTGCAAATCAGACTGAGAAGAAGATAGCGATTGAGATTCAAGTACCTTTGAAATGGATAGACTATCTGATACTGAGTCACTACTTGACAGCGACTCAGATAAGGAGGTTGATTGACGAGCCGACAGAGAAACAGCTGCAGATAGAGATTGAGACTCTGAAGCAACTACTTGTGAGCTGCTTTCTGAGTAGGAAAGACTATCTTGTGCTGACATCGAATGAGAAGCTGAATAACTGAGTGATTGAGATCGCAATTCAGAAGGAGTCATTCTTCGGTAATAGTAATTCACACTCTTCGATGGCGAGTAACTCACCCCGGTCGAAACTGTATGATAAAACTTAGAAAATCCGTCAGCGCCTTGCAGTGATGCATCATCACCCACAATATGGCTACCACTCAGCTGTGCCTGCTTTTCTGGAGCGGAAGTATATGGTTTACGAAAAGAATATTCCTTACCCGTTTTTTCATCCGTATAGCTTACCTTCTCTGTCAAGGAGAACCAACCTGAGATTTTTAACTTAAAGTTTTTTCCATCTGAAAAATCAGGAGTAACTGTAAGAGAATAATCTTCTTTCTTGCTTTTTACCTCTCGCGTCTCAAGATGTTCAAAGGTTTCATTCCAATGATCGTTTCTAAAGGCCTTTTCATACACTAAGGTATAATTTGCAAGATCAAATACTGTACCGTTATCTCCTTTGCGGTAATTCCATAGTTTAGAAGGATCCAAGACATAGTATTTTAAGGTATAATCACCATTTGGACTCGTTACTTCTCGGACAAGCTTAATATAGTGGTCTCTTGCCCCCCCTCGATAGGTTTCGACAGTCTGTTTCCCGACTTCACTAAGATCAAAGACACCAGACATCTTATTCTGATGATAGTCTACCAGTGGAACTTGCACAAATCCGTCCAATTGTCGAGCAGCTGAAGCTGTGTACTCCTGACCTTCAATACCAACCTGGGCATAAGAGGCCAAAACAGTTTCCCTACCATTCGGAACGTAAGCTCCTTTCCGGAATTCTCCCTTGTCGTTAACGAGCTTGTAATAAGTGACGTGTTCAGCACTTCGTGATGGGACAATTGATGCTACGGTCGATGGTGCATAAATACCTACATTCTTAGGTTCTACCACATCATAAAGCTGATGGATCATAAACTTAGGAGTCTGGTAATCCACACTTTGCATCCGTATAACTCCAGGTTTCCCATCATCATAAATTGAGTAAGAAACCCTATATTGGCGGTTTGTATCTGAACCAACTAATTCCTTTGGTAAATCAAACTCAACCACACTATTTGCTTTAACTGTTTGAGCATAAACCTCCGTACCACTAGACTTTTTAACCAGACGGAAGTATACATCGAGACCTTTAGGAGTAGTTGAACCAATCGAGCTACGATCGACGGATAAGGTTGCATAATAATCCAGAGGATCCGGCTTCACTCGATTAACGAAATCCCAAATAGCAAAAGTATAGCGCGTCACATCATGAGTCTCAGAAAGAGATTTGAGAGCCTCAGGATCAAGATTTGTAACAGATTTATCTAAATGCGGATCCTTTTCTACTCCTGCAAATTTCAAAGCAACATCTTCGATGTTAGCTCCGTTTCGGTCTTCCAAATCAGGGGTAATTTCTGATAACTCATTAGAATCTCTTACTGTTTCATAAATTGGGGCTAACTGAGCTACAATAGCAGGTTTACCGTTTACACTGCTATTCCCCACAAAACCTGTCGCTTTCAAAGCAAGCATCATCTCGTCAACAGACTTATTTAACCGTTGACGCTGATCCACAAATGCTTGCGTTGCCACATTTTCATGAAGCAACTGAGTACTAGTTGACAATTCTGTTTGCACCTTAGCGATCGCAACCGAGAGAGCTGCTTTCTGATTCGCATCTGTAAGGTTTGAAGCATAGTTTTCGGCCATCTGGGTCAATAAGGTCGCCTCTGACAGATTCTGTTCCAGACCAACTTTATCCGTTGCTCCTAGAACCGTTTCTGTCGTTTCCACGCTTGACTCTGATGTCGTCGCAGCTTCTGAGGTAGATTCGCTCAGAGTCACAGCAAGATTCTCAGAACCTTGCTCACTTAAAGAAGCCGAAGCACTTGTCGATTCTAGACTTTCTTCTGACAGTGATCTTGCATCAGATACTGAACCAATCACTAAGCTATTAGCTTCTGCTAAGGTTTCTTTCTGTAATTCAGAGGTTGTCACCACATCAACACCTGCTTCATCCGCATAGGCCGTATTGATAATAGCGGTGGCACCAACAGTTGCTCCTGTCGCCAATAATCCTTTCAGTACGAATTGACTTGTAGAACGGATCCCATCCCGCTCCTTATCTGACTTTATTACAACTGTTGTTTCTACTTCTCCACGAACAATTTTAAATAAACCTAAAGTAGAATTTTCAGATCGAACCCAATGCTTCCCAGACTTGATTAACTTGAAACGAGTCGTTCGATCCATCTCCCTAACTTTTCCATTCAAACTTTTCAAAAACATGAATATCCCCTCAACATTATAGTCATTAATATTATACATCATTACTATACATATTCAAGTAATTTGAGGTAGATAACAATTTAAATTTCAAAAAATTTCCTCCCCAAAAGCAATTCCGTTTTCTTTTAATAAAATCCGTAAAATTTAGTAGGGTAAAAAACAAAAAAAGAACCTCAAAATGAGATTCTTTTGCAGACACTTTGAATACTAGACGGGGGTTTCCTCACAGAGAAATATCATTATTCTTCCTCTTCTTTTTTACGGCGCCCCAATAGAGCTAGTCCAATGAAAGATGCAAGAGTAGCAAATAAGGTTGATGCTGTAGATCTCTTTTCACCAGTTGCCGGAAGAACGGTTTTCGAAGAGCTTTCTTTGTTGGATAGGGACTGGATGAGTAATCCCGGAGCCCCATCAGATTGAGCCTCACTTGTTGAATTCAACCTTGAAAGAGACTGAGAATGACTGATTGACTCTAAGTGTCTATGTGAGTCAAATGAGGATTCTGAAAGGGTTTCACTAGTTGAGATTGAACCGCTCAAGGATTCCGATGACGACTCGGTTAGACTGACTGATTCAGACCTAGACTCCGATGTTGAGACAGACCCGCTTATTGGAGCAGATTGACTCAAGGAACTCGAGATAGAATCTGAACTCCTTGCCAACTCAGATTGGAAAGCCGACATAGATTCACTTGCAGAAATTGAGGTACTCATTAATTTGGAGACTGACTCTGATAACACGGCTGATGTTAGCTGGCTTGTCGACTCGGACTGGGAAGTTGAAACCGACTCACTGGCGGAAAACGAGGTACGCAAGGATTCGGAGACTGATGCTGAAACACTTGCCGATACAGACTGGCTGATCGACTCTGATTGAGAGGTCGAAACTGAATTGCTTGCGGAAAACGAGGTACTCAACGATTCTGAAACCGACTCCGAAATACTTTCCGAGGCAGACTGACTGATCGACGCTGACTCAAAGGTCGAAACTGACTCACTGCCGGAAACCGAAGTGCTTAACGATCCTGAGACTGATTCGGAGATACTTACTGACACCGACTGGCTGATCGACGCTGACTCAGAAATCGAAAATGACTCACTGGCGGAAACCGAAGTACTCAACGAGTCTGAAACCAACTCCGAAATACTTTTCGAGGCAGACTGACTGACCGACTCTGACTCAGAAATCGAAACTGACTCACTTGTGGAAACCGAGGTACTCAAGGATTCGGAGACTGACTTTGAAACACTTACCGACGCTGACTGCCTAATCAACTCGGATTCTGAGGTCGAAATTGACTCACTTGTGGAAACCGAGGTGCTTAACGAGTCTGAAACCGACTCCGAAATACTTTCCGAGGCAGACTGACTGATCGACGCTGACTCAGAAATCGAAACTGACTCACTTGTGGAAACCGAAGTGCTCAACGATCCTGAGACTGATTCGGAGATACCTAATGACACCGACTGACTGACCGACTCTGACTCAGAAATCGAAACTGACTCACTTGTGGAAACCGAAGTGCTCAACGATCCTGAAACTGATTCGGAGATACTTAATGATACCGACTGGCTGAACAACTCTGATTGAGAGGTCGAAACTGACTCACTGGAGGAAACCGAAGTGCTCAACGAGTCTGAAACCGACTCCGAAACACTTGCCGATACAGACTGACTGACCGACTCTGACTTAGAGGTCGAAACTGACTCACTGGAGGAAACCGAAGTACTCAACGAGTCTGAAACCGACTCCGAAATACTTGCCGAGGCAGACTGACTGATCGACGCTGACTCAGAGGTCGAAACTGACTCACTGGAGGAAACCGAAGTGCTCAACGAGTCTGAAACCGACTCCGAAATACTTGCCGATGCCGACTGACTGACTGACGCTGACTCAGAGGTCGAAAATGACTCACTGGAGGAAACCGAAGTGCTTAACGATCCTGAGACTGACTCTGAGACACTTGCCGATACCGACTGACTGAGCGACGCTGACTTAGAGGTCGAAACCGACTCACTGGAGGAAACCGAGGTACTCAAGGATTCGGAGACTGACTCTGAGACACTTGCCGAGGCAGACTGGCTGATCGACGCTGACTCAGAAGTCGAAACTGACTCACTGGCAGAAACCGAAGTGCTCAACGAGTCTGAGACTGACTCGGAAACACTTGCCGACGCAGACTGACTGATTGACTCTGACTCAGAGGTCGAAACTGACTCACTGAAAGAAATCGAGGTACTCATGGATTTCGAGACTGAGTCTGAAACACTTGCCGACACAGACTGACTGATCGACTCGGATTCTGAGGTCGAAACTGAAGCACTCGTGGAAACAGAGGTACTCAAAGATTTTGAACCACTTACAGATGTTGACTGACTCTCAGATACCACCACACTGACTGATGTAGACTCACTCTCTGAGGCCACAGCAGATTCTGAAAGTCTTTCTGATTCTAAAACACTCAAAGATTGAGATGCTGCTTTTGATACCGAGAGACTTGTAGAAAGCGAGGTGCTTTGAGAAGCGACGATTGATGTTGAAGCACTCTCCGATTCTGAATAGTTCTCAGACAAAGACTCTGATAGCTTAGCCGATTGTGACCGCATTTGAGAAGTACTTTGCGCTTCAGATACGCTCTGTGAATAACTCACCGAGAGCGACTGCGTTCGAGGATCCTCTGTCAAAGGTACTTTCACAGTATTAGACGTATTATCCTTGAAGACAACCGTAATTTCTCCAGTTGCAGAGACTGAATAGCTCTTAAAATCTTTAGACGCCAAGAGACGTGGATTTGCCTCCTTGAACTTTTCCCAAACCTGCGCTTTTTCAGACTCTGTCAGATTGGTCAAATCGGTCACTTGAGTATTAGAAGTCACCGGAGCAATCGGATTTCGGATGCCATCATTTTGAGGTAAGACTTTAATGCGGAAAGAACGGTCGAGGAACTGATTTCTAGAATTGGTAAAACGAACCGTGATTGTATAAGTTTTCCCAGGTTCGACAACCTCTGTACCTCCGACTTTCCCTTCGATCAACATGGGAGCAAAAGGCGATTTCAAGGTTGCGTTGGGAACGAGAACCCCATCAACCCGTTCACTGTTGGGAGCATAGCCCATATAGGTGAGAATAACGCCACCATTCTGCTCTCTCACAATATATTGCAACTTAATCGGATCAGAATTATAAGCTGTAATCAGATGATTATTTGCCGGACCACTCATGACAAATGGAGTACGAAATGCACTGTCCTCTTCTAAGGCACTACCTGTACGCGGATCTCTCTTCCCTGATTGCTCTCTTAACACAGCATTGACCAAGCGATTCCGAGCAGATTTCGCCTGAAGAAGAGTCACCTTTCCATCTTGATTCGGATCGGCTAATTGGTTACGGATCGTCTCTAGAGCTCCTTCCGCTTCCAACACAAGTCCTTCTCCATCCTTCAATTCTTTCGCTTGCTCTATATACGAATAAAGATCCCGGGCAATACTTTGAAGCTGTTTTTCCCGAGCAGGATCTGAGACGGCTACAGCCTTTTGATTCCCATTTGAAAGGACGCTAGCTTCCGTCATTGAAGTAGAGCGTACTTCTGAATGCGTCATGGACAAAGTAGTAGAAAGAGAGCCACTCTGTGAGTCTAATGGAGACCACTCGCTCGTAGACAGACTCGTCGTTGACGACTGTCCCACACTGCTCAGCACTAAGCTATCTTTACCTACTACTCCCACTTCCGAAGCTATTTCTGACTGTAAAGTTGGACCTGCTAGCTCATCAGCATCCGTCGGATGCACGATTGACGTAGCACCCATAATAGAACCAGTAGCAATCAAACCTTTTAAGGCTATAGATCTTGGCGCATCCATACTAGAATGATTGGAAACATCTCTTCCTTTTTTAGAGCGCAAAAAAGAAGCATTCGAACAGGCTACTCGAATCCAATGTTTTCCCGATTTCACTAATTTAAATCTCGTCACTCTATTCCATGTTTTTTTTAGCAAGGTAAGGGTGCCCCTCTCTCCTCAAAAATTATTCTCTCTTGATTATACATGATTGAATCCTATTTTCAATCATTTTGGCTATATCTATGCTCTATCTCAGCAAAAAAAGCCATCGAATTGATGACTTTTTAGAAATGAACAGCATATTTTCAAAAGTTGAATCCTATTTTGCAATTTCTTCCAACATTTTTTCAATGTGCTGGATAGATTTTTCACGACCAAGTAAGTAAATGGTATCTGGTAGTTCTGGTCCATGCATCTCCCCTGAAACAGCGATACGGATCGGCATGAAGAGATTTTTCCCTTTGATACCTGTTTCCTTTTGAACCGCTTTGATTTGTGGGAAGATATTTTCTACCACAAACTCATCGTCTGACATGGCTTCGAGTTTTGCTTTGAAGGCTTCAAGTACAGTCGGAACCGTTTCACCAGCCATGACTTCTCGCTCAGCTGCTGTCAATTCTGGGAAGTCTGAGAAGAAAAGGTCTGTCAATGGAACGATTTCGTCCACCGACTTCATTTGTGGTTTGTAGAGTTCCACCAATTTCTCAGCCTTGTCTGTCAAACGACCTGCTTCTTCAAGGAATGGTTTGGCCATTTCAAAGATAGTTGCCAAGTCAGCTCTCTTAATGTAGTCGTTGCTCATCCAGTCTAGTTTCTTCTGGTCGAAGGCTGCTGGAGACTTGCTAAGGCGATTTTCATCAAAGAGTTTGATCAGTTCTTCGCGAGAGAAAATCTCGTCCTCTCCACCAGGGTTCCAACCAAGAAGAGCAATAAAATTAAAGACTGCTTCTGGAAGGTAACCTTTCTTACGGTAATCTTCGATAAATTGAAGGGTATTGGTGTCACGTTTAGACAACTTCTTACCCGTTTCAGAGTTGATGATCAAAGTCATGTGACCAAACTCAGGTGCTTCCCATCCAAGCGCTTCATAAACCATGAGCTGTTTTGGTGTATTGGCAATGTGGTCATCTCCACGGATAACGTGAGAGATTTGCATATCGTGGTCATCGATGACAACGGCAAAGTTGTAAGTTGGGTAGCCATCTTTCTTTTGGATAACCCAGTCACCACCAATATTGCCACCTTCAAACTCGATATCGCCTTTGACCATATCATGCCACTTGTAGATACCTGACTCATTAACAGCTAAACGAACTGTAGGAACAATACCCGCCGCTTCACGTTCAGCGATATAAGCTGCTTTTTCTTCTTCGCTCATACCAAGGTATTCGTTGATGTAACGAGGTGTTTCACCTGCAGCTTCTTGACGTTCACGTTCCGCTGCCAACTCTTCTTCTGTTACATAAGACTTGTAGGCTTTTCCTTCAGCCAAGAGTTGGTCGATGTATTTTTGATAGAGTTCCAAACGCTCAGACTGGCGGTAGTTCTCATGCGTCTCAGGACTTTCATCCCAGTCCATGCCCAACCAACGAAGGTTTTCAAGTTGGGAACGTTCGCCGTCTTCCACATGGCGTTTACGGTCCGTATCTTCGATGCGGATGATAAAGGTTCCACCATGGTGGCGCGCATATAAGTAGTTAAACAATGCAGTACGGGCATTACCGATGTGTAGTAGTCCAGTTGGACTTGGTGCATAACGCACACGAATATCTTTAGTCACGTATATTTCTCCTAATTGTTCATTGATTCTGGGCTTCTCATCTAACTGGCCCAGGCACTTTTCACTCTATTATAGCATATCTCCGAAGGAGTAGCTTCCTAATCGAGTCGTTCTTCTAGTTCAAAATCGATCGGCAAGGTTGCTAAGAAATGCTCCAACTGCCGCTCCCAATAAAACCATTCATGTTTTCCTGGCCCATGGCTATAGGTGATATCAAATCCGAGGTCCTTCAGATGATCCACAGCTGTATTGTTGGCCTCATACAGAGCATCTTGCTCTCCACACCAAGCCCATAAGACCGTCTTTTTATCTGAATACTTGTCCGCAATACTTTCCAAGGAGTAAGGACTCGTCGTCCAATCTTCTAGCTCTCCAAAGACCCCTTTCCAGTAAGCTGCACTTCCAAGGTCGGTGTCTGCCAGTTGACGCCCCTCAAAGCTAAGAGCACCAGAAAAGCTAGCGGCATGGGAGAAGCGATTGGTTTGAAGGGCCAGTTTGAAAGATCCATAGCCCCCCATCGATAGACCAGCGATAAAGGTCTTCTCCCGTTTCTTGGTCATATTGGGGAAGAAACGCGCCAAGGTCTTAGGCAATTCCTCTGCAATGGCTGTGTAGTAGGGATAACCATACTGAGTATCCGTGTACCAACCATTATTGGTATTAGGCAAGACGACAATCAAATTGGTCGAACGTAGGATTCGTTCCACATTGGTCCGTTTCAACCAGGAGTACTGATTGCCATTCATCCCATGAAGGAGATAGAGGACCGGGATATCTTGATCATCCGGATTTTTCACTCGAGACGCATCTGGATAGAGGACGTTGATCCCCCACTCCATTGCGAGCGCTTCTGAATAGTATTCAATCTGCATTACTGCCATCTATCTTTCCTCACCATTTCTTTCTTCCTTGACAAGAAAAAGCCGACGATCGACTTTTCCTCTTATGTTCATCCTAGCGTACTTCCATGATTACTGGCAAGATAGCTGGTCGACGTTTGGTCTGGTCAAAGAGGTACTTAGCCAAACTATCACGAACAGCACCCTTGAGCTCACCCCAGTCGAAGCTGTCCTGAGCTAAGTATTCTTCCACACTTTGGTTGACAATCTCTGCACTTTCGCGCAAGATATCGCGACTCTTCTTCACATAGATAAAGCCACGGGTATGAACTTTTGCCTTCGAGATGATGCGTTTCTCACGACGGTTAACCGTAATAGCCACAATAAAGATCCCATCTTCTGAAAGGACTTTCCGGTCACGGAGAACGACATTCCCAACATCTCCAATGGCATTCCCATCGATGAGGACATCTCCAGCAGAGACACTACCGGCAGGAACGAAGTCATCATTGTCATATTCCATGATGGTGCCTTTCTTCGGAATGAAGATATTTTCAGGCAAAATCCCCACTTCCATAGCAAGCCGTGCATGGGCATCCAATTCGCGGTATTCCCCTTGGATTGGGAACAGATAGTTGGGACGAAGGAGGTTGATCATCAACTGTAAATCACGCGCATTTCCATGTCCTGATACACGCAAGCTTTGAGTAATTTGTTTCACTACTCCGCCTGCTTGGTAGACCATGTTTTCTACACGTGCCATAACCGCTTCTTTGGCGATAGATGGAGTCGTTACGATATAGACCAAGTCACCATCCTTGATTTCGACATAACGGTGACGGCCAATGGACATCTTACGAAGTCCGTTGATCGGCTCACCCATACGTCCAGTTTCAAGAATAATCAATTCATGATCCTCAAAACGAGACATTTCTTTTGGCTTGATCAACAATTTTTCGTTGGCCAAAGAAAGCTTATTTAAACGAATCCCTGTCCGGACGATATTTTCTACGTCAAATCCAGTCAAAACAACCCGACGCCCTGTCTCTGCAGCTGCGTCAAAGACCTGCTGGATCCGTGATAGGTTACTAGCAACAGCAGCAACAATGACACGGCCATCCCAGTCCCCAATGGTATCTAGGATTTCATCTCCAACTTCTTGCTCACTAGCAACTTGAATCTTGCTATCTGCATTGGCAGAATCACTCAGGAGCGCCAACACCCCTTCACGACCAATCTCTGCTAAACGACCAAAATCTGTCGCATAAGACTCACTCGCTGTTTGGTCAAACTTGAAGTCTCCTGTATAGACGATATTTCCCTCAGGAGTCTTGATGACAATTCCTAAACTTTCTGGAATGGAGTGGGTGGTCTGGAAGAAGGAAACAACGGTTCCTCCAAAATCAATTTCTGAATTGGCATCGATCACATGGAAGTCATTGAACTTCTTGACACTGTCATTGCTCTTGACAAAGAGCTTGGCCAACTCGACGGTCAACTCCGACCCAAATACGGGAACTTTAGCTTCCGCTAAAAGATAGGGAAGAGCTCCGATGGCATCCGCATGCCCGTGCGTTAAAAAGACTCCTGCGATACGATCGCTATTCTCAAAGAGGTAGTCCATGTTGGGAATAACAACATCGACCCCTAGTTGCTCATTTTCTGGATACTTGAGTCCAGCATCCAAAACAAAAATAGAGTCATTTACTTCAGCTATGTAGAGGTTTTTCCCGTTTTCACGGACTCCACCTAAAGTAATCAACTTAATGTTACTCATGTTTTCTCCTTTATGTGATGGTTCATACTTACGGTCCTTGGCTCACCAAGTCGAATTACAGTTTTGCAAATTTCTTGCATATCTAGAACATTATACTATTTTTTCACGATTTTTTCAAAAATCAGATCAAACAAAAGCCCTCCATCATCTGATAGAGGACCCTTTATTAAGACGAAGATCAAGAGCCTAGATTGTCAGCTTGGTAAAGAAACACTAGTCCGTATGATAATCATTTTTCTTATTCTCAATCACCCGTATCGCCGCCTTGATCACGTGAAACTCATTTAGCAGTTCTTCCAAATGCTGGTAATTCCGATCGCTGAGAGCCCCCTTCTTAAGGGTTTGAGACAAGCTATAAAATCGATCCAGATGCTCTTCAATATTGGCTAGTAACTCTTTGGCTTCTTTCAAGCGATAGCGATTCAGGAGCTTGCTTTGACTATGTTTATAGGCTAGCACATTCTCACGATGAATATCTTGACAGGCCTCCTTCTGCTCTTCATCCACCGTCAAATTGACAGCTTGGAAGCAGGTAATAAATTCCCGATTCTTCAGATCACACACAAAGACGACACCGTCCTCTGCTACATAGGCTTCCGTATCGGGCCGTTGATCAAAACTGCTATCAAAATGATGAAGCGAGGGCACGTGTTGATTGACCCAGCGTCTCAACCGATCTTCATCGACTCCAAATCGTTCCATTGCTCTTTCTTTAAAGTGAGCTCGACAGCTATATTCATGTGCATACGGCAATCCCACTGCCCTCACCTCGACTTTCTACCATGACAGACAAAAAGACCTCCAGTCTTACGGGACTAGAGGTCTGGTCTGCTTCACTGACAAGAGGCGATTAACCATTTAGGCTAACGAAAACAACAGTTATGATTTTCATTTCTATTCATGGTACGTTTTTACATACCAGTGGTTTTCTTTGCAATTTCTCTTTCAGTTTTGTTACAAAGCACTCAGTTGAGCATACCGAAGTTCGAAAACCATCTAAAGCTTCCACTACTATTTCCACGTATTTCAATGTCATTTAGTAAGTTAAGCAGACTTACTTGACGGCTCAACCGATTTAACATTTCCGACGTTCTAGCTTTTTTATAAAAAGCACAATCAAGTGTCAGCGAAGACAGACCTAAAGCGAAGTAACCTAATGTATGAATCTATAAGGCATTGGTATCAACCCCTTCTCCCTTATCTTCACCTATAGTATACTCCTTTAATATCGGTATTGCAAGCGATTACACACTGAAACTAGTTTCTAAATTTACTCAAAGAAACGGTAGTAATCAGACAAGGCCATCTTAGCCTTTTCCTCTTGATTCAAGTCCTGGATAATCTTTCCATCCTGCATAACAATCAAGCGATTTCCGTACTTGAGCGCATCCTCCATATGGTGGGTAATCATCAAGGCAGTCAGTCGATCTGTTTTGACAAAACGATCCGTCAGCTCCATCAAGGCTTGACTCGTCTTGGGATCGAGCGCAGCTGTATGTTCGTCCAAGAGTAAGAGTTCAGGTCGTTTCAGGGTAGCCATCAAAAGGCTCAGAGCTTGCCGTTGCCCGCCAGATAAGAATTCTACCGCCGTATCGACATGCCTCTCTAAACCATTGCCAATCTGGCTCAAAACCTCTTTAAATTCGTCTTTGTAGTGGGCAAGGCGACGAGGAACCAAACCCCGCTTTTCTCCTCGGAATTTTGCAATCAGGAGATTTTCAGCCACTGTCATACGAGGCGCTGTCCCCATCTTTGGATCTTGGAAGACACGGGATAGGTATTTTGCCCGTTTTTCTGGACCATAGTTTGTCACATCTTCTCCCTTGATCAAGACTTGACCACTCGTCAGCGGAAGGGTCCCAGCCAAGGTATTGAAGAGAGTTGACTTCCCAGCACCATTGCCCCCAAGAATGGTGATAAAGTCATGCTCATGAATCTCCAAAGAGACATTATCCAAAATGACTTTTTCTTCATTCAAGCCATTATTCACCACTATGGTGGCATTTTTTAATTCTATAATTGCGGTCATTTGCTGAGTTTGACTCCTTTCAGCAGTTTCTCTTTAAAGGTTGGAATCATGAGACAGATAGCCAAGATGATAGCACTAAAGATACGGATGTAGCTAGTATTGACCCCAATAGCAATCACTGCCCAAATCAAGAATTGATAAATGATCGATCCAATAACGATACTGAGCAAACGTTCTGCTAAGGTCAGTTTTGAGAAAAGGACCTCTCCGATAATCAAGCTAGCCAAGCCAACGACGATAACCCCGATCCCTCGAGAAGCATCTGCATAGCCTTCTTGCTGGGCCATCAAGGCACCTGACAAGGCAATAATCCCATTAGAAACCACTAACCCCATCAACTCCATCCGGCTGGTATGGATCCCAAAGCTCTTAGCCATCTCAGGATTATCCCCTGTCGCAATATAGGCCTGCCCCAGTTTAGTATCTAAAAAGAAAAGCATAGCAGCAATCACTAAGGTCACAAAGATGATCCCAATGATAATCTCGTTTACGCCACTGGCGATAGGAATCATATCTTGGATTTTTGAGTATCCTAATAAGCCTAGGTTGGCCCGTTGCATCACAAAGAGAATGACTGAGTTACAGGAAGTCATCACCAAAATCCCCGATAAGAGCGTCGGAATCTTCCCTTTGGTATAAAGTAGACCTGTAGCCAATCCAGCCAAACACCCCGCGCCTACGGCCACTAGAGTGGCTAATAAAGGATGAACCCCTTTGGTGATCAAGGTTACTGCGACTGCTCCCCCTAGTGGAAAGGAGCCCTCTGTGGTCATATCTGGGAAATCCAAAATACGGAAGGTCATAAAGATTCCTAGCCCTAAAATAGCCCAGATCAAGCCTTGTGAAATAATCGAAATAAGCATACCTTTGTCCTAACTATTGTAAATATCCTCTATTGTATCATATTGCCAGACGTGATTTCAATGTTTTCAAGAAATAACAAAAAGGCCCCACTCCTTAGAGCGAGGCCTCCTTGTGGAAAACTAAACCATTTACGATCCTAGTGTGAATCGTTGGTTTCTACCACTTGTTTAGTCTTCGTTTTTCTTGCGTCTTGCAAGACCAGCCAGTCCAACCAAACCAAGAGCAGCGCCTAACAATGCAGCAGAAGCTGATTGTTCTTCACCAGTAGAAGGAAGTTCTGGTGCTGGCGGTGTTACCGGTGGTGTTGGTGGTGTCACCGGTGGTGTTGGTGGTGTCACCGGTGGTGTTGGCGGTGTTACCGGTGGTGTTGGCGGTGTTACCGGTGGTGTTGGTGGTGTTACCGGTGGTGTTGGTGGTGTTACTGGTGGTTTCGGTGGAATTACCTTGTTGTTGAACTCAGTATCTTCCGGTAATTGAGAAGTTGTTGTTAAGACTTTGCCTTCTTTAGTAACTGTTACTGTTACTGTAGCTACCATCTTATCGTATTCAACTCCTGCGTCAGTACCTTTAACCTCTTCCACTGTGTAAGTGTGAGTTCCTTCTTCTCCACGTTTGAACTCTAATGCAGAGAACTTGATGTTTCCTGATGCATCGTTCTTAACTGTTTCAATAACTTTTCCATCTTTATCTTTAAGTACGAAGCTAAATTCACCTTCTTTTAGCTCACGTCCTTCAAGTTTCTTAGTGAAGTTAAATTCAACTTTAGTTGGGATGTTAACGACACGTTTTTCTGTTGGTTTTTCTGGTTTCTCAACAGATTTCTTAGTTGGATCGTATTGGTGAACAGTTTGTGAAGCAGTGTTTTCGATATCTACACCATCTTTAGCTGTTGCTTTGATAGTTGCAGGGATCTCAAACTTGTAGTAACGTCCGAATGCCAATTTAGCAGTGTCGATTACTGGAGTGTTTTCTGCGTCTCCAAGTGACTTAGTCAAGTCTGTCTTAGAAGTTGCAGTAATCACACCATTTTCAACCTTGATATCAAATTTAGCTGTCACATCTTCTCCAGTTACAGAGTCGTATGCTTTAATTTCTGCTACGTTGACGTCTAAGTTTTCGCTGTCATATTTATCTGTTACACCTACAGATTGAATATTGTGCGCTTCAGTGAACTTAGTTGTATCCAACCATACTTGGTAGTATACTTTATCACCCTTCTTAAGTGTCTTCGTATTGATATTTTGAGCTTCGTTGTTATCAACCTTATCGGCATATGGATCTTTATTAGTATCCGCTACCTTGTCTGCCAACTCTTTATCATCGTCAACAAGTTTGTCACCTGTAATATCGAATTTAGATTCATTCAGGATATACTTCTCTGGGTTGAATTCTGGAGTTTCTGGTGGAGTCACCTTGTTGTTGAACTCTTTGTCTGCTGGATCTGTTACGTTAGTGATGAGAGCTTTCGCTGTTCCGTCATGTTTAACTTCTACAGTTACTACTGCTTTCATCTTATCATAAGTAACAGTTCCGTCAGTACCTTTCACTTCTTCAACTGTGAAGTTGTGAACTCCTGCTTGTTCTTTCTTGAATTCAAGTTTAGAGAACTTAACGTTACCATCTTTATCGTTGCTTACAGTTTCAACAACTTTACCTGTTGAATCTTTCAGTACGAAGCTGAATTCGTTAGCTTTCAATTCACGTCCTTCTAGACGTTTAGTGAAGTTGAATTCTACTTGTACTGGTACGCTGTTGACACGTTTTTCAGTTGGTTTGCTTGGTTTTTCAACCTTCTTAGTAGTTGGGTTGTAGTAGTTCACTACTTGAGCCGCAGTATTTTCGATGTCTACTCCACCTGCAACATCAGCTTTAACAGTTGCTGGGATCTCAAACTTGTAGTAACGTCCGAATTCGAATTTAGTTGTGTCAATGATTTGAGTGTTGTCTGCGTCGCCAAGTGACTTAGTGAAGCCATCTTTAAGGGTTGCAGTAATCACACCATTGTTCACAACGATATCGAACTTATCTGTTACATCAGCACCAGTCTTACCGTCGTAGGCTTTAATAGTTGTAGCTTCAACATCAACTTTAGTCTCATCGTAGTCATCTGTGATTCCTACTGATTGGATGTTGTTCTTGTTAGCTGCATCAAATTTAGTTGTATCCAACCATACTTGGTAAACCAATTTATCTTTTGGTTTAACAGTCTTAGTATTGATATTCGCAGCTTCGTTGTTAGATGCATCGTCCGCATATGGGTTCGCATTTGTATCTGCGACCTTATCTGCCAACTCTTTATCATCATCCAATAATGAAGTTCCAGTTAAATCAAATTCTTTTTTGTTTAGAACGTATTTCTCTGGGTTGAATTCTGGAGTTTCAGGTGGTGTTACACGGTTGTTAAATTCTTTATCCGCAATGTCGCCAACAGTCGCGATAAGAACTTTAGCTGTTCCATCGTGTTTCACTGTGACTGTTACATTCGCTTTCATCGCATCGTATGTAACGGTTGCGTCAGTTCCTTTCACTTCTTCAACTGTGTAGTTGTGAACTCCTGCTTGTTCTTTCTTGAATTCAAGTTTAGAAAACTTAACGTTACCAGATGCATCGTTGCTTACTGTTTCAACAACTTCTCCTGCTGAATTCTTAAGTACGAAACTGAATTCGTTAGCTTTCAACTCACGGCCTTCCAAGCGTTTAGTGAAGTTGAATTCTACTTGTACTGGTACGTTGTTTACACGTTTTTCAGTTGGTTTGCTTGGTTTTTCAACTTTCTTGGTTGTTGGGTTGTAGTAGTTCACTACTTGAGCCGCAGTGTTTTCGATGTCTACACCACCAGGAACATCAGCTTTCACTGTTGTTGGGATGTCGAACTTGTAGTAACGTCCAAATGCAAACTTAGTTGTATCGATGATTTGAGTATCTTCTGCGTCTCCAAGTGACTTCGTAAAGCCAGCTTTAAGAGTTGCAGAGATCACTCCACCTTCAACTGTGATGTCGAATTTATCTGTTACTTCTGCGCCTGTTACTGAGTCGTAAGCTTTGATCTTAGTAGAATCAAGATCCAACTTCGCTTCATCGTAGTCATCTGAGATTCCTACTGATTGGATGTTTTCTTTGTTAGTTTCAGAGAATTTAGTTGTATCCAACCAGACTTGGTAAACCAACTTGTCGCCACGTTTCACAGTCTTGGTGTTCAAGTTTTGTTTTTCGTTGTTAGATGCATCGTCCGCATATGGGTTCGCATTTGTATCTGCGTACTTGTCTGCCAGTTCTTTGTCATCATCAACGAGCTTGTCACCTGTGATATCGTATTTCTCTTCAGAAACAACGTATTTCTCTGGTTGGAACTTAGGTTCTTCCGGAGGAGTTACACGGTTGTTAAACTCTTTATCAGCGATGTCGCCAACAGTTGCCACAAGAACTTTAGCTGTTCCGTCGTGAGAAACAGTTACTGTTACATTCGCTTTCATTGTATCGTATGTTACAGTTGCGTCTGTTCCAGCTACTTCTTCTACTGTGTAGTTGTGAACGCCTGCTTGTTCTTTCTTGAATTCGATAGCTGAGAACTTAACGTTACCAGATGCGTCGTTGCTCACTGTTTCAACAACTTTACCTGTTGAATCTTTAAGTACGAAGCTGAATTCGTTAGCTTTCAACTCACGACCTTCCAAGCGTTTAGTGAAGTTGAACTCTACTGGTACCGGTACGCTGTTTACACGTTTTTGAGTAGGTTTGTTTGGAGTTTCAACCTTCTTAGTTGTTGGGTTGTAGTAGTTGACTACTTGAGCCGCAGTATTTTCAATGTCTACTCCAGCCGCAACGTCAGCTTTCACTGTTGTTGGGATGTCGAACTTGTAGTAACGTCCGAAGGCGAATTTAGTTGTGTCGATAACTTGAGTATTTTCTGCATCGCCAAGTGACTTAGTGAAGCCAGCTTTAAGAGTTGCAGTGATCACACCGTTGTCCACAGCGATATCGAATTTATCTGTTACTTCTGCACCTGTTACTGAATCGTAAGCCTTGATCTTAGTAGAATCAAGATCCAACTTCGCTTCATCGTAGTCATCTGAGATTCCTACAGATTGGATGTTTTCTTTGTTAGTTTCAGAGAATTTAGTTGTATCCAACCATACTTGGTAAACCAACTTGTCGCCATGTTTAACAGTCTTAGTGTTCAAGTTTTGTTTTTCGTTGTTTGATGCATCGTCCGCATATGGGTTCGCATTTGTGTCTGCGACCTTGTCTGCCAACTCTTTATCGTCATCAACGAGCTTGTCGCCAGTGATATCGTATTTCTCTTCAGAAAGAACGTATTTCTCTGGTTGGAACTTAGGTTCTTCTGGAGGAGTTACACGGTTGTTGAACTCTTTGTCTTCAGCGTCTGTTACGTTTGTAACCAATGCTTTAGCTGTTCCATCGTGAGATACCACAACTTTGACAGTAGCGACCATTGGGTCGTATGTTACAGTTGCATCGCTTCCTACTACCTCTTCAACTGTGTAGTTGTAAGTTCCTTCTTGACCTTTCTTGAACTCAATAGCTGAGAATTTAACTTTTCCGTCAGCGTCGTTCTTAACTGTTTCAAGAACTTTACCGTCAGCATCTTTAAGTGTGAAGCTGAATTCGTTCGCTTTAAGTTCACGACCTTCTAATTTCTTAGTGAAGTTGAACTCTACTGGTACTGGTACGTTGTTCACACGTTTTTGAGTAGGTTTTTCTGGAGTTTCAACTTTCTTAGTTGTTGGGTTGTAGTAGTTGACTACTTGTGCAGCAGTGTTTTCGATATCTACACCAGCTTTAACTGTTTGTTTAACTGTTGTTGGGATATCAAACTTGTAGTAACGTCCAAATTCGAATTTAGTTGTATCAATGATTTGAGTATTTTCTGTATCACCCAATGACTTAGTGAAGCCAGCTTTAAGGGTTGCAGTAATCACACCGTTGTTTTCAACGATATCAAATTTATCTGTTACATCATTACCAGATACTGAATCATAAGCTTTGATCTTAGTAACATCAAGTTCTAATTTAGCCTCATCGTAGTTATCAGAGATTCCTACAGATTGGATATTTTCTTTGTTGTCAGCTGAGAATTTAGTTGTATCTAACCATACTTGGTAAACTAATTTATCTCCGCGGTTAACAGTCTTCGTATTGATGTTTTCTGCTTCATTGTTGGTGTCTTTGTCAACATATGGATCAGTATTTGTATCTCCGTACTTATCTGCCAACTCAGCATCATCATCAAGAAGCTTGTTATCAGTGATAGAGTATTTCTCTGTATTCAATACATACTTCTCTGGTTGGAACTTAGGTTCTGTTGGAGGAGTTACTGTGTTGTTGAACTCTTTGTCAGCGATGTCTCCTACAGTAGCTACAAGAACTTTAGCTGTTCCGTCGTGAGATACTGTTACAGTTACATTTGCTTTCATTGTGTCATAAGTTACAGTAGCGTCTGTTCCTGCAACCTCTTCAACTGTGTAGTTGTGAACTCCTTCTTGTTCTTTCTTGAATTCGATAGCTGAGAACTTAACTTTTCCGTCAGCATCGTTAGTTACAGTTTCAACAACTTTACCTGTTGAATCTTTAAGTACGAAGCTGAATTCGTTAGCTTTAAGTTCACGACCTTCTAATTTCTTAGTGAAGTTGAACTCTACTTGTACTGGTACGCTGTTTACACGTTTTTCAGTTGGTTTATTTGGTTTTTCAACTTTCTTAGTTACTGGGTTGTAGTAGTTTACTACTTGAGCTGCAGTATTTTCGATATCTGCTCCAGCTGGAACATCAGCTTTAACTGTTGCTGGAATATCAAATTTGTAGTAACGTCCAAATGCAAATTTAGTTGTGTCAATGATTTGAGTATTTTCAGTATCTCCTAGAGACTTAGTGAATCCAGCTTTAAGTGTTGCTGTCATTACTCCATTTTCAACTTTAATGTCAAATTTGTTTGTTACGTCATCTCCTGTTACAGAGTCATATGCTTTAATTGCTGAAGAATCTACATCAACTTTAGTTTCATCAAAGTCATCAGTAATTCCTACAGTTTGAACATTTTCTTTGTTAGTTGCTGAGAATTTAGTTGTATCTAACCATACTTGATAGTAGATCTTATCTCCGCGGTTAACAGTCTTAGTATTGATGTTTTCTGCTTCGTTGTTGTTAGTTTGGTCTGCGTATGGGTTCGTATTAGTATCTGCGTACTTGTCTGCCAACTCAGCATCATCATCAAGAAGTTTGTTATCAGTGATAGAGTATTTCGCTGTATTCAACACATACTTCTCTGGTTGGAACTTAGGTTCTGTTGGAGGAGTTACTGTGTTGTTGAACTCTTTGTCAGCTGGTTCAGTTACGTTAGCAACCAATGCTTTAGCTGTACCGTCGTGAGATACTGTTACAGTTACTTCTGCCTTCATTGTATCGTAAGTAACAGTTGCGTCTGCACCTTTAACTTCTGTTACAGAGTAAGTGTACGTACCTTCTTCATTCTTCGTGTATTTAAGGGCAGTAACTTTTTTACCAGCTTTATTTGTGTATTCTACTGGAGCAAACTTGATCTTACCATCCGCATCGTTGGTTGCAGTCGCAATCACAATATTGTCGCTGTCTTTCAACTCGAATGTAAATTCGCCAGCTTTAAGTTTACGACCTTCCAAACGTTTTGTGAAGTTGAATTCTGCAGTGATTGGTACAGAGTTCACACGTTTTTGAGTTGGTTTTTCTGGAGTTTCGACAGATTTGCTTACTGGGTTGTAAACGTGAACGATTTGGTTGGCTTTGTTTTCGATGTCTACCCCACCAGGAACATCAGCTTTAACTGTAGCTGGGATATCAAATTTGTAGTAGCGACCAAATGCAAATTTAGTTGTATCGATAACTTGAGTGTTAGCAGCATCACCTAAAGATTTGTTCATAGAAGCTTTAGATGTAGCTGTAATGACTCCGTTAGCTACTGTAATATCAAATTTAGATGTTACATCAGCTCCTGTTACGCTATCGTAAGCTTTAATATCAGCAACGTTAACAGTCAATTTATTTGCTTCGTATGTATCAGAGATACCTACAGATTGGATGTTGTTCTTGTCAGTGAAGTTCTTAGTATCCAACCATACTTGGTAAACTAATTTATCACCACGTTCAACAGTCTTCGTATTGATGTTTTCCGCTTCGTTGTTCTTGGTTTGATCAGCATACGGATTTGCATTTGTTTCTGTGTACTCATCCTGAAGCTCATCGTCATCGTCCATTAATTTTGTACCTGTTAGGTCAAATTTTTCTTTTTTAAGGACGAATTTTTCTGGTTGGAACTCAGGAGTTTCCGGAGGAGTGATTTTGTTGTTGAATACTTTATCTTCAGTACCATCAGTTGATGCTCCATTATCATCTACACCACCAGTTGATGATACACTTGTTACCGTAGTAAGTGTATGACCGTTCTTAGCAACTTTGACAGTAATCGTAGCTTTCATAGTATCATACACCATTCCAGCTTCTTTCGCTGCAGGGATCACTTCTTCTACAGTATAAGTGTGAGTACCAACTTTAGAGTTATCGAATGATAATTCTGTGAATGTTACAGTTCCGTCTGCTTTGTTCGTTACTGTTTCAACTTCTTGTCCGTTTGCATCTTTAAGAACGAATTTGAATTCGCCGTCTTTAAGCTCACGTCCAGCTAATTTCTTAGTAAAGTCGAATTTAGTCTTAACTGGTGCTACAACATAGTTGTTGAAGATCTTATCATCTGCGCTTGAAGCAAAACCACCAGCACCACTGTATTTAACTGAAGCTTGCAAATCACCTTTAGAGTTTTCTGTAACAGTAACTGTCATCGTAACGGTCATTGCATCGTAATCAACGTTTGCATCTGAACCTGCAATCTCAGAGATTGTATATTTGTAGGTACCAACTTTATTGAAGCTTAATTTACTAAATGTCGCTTTACCGTTTTTGTTTGTAACATTTTCTTCATATGAAGGAAGTGATTTGTTTTCATTGACTTCTTTAATCTTGAAACCGAATTCACCATTAACAAGCACACGTCCTTCCAATTGTTTTTCAACTTCTGGAGTAACTGTTACAGGTTCTTGTTTGACATAGTAATAAACAGGTTGTTTATAAGGTGTCAAAGAGTTAAGCAAGTCAACGTTAGTACCAATACCATTTACTCCACGAACCAATTGTTCATTTGGAGAAAGGTGACCGATATTATCTCCTAAGAATGGCACAAAGACAGTCTTATATGGTGTATATCCAGCAGCTTTTTGGAAGTCGAATGGAACTTCCTTACCATTTGCATAGGTTACACCTTTGCTATCTGTGAAAGGAATGGTATTAAGAGGTGATTTTTTAACAGCTAATTCTTGTTTGTTATAATCACCTGGTTTAATTGGTTTCGTTTCCGCTAGCAACATATAGCCATCTGTGCTTAAGGTACCATCAGAACGTTTGCTTTGTTGTTTTGGATCTAGAAGATAAACGCGAACAACTACTGTTCCATCTTCACCTACGATTTCTTTAATCCGTTTAATTCCTGCACGCTCAGCGTCCATGAATTTAGTTCCAACTTTGTAAGGGCGACTTACATAACCTGATTGATCCTTTGCATCAGCTGCTTGATACAATTTGTAACCATCGAATTGACGTTCTCCAGATGCTGTGAAGTTTTGACCTTCCATAGCTTTAAGAGTGTATGAAGCCAAGTCTACTTCATTGCCATTTTCTTTATAATCTTGAACAGTTACATCCGTTTTATTGGCGTTGAAAGTAGGGTTGTTTTTATCAACTACTTTATAGTAAGTTGTTTTATTAACTGATAGCGGAATCTTGGCATTGGTATCTGTAATTGTACGACCGTTATAAGCTGGTTCTACAACGTTGATAATATCTGTTGATGTACGAGCTGCATAAACAGCATCGTATAATTTTTGTTCTTCAGTAGTAAGGTTATGTCCAGGAGCTACCAAAGCTTGGATACTTGCCCCAACTTCATAACCATATTGAATAAATGGTTGGTCCGTTTTACCAGGACCAGTTCCTGTACCTGGATCGTAATCAACTTGCCAAGTTAATTCTCCTCTAGATGCAGTAGCAGTAGTAGTGAATTTTTGAATACCACTAGATGCAGTAATTTTTCTAGTTTCTACTACATTACCTGTATTTTTATCAATTAATTCTACAGTAGTATCAGTAGAATCATTAAATCCCTTGTAAGCACGTGTGTAGTAGTTTGTATTGTAACGTTCATTAAAGCGAGTGAGGTCTACGATACTATAAGTATAGACATCGCCTTCTTTAGTAGCATATCCTGATGGTACTGTTTGTGAACGAACACTTGCACCATTAGGATCCGCCATATCAGGTGTAGCAACTTCACCGTCTTTTAGGAAAGTTGCTACAGCAACCGGCTCATTATTGTGGTCTGTAGCAGCACGACGACTACGTACGCGTGGCTTGTTTGATTCAGCTGCAGCTGGTTTTGCTTCTTCAGCTTTTTCTGCGGGTTTGGCAGTTTCTTCTGCAGTAACACCTGCTTCAGCTGTTGCTGGTTTTGCAGTTGCTTCTGCTTTTGGAGTTGCTTCTACAGCTGGTTTTGCTTCAGCTGTTGCTGGTTTAGCAGCTTCTTCTGCAGTAACACCTGCTTCAGCTGTTGCTGGTTTTGCAGCTACTTCTGCTTTTGGAGTTGCTTCTACAGCTGGTTTTACTTCAGGTGCAGCTGGAGTTTCCGTTGCCGCTTTTGCTTCAGTTGCTAAAGCAGAGTCTGAAAGATCTACCTTAGGTGCAGGTGCTCCTTCAGCGTAAGTTTTACCAGGCGTTACAGTAGCAGTATCTGGCGCCGCTTGAGTCGGCTTAGGTTGAACGCTTGCTGCTGTTTCCTGGCTTGTGTCAGTAGACTTACTAGCTTCCTCCGCAGCTACTGTCGGAGCTCCGACAGCAAAAAGCGCTGTCCCTAGTAATACAGAACAAACGCCAACGCTATACTTTCGCAAAGAAAAGCGCTGACGTCTATTAAACATTTCCTTCATTTATTTGTATCTCCTTTTTCATATTTTTATTGTTTGATACATAACAAATATTATCAAACTTGTTCATCACCGTCAACTAAATATATCAAAGTTGTTACTTACCGTAAAACTTTCTGAATATTCAGATGAAGTTTCCCTCTATTTTTTAACATTTTTTTACTTTTTTTCCCATTTAGTCCATTTTTTTATCATTCGTTTTTTGACACTTTTTGTTCTTAATAATATAGAAAAAAGTTGAGACCGAAATCTCAACTTTTTAAGAAATTTATTACACCCTGGGGAAGCTTAAGAATGCTCCTCTTTCCATCTTTTTCTAATGATGACGAGACTCACGACTGCGACAATAGACAATAGGGCACCGATCAAGCTACCTCTGGTTTTGAAGACAAACTCGACCTGATGTTTCCCTTTGGTGATTGGGAAAGATAGGAAGCTATTCCAGGCTCTTTCGGTCGTGACAGCTAGACCATCCACTTTTACCTGCCAGCCGGCACTGTATGGAATGGAGGTCATCATGACATCACTATCATCTGTAATAGTGACCTCCCCCTCGATATGAGTATTGCTGAACTTGGTCACCTTCAAACCTTGCTGCTTGCGCTTCTCAAGTACTTCTTGGATCTGATCCAGCTCGGCCCGATAGACACCCGCCTGGCTCATGTCAATGGTATCTGTTCTAAAGCGAAACTCAATCACCGACTCTTGATTTTCGGTCATGTCCGTCAGCTGCCAGATTTGCCTTTGGGTAAAGGTCTTACTATTTGGCAACCATTTATTGTTGACCAGGACAGAATAATCTTGCTTAGGAATCAAGGACGCTGGCACAAAGAAGTAATAGGTATTGTTGGAACGTGGAATGACCTTATAGCGGATAATACCTTCCTTAGAAGAATCTGCCCGTCGATAGATGGCCTCTCCTGTCTCCTTGTTGACCTTTTCTTCTATTAAATTCTCCGTTTCAATCCCAGTGAAAGCCAAGGGTTTGAAATAGTCTACATAATCGCCTGTATTCTTTTGATGGCCTTCCATAGAGTTAAGGATAATGTTTTGGTTCGCAAAGGCATTGTTGGCCCCAAACTGAATGTTCTTCACGAGGGAATTAGTCCCATAGGCCAAAGGGAAAGAATGAGGGTTTTTATAGACGACAAATCGATTGTCTTCGTAGACAGTCTCTGTGTAGTAACGCCCCATGTCAAAGCGGTTGGTAAAGCGATAGAAATACATCTTTTCTGGATGCTCTTCCATCTCTTTTGGATCAAACTCTTTGGCATGCATGTAATAGCGAACACCGTACAAAGCATCCGTCAGGGGCGTCCCATTGCTATACTCTGTGGCTGCATTGACCCCCAGATCTCCCATGTAAGCAAAGAGGTCCATGGTCGACCGTTCTAAGCTCGAGCTGAAGGTACTCAAGCCTGGATAAGATACCAAGGATGGAACCGTTCGAGAATAGGCGAAGTCAGTCGCAATCCGGTAGAACTTCTCATCTGCATCTGCCTGGACTTTATCCGTTACACGCTTGACCGAAACAGCAGCATCTGCAAATTTGTAGACACTGTCATAGCCCAAGGTCACCTGAGAGAGATAGGCATTGTAGCCCAGCTCAAAGAAGGTCAAGACAGATAATACCACGACTGACAAGCGGGTCCATTTTTTGTTCAAGACCAGAAGGACAAGCAGATATAGTAGAACTGTGATTCCAACTTGGGACAACAAATAGCCTACTTTCAAGAGGATGAGGGCAAGGACAAGGAAGCCAGCAGTCCAGCCAATCCGAATGAGCTTTTCTTTCCGGCTCTTCTTGGATCTGTCCCAATAGCTGTAAAAGCCATAGGAAACAACGACCAGGAGCCCCAACAAATGAAGGGCAGTAAATCGGCTGATGTAACGGGAGACACCAGACGGTTGAAGCTTGGCAATAAAGCTATAGTTCTGCGAATAGACATAGACGACTGCCAAGGCTAACACCAGACCAATCACTAGGTTGGCTAGGCGTGAAAGCACAATTTTTTCTTTCATCGCTTGGTAGGCTAGGACCAACATAAAGAAAGAGAATAGCCAAGAGAAGCGGAAAAAGAAACCAGCTGGATTTTGCCCCATATGCCAAATCTTGCTGACAAATTCATTGACAAAGGAAATAAAGAAGACGAAGGTGACCAGACCGGCAGCCCACTTCTTGACGGTGACGACTTTTTTCGACAAGAAATAGGATACAAAGCCTAGTAGGCCCAAGGCTCCAATATAGATATTGGGAAGGTTTGGTCCCGCAGACCAGCCTGAGGTGTTATCAAAGCCACCCACAACTAGCTTAGCAAAAATATCTAAGGGGTTAATTTGAAAGGCCAATGAGAAGGTCATCCCTCCTCCGACCTGGCCCTTACTTTCAATGAGGTTGAAGAAGACCGGCAAAAGGATGATAGAGGCTAGCGCGATCCCGATAATCGAATAGATCACAGCCTGCAAGATGGGAAGACTAACATTTCTAATTTTCTTCTTCCAATCTCCTTCGACCAGCAGCCTTGGTGATACATAGTAGCAAGTATACAAGGCGATGAAAATGGAGATCATATAGCCCATATAAAATTGGAGCAAGACCGTCAAGCCTAAAGCAAAGGCATAGCGATAGGGAGCTCCCCCATCCAATAGCTCTTCTAGGTAGACAATGACGATGGGAAGCATGATCATGGCATCGTAAAAAATGACATTCATCTGATACGACACCAGCATCCCAGATAGGGCATAAGCTGTCGCAAAGAGGGGCACTAGCCATTTCCTGGATTCCAAGCCCTTATACCGCTTGATCAAAAGGAAGGCAAAGGCCATTCCAATAGCCCCGTAACGGAGCCAAATGGTCAAGAAGACCGCAAACCCAAAGTACTTGAGGGGCGTCAAAATATAGATAATATTAAAAGGACTCATCAAATAATAGCCGAGCACCCCAATCATATCTCCCCCCAGAGACTTGGTAAAGGAATAGCTCAAACTAGATAAATCTCCGGAGAGCACGGCATGTTTCAACAAGCCAAAGAAGCTGATGTATTGTTGACCAAAGTCAACAGCCATCAAGCTTTTGTCTCCAAATGGAAAAGTCCCCATAAAAGCCCAAACGACCAGCATGATGGCCATTGGGAGCAGGGCGCTAAAAGCATACAACAAGCTCTTCGGATTTCTCTTCCAAAGCTCTTGCCAAGGCTTGGTCCAGACAAACATTCTTCTATCTCCTATCTTCCTTATCCAATGCTATCCTCTTTCGCCTTTTCAATATTGGTATCTTCAATAATGAAATGAGGGCGACGTTTCACTTCATAGTAAATCTTCCCGATATATTCTCCAAGAATTCCGATAAAGATTAGCTGCACCCCACTAAAGAGAATGATGGCCGCAATGGTGGTAAAATACCCACTCACATAATCCCCCTGAGAAAAGATATACTTCATCAACTCAAAAAACAAGTAGAGAATAGCCAATCCCAGACAGATAAACCCAAACTGGATACACACGCGAAGAGGGCGGTCATTAAAGGAAATAATTCCTTGAATGGCATAGTTCATAGATTTCTTAAAGCCAAACTTGCTCTTTCCAGCCTTGCGAAGTTCATTTTTATAGGGGATGACTTTCTCCTTGAAGCCAATCCATTCGTACAGACCCTTATTAAATCGATTGTATTCTGGCATGGAAATAAAAGCGTTAATAGCCTTCCGACTGAGAAGTCTGAGCTCGGATTTTCCATCCGTCAAATGAACATCCATGGAGCGGTTGGATAGGAAGTAAAATAGACGAGCAAAGGTGCTACCCACAAAGGATTCACCGTCACGAGTCCGTTGTCCACTGACGACATCGTAGCCTTCCTTGTAAGCCTCTAAAAAGAGGGGGATGAGATAGGGCGGATGTTGCAAATCTCCATCCATGACCATGACAGCATCTCCCGTCGCATACTTAAAACCAGCTAAGATACCACTCTCCCGGCCGAAGTTTCGACTAAAGCGAATATATTTGACCCGATCATTGTCTCTGGCAAGCTCTTCGATTAGCTCAAAGGTCTTATCGTTGCTCCCATCATCAATATAAAGGATTTCATAATCCGAAAGATCTTTCCCAAGCATGTCTTCCAGCTGGGCCGAAATAGCTGCATGAGTCTGAGCTAGTACTAATTCCTCATTGAGTAGTGTAATGAGTATTGATAATTTCATCCCTTTTCTCCATCTATCATTCTCCCAAAAAAGAGAGAGCTTTCGCTCTCTCCATCATACGGAAACTCTTTGTTTATTTATTAGAAATTTTGCGTTTTAAGACAATCGCACCAATGAGAACAACAACTCCCGAAATAACGAGACCAGTTGCTACGACTTCACCAGTACTTGGAAGAAGTTTCTTACGACCTCCACCAGTACCACCGCCTGGTGCTGACTCAGTAGTGTCACCAGTGGTTGGGCCACCAGGAGTTGTTGTAGTGGATGGACCACCAGTTGTTGTCGTCGTGGTGGTTGTTGGACGTCCTTCACCAGTCGTAGTTGTCGTCGAGGTTGTAGTCGTTGTTGACGTAGTTGTTGGTTCCTCAGTCGTTGTGGTCGACGTGGTTGTTGGTTCCTCAGTCGTCGTTGACGTAGTTGTTGGTTCCTCAGTCGTTGTAGTCGACGTGGTTGTTGGTTCCTCAGTTGTCGTGGTCGACGTGGTTGTGCTTGTTGTTGTTGTAGTCGTTGTAGTTGTTGTAGTTGTAGTCGTTGTTCGATCCCCACTACCGCTACCTGAAGCACTTTCCAAACGTGTCAAGGCGTTGATTGAGCGAGACTTGTCAAAATTGCTAGCTGACCATTCTAGGACATTAGCCACTTTACTTCCTTCAGGAAGTGCTGACTTCAGCTCTGTTGTGTACTCGATGTACATCGCCCAGTTCCAGTTATCCCCAAAATTAATCGTGAAACCTGTGATACCACCATCCGCATTTCTGGTAAACTCAGCTTTCTTGGTGAAGTTATCAATCGGTTCCAACTTTAGAAGAGCCGCTTCATTAGGAATCTTCTCTGGCTGAGTTGCATAACGAACAGCACGTAGAGAACCTTCTACTAAGACTTGCCCGCTATCACTGAAGTCATCCTTGATGACCATATTGTTCAACTTGTCTTGAACCGCATTCAAAACAATGCGCCATTTAATCCGATTAGGATTTTCTGGATCTTGGTAACCATACTTCATTTCATAGTCACCAGCTTCACCATCATCCTTGTTGTAGTTCAATGTGAAGTTAGTGCTACCAAATGTAAAGTAGTAAGTTCCCGTCTTTGGCAAGTTTGCTGCATTTGGACGGACATTGTACTTCAAGGTCATTACCTTATCTTTGTAATTCTCAGAGAAATAGTCTGTAAAGGTAATGGTCACCTTTTGTGTGCTTGGATCTGTCACTGCATTTGCAATTACTTCTCCGCCTTCGTGTACAATTGGAAACTCTAGCTTGGTCACCAGGCCTAGTTCTTTTGGAAGATCTAGAACCAATGTGTCACCAGCATTGATCTGCTGTGAGTCAGGGAAACTAATCTCGTTGGTTGCCTCCATCGCTTGACCAGTAGTGATCTTCGTGTCGGCAGTTAACGGTTGGTTGTCAACCTTAATTTCAGTTTTTATCGTATAACTGGTTACTTCAGTCGCAAAGACTGTCGTAAAAACTGTCAAGGATAAAACTAAAAGACTCATAAATGCTAAAACTCGCTTCACGCGTGCTTTTGTGGTCTGCATATTATGCTCCTTTATAAATTATTTGATTATTATTGTAACATATCTGTTTATAAATGCAAGATTTTTTAATTATTTTTCACTAATTGTTCAGTTTTTTGTCAATCCGATTTTATAGGAGAGCCAAAGCCTCTCAAGCACTGCAACGAAGGCCATCTCCAGCGATTCGATACCCAGCGAAAACCATCTTAATATCCATGTTTTTCATTAAGTTTTCACATACTTTCCCTGTTTTTTCTATGTTTTTTTAACCACTTTGGAAACAAAAGAGAGCGACCTATATAAAGAGAGAGTGGGACAGAAATCAGTAATTCGTTAGAATTCGATTTCGTCGTCCCACCTCCGCACAGTTGAGTAGGGCTGTAAAAGCTGATGAAATCAGCGTAGTAGAACCAACTCAACCGCTGCGTCTTGCTCGACAATCCAAAGACAATTGATAGGCTAGGACTTTTGTCCCAGCCTATCTTTAATTGTCTAATATGGGAGCATATGTTTATTGCTACTGACCAAACAGACTAGGTGTCCGCTTTTTTACTTTGCCTTCTCTAAAATATAAACGTGAGCAGACGAATACTGACTCTCCCGGTATCCTAAAGCTTCGTAACTCTCTAATAATTGATTGTATTCTTTATTTTGATCCTTTTGAGATTGAGGAAGCACAATATAATCAATTGTCGGATCCGCCTTCTTATCATTGTGATAGAAAATGTCAAAAAGCTCTTTATGTTTTCTAAGAGATGGCGTATAGGCTCCTTCAGCTAAGACTGAAGCATCCTTTGGCAAACTTCCTAAAGTCTTCTGGATTTCATCAAACATTTCTTTATTTTGACGGTAATAGCCGATATTAAAGGACCAATTATGAGTAAAGTGGTGTAGAAGACTACCAGAAAAAATAATTCCTACTATCACGATAGCTACCGTCAATTTTTCCTGTAAGATGTTATGTTCTTTCAGATCCTCTAATGCTAGAAGAGCCATGATGAAAACTAAAGCACCACTTCCATAACTATACTGGAAACCAATATCATACTGATAGGACCAATTGGACAATAAGTTAATCACTATCAGTGGAAGCACAAGAAAATAAGTCGACCAACGCCGTTGGAGTAGTCCTAAGAAACATACCGGAGCAAACATTAAGAATAAATACCCTAATCTTTTGGCAGTCAGTAGCGTACTAATGACATAGCCTGGATGGAAGAATAGATTCTTAATCACCATGAACATCCCGCTTTCCCCATTGAGCAAGAATGCGTCATACCGTGAAATCATTCCTCCCTCACCATAGGCACTCAGAAGATACATGGTAAAAACAAAATAGGCTATCGGCAAGACAATCTCCGTAAAGAGAAGCCATCTTTTTGTCTGCTTGGATAGATCAAATCGTTTTTGGAAAAGGAAGAATAAGCCCATACTCAGTACATAGATAAAAGCATCTTCTTTCACGAACAATAGTAATACGGTAGCTAGTAGAATCTTCCATTTTTGTTCCGAAATAATGAAATAGAATACCCAAAACACTAATGGAACTAAAAAGCAATTTTCATGCAGATGGAATCCCCCTGCCGTTGTCATTACTGGCAACAACAGAAACCATAAGATGGCCAAGGTATTTGTGAGATTAGAAAACTTTAATTTACGAAGGATTAATCTCAATGGGATAATCCCTGAAAAGACTACGAGTAACTGTAAAATTTCTAAGGTCTCTACATATGGGAAGAGCTTATAGAATGGCAACATTAAATAAAAGATAGGTGAAATATGGACGGCAAAATGAGAGAGCACTCTATCTCTTTCTATGGTCGTTGTCGGAGTCAAATCGTGATTCATCCGTTCAAACATTTGAGAAAAGATCCCAATATCAAACGATGACAGCTCGTTTGTCTTCACTTTGTAAACCACTACAACAGAAAGGTGAAGGACGTAGACCAGAATAAGCGAAAACACGATTGTTCGAACGATTTTTTTATGTCCCTCCAAGTAGTTATATATCGGAAATTTGAAATAAAGAATAATAAACGCAACTGAGATAATGGAGGCAATAGCAACCGGCCAGATGATTGAAAGAAATCGGGTGCTGGAAAGATCAATAGCATGAAAGCCAAGTGCTTGATCTTGAAAATTCGAGCTTCCTAAGGTTAGTAAACGCGGTGTGGCTAGCAAGATGACCGATATATACAAATAGGAGGACTTTTCTTTATTAACCCTCCCTCTTATAAACAAAATCAGAGCCAAAAGAATTAAGCCTAGAGATAAAAAGAAGGACATACTCTTATAAATAGCTATGAGGAGAGTCACACAAGAAAGAATCATCGTGATACTACGTATATCTGAGTTTGTCAACTTGTCATGTAAACAAATCAATACACCTCCCACAATAAAAAAGATTCCCACTTTTAATATGGACAAGGGAGCGAGTGTCAAAAACAGATCCTGTGGGGTCGCACTCAACAGGTCTACCGTAAGCATTGTCAAATACGCACTTATACCGCACATAATAGCATAATCCGTTTTCACAAACAAATCGCTAAAAACTTTTTTCATCATAAAATTCCTCCAACTTATATTTTATCATAATTTTATACTTCAAACCTTGTTTGGACTAATATCTTTGTAGTCTATCCAACCATTTGATACCTTTGATTTTCATCAGCAGTCCGATCAAGGTTCACAGTGTCGTCTTTGCATACAAAAACCGTTAACCAAAAAGCTAACGGTTTAAGTTAATCTGTCACCTCAGTGATCAATCCTGTATCGACATCATAGACAGCTCCTGAGATAATGACATCGTCTGGAATCAGCGGTGAGGCTTTTAATAGAGCGACATCTTCTCGGACGCTCTCGTAGATATCTTGAAAGGGTAGGAAGTCTTGGTCTCCGACATCAACTCCCAGTTCCTTCTTCAGATGCTGACGGAAGCCTTCATTCTCAAAGGTTTGCGCTCCACAGTCTGTGTGGTGCAAGACGACGATTTCTCGAGTCCCCATCTGTTGCTGCGAGATGACCAAGGAACGAATCATGTCCTCTGTCACGCGCCCCCCTGCATTCCGCAAAATATGGGCATCCCCCAGAGCAAGACCTAGTGCCGGTGCGACGTGAAGACGAGAGTCCATACAGGTCACAATGGCCACTTGCGTTTTCGGTTTGATCGGGAGATGAAGGTCTCCGTGCAATTCAACATAGGCTTGATTGGCTTTTAAAAAATTCTCAAAATAGGACATAAGAACTTCCTTTCTGGTTGGTAAAATAGTTTGAACACCAAATTATTTACTCTCTATCTTACCATCTTTTTCCCAGATTGTCAGTTGTCAGCCTACATGAAAAAGAGAGTGGGACAGAAATCGGTAATTCGTTAGAATTCGATTTCGTCGTCCCACCTCCGCACAGTTGAGTAGGGCTGTAAAAGCTGATGAAATCAGCGTAGTAGAGCCCACTCAACCACTGCGTCTTGCTCGATAATCCAAATACAATTGAGAGGCTAGGACTTTTGTCCCAGCCTCTTTTATGCATTATGATCGTCTTGGTAAATAGCGATTCAGCAAGCCAGCAAAGGTCTGAAGGTTGAGACTTTGAACATAGATCTCACCAGTCCCTCTAAATGTATTGACTACTCCCTCACCTGTTCCGATTGATTGCCAGAAACCATTTTCCAAATGAATACGATAATCCAAAGACTGGCTCCAAGCAACGACATGGGCATTATCGATGGTGATTTCTTGATTGTTCAGCTCAATTTTTTTAATAGAGCCGTATGCATTCACCAAGAGAGTCCCTTGTCCTTGGGTCGTCATGACGAAGAATCCTCCCTGACCACCAAAAAGAGCCTTACCGATTGATTGGAACTCCATTGTATAGAAGGCCGTGCCATCAAGGGCTAGAAAAGCACCATCGTTCAATCGATACTGCTTTTCACCCAAATACAGTGGTACAACCTGACCTGGTGAGTCAGGTGCCAATGCTAGGTAAGCATTATTAGACTGGGCAAAAACCTGGGTGATAAAAGTACTTTCACCCGAAACCATTGACCGTCCAACTGCTTTTACAAAGCGTCCCACACCAGAGCCACTTGCATTTAATTTGGTGTTGAGGGTCACATTAGGTGTATGGTAGACCATACTCCCCCGCTGAATATAGACAGTCTCACCTTGATTGAGAGATAACTCGACCAATGGGAATTGCACATTGTTGTCTGTAAAAAATTGCATGATAATTAACCCCTATCCTTAAGTAAGTATAGACAAAGTATAGCACAGGAAAAATCTTTTCGCAAACGATTTCAAACTCTGGTTAAGAAAAAACTTTTTTCAAAACTTCCCCTACAGTGGAGACTGCTATCACTTGAATACCATCTGGGATTGTGATGCCTTGGAGAGAATTTTTTGGCGCATAAATCTTAGTGAAACCAAGTTTAGCCGCTTCGTTGATCCGTTGCTCAATCCGAGTCACTCGACGAATCTCCCCAGTCAAGCCAATCTCACCGATAAAGGCCTCTTGAGGATTGGTTGGAAGCTCCTTGTAGCTGGAAGCAATGGCCACCGCTACGGCTAGGTCAATGGCTGGTTCGTCCAGTTTGACACCACCAGCTGACTTGAGATAGGCATCCTGATTTTGAAGAAGAAGTCCGCAACGTTTCTCTAAAACAGCCATGATGAGGCTGACCCGATTAAAGTCAAGACCTGTCGTCGTCCGCTTGGCATTTCCAAAAACAGTTGGGGTCACCAAGGCCTGGACCTCCGCCAAGATTGGTCTACTTCCTTCCATGGTAACGACAATGGCAGAACCAGTAGCCCCGTCCAAACGCTCTTCCAGAAAGACCTGACTAGGATTGAGGACTTCGACCAACCCACCTGATTGCATCTCGAAAATCCCAATTTCATTGGTGGATCCAAACCGGTTCTTGACCGCTCTCAGGATCCGGAAGGTATGGTGGCGCTCCCCTTCAAAGTAGAGCACTGTATCCACCATGTGCTCCAACATCCGAGGACCTGCCAAGGTTCCTTCCTTGGTCACATGGCCAACGATGAAGATGGCGATATTATTGGTCTTAGCCAGCTGCATGAGCTCTGCCGTCACTTCCCGCACCTGAGAAACTGATCCCTGCACCCCTGAAATCTCAGGAGACATAATAGTCTGGATAGAGTCAATGATAAGGAAGTTAGGCTGGAGGCGCTCCACTTCTGCTCGCACGCTTTGCATATTGGTCTCCGCATAGAGATAAAACTCACTGTCAATATCCCCCAAGCGCTCTGCTCGAAGTTTGATTTGCTGGGCTGACTCCTCGCCACTTACGTAGAGGACCGTTCCCACTTGAGATAGTTGGGTCGATACTTGTAAGAGGAGAGTCGATTTACCAATTCCAGGATCTCCACCGATGAGGACCAGACTTCCTGGGACGACACCGCCTCCAAGGACGCGGTTGAATTCTTCCATCTCCGTCTTAGTCCGATGGACATTGATGGAGGTCACATCCGCTAGTTTCATGGGTTTAGTCTTTTCACCCGTCAAGGACACTCGTGCATTCTTGACCTCTGCGACCTCGACCTCCTCGACAAAAGAAGACCAAGAGCCACAGTTGGGACAGCGCCCTAGATACTTGGGTGAGTTATAAGCACAATTTTGACAAATAAATGTCGTTTTTTTCTTAGCGATACGATACCTCTTTCTAAATCTCTATCTCACACTCAATCACTTGGCAAAAATCAATCTTCTCATTTAGCACAAATTGGCGCATCAGCATTCCGTGAGTTACAATGATAATAGTTTTATAATTTTTATATTTTTCCAAAGTTCTTAAAAAACGACGACGCATCTCCAGAGCAGTTTCATAGCGACAAGGTGAATCTTCAGGTAAACCTCCTTGATGTTTTAGATAATATTCATGAGCTACCAATACACTAGTTAAATCAGAGTTAGTGCCATCTAAGTCTGGACGCCACTCATGAAAAAACGGCTCCACAAATAAGTCCAATCCTGTTTCAACTGCTATATAATGTGCTGTTTCTAAAGCCCTCGTCACAGACGATGAAATAATAATCTCTGCCTTTCCAAAACATGAAGTTTTAGCAACTTCTTTTGCCAGACAGCGACCTTTTCCTGTCAACGGTGCTAAATCACGGCCAAAACCACTATAGAGTTGTGGATTTTCAAGATTATCAAGCATACTATAATCTGGCTCTCCATGACGCACAAAGATAATCTTCATCCTAGTGCCCTGTCGACCCAAATCCACCAGTCCGCACGCCGTCTGCTTCATCCCCATCTGCGATTAAAAATGGTGCAAAGACAGCCTGAACCACACGTTCGCCGACTTCAAGAACCACTTCCTGGTCGGTAATGTTTTTCATCTGAGCAAAGATATGGCCTTCATTTCCAGGGTTTCCATAGTAATCACCATCAATGACACCAACCGAGTTGATCAAGACTAGACCCTTCTTACGAGGGTTTGAAGAACGATCATAGAGGTAGAGAACCTCTGTCGGTTGCATATAAGCCTTGACTCCTGTTGGCACGAGGACGATCTCTCCTGGCGCAATCACCGTGCGTTCTGCTACCTTTAAATCGTAGCCAGCTGCGTGGGCTGTCTCCCGTTTTGGAAGCAAGTCTTGATTAGTATAGATTGATACAAGTTCAAATCCACGAATTTTTGTCATCATAATTCCTCTTTCATTCTAAATAGTTTCCATCTCTTCTATTATACCATCACTTTGGCCTAGCGTCTCCCCTATACTACTATTCGTATTTTTTCTGACAAAGACACAAAAGCCCCCTCAAACGAGGAGACTTTTGCAGGAGATTATATGAAAAAAGTAAACTGTATCAAACAAAGTTAGGAGGTCTTTGTTGATGAGACTAGTTTACCTCTTTCTCCTTAAAAAATCCTAAAGAGTTTACAATTCTTGTAAAAGATAGCGGAAGAGTTCGAGATTGCCTTTTTCTTCTTTGACTAGGAACTCTGGATGCCATTGCAAGCCGATGATGCGATGACCGTCCACTGCTTCGATGGCTTCAATGGTCTGATCTCGTGGGTCAATGGCTGTCACTCGAAAGTTAGGTGCCAAGTCCTTGATGCTTTGGCGATGAACAGAATTGATCTGGCTGGCTTTCCCAAAGAGTCGCTCCACCACACTGCCTTTTTTGGTCTCAATTGAATGAGAAGTCCCAAAAGGGAGGCCCTGCCAGTGCCCTTCTACTTCTTGATGGAGAGTCCCACCAAAGGCAACATTGACCAACTGAACGCCACGACAGATAGCTAGGACGGGCTTGTTTTGACGGACCGCTTCTTTTAGCAAGGCCAATTCAAACTGATCGCGCTCGAGATTGTAGTCATCACTTTCGACGGTGATCTCTTCGCCATAAAAGCTAGGATGGACATTTTGCCCTCCACTGAGGATGAGCTTGTCCACTGTTTCGATATAATCCTTGGCAAAAGATGGGTCTCCCACTGGGATGACCATAGGAAGGCCACCTACTTGCTTAATGGTTTCCGCAAATTTACAAGATACAGACGAATGGATATTTTTCCCATCTGGATCCACTGCACATAGATTGGCAGAGACTCCAACAATCGTTCTACACATGGCCTTCCCTCCTTTGATATTTCTATTCCCTATTTTATCATCCCACCCTTAGAGCGTCTAATATGTATTTTTTAAGGACCTGATAAATATTTTTTATCACCCAAATCAAAAAAACAGGCTTGTCTAGCAAGGCTAGAACAAAACCTGTTTTAGAGATTAATTCTCACGTTTTTTGTAAACCAAGGCACTTCCAGCAACCGCCAATGCGAGTCCTGTAGCCACTAGTCCCTCGCTCACTGTTTCACCTGTAGAAGGAAGAGTATGTTCCTTCTCTTCTTTTGGTTGACTTCCAGAAGGCTTATCACCTTTTGGTTTATCTGTTGATGGGGTAGTTGGTGGAGTAGTTGGTGGAGTCGGAGGTGTCGGAGGAGTTAGTTCATTAACTACATTTCCTTTATCTACAACCAAGTCTGTAGCTTGTACATAGTCTTCCGCTGTGACAGTGATTGGATTCGTTGATAGTTGGTAACCAGCTGGAGCAGTCAATTCTTTCACTACATAATCCTTAGCCTCAAAGCCTACAAAGCTTACAAGACCATTAGCATCGGATGTCGCTGTCGCTTGACCTTCGCCATATGGGTTGGCAACTGGAGTGCTACCATCCGCTTCAAAGAGTCCAAAGACAGCTCCCGCTAAAGCTCGACCTTCACCATTCACCTTGTGAAGCTGAATGGTATAAAGCTTCAATTCTGGTTTCTCAACTACCGGTGGAGTTGGTGGAATAGCAGTGAATGGTTTATTGACAACTTTACCTTGATCAAGTACTTGATTGGTTGAGGCAATCAATTGATTAGATGAAACAGTAATCGCTTCTTCAGAAAGTTGGTATCCTTCTGGAGCAGTGATTTCTTTCACTACATAATCCTTGGCTTCAAGCCCTGTAAAGGTAACGAGACCATTGGCATCTGATGTCGCTGTCGCTTGACCTTCACCATATGGATTAGCTACTGGTGTCACACCATCTGCTTCAAAGAGTCCAAAGACTGCTCCTGCCAAGGCTTTGCCTTCATTGTTAACTTTGTGCAATTGAATGCTGTAGAGAGTCAATTCTGGTTTCTCAACAACTGGCGGAGTTGGTGGGATTTCAGTAAACGGTTGGTTCACCACATTTCCTTTATCCACTACCAAATCTGACGCAGCGCTCAATTCTGTTGCAGAGACAGCTATTGAAGCTGTTGAAAGTTGGTAACCTTCTGGTGCTGTCAATTCTTTCACTACATAATCCTTAGCCTCAAAGCCTACAAAGCTTACAAGACCATTAGCATCGGATGTCGCTGTCGCTTGACCTTCGCCATATGGGTTGGCAACTGGAGTGCTACCATCCGCTTCAAAGAGTCCAAAGACAGCTCCCGCTAAAGCTCGACCTTCACCATTCACCTTGTGAAGCTGAATCGTATAAAGCTTAGCTTCTGGTTTTTCAACGACTGGTGGAGTTGGTGGGATTTCACTTGTGACAAAGGTATTGGTGAAGGATGTCTTCGCACCATACGCCACTGTAGCCTTGATGGTATTGCTTGCATCATCTTTCGTAACAGTTACTGTCACTTCGATGCTCGCTTGATCGTAGGTCATTCCTTTTTCTTGAGATTGAGGGATTACTTCCTTAATCGTGTAGTGGAAAGTTTTTCCTGCATCTTCTTGTGAATAAGAAATTTCGTCAAATGCTACAGAACCATCTGCTGCATTTTGTTTTGTTTGAAGAACTTCTCCAGCTTCATCCAACAAGTTAAAACTGAATTCGCCATCTTTTAGGTCACGACCTTCTAAAATCTTGCTAGCTGAAATCTGAGCTTTTGCTGGACTTGGAGCTGAGTAAGTATTTGCAAAGACCTTGCTTTCTGGATAGACAACTGTTGCTTTTAGGTTGTCTCCATCTTTAGTTACCTGAACGGTTACTTGTTTTTCGGCTGTATCGTATGTGATACCTGGTACGTTCCCCTTTACTTCCTTCACAGTGTAAGTGTGTTCACCTTCTTCTGTGTAAGAGATAGCATCAAAGGTTACTTTGCCAGATTTGTTGGTAACAGTTTGAAGTTTGTTTGCACCTTCGTACAATTCAAAGCTAAACTCACCGTCTACCAAGTCACGACCTGTCAACTCTTTCGTCAACTCAATTGTTGCAGTTGTTGCGTTTGGTGTGAAGGCATTGGTAAATGTTTTGTTTTCTGGATAGACGACTTCTGCCTTCAAGGCATTTCCATCACGAGTAACTTTAACAGTCACTTGTTTTTCAGCTGTGTCGTAAGCAATAGTGGCATTATCGCCTTTGACCTCTTTCACAGTGTAAGTGTGTTCACCTTCTGCTGTGTAAGAGATAGCATCAAAGGTTACTTTGCCAGATTTGTTGGTAACAGTTTGAAGCTTGTTAGTACCTTCGTACAATTCAAAGCTAAACTCACCGTCTACCAAGTCACGACCTGTCAACTCTTTCGTCAACTCAATTGTTGCAGTTGTTGCGTTTGGTGTGAAGGCATTGGTAAATGTTTTGCTTTCTGGATAGACGACTTCTGCCTTCAAGGCATCTCCGTCACGAGTAACCTTAACAGTCACTTGTTTTTCAGAAGCATCGTAAGTAATTGTAGCATTATCCCCTTTGACCTCTTTCACAGTGTAAGTGTGTTCACCTTCTGCTGTGTAAGAGATTGATTCAAAGGTTACTTTGCCAGATTTGTTGGTGACAGTTTGAAGTTTGTTTGCACCTTCGTACAATTCAAAGCTAAACTCACCGTCTACCAAGTCACGACCTGTTAGGGCCTTATCTAATTCAATGACCGCACTGGTTGGTGTCGGTTCTTTGACAATTTTCTTATTTGTAACTGTTTTAAGGGCTGTTTTTGTTGTTCCAAAATCTTCTGCTTTGACATCAATTGGAGTAGCATCCAATTCATATCCTTCTGGAGCTTTTGTTTCAACTAATTGGTAAGCTGTGTTCAACAAGCCACCAATACTTGCTTCTCCTTTTGCATTGGTTGTCAACTTACCGACAACTGCACCTGTTGCAACACGGATCACGTTAAATTCAGCACCTGCTAAAGCAGTGTTTTCATCCTGGCTATCAACTTTCTTGAGGTTGATGGAGAAGGTATATCCTTGGGCTTCCCCACCAGCAGTTTGATAAACGAATGGGTTGCTCTTAGTTTCAACAACTTTTTTTGCATTCAAAGTTACATTGTTGAGGAACTTTTCCCCATTTGCAGGGGTATAAGGAATCTTCACCTTATAGACAATCGAGTAACCTTCACCTTGGGCTACATTTCCCAAGCTAACCTTGAAACTCTTCTTATCTGCTCCAAACTCAACTGGTAAAGAGACAACTTGCCCGTTTTTCAATTCTAATTTATGCGAACTGTTAACGGCCCAATTCCCTTTTTTAATCACAAAGGAATCTTCTACATAGTTCATTCCTTCTGTTTGCAATTGGTCAGTCACAACTGTCTCTGTTAAAGGCGCTTTCGCGGCATTGACACGTACTTCATATTGACGAGTGATGCTGCCATCTGCTAAGGTTTCTGTCCCCCAGCTAACCTTATCCAAGGTCTTTTCAGCATTCCCTGGGTCAACTACAAAGTCAACTTTTCCTACAGGGACAGGATTGTTGTCCACGTTCAAGGTGATAGGTACCTTGCTTGGAGATGCAGTTGCAGGCTCTACCCGAACTGCAAAGAACATGCTTCCTGAAATATTTGATTTCGTTTCCACATAACCTTCATAAGTCAAGGTGATGGTTTTATTTGCAGCATTAATGACTGCTTTTGCAACCACTGATTGACCATCCGGACTCATTACATCAAATGTTTGATCCGAAATAAATTTTAGATTCTGAGGGAGGGTAATAACCGCTTGATCCCCAGATTTGACCCCGTTCGGAACATTGAAAGTTAGATCAACCTTAATGTCTGTGTACTGGTCCACGGGTGACTTAGCAGGTGTGATCGTTTTACTTGTAATCTGGATCTTTCCTGTTGTGCCATCCGCATGGGCCGACCGAATTTTGGACAAACCAAAGACACTAGCTAAAACTAATACTAAGGTCAGTATTATTTTTAAGCTTTTTTTCATCATAAACTCCTTTTCTTTTTTGTTTCTCCCGTATATCACTAGCTAGAGTAATATACGAAAGCAATATTACCATATTCAGAATATAAATGCAAGAATAATTTACTAAAATTACTAACATTTTTTCAGTTATCATATTATTTGCTTTTCCTATGAAATTCAGCTAGATTCCAAAGCTTTTTTCTCTATAGTATGGTAAAATAGAAATGAAATCTTCACAAAGGAGAATGCTATGGATAAACAAACCGTTGCGGTCATTGGTCCAGGTTCTTGGGGAACTGCCCTTTCTCAAGTCCTCCACGATAATGGCCATGAAGTACGGATCTGGGGAAATGTCCCAGAACAAATCGACGAAATCAATCAAGAACATACCAACAAACGCTACTTTAAGGATGTCCTTCTAGATCCAGGGATCAAAGCCTACCACGATCTGAATGAAGCCCTTTCTGGTACGGATGCGGTCCTCTTTGTCGTTCCAACCAAGGTGACACGACTCGTTGCCAAGCAAGTAGCTGAACTCTTGGACCATCCTGTCAAGGTCATGCACGCGTCCAAAGGACTAGAACCAAATAGTCACAAACGGATTTCTCAAATCTTAGAAGAGGAAATCCCTGCTTCTCTACGTAGCGAGATTGTGGTTGTGTCTGGGCCAAGTCACGCTGAAGAAACCATCGTTCGCGATATCACTCTGATCACAGCGGCTTCTAAAGATTTAGAAACAGCTCGTTATGTTCAAGAACTCTTCAGCAACCACTACTTCCGCCTCTATACCAATACAGATGTGATTGGGGTAGAGACAGCTGGAGCTTTGAAAAATATTATCGCTGTTGGTGCTGGAGCCCTCCATGGACTCGGCTTTGGGGACAATGCCAAGGCTGCCATCATCACACGTGGACTAGCTGAAATTACCCGTCTAGGTGTTAAACTAGGTGCCAGCCCCTTAACCTATAGTGGACTATCCGGAGTTGGGGACCTGATCGTGACAGGGACTTCCATCCACTCTCGGAACTGGCGAGCTGGGGATGCCCTCGGTCGCGGTGAAAAACTGGAAGATATCGAAGCCAACATGGGCATGATCATCGAAGGGATTTCAACCACTAAGGCTGCCTACGAACTGGCTCAAGAGCTAGACGTCTACATGCCAATCACACAAGCCATCTACCAAGTAATTTATGAAGGGCAAGATATTCGTGAAGCCATCAACTTCATGATGAGCAACGAATTTAAAGAAGAAAATGAGTGGAACTAAGGAATTCTTCCTTCCCAATCAGATCAACAACCAATTATTCTTCAGTTAGAAAGGAATTATTATGACAAAAGTTAGAAAAGCAGTCATTCCTGCGGCTGGACTTGGAACTCGTTTCCTACCTGCTACTAAAGCCCTGGCCAAAGAAATGCTGCCAATCGTGGATAAGCCAACCATCCAATTCATCGTTGAGGAAGCCCTTAAGGCTGGCATCGAGGATATTCTCGTTGTCACTGGTAAATCAAAACGTTCGATCGAAGACCACTTTGACTCAAACTTCGAACTTGAGTACAACCTCAAGGAAAAAGGGAAAAATGATCTGTTGAAACTGGTCGATGAAACTACCGGGATGCGTCTCCACTTCATTCGTCAAAAACATCCGAACGGCCTTGGAGATGCTGTCCTTCAGGCCAAGGCCTTCGTTGGGAATGAGCCTTTCGTCGTGATGCTGGGTGATGACCTCATGGATATCACAGATGATACAGCGACTACGCTCACCAAGCAATTGATGAATGACTACGATGAGACACATGCTTCAACCATTGCTGTCATGAAAGTTCCCCATGAAGAGGTTTCTGCCTACGGAGTCATTGCTCCTCAAGGGGAAGGCATCAACGGACTCTATAGCGTTGAAACCTTTGTCGAAAAACCGGCACCTGAAGAGGCACCAAGTGACCTTGCCATTATCGGTCGTTATTTGCTAACTCCAGAAATCTTCCAAATCTTGGAAAACCAAAAACCAGGCGCTGGAAATGAAATCCAATTGACTGATGCCATTGATACCTTGAACAAGACCCAACGAGTATTTGCCCGCGAATTTAAGGGCAAACGCTACGATGTAGGGGACAAGTTTGGTTTCATGAAAACATCTATTGATTATGCCTTGAAACACCCACAGGTTAAAGATGATCTCAAACAATACATCATCAACCTTGGAAAACAATTAGAAGAAAGTGGGAAAGTGACTGAGAAGTAAAAAATCCTCACCCTGACTTTTTGATTATAAAGCAAAGAGACCGGACTATATGTCCGGCCTCTTTTTGTTTCTTAAAAACAGGTTGGTTCTTTAGGCTTTATTCTGTTTGCGTTTTTCTACATAGAAGGCAAATCCAAGTGCACTAATCAAGACACCACCGATGATACCAACCATTGAAATGGTTTGTCCAGTAGATGGCAATTTCTTGCTTTCTGTTTTTTCTTCTACCTTAGCTGCTGTTTTGTAGACAACTCCATAAGATGAGAAGTGATTGGTTGTGAAGGTTACCCTGCTCTTGTCTTCATTTAAGCTGAACTGGTAAGTTTCAATCTTGCCATCTTCTCCAATGCCTACAACAGATTCTACTTCTTTCATAGGATCCACTGGCATCGTCACCACAGTTGGGCTGAATTGATGAACAGGGCCATTTTGATTTGACAACTGAATGTCGTAAATCTGATAGTCTTTACCTTTGAGGGCTTGGACATCCTTCAATACAGAAGCTGCCAAATTAAAACCACCTTGGGCAAAGTCAGGGTTTTGTAGGGTGATTCCAGTAACAGGATCAACTAAAATGTAGGAATTCGTAGGAAGAACCGGACGATTGTTTGTAGTTGGAGCAGGGACAATCGTAGTTGATGTATTTACATCCTTGTTTGGCTCAGTACTTGGTTGAGTTGGCTTGGTTTCGTTCTTGCTTGGCTCAGTGCTTGGCTCAGTTGGTTGAGTTGCATCCGTGCTTGGTTCAGTCGTTGTAGTTGTGGTTTCATCCTTGCTTGGCTCGGTACTTGGTTGAGTTGGCTTGGTTTCATTCTTGCTTGGCTCAGTACTTGGAGCTGTTGTTGTAGTTGCATCTGTGCTTGGCTCGGTACTTGAAGCTGTTGTTGTAGTTGCGTCAGTGCTTGGCTCGGTACTTGGAGCTGTTGTTGTAGTTGCGTCAGTGCTTGGCTCAGTACTTGGAGCTGTTGTCGTAGTTACGTCAGTGCTTGGCTCAGTACTTGGAGCTGTTGTCGTAGTTACGTCAGTGCTTGGCTCAGTACTTGGAGCTGTTGTCGTAGTTGCGTCAGTGCTTGGCTCAGTACTTGGAGCTGTTGTCGTAGTTGCGTCAGTGCTTGGCTCAGTACTTGGAGCTGTTGTCGTAGTTACGTCAGTGCTTGGCTCAGTACTTGGAGCTGTTGTCGTAGTTACGTCAGTGCTTGGCTCAGTACTTGGAGCTGTTGTCGTAGTTGCGTCAGTGCTTGGCTCAGTACTTGGAGCTGTTGTCGTAGTTGCGTCAGTGCTTGGCTCAGTACTTGGAGCTGTTGTCGTAGTTACGTCAGTGCTTGGCTCAGTACTTGGAGCTGTTGTCGTAGTTACGTCAGTGCTTGGCTCAGTACTTGGAGCTGTTGTCGTAGTTGCGTCAGTGCTTGGCTCAGTACTTGGAGCTGTTGTCGTAGTTGCGTCAGTGCTTGGCTCAGTACTTGGAGCTGTTGTCGTAGTTACGTCAGTGCTTGGCTCAGTACTTGGAGCTGTTGTCGTAGTTACGTCAGTGCTTGGCTCAGTACTTGGAGCTGTTGTCGTAGTTGCGTCAGTGCTTGGCTCAGTACTTGGAGCTGTTGTTGTAGTTGCGTCCGTTGGTTCCTTGTAATCATCTGGAAGAGATGCCCGATACGGATCATCTGTTCTACCCGCTTCTTTCAAGGTTGCTGAAAGCTCTGCTTCGTATTGTTTAAATTGTTTGAAAAGACGTTCAGAACGCGCAATTGATTCAGCAGTTACTTGATCCTCTGCCCCTTTTGCAGCTACTTCATCAGCTTTCAAGGCAGCGTATTTTGCATCGCTCACTTTTTGTTCGATAATGAGCTGTTCTTCTAGTGCTTTCCAGTGATTTTGGATAGATTTTCCGAAGAGATCTTGGTTATTGATGGCCATTTGGTCAATGTGCCAAACTGTCCAATACCATGAATTTGGATCATAAGTAGCTGTTTGAGGTTTAAAGGCTTCGTAAGTATCTTTTACATTTCCATAGAATGGAACATAAGGGGTGTTCCGTGAAGGTCCCATGCCGAGCCATACAGTTCCACCAAATGATTTTGGAAGGTTTGGATTGATTTGATAGACATGGGCATCAATCACATTTTCGTTTCCTAAGGCATATTTATATTGGTCTTTACGAACAGTATCGTTGCTACCATCGTCACCTTGTTTCTTAACACCGATTTGATCATCTGGTACAAAGCGACCATTCAAGTGTTCAAAACGGTTCCGTTGCAAGGCAAAAGCATCTTCTAAGGTGTATTTTTTATTTGGATCGGTTGGTGAACGGAAGAGCTCATACTCATCATCCTCATAGGTGACTTTAGAGTCTGGATCTAGCAAGGTAATACCTGCATAGGTCCGTGAACGGTCCCCTTCAGCATATTTTTCTGGTCCATAAGATTTAGCAATATGGAAATTGCCATCTTTATCGGTCTTGTAGTTGCCAGATTCCTTGGCTACTTTTTCGACATCTTTCGAAGCAATCACATTTTCCTTGTCATTCAAATCCACATGACCAAGGTAGTAGGTATTTGCAAAGACTGCGTATTTATCTTCTGGCACCTTCACCGCTACATATTGGTGACCAGAAAGAATTTCCATATACCAAGTTTCATTTTGGTCTGCAAAGACGACCACATTCCCTTCAGCTGAACCTTTTTCTTCGATGACTTTAGCCAGTAATTCAACCCCTTCACGGGCAGTCTTCACACGTGGCAAGATGACATCTAGCATCGCTGCTTCTGGAAGTCCATTCTCTTTCAAAGGATCCGTTGACAAGACCTTCTTATTTGGGATCGCTGTTACTGTCGCAGTCATGGATACACCGGCTTCATTAAAACCATGTTCCCCGAAAGCGCCGTTGCTACCGTCACCACGAGCAGAGTCATAAGTAGCTGTATATTTCATTTCGTTGGCAGCATGAGGGTAGGTAAATCCATTAGATTCATCCTCGATTTGATCTCCCTCATTATAAGTCTTGGCATCGACAACAACATAGTTTTTGTTGTGTTTTCCACCATTTGGATAATAAGGATAGTCCTCAGTCCGACCAAACAGGGTGGTACCATCCTTGGTCAACTGGCGACCAATGATAAATCCACAGCAGGCCTGAACGGCTTGAATTGGTAGGAGTAAGAACGTCATCGCTATCAAAGCTAGTTTAAACAACCATTTCTTCATCGTAAATCTCCTTTTTGCTTATTTTTGTCCTCAAGCGATTTTGGACACAAGTAGGTTTTATATACTACCAGTCTACTCCTTTTCAACCAGTTTTGCAAGCGCTTTCTTTTTACAATTTTATTCATTTATTTGTGATATTTTTAGCTTTCTCTATCGTTTTTAAGAAATATATACAAAAAAACTGAGACTTCACTCAGTTTTCAGATAGTTTACAAATGTGCTACAAATCCTTGGAAAGACTAAGACATAAGAGCCCATGCATAAAGAAGGGTGGCTCCAGCTATATAAAGGAGCAGAGCTCCCAAGCGCCAAGTTTTTTTCACGCTATCTCGCTCACCATAGACTGGAAAGACAAAGGCTAGAATCCCTCCTCCTACCAAGCCTCCTAAGTGACCTGCCAGACTAATCCCCGGCATAAAGCTAAAGAGGATATTGACCAGGATCAATGAAGTATAACTTTGGCTCAGATACTGAATGTAGGGACTCCGAGCAATGAAGCGCAAACTGGCAATGGCCCCAAAGATGCCGAACAAGGCGGTAGAAGCCCCAGCTGCGACGACTTCTGGAGAAAAGGTCATCACAAAAAGATTGCCCATTAAACCTGATAAGATGTAAAGGACTAGAAAAGCTTTGGAGCCAAATAAATCCTCTGCGATTCTTCCGAGAAAATAGAGGGTAACCATGTTTAAAACAAAATGTTGCAAGCCAATATGAACAAACATGGCAGCAAGCAAACGCCAGCTCTGACTCGGGTCTACCTGAATTTCAGCTCCTATGACACCCCCAAAATCATAAACAGTCTGGACAGATTCATAGTTAAAGCCACGAACCAGCAACATGGATAGAAAAACGCCGGTTGTTAATAGAAGCAAGCTACTGGTCACTGGGTATTTCTTATCAAATAGTTGATTCATCCACTAGAACCTCCTTAACAGGGATATCATGGGGAGCAGGTGAAAAGTCTGCTTCTTGGCAAGCATAGATGGTGCTGACGGTCGCTCCGTCGAAATCTGCCAAATAGCGATCGTAATACCCTCCTCCATAACCCAGACGGTAGCCATCCTTTTGAAAGGCCACTCCAGGAACATGGATCAGGTCAATCTCCGACTGATCTACCACTTGAGCCCCATCCTCTGGTTCCAAGAGGCCAAAGGATGTTTGTTTCAACTTCTGCGGATCATAGACTACAAATTCCATGCGTCCTTTTGGATAGGTTTTTGGAATGACGACCTGCTTGCCATCAGCTTGAGCTGCATCAATCAGAAAACTCGTATCCACCTCATGCGGGAAGGATAAATAGGTCGCTATAACGCTTGCTTCTTGGTAAACTGACAAAGAGCGCAACCGCTGGATCAAGGCTTGATCAGCCTTTCGCTTGTTCTCCGGCTCCAAGCCTTTCATCTTCTTCAATATACTTTTTCGAATACTTGCTTTCATTTCCATCTCTCTTTATTGGTTGGCTTTCATTTTTAAGAAAGGACTAATGGCTTTGACACCAAAGTGCAGGGTTTCTTCCTTGGGACTCATCTGAGGGTGATGAAGGGCATAAGGACTGTCCACTCCCAACCAGAACATGACTCCATCCACTTTTGACAAGAGATAACCAAAATCCTCTCCGGTCATGGCGGGTAGGATATCCATCAAGGTCACATCTTCTGCTTGATCAAAGAAAGTCATCAATTCATCTGCCAAGTCTGGATTGTTTTCCACCGGCAAATAGCCCCCTTGCTTGAGTTCCAACTCTAGGTCCATATCAAAAGCATCTGCAACCCCTCTCGCAATCGTCTCGAGTCGTTTCTGGGTCAAGAGGTTCATTTCCATGGTCAGGGTCCGGATGGTCCCATGCAGAAAGGCCGTTTCTGCAATGACGTTATTGGTCGTCCCCGCATGCATGGAACCGAAGGTCACAACTGCCCCCTCAATAGGATCGACATTACGGCTGACAATGGTTTGAACTTGAGTGACAAAATAGCTAGCAGCGACTAGGGCATCCTTGGCTTCATGCGGAAAAGCAGCGTGTCCACCTTTTCCTTTAAAGGTCAGCTTCACTTCACAGGTCCCTGCAAAGAGCGTCCCCCGATTGGTCGCGATTTCGCCTACCTTTAAGTCCGGACGAACATGGAGGCCGTAGAATTGATCAGGCAACCAATCTCCAAAGGCCCCATCTTCATACATAAGCATGCCTCCAGCTTCATTTTCCTCGGCCGGTTGAAAGAGGAATAAGAGATTGTTCTTCGGCTGTTCTTGAACCAATTGCTCCAACAAGCCCAAGGCTAAGGTCATATGAACATCATGGCCACAGGCATGCATCCGACCTTCGTGGCGGGAGGCAAAGTCAAGGCCAGTTTGCTCGATAATGGGCAGGCCATCGATATCCGTCCTCCAGCCAATGGTCTTTTCTGGATTGGATCCTTTCAGAAAAACCAGGATCCCCGTCCGCCAGGTCCGCTGCTCGACGAATTCTTTTCCCTCGGTGATTTCTGCAATGCGCTCCAAAAGATAGGCTTGTGTTTTAAATTCTTCTAGTCCAATTTCTGGGATTTGATGCAGGTCCCGTCGAATCTTTACTAAATCAAGTGTCATATCCGTCTCCCTCTTTTGAGAAGAAGCCGAGGTATCCCCCAGCTTCCTACTTCTATACTCTTAAAGGTTACGCAAGGCATCCTCAAGTGCTGTTTTTTGTTGCGTCTGTTCATCAATAGTCTTGATCACGCGCGCAGGTACACCGGCTACCACTACATTTTCAGGCACATCCTGGGTAACAATCGCACCTGCCGCTACGACGGAGCCATTGCCAACTTGAACCCCTTCGATGACGACGGCATTGGCTCCCACCAAAACGTTATCCCCGATTCGGACTGGTTCTGCAGAGGCTGGCTCAATGACACCAGCTAGGACCGCTCCTGCTCCGATGTGGCTGTTTTTACCAACCGTTGCACGGCCACCAAGAATAGCTCCCATATCGATCATGGTCCCTGCACCAATTTCAGCACCGATATTGATGACGGCTCCCATCATGATCACCGCATTGTCTTCAATGGTCACCTGGTCTCGAATGATCGCACCAGGTTCAATCCGAGCATTCAAATAACGCTTGTCCAGCAAAGGTACCGCCGAATTGCGACCATCTTGCTCTACGATATAGTCTTTGTTTTCTGTTAAGTTGGCAAGAAGGGGCTCAATCTCTTTCCAATCTCCAAATAGGACATTGCCTAATTTTACAACGGATGCTGGAAGATCTCCTGCCAGTTCCCCTTCAAAGGTTACTTTTACATTGGTTTTCTTTTCTGCATTCCCGATAAAGGCGATAATCTCTTGTGCAGTCATTTTTTGTGCAGTCATGGCAATACCTCTTGTTCTATGTAGTCAGTCCTCTAGGAAGACGAGCTTCTTTCGAACTCTTTGATTTTACTATTATAGCATAATTTCAAGAGTCCTTTAAATAACTGGCAGACGAAGTAATCTTAAAATCCTAATGTATCTTTGTACTATCTCCCAAAATCACGCTATGGTTTCTTTTTAACAGCTATTCCTTTTAGATACCACTGATCAGAGTTTTCCTCGAAATTTAGGGAAACTTGTTCATTATCTACCGTTGAATAGGAGAGGGTGCAGGAGTATACTTTCTGAGAAGATGAGATGGAAAAATGTGTAACTTCAGGAGTTCCCATTTGAGAAATAACGTCATGAATTTCCTGTCCATTTTGAGAAAAGAGAGCTCTAAATTCTTCTGTTGTTTTGGTTGGTTCTCCTAAAGAATTAGCGTAATATCCCATATAGATATTAGTGACCCTATACTCATTGTCATGTCCCATTAGATTAAAACTGACATTTCCACGATTATCCGGTAGTTCATATTGTAAGGTAATTCCCCGTTTGTCTGCACTTACATTAGAAAAATAACCTCTTTTAGCTTTTCCATACTGATTCACAAGTTCTTCAGCGGTCACATTGGATAATTTGTTTTTTTGACTGAGAACCAATAACTCGTCAAAATTAAAGTCACGAATCCCATTATCACCATCTATATAGGGGGAATTATCAGCAGTCAATTGTCACAATTTCTTATCTGACTCACTCTTCTCTTCTTTTGTTAAGCTAGAAGATTCTGATGTTTGGCTAGAGGAGGCAGATGATGAGCTAGAGGATGTCGAACTGAAAGAATGACGATCCTGTTTCTTACTTACTGGGGTATCCTTTTCTGTCTTATCGAGAGAACTGCTTACATAACCAAGAGCTACAATTAAGAGACTAAAGATGAGAACCATTCCCACAGCAACTGCAAAAAGCGAACCAAAACGAGGCATGCCTGCTCCTCGAAAAGCATCCTTACGGACGCTTCTCTTCACTCCTTTTTGATAGCTCCGAAGACTGGGACTTTCAAAAGCTTCTCCTTCAGGTCCACGATCTGAAAAGACCTCAGATACTTCCCTATTCCTACTTGGGAACCTAGACCATTCTCTTTGAACCTGCCTACCTTTTTCCATTCCATTTTCCCTTCTATTTACTTACATTTGTTTTTTAGAGTCTGGTTGACTCTTATGCAACAAGTAATAGGAATCCTCTACCTGTTTAAACTCCAATAAATAAGTTTTCCCCTTCTCATCCTGATAGGACAGTTGAAAGCCTTCCTGATCAGGGCCGATTTGGTGTCGGACAAGGGATTGTAAGCCCTGATAGCTGCCTAGAAGTGCCTTCAAATCTATCTTTTCTCCAGGTTCTAAGCTCTGATAAACTTTTTCTGAAAAAACTTTTTTTCCATCCCGATCGAGATTGGCCAGACTCGCGTCGATCTCTTCTAACAGATAGCTACCATCATCCCCCTTGCTGAAAAGTAAACGGATGGAGGCTCCCTTGCCTCTGTCGTCCCATCGATAGAGCAAGGAGAGACTGGGTTGCTTGCTTGCTACAGATTGAATGAGTACTTTCTCTTGCGGATGTCCCATCTCCTTCAGAAGGGTCTCCAAGCGACTTCCAGTCTGCTTTAGGCTACCATTTTGGTTCTTTATCGACAGAGGGAAATGTTCGATCTGATCCAAGGTCCATGGCGAATCCTTTTTTTCATTCGTTTCTTTTAAGAGTCGCTCCCCTTGAAATTCTTTCGCTTTAAAAGTTGATAAGTTCCTTATTTCATTTATGGCTCTAGAATTTTTCGGCGGATGACTAAGGACCTCTAGACCCATCCCTAAGAGGAGCGCTACCAGCAGGAGAGCAGGAATTTTTAGCTTCTTGATGACTGTATCCATTTACTCCTCCTTATTCGACCTTGACTAGATGATAGCGAGTATCTTTTTGGGGTTGCAAAGTGAGAAAGACCAGCCCCTCTTGTGCACGGTAGGTCAAGACCAAAACTGTCTTTCCATCCTTATGATTCAAAAGTAATGATTGTGGCAAGCCAACCTTTTGTAAAATGTCTTCTAGTTTCATGCTTGTTTTCTCTTTCCCACTAGCAAGACTGGTCAAGGCTGCCTTTTTCAGCTGTTTACTTTCTATATTCTGCTTAGAGGTTGGTTGATAGCCCTGAATAGCTGTTAGATAGTAGCCATCCTTCATATGGGTAAATTCAAATTGGTATCTATCTCGACCATCTTGTGTCGTTCCATAGCTGAGACGAAGGAGCTGCGTTCTAGCTTTTGACTCCAGCCGAGCTTGCTTGGCTCCCCCTAATTTTTTGACCAGGGTCTCCGGTGTCGTCCCCTTGGTGCTTAGCTCACCAGTCCCATCTCCTATTTTAAATTCTAGCAATTCCTCCAAATGCACCCCAACTTCTGGTCGATCTGATTTCGCCAGGAAGGCCTGCAGATAAGCTTCTTCCTTACGAAAGGTCACTTGCTGGTCTGGATTTAGCTGGTCTTGTGGACTCCCAGAAGCAGCAAGCCCATATCCTACTCCCAACATTGCGAGGATCCCTAAAAGAATCCCTCTTTTTTGGATGAAAGCTAAGAGGGTCTTCAGATGTTTTCTTGTTATTTCCTTTACATTATCCATTCTGCGATCGTATCTGTATCCCTTTCCGTCCAACTGTTCACACCTATTTCCTTTGGCAACATATTCTACTATACCATAAATAGCTCGTCCCCGCTAGAACAGAAAAAGATCTGAAAATGCCATTCCAGATCTTTTTAGGGTTTTAGGTGAATGGATTTTTCCTCCCTTACCTCTTTCGAAAAGAATGAATGAAGAGCCCCTTCTTCATCATAATTTTTTTTCAGATAAAAGGAAATCTCCATCAGATTGTCTCACAAAAGTCAACCTATATTCAGAAGAACTTGAGGATTTTATATTTACTGTCATTGTAGTAACAATATCTTTAGTTTTATAGTCTTCATCTGCAGACATTGAAAGACTAGAAATAGTATGATCCTTAATCACTTCCTTGTAGGATACTCCATCCTTACCAGTTTTAGCATCTCCCACTTTCAGTTTATCATAGTAAGATGAGGTCATAAAATCGTCCTCAGCTTCTTTATGATTCCCTAAATAATAGAGGTTTTTTAAATAGTAATTGTCTCCTTTCTTCTGAAACGTAAGGCGCATTTCACGAACAGTACGATAACTAGTCAGCGTATCATCCTGATCTTCTTGTAACTCGCCCCATTCTAAATCAATTTTATCTTTTCTAAACGTGCCTTTCAAAGCTTTGCCATGTACATCCACAACATCTTCAATGCTTGTTCCTAAATCTGGAGTTTCGTATGTACCAAACTCCAAATCAGCTAAATCATCAATGTTCCAAGAAAATTCTGCTTCTTCCGGATCAATATACTTACCAGCCTGATCTCGTTTTGATTCTCCTGCGTTAGCTGTTGGGTGAAGGGCTGGTTCGCTACTTTTAGCATTTGCTGCACCAAAAGAACGACCAAGAAATAGACCTGCAATGACTCCTAAGACTGCAAAAACACTAACACAAGCGATTAACAGACCTTTCCCTGGCTTCTTTTGATTACCAGTTTCTGGCACACCAAATGGTGCCTGTGATTGATTCATATTCATCTTTCATCTATCTCCTCTATATTAATAACGTTCTGGACCAATGTATAAGAAATCTCCATCTGGTTGTGCTAAGAAGCGCAATGTCTTATAATCGTCACCGACCTTAAAGTTTACGGTTGCAATAACACGAGTAGAGTCATACTTTTCTCCGTCCTCAGTCATTTTTGTTTCTGTTCCAATTCGGACAACATTTGATTTATGCTTTTTCAAAACTTCTGATAGGGAAGTTCCACCTTCACCAGTTTTCTTATCTCCTGTTTTCAGATTTTTGAATTCTTTTGTACTCAACTCACGATTTGCAGAAGTATCTTCATCTTCATCGTCTTCTTCGTCTGCATAGAATTCTTCTAAGTCAAAAGCTTCCACAGTTTTCAAATAATAATTGCCATCAACTTTTTCAAATCGGAAATAAACATTCTGATGTTCAGCATTCTTTGCGCGATCCCAATAAAGAGTAAGGCTATTCTTATCATACTCTACACTGGAAGCCAATCCATAGGTTTCAACAATCTGATCAGCAGTCAACCCATAACCATCCTTGTTGGTATAACTCAAGGTAGCAAGGTCTTTAAGAGTCCAGGTGAAAACAGTCTCCTTCTTTTCTGTAATGAAGCTGTTTTTTACCTTCTTTGCTTCTTCATTAGCGAGTTCTAAGCGTTTTGTTCGATTAGCATCTGCTTGAGGCTTAGATGAATTTCCCCAGAAATAGCCAGCACCGCCACCAATTAATCCACCAAGAACAAGTGCAAGAAGGGAAAAGACAACAATTTTCGTCCATCCACGCTTCGGTTTTGGCTGAACATTCCATTGCGATTGGAAGGCTTGAGGGTTCCCTTGTTGGTAGAAAGGATTGTTTTCTACCTGAGGAGCTTGGTTTTGGAAAAATTGTCCCTGCCCTCCAGCTTGTGGTCCTTCTACTGGAGAAGACTGTTGAAAGGCTTGCGCTCCTGGTGCGCCAAATGGCTCATAAGCTGTTTGACCATTTTGTGCTCCAAAAGGTTCTTGAACAGTCTGCCCTCCTTGTGCTCCAAAAGGTTCTTGAACGCTTTGACCAGTTTGGGCTTCAAGAGGTGGTTGAACGGTTTGTTCATTTTGTGCTCCAAAAGGTTCTTGAACAGTTTGTCCCTCTTGTGCTCCAAAAGGTTCTTGAACAGTTTGTCCCTCTTGTGCTCCAAAAGGTTCTTGGACAGTTTGTCCCTCTTGTGTTCCAAAAGGTGTCTTGTCTTCTGTTGTCATAATCTCTCCTTTACTAAGAACCTTCGCCCATCATCCTCCCCACTTTTTGTGGCCATAGTTTGACGTGCAAAGTATAAATATCGTAGTTCTACTATATCATAAAACCGTCTACTTTTCCACCTCATTCTGAGATATTGAAAGCGATTAAAAAACGACCTCTTTCGAGATCGTTTTGTCTGTCGATTAAAGACGAGCGTTCAATTCTTTGCTCAATTCTTCAAATCCTGGTTTACCAAGAAGGGCAAACATGTTGCGTTTGTATGCTTCAACACCTGGTTGGTCAAATGGGTTGATCGCGTTCAAGTAACCTGAAAGGGCAATGGCTAATTCGAAGAAGTAGATAGTGTAACCAAGAGTAAAGGCGTCTTGCTCAGGAAGAGTCACGTACATGTTTGGCACGTCACCGTCTGTGCGGGCAAGAAGAACACCGTCAGTTGCTTTTTTGTTAACGAAGTCAACGTCTTTTCCTTGAAGGTATCCAAGTCCATCAAGATCTTCTTCCAAAGTAGGGATGATCACGTTCTTACGAGGTTTGTCAACACGGACAACTGTTTCAAACATGATACGAGTTCCTTCTTGGATAAATTGACCCAATGAGTGCAAGTCTGTTGAGAAGTTAGCTGAAGTTGGGTAAATCCCTTTTTGGTCTTTCCCTTCTGTTCAGGCACCCCTTATGGATGCATCTGCTGGAAATTCCCTTGCACTGGCTGGCTAGTTTGATTGACTTCAAGCTCTTTGCGCTTGACCCTGACCGTCTTTTTCTGGCATGTTTTTATCCTTATAAATTTTGTTGATTTGTCATATTGCGAAAACATTGAAAAACAATGACAAATTTTACAATATTAAAACATAAATTATTTTCCCTATCAAAAAGGGAGTGGGAAAGAACTTCAAACAAGTTAAAAAGTTCATCTTCCCACCCCCGCACAGTTGATCAGGCAATCTTTGGGGCTTAAAAAGCGAAGGAAGATGCCAATCAACCACTGCGTCATCTATTTTTTCTAATTTAGACCCAGAAGCCTGGACTTTTTGTCCAAGCTCTGAATCAATTTTTTAGACTTTTATTTTTCTAAATTGCTTGATTTTAAATTTTGTTATGGTCAAGCAGTTTCGAAAATCTGAATGGTAGAGTCCTTTTCAATTACTACTGCTTGGTCTGCTGCAACATGGAGAGTGCCCGGCAGGCTGCCCTCTTTTGAACCATCAAAAGAAATAGTGATATGGCCCAGTCCAGTTAAATTTTTTTCTACTACATTTCCTACTGCAGTAATCGAATATTCCTGACTATCTACGACCAGCTTTCCACCTTCTAGTATTGCACCTAGAAGATTTTTGTTATCGATTTTAAAACAATACTCTGCTAAGTCTTCTGGAGCTTCTTCTCCAAATAAAATGAGCATATTAGCGTCTTGAATCATATTCTGAGCTTCAGGCCCCACTTGAATTACTTTAGCTTCAAAAATTTTCTTCATCTAATTCCTATTCATCCTTTCTCAAATCTGTCATAAACTTATGTTTGTAGATAAGTTTAACATAATAGTTGCTATATTTACGTGCATCTATCAAAGGTCTACTGATAAAGGCCAATACTAGCTATCCAAGCTACTAGCACCCGCGGAACACCATTGAGAAAGCGTGAATAAAGCACAGAAGGGACACCAACCTCAACTGTTTCAGCCTTGGCTTCAGATAGACCGAGTGCTACAGGAATGAAATCACAACCGTTTTGAGTGTTGATAGCAAATATAGCTGGCAGAGCCATTTGGGGCGGAATATTCCCTTTGCCGATTTCAACTCCAATTAAGGTTCCAATAATCTGACTGATAACAGCTCCGGGGCCTAACAAAGGAGATAGGAATGGCAAGGAACAGATAAAGCCAATCAAAATGAGTCCCCAGATGTTCCCAGCTAGGGGAACCATTAATTTTGCCAGCCAATTTCCAACACCTGAACCTTGAATAACCCCAATCAGCAAGGAAACAAAGGCCATGAAAGGAATGATCGTATTGAGCATTGTTTGTATGGCTTCACGAGCAGCCTGGTTGAAAGTCGCAACGACCTTCCCAGCACCCATCCCAATTCTTGCTACAATACTTGTTTCAGCTTTTTGCTCTGTAATTTTTTTACTAGTATCGTAAGTTGGCTTTTCTGTTACCACAGTTGTCGCTTTTTCGTCTTCATTAGCAGCAGAAATTTGATTAAGACCAACTGCTGACACATAGATTTCCTCGGTTATATATTGAGCTAGAGGCCCACTTTTCCCTGTAGCGACAATATTTATTGTAGGGATCCCCTTTTTAGGATAAATACCACAGCGAAGAGTACCGCCACAATCCACGATTGCTAAAGCAATTTCCTCATCTGGGATAGAAGTTTTAAACCCATTAACAGCTTCCATACCGGTCAAATCAGCAATTTTATCTACAATATCTGGCTTTTCTCCTCCGCCAGTGATATAGATGAATTTATGCTTAGCTTCACTAGGTGTAATGACCAAAGGTCCTCCGAAACCGCCATTTCCTTTAACAACTTTTATACTCTTATATGACATAATTTCACTCTTTCTATCAATCAAATGTTTTACTCAAGGTAACACCTTGCTGTTTTGCTACATAAGCAGTTGTAAAATCGGTCACCCAACCGCCTACAAAGTTCATGACAAGCCCAACAAGCATGTAACGAATGGCTAAGTCCATTTGACTTAAACCTAAAGTTTGAATTCCTGTTGCAATTCCCATCCATACAAACAATTCCCCAGGATTGATATGCGGAAATACACCATTTGAAGTATGGCAGAACTGCATCTGAGCTGCTACAAAACTAGGTTTATAATATTCTGGTAAGAAACGTCCCATACTGATTGCCATCGGATTCCCCAGCATAAAGGCTGAAATGAAAGGTAAAATCATATACCGGCTAACAGGATTTTTGGCAGAAATCTTAGCCAGGGAATTGACCTTCTCTTCTCCCAAGAAAGCGATAAGGGTATTCATTGCAATCAATAGCATTAAGACAAGCGGTACAATATTTGTCATCCAGCTAATAAAGGTTTCTCCACCTAATTGGAAGAGTTTCATAAAACTCTCTGCAAAATTTGTAATGTGATTCATAAGGAACTCCCTTTCTTATTTTTTTTTAATAACTGTTTAATAGATAATTGTAAGTAATTCGCATAAAAGCCGAATCCCAGAAAAGAATCAGATGAACTTGTCTCTTTCTCAATACCTGCCTCATGCCAAAGATAGACTTTTCTAGCATCTTCTATGGCTGATTGCATCAACTTATTTTCTTTTCTCACAAGAGGATTATACTTGTCAAAATAATGGATGTCTTCTCCAACATAATCGTCCATATTTTGAAAACGTGCTAAGATTGTGACTCCTTGCATTTTGCTAGCTTTAAGAACCCGACCGTTTTCATCAACCGCGAACATGACAATCGTACCGGATTTGATTCTTCCGGACTTCCTGCCAATCGCTACGCGCCCCAGTCTTCGGAGCATCGTATAGGTCTTATTGAAGTCTTTGAGTTGCTGCCAGCCGAGGAACATTTGAAATATATAAGCTGCCATGATAAATACAGCGAAAATTATTAGCGAATTCATTAAAATACTCCTTTGCTCTTAGAAAATGATAGAAACTCTGTCTCTGTTTCTACAGCCCTCAATGCTTCTTTTAGAGAAGGCTCTCCTGCAATTCGAAAAATGTCGTCATACAATTCCAGCAATTCACTCTCCATTTTGCTTTCAATTTCTGAGGGAATGGCGACTAGAAAGATAAATTCAATCCAATCATCTCCTTTTTGATAGGGCTCTTCTAGCTTTCCAAACATTAAAATAGTTTTTGCATAACCCTGGTTAATTGTATGGGGGAAGGCAATTCCTCCACCAAAAATGGTTGATTGTTTTTTATCCCTATCAATTATCCGATTTCTAAAACCTTCATCAATCATCTGAAGTTTCTCTAACTCTGCAACCATATTTAGCAAGTATTGCTGATAGGTTTTTTGGGGACTCAACCGAAGAAAACGTAAGCTGACTGTTTCTAGATTTTTTTGATGAAAAGCATTGGCCCTCTGCCATTCTTCCTGCAGCCATTGATCATCAAAAAGATGATTAACTTGAATGACTGGAGATTTAGAATCTTTATATTTTAGAGGAACTGTCGTAAAAATCGCGAAATAGTCCTGATTCAAATCCAGATTAAAATCCTCTTCAGAATACTGAGTAATGTCTACATCATTTCCAAGAATTCGTCTGAGTTGCTGAATAATCATCGCAGCAGTTCCTCTTCCTGTTGTGCAAACTACAGCTATCTGCTTGCGAGAACCATTTACAACAGAGTTTTGCTTTCTTAAAATCATTTCAAAATACAAAGCCAGATATCCGATTTCAGATAATTCCAATTCAGAACCAAAAATTGCAGATAGTTCTTCTCCAGCAATTTTCGCCATTTCAAAAGCAAAAGGATATTGAGTTTGAACCTCGCCATGGAATATATCATTAGCTTGCACATGGAAAATCAGTCGATTGATTAAGGAGCCTAGATGAGACTTGATTTCTTCAAATAATTCTTCATCATCAAAGTTAACCAACATTGTTTCTTTGACTTTCTTGACAATCCCTTGAAAAATGTTTGCAAGCTGTTCAGATTGATAAGACGGCTTGCTTAAAGTGTCAATAAAACGGATATTAAACGGAAAACACAAAAAGTCTATCTCAAACTGACTGAGGGAAATCTTATAAGTCATCTCAATATGATAGATTAATTTTTCAACCAAAGGTGTCTCTGTTAAATCATTCCTATAGTAAGGAATAGGGCAACTCAACACCCTAGATGCATGAATACGCTCCACCATAATTGAAATTGTCTTTCGAAGGAGTTCCTTTGTTTCTTTCGGGATTTTATACTCCTGGAGTAGCGTCTCCAGAAAAGAAGATGTTGCCTCGGTGAGTGTCTTTCCTTCAAAGTAAGGGGCCACTTGGTGAATATAGAGCAAGCGCAAATTCAGCTCGGACCCCAAGACCTCCAGCCCACGGTTGGGCTTTCCTGAAATAGTGATAGAGTAACTCTCTGCCAAAGATTTTACTTGTTTTAAATCCTTATTAAGGGTACTTCTACTAACACCTGCTTCCTCAGCCAAGTCGTCAATAAGAAGAGGGGAGGTTGACTCAATTAAACGTTTTAGTAAATAGGCAATTCTTTTACTGGAAGAATTGAAGTCACTCTCCCGTTTTAAACTACCAGATAAAATCCTTTCCAACTCAGTATAGTCATACACCTCTAACATTAACTGATCATCTTGTGAGATAATCTGGATACTCGGAGCCAAAACATCATTTAATTGTTGGATACTCTTTTGCAAGGTTTGCATACTAATATCCAGCTCTGAGCGCATATCTACCAAGGAATAAGTTGGCTGTGAGACCATTTTTTCTAAAATATTATACCATCGATTTACTATGGTCAACTCTCTTCCTCACCTTCATTTTTTTAACCGCGAGTTTTCCCTCCGGCAATATTTGTAGTGACTCCAGTTATATAGCTAGAACGGTCTGAAATATAGAATGCTACAAGGTCAGCTACTTCCCGTAGTTTACCACTTCGTCCCAAAGGAGTTGTTGAAGTTGAAGCATAACCAGCTCGAATATCTTCTACCGTCTTTCCACGGGTATAAGCAAGAGCTTCCTCATAAGAAAGAGTTCGAAGTCCCGTAGCTTCCATAATTCCTGGAGCAATTCCAACCACACGTACACCATGCTTACCCAGCTCTTTTGCCCATGAACGAGTGTAACTATAGACTGCTGCTTTTGTGGCAGCATAGGCACTTTGTCCTTCAGAACCTTCCAAGCCTGCTTCTGAAGCCATGTTCACAATTACACCTTTTCCATTTTTCACTAAAATACGTCCCACTGCCTGACTAACCAGATACAAACCTTTTTGATTAATCATCGTTACTTTTTCGAACGTCTCATCGTCCAATTCGTAAGGACCTTTAGGATTTTCTGCATCGATTAATAATCTAGGGATATTAATCCCTGCATTATTGACCACTGCATCAATATTGCCAAATCTTTCAACTATTTTGGCAACACCCTCTTCTACTTCAGAGCGAGAAGTTACATCAACTTTTACAAATAATAGATTTGGATGACGCAAATCGTTGTCGCTAAGATCGAAATTCGCTACGTTGACACCTAATTCCAGCAATTCTTCAACGATTGCCTTACCGATCCCAGATGACGCGCCAGTCACAAGAACTGTTTTGCCTTTTATGTTTAACCAATCATTCATTTTGATACCTCTCAAATTTTATTTACAAGGCAATTATACAGCGCTTTCATAAATGAATTAAGACACTCTTTTTTACACAGTTCAAAAAAATAATAAACTAATTAAGAGGCTTGTACTAAAAAATCCACAAGAAATGAACTTGTGGATCTCTTTTTATACTCTAAATGAACTCAAGGCATATAAGAATCAAAGGCGTGCATTCAACTCAGCACCCAGCTCTTCAAAGCCTGGTTTTCCAAGAAGGGCAAACATGTTTTTCTTATAAGCCTCAACTCCAGGCTGGTCAAATGGATTGATACCATTCAGGTAGCCAGAAAGAGCAATAGCCAACTCAAAGAAGTAAATAGTGTAGCCCAAAGTGAACTCATCTTGCTCAGGCAGTGTCACAAACATATTTGGAACTCCACCATCAGTGTGTGCTAACAGCACTCCATCTGTAGCTTTTTTATTGACAAAGTCAACATCTTTTCCTTGCAAGTAGCCAAGACCGTCCAAGTCTTCTGCCAATTCAGGAATCAGCACATTTTTGCGAGGTTTATCTACACGTACAACTGTTTCAAAGAGGATACGGGTACCTTCCTGGATAAATTGTCCCAGAGAGTGCAAGTCTGTTGAGAAGTTGGCTGAAGTTGGGTAAATCCCTTTTTGGTCTTTCCCTTCTGACTCACCAGCCAGTTGCTTCCACCACTCAGAGAAGTATTGTAGAGATGGTTCATAGTTAGCTAGAACTTCTGTCAGATAACCTTTACGGTACAAGATATTGCGTACAACTGCATATTGATATGCTTCATTTTCAGCCAACTTATCAGAAGCATAAGCCTTGCGAGCAGCATTTGCTCCTTCCATTAACTTGCTGATATCAGCCCCTGCAGCTGCGATTGGCAAGAGTCCCACTGCTGTCAATACTGTAAAACGACCACCTACACTATCAGGCACTACAAAAGTATCCCAGCCATTAGCATCTGCTTCAACCTTAACTGCACCTTTAGCGCGGTCTGTAGTTGCATAAATCCGTTTATTTGCTTCTTCCTGACCATACTTCTTAACCAAGAGTTCTTTGAAGACACGGAAAGCAATAGCAGGCTCTGTAGTCGTTCCTGACTTAGAAATAACGTTGACAGAGAAATCTTTGTCTGATACATAGTCTACCAAATCAGCCAAATAGCTTGAAGAAATAGAATTTCCAGCATAGAGGATTTGAGGTGCCTTGCGTTCTTCCTTGCTTTGTAGATTTACAAAAGAATTATTCAAGAAATCAATAGCTGCACGAGCTCCTAAATAGGAACCACCAATACCGATTACGATCAATACCTCACTATCAGATTGGATTTTAGCAGCAGCCTTTTGAATACGAGCAAATTCATCTTTGTCATATTCTTCAGGCAAGTTCAACCAGCCAGTCATTTCTGCCCCAGGACCTGTACCATTTCGCAGAGCAGAATCTGCAGCAGTCACTTGAGGCTGCATATAATCTAGTTCATGTGGTGCTACAAATTTATCTAACACCTTTGAGTAGTCAAATTTAATATGTGACATGTTTATCCTCCAATTGTTCTTTTCTTTTATGATAACGCTTTAAGAAAAAATAAGCAAGTGCTTTCGCTATTTTAAAACGTTTACATTTGTATTCTATACTATTTTTCTAAATAAGCTAACCTTAGGACATAACCGAGAGCAATCGTTTGTGTAAGTCAACAAATTTTAGGCCTATTTAGGCCTATTGAGAAGAACAATTTTGATTGACAAGAAAACAAATATGCTTCTTAAGATTGGATGTCAGCTGAATTCATTTCAGGTCCGTTCAAACTAGATTCGCTGCTCCAATATTCATCTGCACCTTTTAGGCTTGACTCATCAAGAGCAATAGAAAAAGAGCACACAGCTCACTTCGCTTAGGGCTGCTGGATTCCTCCCCTGACCCGCTTCACGCAGAACTGTTGCTCCGATAGGTATTATATCATAAATTGTGGATTTTGCAAAGGTCTGGTTTTTATTCTTGTGTTTCGGCCTTAGCTGCGAGCTTGGCTTGTTTTTTTCGTTCTCGACCTTGGCGGAAGAAGGTCTGCATGATGGCTGCACATTCTGCTTCCAAGATTCCTGTTTCCACTTCCACCCGGTGATTGAGGCGCTCATCTGTCAAAATGTCGTAGAGACTTCCTGCTCCGCCAAACTTCTGATTGGTCGCCCCGTAAATCACCTGGGGAATCCGAGCTAGACCAATGGCACCACTACACATGACACAGGGTTCAATGGTCACAAACAGAGTCGTATCCAGCAAACGCCAGCTCTCTTCATGCTGATTGGCTTCCTCGATCGCCATGATTTCCGCATGCATGACCGCCCGCTGCAGCTCCTCACGCGCATTATGTCCACGCCCGATAATCTGACCATCCTTGACCAAGACACAGCCAATCGGTATTTCATCATTGGCGAGGGCAATCTCCGCCTCCTTCAGGGCTTCCCTCATAAACATCGCTTTTTCCTCTATCGTGTAGTCCATCTCTTCCTTCTTCCTTTTAGTTTCTTTGTTCATTATACCATAGGCAGCTTACGACTCACAAAAAAAGCCGCCGATTGGGCGACTCTTATGGGAGATTATTATGAAAAAGTTTAGGAGGTTTAAACAAAGTTAGGAGGTCTTTGTTTATGCTTCTAGTATAGCTGGCCTATCTTAAATAAAGCTTAAGTTCTCTGAGTATTGATGATTTTGGAAATATCACCACTTAGAATCTCAAAAATATCTGACAAATTGCTGGCTTACTACTATCCGCTTTGTCGCAGAACCAACTATTGTGGCATCGCTCATCCTTTACGTAACTCAAGGATTTGGTCATAGCGCTCTTCTTCATCAATATGATGGGCTATTTCTAGTACCGTGATCGGCAAAGAAAAGATTAGGTCTCTAACCAGACGACTATTTTTTTCGTCCAAAGCTGATGTCACTTCGTCCGCTAATAAAATATCCTTCTCGCGTAAGAGAAAACGAGCCAACTCTAATCTGACACGCTGACCTCCTGAAATGTTTTCACCATTATTATGAATTTCTACATTCAAAATATCCTGAAATTCATCTATTAAGCCAACTCGGTCCAATACCTCCAATAATTCATGGTCCTGAAAAGGCTGACCAAAAGTTAGATTATAGCGGATAGTATCGTTAAACAGGAAGGGATGCTGGCTAATTAAACCGATATTCCCTTGGAAATGACTCGTTATTTGATTTCCATCATACTGAACGAAAATGTCACCCTCATCACATACTTCTTCTCCTAAAATCAAGCGAAAAAGAGTCGTCTTTCCAGACCCGCTCGGTCCTTTGATTAAGACCTTCTGACCTACTGAAATCGTCGCCGTCAAATCAGAAAAAAGCTGACGTTCAGCAAAACTTTTTGAAATATGATTTAAGCGCAACGATTCGAGATTTTCAACAAATTGATCCTTTGTCTCTTCGAAATCAGGTTCTTCCTCGATAATCTTAAACAGGCGGTTCGCAGTCGGCAAGGCACCTTGGAGATTGGCTGCACTGTACATCAGAGTTTGGATCGGTTCTACCAGCATCCCCGCAGCAACATACATAGAGATGAGGCTTGTAATAGAAATAGAATTTCCCTGTAAACTCAAATAAAAGCCTAAAGCAAGAGGAACAACCTGACTAAAAAAGACCATAAATCCATTAAAGAAAAAAATAATATTATGTGTGAAACAAAATCTTTGGATGGCTTTTTGATATTCTCCGTTTAAATCATTCACGCGCTCTTCATTCAGCCTCATGGCCTGATTAATCCGTAAGGTTTGGCTGCCTTGCATACTATCCGAGACAAGCCCATGTAATTTCGTTCTAAGCTTGGACCAGCTGTCTCCCGAATCTTGTAAACGACGATTCATGATGAACTGAGGAATAGGTCTCATAATCGTAAAAATGACAAAAATAAGTCCTAAGAGAAAATTTTGTGAAACAATATAAATGGCTGTAACAAGGGCGACAAATCCCCAACTCACCATAACATTTATATTTTCCAAATAATTATCGCCCACATATTCCATATCTTGAGTTAGCAGACTAACTTTTTCATCATTGGAAAATTTAGGATTCAATATGACTTTCTTAAATAAAAGGGCACGGACACTTTTGTTGATTTCTCTTCGGAATATATTGTGCGAATAGTTTGAAAACAGCATCAGACTATAAATAACAAGATAGACAGACAAACCAAATAAAACAAAATTGAGAATTTTTCCATAAGAAAGGCCGTCTTGATCTAACTTCAAGGCCTTCGTTAAAATCAGAGGTTGCGCCAACACCAAACCACTATTCACAATACGCCCTAAAAAAATAGGAAAAAGATACTTCTTATCAATGTACTTATAAATATTTCTCATAATTATCATCCATCAAAATAGAGGGCTAGCACAACCCTCTTCTCTAATTTATTTAAAATCGTGATTATTTACAATCACAATTATAGTTAAATACTCTAGGTTTAGCATTCATTTTGTCATCGAATTTGTTATTCACTTTAACCTTCACCGAAAATTACAATCTCCATGTGTCAAAATTGTTAGTTCCAATAATTCAGCATCTGTATCGCTTATTTTAGATAGATACTTTTCGACCTCATACTCACCCTCACTTAAATATTTATTTTTATCAAGATAAGCATGAAACTCTTTCCTAATCACATCATTGCTGTCGACTACTCTATTCAATTCATTCGTAAGAAAAAATGAATGATTGGTTTTAGTATTAAAATACAACGTACCATCATCAGTACTATATTTTAATATATATCGTGACAAATTCATATTATCACCTCTTAATCTGTGTGACTTAACCTACAGTAAGTATACACCGATAGAAATATTAAATAAAGCAATATTCAGCAGATTAGAAAAGTTCCAACTTTTAATATTTTGGAAAAGGTTATCCTATAAAAGCTGCAATTTCGCCAACTTCTTGAGCAATATAGGTGGCGCCGGCTTCTTCCAATTCTTCCCTGCTTCCAAAGCCATAAAGGACACCGATAGAATCAAACTTTTGCGCTTGAGCGCCAAGCACATCGTGCTCCCTGTCTCCAATCATGATGGTATGCGCCAAATCTGTAATCCCATTTTGCTCCAAGGCATACTGGATAACATCGCTTTTTTTACTACGTTTTCTATCCATGGTCGCACCAGCGACAAAGTCAAAATAATCATACAAACCAAAGTGTTTGAGAATTTGAATGGAAAATTCTTCAGGCTTTGACGTAGCTACAATCAACTGTTTGCCAGCCTGCTTGAGAGAAGCCAGCAAGTCAGGAACGCCTAGATAGACCTCATTTTCATAAAGGCCTTTTTCGGAAAAATACTCATGATAGTAGTCAATGGCCTTTAAACATTCTTCCTTAGAAAATCCATAAAAGCGCTCAAAAGACTCCTGCAAGGGCGGACCGATGAAAACTCTCAATGCTTTCTTGTCTGGCACTTGAATCCCATATTTTCCTAAGGCATAGGCCACCGAGTTGGTAATCCCTAGTTCTGAATTGGTCAAGGTGCCGTCTAGGTCAAATAAAATCGTTTGATACATTTTTTCCTCTTTCTGCTTTCAAAAAGAGGCTGGGACAAAAGTCCTAGCCTCTCAATTGTCTTTGGATTGTCGAGCAAGACGCAGTGGTTGAGTGGGCTCTACTACGCTGATTTCATCAGCTTTTACAGCCCTACTCAACTGTGCGGAGGTGGGACGATGAAATCGAATTCTAACGAATGACCGATTTCTGTCCCACTCTCTTATCTTCATTTGCTTATAAACTAGACCACACACTTTCAAGGATATTGGTTTGGTCACGATCTGGTCCGACTGAGAAGGTTGAAATGCGCACACCAACTAATTCACCGACACGGCGGACATAGTTGCGGGCATTTTCTGGAAGCTCATCCAAGTGGCGGACACCGGTGATGTCTTCTGACCAGCCTGGTAATTCTTCATAGATTGGTTTGCAACGTTTGAGTTGCTCCAAGCTTGCTGGGTAGTGGTTGATGCGTTCCCCATCCAAGTCGTAGGCTACACAGATTTTCACTGTATCCAAGCCGGACAGAACGTCGATCGAGTTCAAGCTAAGGTTGGTAATTCCTGACACGCGGCGGCTATGGCGCATGACAACTGAGTCAAACCAACCAACACGACGAGGACGACCGGTTGTTGTCCCATACTCATGCCCCACTTCACGGATCCGGTCCCCCACTTCATCAAAGAGTTCTGTAGGGAATGGTCCGTCACCGACACGGCTGGTATAGGCTTTACATACACCGACAACCTTGTCGATCTTGCTTGGGCCGACACCTGATCCGATGGTCACCCCACCAGCAACTGGGTTTGATGAAGTAACAAATGGATAAGTTCCTTGGTCGATATCCAACATAACCCCTTGGGCTCCTTCAAAGAGCACGCGCTTGCCGTTATCCAAAGCATCGTTCAAGATGACAGAAGTATCGGTTACATATTGTTTGATTTGTTGACCATATTCATAGTATTCTTCGAAGATATCGTCAAAGGAAAGAGCCTCTGCTTCATAGAGTTTGGTAAATTGACGGTTCTTTTCTTCCAAGTTGATGCGCAGGCGTTCTGCAAAGACGTCGCGGTCCAAAAGATCCGCGATCCGGATTCCCACACGCGCAGCCTTGTCCATGTAAGCTGGTCCAATCCCTTTGATGGTCGTTCCGATTTTGTTGTCCCCTTTTGACTCTTCTTGGAGACGGTCCAATTCGATATGGTAAGGGAGGATGACATGGGCGCGGTCTGAAATGCGCAAACTGTCTGTTGTCACACCTTCTTCATGAAGATAAGCCAACTCTTTGACCAATGATTTAGGATTGATCACAACCCCATTCCCAATGACAGAAATCTTTTCAGGGAAGAAGATACCTGAAGGAATCAAGTGCAACTTGAATTTTTTGCCGTCGATCACGATGGTGTGACCGGCATTGTCCCCACCTTGGTAGCGAGCAATGACTTCTGCATTGGCTGATAGGAAGTCTGTAATCTTCCCTTTTCCTTCATCTCCCCACTGGGTTCCTACAACAACTACTGATGTCATATCTTTGTCTGAGCTATATAGCTCGTCCTTTCTTGAAAAGCAGGCAGGAATCTCACCTGCGATTATGTTTTATACCTCATTATATGAAAAATTTGACAATTTTTCAAGGAGGGTTCATCATTTCATTTGTTTTTTCTCTTATGTAGACGAATTACATTTTTACAAAATATGTATTTTCTGAATTTTAGTACTTAATTTAAAATAAAAGTTCGGAATTTTTGTAAAATCGTAGCGGAAATTTGCTTTCTTTTTCCGTTTGTAATAGACTAAAATAACTACCATAGGACGGTGAAACGATGACGATTAATCAATTACTGCAGAAACTGGATACATCAAGCCCTATTCTCCAAGCGACCTTTGGTCTGGAGAGGGAAAATCTGCGAGTGACAACTGATGGACACTTAGCTCAAACTGCTCATCCGAGTCAGCTTGGTTCCCGCAATTTCCACCCGACCATCCAAACAGACTTCAGCGAACAACAACTGGAACTAATTACACCTATTGCTCACTCTACTAAGGAAGCGCGGCGCTTACTGGGAGCTATCAGCGATGTGGCAGGCCGCTCAATTGACCAGAGTGAATGCCTGTGGCCTCTGTCCATGCCACCGCAGCTGACTGAAGAAGATATTATCATCGCCCGTCTGGAAAACGAATACGAACGCCACTACCGAGAGGGTTTAGCGAAAAAATATGGCAAAAAACTACAGGCCATCTCTGGCATCCACTACAACATGGAGCTAGGGAAAGATCTGGTCGCTGCTCTCTTTCAAGTCAGCTCCTATCATTTACTCAAGGACTTTAAAAATGACCTCTATCTCAAACTGGCTCGAAACTTTCTGCGTTTCCGATGGCTCTTAACCTATCTCTACGGTGCTGCTCCTCTGGCAGAAGCCGGCTTCTACAGTCAGGAATACCCGCAGCCTATCCGCTCTTTTCGCAACAGCGACTATGGCTATGTCAATGACGAGAATATTCAGGTGTCCTACACTTCTTTGGAGCAATATGTAACCGATATTGAAAACTACGTTCAGTCTGGCGAGCTCAGTGCTGAAAAAGAATTTTACTCAGCCGTTCGCTTCCGTGGACAGAAGCACAATCGCGCCTATCTGGAGCAGGGTATCACCTATCTGGAATTCCGCTGCTTCGATCTCAATCCTTTTGACCATTTGGGCATTAGCCAAGAGACCTTAGATACTGTCCATCTCTTTTTACTGGGCCTGCTCTGGCTAGATGATGTAGAAAATGTTGATGCAGTATTAAAAGCTGCCCATGATTTGAACCAGAAAATTGCTTGTAGCCACCCGCTGACTGCCCTGCCAGATGAGGCAGACAGCTCAGCCCTTCTCCAAGCCATGGAAGAGCTCATCCAGCATTTTGAACTGCCAACTTACTATCAAACTTTGCTGGACCAGATGAGAGAGGCTCTCTTACATCCTCAGCTGACACTGTCAGGACAGCTCCTGCCCCATATCCAGCAAGATTCCTTAACAGCTTTTGGTCTAGAAAAAGCAGAAGAATACCACCGCTATGCCTGGACTGCTCCTTATGCCCTCAAAGGCTACGAAAATATGGAACTGTCCACCCAGATGCTACTCTTTGATGCTATTCAAAAGGGGCTAAATGTCGAAATTTTAGATGAAAAGGACCAATTTCTCAAGCTTTGGCATGGTAGTCATGTAGAATATGTCAAGAACGGCAATATGACCTCCAAGGATAACTATGTCATCCCTTTGGCCATGGCCAATAAAACAGTCACCAAAAAGATTTTGGCAGCAGCTGACTTTCCCGTTCCGGCTGGAGCAGAATTTTCTTCTCTAGAAGAGGGACTGGCCTACTACCCTTTGATTAAGAACCGAGAAATTGTTGTCAAACCCAAGTCAACTAACTTCGGACTGGGCATCTCTATCTTCCAAGAGCCAGCTAGCCTGGAAGCTTATCACAAGGCTCTGGAGATTGCTTTTTCAGAAGATGTCGCCGTCTTAGTGGAGGAATTTATCGCTGGAACGGAGTACCGCTTCTTTGTCTTAGACGGACAATGCCAAGCAGTCCTCTTGCGAGTGGCGGCCAATGTCGTCGGAGACGGTCAGCATACCGTGAGAGAATTGATTGCCATCAAAAATGACAATCCTCTGCGGGGCCGAGATCATCGTTCACCGCTTGAAATCATTGAACTGGGGGACATTGAACTGCTCATGCTGGACCAGCAAGGCTATGGACCAGATGATATCCTGCCTGCTGGAGTCAAGGTTGACTTGCGGCGCAATTCCAACATTTCTACTGGCGGAGACTCGATTGATGTCACAGACAGCATGCACCCATCTTATAAGGAACTCGCTGCGGACATGGCAAAGGCTATGGGAGCCTGGGCCTGTGGCGTTGATCTCATCATCCCTGACAGCTCTGCTATTTCCACAAAGGAAAATCCCAACTGTACCTGCATCGAGCTCAACTTCAATCCTTCTATGTATATGCACACCTATTGTGCTGAGGGGCCGGGACAAAGCATTACTCCGAAAATACTAGCTAAACTTTTCCCAGAAATGGACCTATAAAGTAAGAAAACGCAGAAGATGTCTCTGCGTTTTTGTTTTGTAACCGAGGTAGAGTTTTAGATGATAACCTAAAAAGATTAAGCATGGTCCTCCTACAAGTTTAAAATAGCAAGTCATTTGCTGTAAAATCATCCTCTAACAAGCAAATTTCAAACCTCTCCTGCATATAGCAGAGGAAATCTTCCCTTTTTCCCAAAAAGAATCATAGGCCGCGAATACAAGGCTAGTATCATCTGAACAAGTTCCAGCCAGTTACTGTTGGCTTCCATAGCCCACCATCTCAATCGCTTTAAAACTGCCTCGGGTTAAAAATTCATACGGAACCCCTAATGCATCAGCTACCGCCAAACCATAGACTGCCGCTTTCAAAGATTGGTTCATGCTAGCCTCCTTTGTTTTATTATACTATTTTTGGTCTTAAAATTCTTCCTAACCCCAAAAAACAAGCGCAGGCCTGCGCCTGTTTTTCTATTTTGTGTTAAAATAAAAGGTATGGACAAAATTATCAAAACTATCTCAGAAAGTGGCTCTTTCCGTGCCTTTGTACTAGACAGTACAGAGACCGTGCGAGCAGCCCAAGAATACCATCAGACACAAGCAAGTTCAACAGTGGCCCTTGGGCGCACCCTGATCGCTAGTCAAATTCTCGCAGCCAACGAAAAAGGGGACACCAAGATTACGGTGAAAATCCTAGGTACTAGCTCACTTGGTGCTATTATCACTGTTGCAGATACTCAAGGAAACGTCAAAGGCTACGTTCAAAATCCTGGTGTGGATATCAAGAAAACAGCGACTGGTGAAGTCGTGGTCGGACCATTCGTCGGAAATGGGGAATTCTTAGTGATTACCGACTATGGTACAGGCAATCCTTACCACTCCATGACACCTCTGGTCACTGGCGAAATCGGTGAAGACCTGGCTTATTATTTGACCGAAAGCCAACAAACGCCATCTGCGGTGGGGCTCAATGTGCTTTTAGACGAAAACGACAAAGTCAAGGTCGCTGGTGGTTTCTTGGTACAGGTCTTGCCAAATGCCAAGGAAGAAGAAATTGCCCGCTTTGAAAAACGTATCCAAGAAATGCCGGCCATTTCTACCCTTTTAGCGTCTGACGACCATATTGAAGCCCTTCTTGCTGCCATCTATGGCGAAGAGCCATACAAACGTCTCTCTGAAGAAGAACTTCGTTTCCAATGCGACTGTAGCAAGGAACGTTTCATGGATGCCTTGGCTAGCTTACCAGCCAAAGACCTTCAAGAAATGAAGGACGAAGACCAGGGAGCGGAAATTGTTTGCCAATTCTGTCAGACAGCTTATCACTTTGACGAAAACGACTTGGAGGAACTCATTCGTGACAAATCTTAATACACCTTTTATGATTGGGAACGTCGAGATCCCAAACCGGACGGTCTTAGCACCTATGGCCGGTGTGACCAACTCCGCTTTCCGGACGATTGCTAAGGAACTGGGAGCAGGGCTTGTAGTCATGGAAATGGTCTCTGATAAAGGAATCCAATACAATAACGAAAAGACCCTGCATATGCTCCATATCGATGAAGGAGAAAATCCTGTATCGATCCAACTTTTCGGGAGCGACGAAGATAGCCTAGCACGCGCAGCAGAATTTATCCAAGAAAATACCAAGACCGATATCGTGGATATCAACATGGGCTGCCCAGTGAATAAAATCGTGAAAAACGAGGCGGGTGCTATGTGGCTCAAGGACCCTGATAAGATCTACTCCATTATCAACAAGGTCCAATCCGTCCTTGATATCCCTCTCACTGTCAAAATGCGGACAGGTTGGTCAGATCCTTCCCTAGCAGTGGAGAATGCCCTCGCAGCTGAAGCTGCAGGTGTCTCTGCCCTGGCTATGCACGGACGGACCCGGGAACAAATGTACACTGGTCACGCTGACCTTGAGACCCTTCACAAGGTTGCGCAAGCTCTGACCAAGATTCCATTTATTGCAAATGGAGACATCCGGACAGTTCAAGACGCCAAACAACGCATCGAAGAAGTTGGTGCTGATGCGGTCATGATTGGCCGTGCCGCTATGGGCAATCCTTACCTCTTCAACCAAATCAATCACTACTTTGAAACAGGAGAAATCCTGCCTGATTTGACCTTCGAAGACAAGATGAAGATTGCTTATGAGCACTTGAAGCGCTTGATCAATCTCAAAGGCGAGCACATTGCCGTCCGCGAATTCCGTGGCTTAGCCCCTCACTACCTCCGTGGTACCTCAGGTGCTGCCAAACTACGCGGAGCAATCTCGCAGGCTAGCACCCTAGCAGAGATTGAAGAACTTCTTCAATTAGAAAAAGCTTAATGACAAAGAGGCTAGGACAAAAGTCCTAGCCTCTTAATTGTCTTTGGATTGTCGAGCAAGACGCAGTGGTTGAGTGGGCTCTACTACGCTGATTTCATCAGCTTTTACAGCCCTACTCAACTGTGCGGAGGTGGGACGACGAAATCGAATTCTTACGAATGACCGATTTCTGTCCCACTCTCTTGTATGTTATTGGTCCTTTTGGCCTTCGCTTTCTTTCCAGCGATAGGTCTTGCGTGGTTTTTTCTTAGGTACCCGCTTGACTCCTACTTCTTCCACATAGGAACCGTAGGTGACAAGGAAATTATTGGTCAAAATTTCTTTATCTGGATGGATCAGGTTCACCAACTCCGTCGCCTCGTATACGGTGAAAGGTTCTTCTAGGAGATGGAGGAAGGTTGGATTCCAAGCCAAACGCCCTTGGATCCGCTTGATGGATTCTTGGACAATCTCATAGTGGTCAAAGGCAAAATCTTCAGCCGTCAAGACACGGCCATCTAGGGAACACTCCCCTTGTTTGAAGTCCACATCGAGGAAAAGAACCTCTTTGGCATCATCCCCAGCTCGGACCAAATTGACGGCCTCCGCAGGCAAGTAGACCAGGTGGGCAATGGTGATGACCCAGCCCCGTGGATCCCGTCCAGGAGTCGAAACGGTCATTAACTGCTCGACTTTTTGAGGGGTCAACTCTAGTCCAACTTCTTCCTGGACCTCACGGATACAAGCCTGAATAGCATCTTCATGCTTTTGCAAGAATCCTCCAACCAAGGCTACCCGATGCTGACAAGGATGCGTTTTGCGGCGAATCACCAAGAGTTTCAAGCGCCCCTCCACAAAGCAGTAGGCCACCATATCAGCAGTTACGCTCGGATTTTCATAGGTAGGGTGATCCTGTTCCTTATACCAACGGAGAAATTCTTCCTCGCTGACGACCCTTTCGTAGTATTCCTTTTCGTTCATTCCTTCCGGAATGCTTGTTGCTGTCATTTAAGCAACCTCCTTTTTCACTGCTTTACTCCACTGATACCAACCGACAAGACTGTTAAGGGTATAGACCCAGTACATGCCTTGAATATGGATGCTCTTTCCCCACCAGAGGTAAATACTGAAGAGGTTGGTCGCAATCCAGAAAATCCATTGTTCGCGATAGAGACCAGTCATCAGAAGCTGTCCGACACCATTGGTCGCATCTGTTATACTATCACGGAAAGGCCGAGCACTGTGGATGCTTTTATAGGCGTAGCCCATCCCGATCCAAATCAGAGCTGTTAGGGCCAAGTACTTGATCCATTCCATTAGGTTTAATTTCTTGGCCTCAAAATGAGATTCTTCCGCTTCCCCCTGATCATTGATCCGATTCGACAACCAGACATAGAGACCAATTGGCTGCATCACGAAGAAATACAGAGTCGTCAGAACTTCTCCATAGAAGTTTTTGTTCAAGGCTAGGATGAGATAAATCGCTGAGTTTACTGCTCCAAAGAGATAGTTACTAGCCCTACCCTCTGCTACTAGTATAACACAAACTATTCCTGTCCAGGATGCAAAGAGCCCCAACCAATCATGACTCGCTTCCTGATTGGTAAATTCTAAGATAAAGGGCACGCTGGACAAAGCAAGCAAATAGAGCCATTGTGTCAATGTGCGGCCAGCGAACAGGTCTTTCCAAAGGAGTTTCATAATGCCTACAAAGCCACGTTTGCCCGCTTCTCGATGGACATTTTTTAAATGTTCCCCAAATGTTTGAATTTTTTCTTGTAATCGTTTCATGTTGCTTCTCCTTTAATCAGCTTGATAAATCGTATCGATGACACGTTTCGCTTCTTCATAATTCCCCAAGTAGTCTTGCCCGAGATAGGCTGTAGGGATATCCGAGAGGTATTGATGCCGGAGTTGATCCAGGTGATTTGAAAAACTGTTGCGAATGTCATCATCTGCCATGGTCATATCACGGAAACCATCATTAACATAGGAGCCAATAGGTTGGACAAATAAGATCAAATCCCACTTTTCCTTAGCTAAGATGCTGACAAAGAGATTGTCAAAGGTATCCGTCATGCCGGTCTCTTGGCCTTCTACTTCCATATAGTAGTCGTAATAACCCTTGGTCACCAGAGAATTCGTATCCGCAATGACTAAGCCACGATTGGCACTACTGTCGATTAATTTTGAGGTTTGATCGTATTGTCCGAGTAGGAGATAATAGTAATCTTTTGGGGTTAGTTCATCATCCCGTACATTATTTCTAATTTGGTACTCCCGAGCATATTCCAAGCTCACTGGCGCATCATAGAAACGGGCCAAGTCCTTTGCCAAAGTCGTCTTCCCATTACTAGCACTACCCATAATGAGAACCTTTTTCGTAAACTGACGACGGAAGGGTTGGGCAATGTATTTCCAATACTTGCTCGGGTTCTCTCTGATGAGGGTTCCTGAGATGCCGAACTGACGCTCCTGCAGGCGGGCTTCAAAGCCTCGCGCTTCAAGTTCTTCTTGGTAAGCCTTCTCTCCAACAAAGAAGATCAGTTCTTCTCTCTCTGCATGATATTGAATGGTTTCTAAGGCTGTTTTCAACCAAGGCTCCCATCCCAAAGGATAGCGGGGAAGATCTGTCTCGTCAAGTTTATATATTTGAGTGAGTTCATCATTTGAAAAACCTTCTCGGATATAGCGAAAACGTTTCTGCAAAGGAAGACCAACTTCTTCTCCACGGTCACCTTTGTACCCAGAAACAATTACACGAACGCGGTCACATTGGCGCTTTGCCCGTTGAATTAAATCAATATGCCCTTGATGAAGGGGGGCAAATGTTCCAAAAACCACTGCCACTTTTTCTTTCATCTTACTGGCTCCTTTTTATTATTATTTCAAAACATGCTTTGCTTATACTTTTATTATAAACTATAATTAGCCAGTGTCAATACTTTTTTATAAAAAAATATATTTTTATAAAATAAAAATTAAAAAGATCCAACTCTGTATGTTATTATACAGAATTGAACCTCTGATTTCAATCATTTTTTTATATTTCTTAGTGGCGAGTCATTATTCCCGAACCAAGGCGTGCGCATGTCCATTTTCAGCCACTTGAACACTTGCCACTTGGCCATCTTGACCGACGACTATATCCAAACTAGCTGTAGATCCATCTTGAGTGGAAATCAAGCCAGCATGATAATGACCATGATCCAAGTTGTATTCATAGCTTCCAATCGTATAGCCCACTGCGTCGCCACCTGGAGTTTGAATGGACACTTGACCTCCTTGCCCAATTGTTACGCCGGTATCGCGACCATCGGTCCAACTACCTGCTACTGTAGAATAATCCCTTGAGGCATAAGCTAACACACCTTTATAGCGTGGGTTCTCTGTCTTAGAGGCTTGCTCTTTAGCACTCGTGCGACCTTCCTCCAAGCTAGGTAGTTTTGCTTTTTCAGGTGCTGGTGTCACTGCTGGATGCGTTTCTTTGGAAGGAGTTGGGGCCAGGCCTTGACTGACTTCTGGAACTCTTGGTGTCACCGGAGTTGACGGACTTTCTTGGCTCGCTTGTGTCTCGCTCGATGCGATGGTAGGAGATGCTGCCACCTCTGCACTTTGTTGGCTTTGTGTGGTTTTGCTTGTAGCCTTTTTCTCTTCTTTTTTACTAGTAGAACTTTGTTTTACTTGCGCAATTTTATTAGTTGAAGATGGACTGGTTTCCTTTTTCTTTTCTGATCCACAGCCGCTTAAGAGAAGAGTAGCTGTTAGAGCAAGGGTGGATAGACTAAATAAGGTTCCTTTCATTCTCATGGCAATACCTCTCTTTTGTAACATTTATCTATAGGGAAGTCAAGAGGATTTCCAATTCTTATAAAAAATTGAAACTAGTATCAAAAAAAGAGTGAACCCGTGGAGTCCTAGTCCAAGCATTCACTCTTTTTCTTATTGATAGACTTCTTGATAAAATTCGATAGTGTCTCCATCTTGGACAGTGGTCTCTGCTGCCCCTTTTGGTGCCATCTCTCCATTGATCTTGTACATCCAATAGAGCCCCTTGCTTTCGTCTTGGGCTACTCCATCGATCGAGGTGATGAGGCCACCCTTCTCCTCAATTTTGTAGTTGGCTTTAAGGACTTCCATCAGGTTGGCTTTTTCTGCAACCTTTAAGGTCTTGCTCTGAGCCTCTTGCCCTTCAGGTGCGATACTTACCGTAATGGTTATTTCTTTTTCTTTGGCTACTTGTGAGCTAGAAGCTGAGTTTTTCGTAGTCGATGGTGTGCCTTGTCCGCAGCTAACCAAGACAAGAGCCGCTAAGACAGTAAAAAAGCTATAAAGTGTTTTTTTCATGATACAATCTCCTAAATATGACATAAAGTAAAGGATAAAAACAAGCGGTGGAAAGGGCGTGGGCTAGGTTAAAGCTAAAGCCATTTACCAGAGCATAGGTCCACCAAGGCATGTGATAAAGAACAGCATAAAGACTGTCAATCAACATCCCGTAGAGAAAAGATAAGATGCCGACCACTAGGGTTTGGACTTCCAGAGACAAGTGGCGGTAAAGCCCTCGCCAAAGAGTCAAGAGGAGGGCAAAGACAAGAATCTGAGCGACTACCACTGGGCTCATCCCCAAGAGAAAAGCCGAGGTGAACATGGTGACCGCCATCACCAAACAGGCGAATGGCCAGTCTTCAAATAATACCAATAAAAAGAAAATGGCACTAATGGGTTGGACATTGGGTAGAAAGGCAAAAGCTTGTCGCAGCACCACACAGAGTGCTGCTAGGAGGGTGATTCGGGTCAAGCGTTTGAGAGGCACTACATATCCTCCTAGTCAATCGTGAAGTTAAGCTGACCAGACTTGACACCTACCTTGAGGGTTTGACCTTCTGCAACTTCTCCTCTCAAGAGGATTTCTGCCAAATAGTCTTCCACCTGGGTCTGGATGGTCCGACGCAAAGGACGCGCTCCCATCTCTGGATCATATCCGTGAGTTGCCAGCCATTTAAGGGCAGACGCCTGGAATTTCAGAGTAATGCCCTTCTCTGCTAGGGATTGAACCAAGGGTTTCACCATAATCTTGACAATCTCGTGCATTTGGTCACTGGTCAGGCTATGGAAGACGACCTTTTCATCAATCCGGTTAATGAACTCCGGTCGATAGGTCTTCTTCAACTCTTCGAAGATGCGTTTTTCCATATTGGCTTGGTCAAAGCGAATATCCTTGGCTCCAAAACCGACTGTCTTATCATCTCGTAAAGCAGTAGCTCCCAAGTTTGACGTCATGATAATAATGGTATTGGAGAAATCTACCTTGCGTCCCTTGCTGTCGGTCAAGACACCGTCATCCAAGACCTGCAAGAGAACGTTAAAGATATCTGGATGGGCTTTTTCCACCTCATCAAACAAGAGGACTGAATAAGGTTTGTTGCGGACTTTTTCCGTCAACTCACCACCTTCTTCATAACCAACGTAACCCGGAGGAGCTCCGTTGAGACGACTAGCCGCAAATTTCTCCATGTATTCACTCATATCAAAGCGAATCAAAGCGGACTCGTCATCAAAGAGAACCTCAGCAAGCGCCTTGGCTAGCTCGGTTTTCCCGACTCCTGTCGGACCGAGGAAGAGGAAGGAACCGATTGGTCGCTTGTGAGACCGGATTCCAGACTGATTGCGGCGAATCGCTCGGCTGATACTTGAGACGGCCTGATCCTGACCGATCACGCGCTTATGAAGTTCCGCTTCTAATTCCAGGTATTTCTTAGCCGCTGTTTGGGTGAGTTTCTCCACAGGAATGCCAGAAAGCTGACTGAGCGTCTTCAGGATGTCCTCTTCCTTGACTTCTAGCTGGTAGCCTTTTGGACTGGCGTCTTCTTTTAGTAACTGAGCAACTTTTTTCCACTGTCCCTTGAGCAAGGCCTGATCGGCAGCTGTCAAATCGGACTGAAGACCTGCTTGAGGCCCCTTGTTTTGCACAGTCGCTGCCGCCTCATCCAAAAGATCAATGGCTGAGTCTGGCAAGAGGCGACTGGTCAAATAACGATGGGCATAGACAACGGCTGTCTCAATGGCTGCATCCGTAATATGGACACGGTGGTGACGCTCATATGTCTTCTTGAGCCCTTGCAAAATAGCGATGCTATCCGCAACAGACGGTTGCTCAATCAAAACCTTGGCAAAACGGCGTGACAGAGCGGCGTCTTTTTCGATATGTTTTTGGTATTCTTCTTGCGTAGTCGCTCCTACGGTCCGTAAGGTCCCGCGAGCCAAGGCAGGCTTCAAAATATTGGCCGCATCCAAGGTGGAGTCAATCCCTGATCCAGATCCCATAATGGTATGGAGCTCATCAATGAAGAGAATGACGTGGCCATCTTCTTCAATATCATTGATGATGTTGTTCATCCGCTCTTCAAAATCTCCACGGAAACGAGTCCCTGCGACAACATTCATCAAGTCCAACTCTAAGACACGCATCTTAGCAAGTTCAGTTGGGACATCTCCACTGGCAATCCGTTGAGCCAAGCCCAAAGCCAGAGCAGTCTTTCCGACACCGGCATCTCCAACGAGGACTGGATTGTTTTTTGTTTTGCGGCTCAAAATCTGAATCATCCGCGAGATCTCTTGACCCCGGCCAATCACCGGTTCCAAACTGCCATTGCGAGCCATTTCTGTCAGATCTCGGGTATAATCTTCCAAACCACCACTAGTAGAGGCCGGCATGCCCATCATATTTCCCATGGTTTGACGATTTGGTTGCTGGGACCGATAGAGAGAACGGATAGCCTTGACAGCTTCCTTGTCCCAACCTGCTCGTTGTTCCAAACTCTTACGAAGTTCGACGATTTTAATGCCATCTTCCTGATCATCATAGCGGAAGCCAACATACTCCAATACTTGAGAAGCTAAGGTTCCCCGCTCTAGTAAGAGCGCCAAGAGGACATGCTCTGTTCCAAGACTTTTGGCATGGACTGCCTGGGCAATCTCTTGGGAACGGTTCATGATTTCTTCTACACGGAAAGAAAAAGGAAATACCTCATAGCGACCATCCCGTTGGTAGACTTGGCCCGTGATGTGCTCAGCTGCATCTTGAAAATCATCAATCTGCATAGGATAGTCACTTAAGACGGAACCAGCTACACTATAGGGGTTATTTGCTAGGGCCACTAGGATATGCCAGGTATCTAGGGTTTGGGAATCAAAATGACCCGCCAAGATTTGAGCGGCTTCAATCGTTTCTAATAGGGCTTTTGAATAGTTCATAAGGAGATTACATTCCCTTTCTATCGACTTGTTGGATAATTTTTCGTAGGATATTGGCTCGTAAGCGATGGGCTTCACTTCCCAGAACCTCGTCTGTTGTCATCACTGACAAGAGCTCTGCTTCTCTCTTTGTAAGGAGTTTTTCTTCAAATAGCATCTGGAGGATATCACAGAATACAGTCTGACTGATCTGTTCTCCAATGCTTGCGCCAAGCTCTGTTAGCATCTGGTGTTGGTCTGAAAATTGAATCTTGCCAATCCGGATATACCCTCCACCTCCACGCTTGCTTTCTACGATGTAGCCTCGACTTTCGGTGAAGCGGGTCTTGATTACATAATTGATTTGACTAGGAACAACTTGGAAAACATCTGCTAATTCGCTTCTCTTGAGCTCTGCGATTCCTGCTTGAGCCAGTAGCGACTTGATATAGGCCTCGATGCTATCTGATGTATTTTTACTTGCCATGATGCTCCTTTCTGATGGTTTCATTCTAGATGGACTCTCTGCTCTTCAGAGGATAAAAAATGGTCTCATCATCCATGATGTCATTATTGACCTTATCTGACTATTATACAATTTTTACGCCTGTAAATAAAGCAAAGACTACGTCCAGATGGAATCTGAATCCCCCTTACTGGTAGCCAGAAGAAACAAAAAAGAGGCTAGCGATTGCTAACCTCTTATAGAAGGTGCCTTAGGATTTCCGACGAGCGAATTTTACTCTTCCGCCTAAGAAACCTAAGCCGAAAAGTCCCATCCAGGCTAAGAAACTTGCCTTCTCTGATCCTGTCTGTGGCAGTTTTTCTTCCGATTGTAGAGAAGGACTTTCAACCTCTTCTACTACTGGATGCTCGGCAGTCAAGACAGAAGTTACTTCTGGAGTCGTCTCTTTCAGAAGAACCGGAGTTTCTTTCTCTTTTTTATCATCTACTGTTGAATGATGTGCATGCACTTGCAAGTCTTTACTTGGAGTTACAGGTGTTATTGGAGTCGGTAGATCAGGTGTCACAGGATGTTTTTCTACCACTCCTGTTCCGACTTCTGTAATCTGGTCCTGGGCTTCCACTTCGACAAAGGCATCGACTTCTGTCCGAATTTCTTTACCTTCTTCTTGTCGAACCTCAATCAATTTCAATCGGCGTCCGACCTTCCCTGCTTGAAGGATCCGGCTTTCGCCCTTGGCCAAGTCCTTGTTCTCACGTGTTTGACTCTCAAATGGAATCTCCTCCGCTTCGATGAGAAGTTCTGGTTTTTCAAGAATCAAATCCCGAACACCTTCTTCTGGTCGTGTCTGCGTCAGCGGTTCATAATTGTGAGCATCTCCTAAGATGGTTTCAAGGGCTTCCACTTGATTAGCTGCAGCAACCAAATCTGGTCGCTCTTGATTCAACAACTGAGTCAATTCCGTCAATTGCTCTTGAACAGTTGATTTGAGATTTGCTTTCAAGCGATCGAGAGAAGTAGCCTTGATTTTTTCTACTCCTTCTTTGATAACCTGTTGGAGCTCTTCTTGACTAAGCAACTGACTATCTTTTCCTGATAGGATAAAGCGGTCTACCTGAATGGCTCTAGATGACTGAGGATCATTGAGAGATGGATCCAAGTGCAGACGTAATTGGTGGTAGCCTTTTGCTAGACCTTGCAGATTGACCAAACTCTGGTCCAGTTTGCGTTGATCTCCATAGCCACTGAAGTAATGGTCGCCTTCAATCTCATAGTCATGACCACGCCCTTCTTCAAAGGCCATTTCTTTTCCATCTAGGGTGACGCTGTAGAGACCATGGCTTGGATCAACCACTCCTCGAACTTCCACACCAGTTCCCTTGAAGGTGATGGTCACATCAATGTGTTTCTTTCCTTCTTCATCGGTTACTTGGTTGAAGCTAGACCAAGATTCCGTTCCATTTGAGAAGTCTCGATTGTCCGTCTCATGATTCCAGCCTTGACTGTAGTGCAGTTTTGGATCTTGATCATCCACTTCTTTGCGATTTTCTGGAAGTAGGTCCTCGTTCATCACTTGGACTGTCAGTTCTGGAATAAAGCCGACCAGGCTGCCTTGATCCGGATGCAACAATTTGGCCTTAAAGTCATAGACATCGGTCGCTTTTCCTGCAAAATCAAGGGTTGGGACTTGGACTGTTTTTTCTGTCTCTCCATCTGCGAACTCAAGGGTGACATTGGTATCTTTGTAGACCTTGCCATGAACCCCTGTTCCTGGTTCTGTGATTAACTTAAGACTGGCACTTCCTTTAGAGCCACCTTTTCTTTTGACGACGATTTGCGCTGGCTCTCCTTTTTTAACAGCTAAGGTTGGCTGAGCAAACTCAAAGAGGCCTTTTTCTTGGTTATTGAGGGCATAAATCCCTTCCGTTGCGATAGCATCTCCCTTGCTATTGACCAAGGTCAAGGTATGGGAACCTGCTTTCAAATCTGGTGTTTCATAAACCTTTTGGCTGCGTTTGCGAGTTGGACTTTGGGTATTGACCGTCGCTAGTTTTTGCCCATCTACATAGACATCCATCTTCCCATGACCTGGGTCTACAGTTGCGACCACATAGGCCTTGGTCCCTTCGAATTGATAGGTTGCAGAAGCTCCCGCTTCCTTGGTCCACATCGAGGTGCCTCGAATGCCTTCTCCCTCTTCATTCCATTGGCTATTGGCCCGATCAGCTGTTCGATCGGAATGATAGGTCAAACCAAGCGGATAGCCATCGGTTTCTTCGATGCTGGCTGGTGTCTTATAGACAGAGACACCATTCAAGATTGGAGTGGCTTGGGCATCAGTAATTGACACTCGGAGGTAGCGACTATCAACTGGTTGCCCTTTGATCAAACGGCGATATCCAACGGTTGACCCAGCCCCAAAAGGAACCCATTGGCCATTCACCGCTACATCGATGGTGAAACCGGAAATCCGTTGGCCTTTTTCGATGGTTTCTTTGAGCTCTACCACATCAAAATGTTGCTCTTTTCCAAGATCGAGGACAAAAGAGCCGGTCTTGGCATCATCGGCAGGGGCCCAACTGGTCTTTTCATCGCCATCTGTCAAATGGCTGGCTGCGTAATGCGAATTGCGCCGTGTCGAGTCAGCTTCTACCAAAGCGCCCGCCGCATAGTCCACGCTGTAGAGTTGATCCAAAGTCTGGCGGAATTCTTTCAAACGGGCCACATCGGCATCCGCAAATTTTCCATCTTGATTGGGTGGAATATTGAGCAAGAGTGGCGTTCCACGACCGACAGATTTGAAGTAAATGTCCATCAATTCACGCAGGGACTTAGGCTCTTGATTGTCATGGTAGAACCAGCCAGAGCGAATGGAAACATCCGCTTCTCCAACTGAGTATTGTTTCCCTTCTGGATCTCCATGGTTGAGATAGCTATTGGATGGATTGTTGCGAATCTTATCCGGATTGACCTTATGCCAAACTGGATCTCCAGCAATTCCCTTTTCATTTCCTATCCAGCGAACATTGGTGGGCTCAGCTGAGAAGATAGCAATATCCCCTTGGGCTTTACGGATGGCGTCAAACCACTTATCGAAGGTATAGGTTACTTTTTGAGCCCCATCGCCACGCGCTCCATCCATCCAGACTTCAACAAATTTGCCTTTGTTTCCATATTTAGGATTTTCAAGGATTTCTTTGAGCTGGTTGAGATAGTATTCGTTGTATTGGTCCTCTGTATCCACATGGTAGAGCGGGCTGTGAGCATCCCAAGGGGAGAGGTAGACCCCCATATCCATGTCATACTTGCTAGCAGAAGCCGAAACTTCGGCTAGGATATCGCCTTTTCCTTCCTTCCAACCACTTTTGGCAATGGTATGGTCGGTGTATTTAGAAGGGTACAAGAGGAAACCATCGTGGTGCTTGACGACCATGATGGTCCGTTTGAAGCCAGCGTCTTTCAGGGTTTTGATCCACTGATCGGTATCCAGATGCTCTGGATAGAAATAATAAGGATCTTCTTGCCCATCTCCCCACTCACGATCGTAGTAGGTGTTCATCCCAAAGTGGATAAAGGCTGCCAGTTCTTCGCGATGGTATTGCATTTGGGCCTTGCTAGGAAGCGGTCCGTAATCTGCAATTTCAGGCTCCTCATCTGCAGAAGCTACTGGTTGGGTTGCTTCTGTCCCTTGGCTGACTGCTCGGTTTTCTTTCTCACTCGTTACGGGTGAGGAATGTTCTGATTCTTCTTGGTGGTCTTTCACAGTTTTTCCCTCCTCCCCTTGATGCTCGACATCACTTGTGTCGACTCGTTCTTCACGAGTCTCACTCCTCTCAGCTTGTTCCTCTGCATAACTGGTAGTGACTCCTAAAAAACAAGTCGCTACGACTACAGAGCAAACCCCTACTGATAGTTTGCGGATGCCAAATCGATTTCTCTTATCAAATAATCTTTTTCCCATATTCCATTCCTTTATGTCATCAGGTAAAGAGGGTGGAGACTTTCCCCATCCTCTTTCTGTTACCTGTGATCTTTTCACCGTATGTTTGCTGGTTTATCCAGCTTTTTTACTTGGCCTTATCGGCTCTTTTTTTCTTGTCATCCAGCACAGCACCGGCAAGTCCTGCTGCTAGAAGACCTGCAACGAGGCTTGCGACGCTTTCTTCTGTTCCCGTATTCGGTAAAGTCCCTTCGGAAACTGGAGCAGGCGAAACCGCTGGAGTTTGAGCTTCTTTCTCGACTTCCTTACCTGCCACTTCCGTCACTTCATGGTGCACTGCTTTTACCTCCATAGAGGACTGAGGAGTTCTTGCTTGCACTGGTCTTTCTGGCGCAAGAGGAACTCCCGGGTTTGGAAGTGGTTGTGGTTCTGGTTGCGGTTGTGGCTGTGGCTGTGGTTCTGGCTGCGGAGTCTCTGGCACCTCTTCTTTAGTACCCACCTCTGTAATTTCTGCCACTGGCTCTAGTTCTACAAAAGCATCGACTTCCTTACGAGATTCCACTCCATTTTCTTGAGAGACTTCCACCAAGCGCAATTTACGGCCTTTTTGCCCTTCTTGAACCACACGCTTCTCACCTTTCGACAAGCTATCATTTAGACGTTCTTCACGCGCAAAATCAAGTTCCTCTGCCTCAATGATGAGTTCTGGCTTGGTATGGACCAAATTCTTCACACCTTCTTCAGGAATAGCTGAGCCTGTTGGTGCTTTTGCTAGGAGTGAGATTTGATATATTTTCTCTATCTTACCATCTTCTGATACAACCTTGACAAGGACAGGTGCATTAGAATCTTTAGCATCAACAACTGTAACGGCTGCTCCATTTTTACCTTGTGCTGAAACTATTGGACGTTCTCCCTCGTACTCTAGATGATAATCCGTCACATCCGGATTGAACCCTTCCAACTCTTTGCCATTTACTTGGATAGAGACATCCGTCGTTGCATTAGGTTCTTCAGTTGGAGCATAGGCACTCAATTCAACGATTCCAATTCCTTTTAGATTTTCATCACGGACCATTCTTAAACGGATGGCTTTGGTTCTGGTTTCATTGAAGCTGAGGTTAGAGATATAACCAGGCTCAAAGGCATAATCCAAGCTATAAGGAATTTCTTCCCAGTTAGAGGCTTGGTTAAATGGATGTTCTGGAAGGTTTTTCAGATTGCCATAATCATCTGGAACATCAAAGTCTGGACCAATATAGCGTTCAAGAACCGTCTTGGTTGGCAGGCCTGTTTCCTGATCTGCAAAGAAGTCGACCGCTACTTTATTGACTAAACGCTCTGTTACTTGACCATTTTTCTTGAAGATGAGACCGGCAAACACTTCTGTTTGATCTGGTTCTCTCTTCCAGTTGGTCCAACGATAGTACTCGTTGTAGCCACCATCATTGATGTAATCGATATAGTCGATTTGGTTTGGATCAAGATCATTGGTTTCACTGGCAAAGGCTCTGGTATCCTCTGCATTGTAGTCACGGTTCACAGAGAGGATTTCTCCCGTCTTTTCTGACACCCGGACGGTCAGCCGAGCTGTCAGATCATAGCCAAGGACTTTTCCTTCTATCGTGAAGCTGCCTTCATGAGAAAGCGCATCAGCTGGTACAGCTTGCCAGCCCACGGTCAGTTCTTTGCGATCATAGCCTGTATCCCCTTTGAAGTAGACGCCTACTGTAGATGGTAAAACTAGATTTTGACCGACTTTGACAAAACGGCGACCCGCTTCCACTGCTACTGGAGCAGATTGTTTCAGTTTTTCTGCATCGCTTGTGAGATGGAGGCGGTATTCTTGTAAGATGGTGCCATCTTCTGCTTTGTGGATGACACGGATTGGCTCACCTTCATGGACGCTTGGCACAACCGTTGCAAGGCCGTGATGGCTAGCTGTGGCTTCCACCTGAGGATAAGCCCGATCACGCGCATCGATGTAGTAATCTGTCACACTTGGGTTGACCCCTGGCAAAACCTCACCATTGACACGAATGGTCACTTGGCTCTTTTCTTCTGCCGCAACCTTATTGGCAAATACCTGAATCTCTGAAATAGAGCTTCCACGTTTGCCTTCTGGTGTCTTCATGCGGATCCGAACCGCATAAGTGTCGACTTTATCAAAACTAAAATGATTCATCTTGCCAGCTGCTACCGGTTCTTGAACGGTGAGGTTGCTGACTTCTTTCCAGTTAGCTGGGTTGTTAAATGGATGATCTGTTTCGTCTTTGACGCGATTTGGATTGCTTGGTACTGTTGGGATTTGCTCACCCGCATAGTACTCGATCACATATTCACTCGGAGCCCCAACGCCGTGGTCTTCGTGGAAACCAACATGGAGGTTATCCACTGCACGCTTGGTCAAGATACCAGAATCCCCAAACAAGATACCAACAGAATCTTCCGCATTGTCACGGCCCCAGTTGGTCCAACGGTTGGCTGGAGCATCGGTAAAGGAGATGACCTTGTCATTGACCTTAGCAACTGGATCCGCATCGTTAGAATCACTTGCAAAAGCGAGTGGCAAGACGGAGCCTGTCCATTGTTCTGCTACATTGGCCCCTTTGACTGTGTTTGCGGAAACACGAATATGGAGACGGGTTGGAAGGTTGGTTCCTTCTACACGACCGGAGACAACAACTTCTCCTTCTTGGGCCAAGAGTTGCGGATCTACCGCATCCCAGGCTACCTTGGCAGCATAGGCCTTACCATTGGAGTGATAGGTCCGCACGCTTTCTGGAAGTGCTGGTTTTTCACCGAGTGGAGTTGTGGTGCTGACTTCTTCTACAGCAATAATGCCTTCAACTGTGACTTGGGCTTGGGCTTCTTTCTCCACACCCTCTACCTGACCTGTGACAGTAAAGCTATGGTAATCCTTGACTTGATCTGCTGTTACGGCATCCCAGGTCACGCGTTTTTCTTTCGGGAATCCCTTGTCATACTCAACCAACACTGTCTCTGGAAGAGCTGGCAAAACGTTTCGATCAGTGCTGATCCGTACAGGACGTACCTTGACAACTGTCTTTTCTTCTGGATTTGGCGTGATGGTAAAGGTTAATTCTCCTGTTTGTCCTTGGAAGCTAGCTTGTAAATGAACCAATCCTGCTTCCCGTAGTTCCAAACCTTTCTTGCTTGCGACTGCTTTTCCTTGACTACCGGCTGCTGTTACCACATCGATTTGATCCGCTTGGAGACTAGCCACACTGCCATCTTGGTAATGAGCTAGGACATCAAGCGTGACTGTTTGGTCTTCCTTGAGCTCTTGGCCTTCTGGCAGACGCAATTCTAAACGCTGGATCCGTGGACTTTCTTCCTGGAATTGCACAGCATAGGTCTGTACAGCTCCCGTATCCTTAGCAGTGACAAAAATTTGAGCTTTCAAACCATTTTCTCGATTGGCTTGTAGGACCGTCACTTGGGCATTTTCTGCACTCGCTGTGACCTGACCAGGCTCTTGACCATAAGCCAGCGGACGGAAAATCGTATGGTTGCCACTGCCAAATTTTGGAAGCGCTACTCCATCTAGCTCCACTGTTGGTTTCTTAGCCTTGCTGACTGTTCCACCTGCAACCACTAGTGTCGCTTGGACTGTTTCCCCATTGGTTAATAATCCTGTCGCCTTCAAGCGAGCACCTGGTGTAGACAATTGCTCCTCTTGACCGGCTTCCAAGGTCCATTGATCAACGTCATAACTAGCTGTTCGACCATCTGTAAAGACCAATTGCACAGCCTTATCCACAGTTGCTAGATCCGCTCCCTGCGGGATTTGTTTGATGACCGGAAGGACTTGTTCCACGCCGATTACATCAACCAGAGCCTCTACCGTCCGTCCTTGAACACGACCTGTCACACGAACTTGCCCAGCACGACTAAAGTCTGCCGCATCCCATTCAACGGCTTCTTCTTGAGCCGTGCCATCGTTATAGACGACAGATACGCGACTTGGAAGCTCAGGTACTTCACCTAAGTAAACTTGTGTCCGAACCGGTTCTACTCCCAAGATAGAGCGTTCTTCCTGGTCCTTCTTACCTGTAAAGAGACTGACTTGGTCTGATTGCAAGCGGTCTGAATCAGCATAAAGAGTAAAGGATCCTGCTTGCTCAGTTGATTTGACAATGACCACCCCTTTGCCGTTAAAGGCCCGACGTTGCCATGAGCCATCTTCCTGTGCTTTGTAGCGTTCACGGCTGGCTTGTTCCCCGTTGTCGACGCCGACAATTTGGCCTTGTCCATGCAGATGGAAATGCACCAAATTATTGGCAGTTGGCACGACACGGCCTGCTTCATCAACGATTTCATAGGTAATATAAGTTAAATCTTTACCGTCTGCCGCAATGGCGTGCTCCTCTTTTAGCAGACGAACACCTGCTGGCTTCCCAGCTGTTTCGATCTGATCGCGGGCAATTACTTCCCCTGCTTCGTTGCGGGCAATGGCTTCCACTTTACCTGGTACATAAGAAACCAACCACTCTAGATAGAGTTCATCCGGATTTGCCCCTTCCTGATAGGTCCGGCCATCAGCTGTGGTTTTCTTAGTAAAGGTCTTCACCCCTTTTGATTCCCCATTGACAATCAATTCCACACTATGAGCATTGGAGAAGGTACGGACAGGAATCCGTCCTTCTTCATCCATGACACGATTGGCCAATTCTGGATTGTCCCAGTTCCAATGTGGCAAGAGATGGACCATTGGATGTTTCTCAGCTGACAACCATTGACTTTGGTAAAGATAAAAATCATTCTTTGGAAGTCCTGCAGTATCCACGATACCGAAATAAGAACTTTTCACAGGTGTATCATTTTGGTTGTGCCATGGTGTTGGCTCACCGATATAGTCTGTACCTGTCCAGATAAATTGACCTGCATAGCCGGCATGATCGCGGTCAAAGGTCCAAGAGGCTGTCGCTGTCCGACCCCAACCAACCCGGTCATTGCCGTAGTCTGATTGTTCATAATGGCGATCTTCTTGGTTGCTTCCTACCCATTCTCTTTCAGGGTGATAGTAAGAGCCCCGTGTCCGCGTTGCAGAAGAGGTTTCAGAACCGTAAATGAGCCAATTCGGATGTTTAGCTCGTAGGCTTTCATAGTTGGCCTCTGAATAGTTAAATCCAACCGCATCGAGCTCTGCTGCTATCTTTTCATGGCCTCCTGAACCATCGCCAAAGCGGAATTTATCAGCCCCCATGGTGACATAGCGGGTTGCATCCACTTCCTTGATGGTCTTGACGAGACGACGAACAGTTGCGACAGACTTATCAGATCCATCTGCTTCACCGACTTCGTTACCGATGGACCACATCACAATAGAAGGATTGTTCTTGCCCCGCTCTACCATGGTCCGAAGGTCATAGTCAGACCACTTATCCCCTTTACGAGCTTCTGGATGGGTCGCATCCTTTTCGAAGAAACGGCCGTAATCGTATTGTTTCTTGCCACCATACCAGGTATCAAAAGCTTCTTCTTGGACCATCAAGCCCAATTCCGCTGCAATTTGCAGAGTTTGTTCACTCGCAGGGTTGTGGGTCGTCCGGATAGCATTGACTCCCATGTCCTTCATCTGTTTGAGACGGCGATATTCAGCCTTGTAATTTTCTTCGGCTCCAAGTGCCCCGTGGTCATGGTGAAGGGAAACACCGTGGAATTTTGTAGCCACTCCATTGAGGAAGAAGCCACCTTCTGGCGTCCAGTTCAGATAACGGTAGCCAAAACTTTCTTTTTGCACATCGACCAACTGCGAATCGCGATAGACCCGAGTATAGAGAGTATAGAGGGCTGGGTTATTGGTTTTGACATCCCAAAGGGTCGGTTTTTCAACATGAAGGGTATGAGACAGGTTGATCTCTTGACCAGCCAAAACGGATTGCACTTCACTACGCACCTTTTCACTGACCACTTGACCATTTTGATCAACGATTTCGTATTCTGCATAAATACTGTGGGCTTGATCATCTTGGTTGACAATACGACTCTTAACAAGAGTATCGACTGCCCCATTCTTTTGTTCTTCTAATTTTGGACTAGTGATGGTGGTCCCATACTTGGCCACATGAACCTTGTCTGTCACACTGAGTTTGACATCCCGATAGATCCCACTTCCTGAATACCAACGACTACTTGGTTGTTGGTTGACCACATGAACTGCGATGGTGTTTTCGCTTCCATCCGCATTTAAATAAGGGGTAATATCATAAGAAAAGGCATTGTAACCATTTGGATAATGACCAACCAATTGCCCGTTTACATAGACTTTGGAATCCATGTAAACTCCACCAAATTCCAAGCGCACCTTCTTATCGAGGTCCTTGTCGTCCAAACGGAAGGTCTTGCGATACCAAGCATCCCCACCGTTTAATTGTCCGCCTTCATTTTGAGCCGGAGAGTTGTGGTCGAAGTCAAAGAAGATCGACCAATCGTGAGGCAAATCTAATTTTTTCCAGTTTTTGACATCCACCTGGCGACCTTCTGCACCAGAAGCTGCATTTAATTTGAAATACCAGTCCTTGTTAAAGTCTCGTTCGCGATCTTGCACCATGTCCTCCGCTACTTGTTTTTGGTCCTTCGTAGCCTCTTCAGTAGCCCCAACAGAACGTTCACTTGTTTGAGGTCCCACCTGTGGCTGTTCTATTTCTCTCTCATTTCTTTCAGGGGTAATTACAGCAGGAGCCTCTATGGTTGTTGAAACTTTATCACTAGTCCCAACCTCCCCATTCGTTAGCTCTGATGTTTCCGTTGTGGCTGTCGTCTCCTCTTCCGTTACAGCTCTTCCTTCTTCTTCAGCTAAAACAGACGGAGCTCCAAAAAAAGATACACCGATTAATACAGAGCAAGCTCCAACCGCAAGCTTTCGAATACTAAATACACTGCGCTTTTCAAAAAAAGACTTTCCCATATTTAACCTCCTATTGGGATTTTTACAATTGTAAGCGCTTTCTAAAATGCTTTTGCAAATAAAGAAACTCTACATTTTAACTATACCAAAAGTTGAGCCTTTAACAAGAGAACATGCAAAGAATATATAGTTTGTACTAAAAGAACTATACTTTGTCGAACAGATTCTTATTAGCATAAAATAGGATTGTAGGGATACTAAAGCTCTTTCAGATACGAGAAATGGATCAAGAAGATAGTGATGACATCCATCATTCAGTATAAACGATTTCCCCTCTATTTCTCCTGTTTGAAATAGTTGTCATTCCAGCAGAGATAAGGTAGAATGAAAAGGATGAATTGAAAGGATACCACATGAACTACATTATTACTTTTTTGATCTCCATGATTCCTCTGGTGGAGCTTCGTGGAGCTGTTCCCTACGCTATCTCTAGCGGAATTCCTCTTTGGCAAGCCCTCCTGATCGGGGTCATTGGCAATATGCTTCCTGTCCCTATTATCTTCTTTTTCGCTCGCCATATCCTGGAATGGGGGAAAGAGAAACCTCTTATCGGGAATTTCTTTACTTGGTGTCTTAATAAGGGGCATCGTGGAGGTCAAAAATTAGAAGAGGCTGCAGGAGATAAGGGAATCTTTTGGGCCCTGCTCCTCTTCGTCGGCATTCCTTTACCAGGAACTGGAGCTTGGACTGGAACCCTTGCTGCCTCTATTCTAGACTGGGACTTCAAACGGAGTGTCCTAGCGGTCATGTTGGGAGTCATTCTAGCAGGGCTTATCATGGGTACTCTCTCGCTTCTTTTTGGACTCAATACCTTTGCGCATTAATCATAAAAGAGGCTGGGACAAAAGTCCTAGCCTCTCAATTGTCTTTGGATTGTCGAGCAAGACGCAATGGTTGAGTGCTCAAAGCACTGCTTTGAGGTGGTGGATAGAACTTGCGAAGCAAGTATCCTAAGTCTTTGTTCGCTTTTTAAGCTTCAAAGATGCCCTATGTTGACGGAAACTATGTTTCCTTTATCTGCAACCTTCAACAGTCTCCCAGACTGTTGAAGCTGTGCGGAGGTGAGACGACCAAATCGAATTCTAACGAATGACCGATTTCTGTCCCACTCTCTTTTCATCTTGAAAAAAAGAGGTTTCTATAGAAACCTCTTTTCTTTTTATTCTTAGTTATTAAGAGCTGCTGCCATTGTAGCTGCAACTTCTGCTTCAAAGTCATTTGAAGCTTTTTCAATACCTTCACCAACTTCAAAGCGAACAAATTCAACAACTGAAGCATTTACTGATTCAAGGTAAGCTTCTACTGTCTTGCTGTCGTCCATGATGTAGACTTGTGCAAGAAGAGTGTATGCTTGGTCAACTTTTGTGTTGTCCAAGAAGAAGCGATCCATTTTACCTGGGATGATTTTATCCCAGATTTTTTCTGGTTTACCTTCAGCTGCCAATTCAGCTTTGATATCTTCTTCAGCTTGAGCGACAACTTCGTCAGTCAATTGAGCTTTAGAACCATACTTCAAGTGTGGAAGAGCTGGTTTACCAACCATTGCACGGCTTTCGTTGTCTTGGTCGATCACGTGGTTCAATTGTGCCAACTCATCTTTCACGAATTGCTCATCCAATTCTTTGTATGAAAGAACGGTTGGTTTCATTGCAGCGATGTGCATTGAAATTTGTTTAGCAAGGGCTTCGTCTCCACCTTCGATAACAGAGATAACACCAATACGTCCACCGTTGTGTTGGTAAGCACCAAAGTGTTGTGCATCTGTTTTTTCAAGCAAAGCAAAACGACGGAATGAGATTTTTTCTCCGATTGTAGCAGTTGCAGATACGTATGCTGCTTCAAGAGTTTCACCTGAAGGCATTGTCAAAGCAAGAGCTTCTTCGTTGTTAGCTGGTTTACCTTCAGCGATTACTTTCGCAGTTGCGTTTACCAATTCAACGAATTGAGCGTTTTTCGCAACGAAGTCAGTTTCAGCATTTACTTCAACTACTGCTGCAACGTTACCGTTCACATAAACACCAGTCAAACCTTCAGCGGCAACACGGTCAGCTTTTTTAGCTGCTTTAGCCATACCTTTTTCGCGAAGCAATTCGATCGCTTTTTCGATATCACCTTCAACTTCAACCAATGCTTTTTTAGCGTCCATGACACCAGCACCAGATTTTTCACGCAACTCTTTAACAAGTTTAGCTGTAATTTCTGCCATTTTGTTTCTCCTATATTTTTTTAAAAATAGGAGAGCCGGGCTAAGCCCCGCCCTCCTAGGTAATTACTATTTATACGAATTAAGCGTTGTCGCCTTCAACAACTTCAACGATTTCTTCGATTGAATCTGCTTGAGTTTCAGTTGCTGCCAATTCAGCTTCAACTGATGCAACTGCATCTTCACCTTGACGTCCTTCGATAACAGCATCAGCCATTTTCGCAGTGATCAATTTAACAGCGCGGATAGCATCATCGTTAGCTGGGATGATTACATCGATATCGTCTGGGTCAGTGTTTGTGTCGACCATCGCTACAACTGGGATACCCAATTTCTTAGCTTCTTTAACAGCGATTTGCTCTTTGTGTGGGTCAACAACGTACATTACGTCTGGGATACGAGGCATATCTTCGATACCACCCAAGAATTTTTCAAGACGAGCGCGTTGTTTGTTAAGAAGTGCCACTTCTTTCTTAGGAAGAACATCGAAGATTCCTTCTTCTTCCATGCGTTTGATTTCTTTCAAACGAGCGATACGTTTTTGGATTGTTCCCCAGTTAGTAAGGGTACCACCCAACCAACGGTGGTTGATGTAGTATTGACCTGAACGAACAGCTTCTTCAGCAACAGCTTCAGCAGCTTGTTTCTTAGTACCAACAAACAATACAACTGCGTCGTTTGCAGCAGCATCACGCATGAAGTCATATGCTTGGTCAGCGTATTTTACAGTTTGTTGCAAGTCGATAACGTGGATTCCGTTACGCTCAGTGAAGATGTACTTAGCCATCTTAGGGTTCCAGCGACGAGTTTGGTGACCGAAGTGTACACCAGCCTCAAGAAGTTGTTTCATTGAAATTACTGCCATGAGTAAATTCTCCTTTTTGTTTTTTTCTCCTCTCCCAGACGTCAGCTTGCAACACGACCACAAGGGCAACGGTGCCACAATGGTTCCGGGATGAGTATTTATTGCTTTACGCAACTTTATAAGTATAGCAGATTTAGAAGCTTTTTGCAAGTCATTTGAGAGAAATTCCTAGACTTTCCTGCTTTTCTTCAGAGTCTCCCTCCTTCCTTTATTTTTTCTGCAAAATTCTCATTCTTTCCCTTTCATAGACCTTTTGTCTGAAATTTTTTCTTGACCTTATCTGATTTTTAAGATAAAATAGAATATGTTGTGGCGGTATAGCCAAGTGGTAAGGCACGGCTCTGCAAAAGCTTGATCGTCGGTTCAAATCCGTCTACCGCCTTCACAAACAAATATCTATGAGCCCAGCAATGGGCTTTTTTGATACATCAGCTTGATTGAATCTCACTTTCACCCCTTCGTAAGTGATCGTGTTTTCCAATCATGAAAGGAAAAGATATGATGAAAAAAGTGACCTTATATGCTCTCAGCATCCTCTCTTTGGCCATGCTCGCTGCTTGCCAACCAGCACAAGAAGAGACTCATCAAAGAAAACCTCTTGTTAGCAGCTCTAAAAAAACCTCTAAAAGCTCTAAGAGTTCTAGAAGTTCATACTCTAAAAAGTCATCCAGCAAAAAGGATTTTTCATCAGGCTTCGACGATGATCATTCTCATAGTTCTTCAGACTCTAACACGCGCGAGGATCCTAACTATACAATGAGCTTGATGGACCAAGGAGAATCACTAGAAGCTATCGGGGATATCCCTGAAATGCCAAAATGGGCTGCCTTCAAAGAAATCAAAGTGGAAATCCTTGTTGGAAATGAAGCCCTTGCTCCTACTTCAAAAGAAGAAGCCATCAGCAAGTTAGGTCCTACTGATTCCACTTCTGGCAATGGTGCTTACTGGCATGGAGATGGCAGTGCTATCTTGATTGATTTTAATGAAAAAGGTCAAGCCACTAACAAAATTGCAACCTTGCCTAACTCTAAAAAGGTTACGAATCTCAAGGATATTCAACCTGGAATGACAGCTAAAGAAGTCATTGAAAAACACGGCCGTCCAGAAACTGTTTTCGTCTTTGGCTACGCGACGATTTTTACTTGGAAAGGTGAAGACGGAAAGGACTACTCTGTCGGTTTTGACAAAGAAACAGTCTTCCAAGTCTCTGAACCTGCATAAAAATCCCTTTTTCGGGATTCTTTTCTAATCCTATTCAAGCGCTCAGCTGATTTTCTCACCGATGGGATAGAAGTCCTTTTCATAACACACAAACCCTCCAAGACCAACGTCTTGGAGGGTTTCTTTGAATAAGAGGCTGGGACAAAAGTCCTAGCCTCTCAATTGCCTTTGAATTGTCGAGCAAGACGCAGTGGTTGCTTGGTATCTTTGTTCGCTTTTAAGCTCCAAATATGACCTAATGAGGGAAACAAAGTTTCCTTTATCTGCAACCTTCAACAGTCTCCCAGACTGTTGAAGCTGTGCGGAGGTGGGACGACGAAATCGAATTCTAACGAAGGACCGATTTCTGTCCCACTCTCTTTCATTCCTTACAATTCTGCAATTTGATTGAGGTTGACTTCTGCCACAGTGTCATTTCCAAACATGGTGATAATCATTTTCACCTTGTTGTTATCGATTTCTGTGATCTTACCAGTGTAATCTGCAAAAGCTCCATCGATGATGCGTACAGTATCTCCTACCTTCACATCAATGTTGAAATCTTGAACGGTTTGTCCCATCGAAATCAAGATGTTACGGATTTCGTCTTCCAAAAGTGGAGTTGGTTTTGAACGGTTCCCGTGTGATCCAACAAATCCAGTTACGTTTGGTGTATTCCGAACGACAAACCAAGCTTCATCCGTCATGACCATTTCTACCAAGACATAACCAGGGAAGCGATTTTCTTCGATTTCTTTTGTCTTCCCGTTTTTCTCGATTTGCACAGTTTGAGTAGGGATTTCTACACGCAAGATGTTTTCCAACATGTTATAGGTTTGTGCGCGTTGAAGAAGGTTTTCCTTCACTTTGTTTTCATATCCTGAGTAGGTCTGTAGGACAAACCAGCCTTTGTCAAAACTATCCATTTTTATTTCCTTTCTTATCTACCAGAAGGGGTTCGTTTCATCACGATACTAAAAAAAGCCTTCTGGCTCTTGTTTTCCTAGCTCCATTATAACATAAAACCGGAGAAAGCAAAGAAGTTTCTCTTGTTTTTCTTCAGCAAGACAAGAAAAAAAGCATCCACAGGGGACGCAGATTTGTTCTTTTTTTAGAACATATCGATGATCTTCAAAATACCTTTAGCCACTACTTGGTCAAACAAATAAATCAAAGCTACAAAGAAAGCGGTGTACTCAATTACTGAGATAAAATTTTTCCATCTTTCCTTGCGATTTGGCCAAGTCGTGTTTTTCAGCAAGACAAAAATATCTTTAAAAAATTTCACAACATTCTCCTATCTGGTTTCTTTATGAATTGTATATTTGCTACAATGTTTACAAAATTTGTTAACTTCTAGACGTTTTGGTTTTGGCGTCGCACTCAACTTGATTGAGTAGTTGCGTGACCCACAAACCGTACACGCTAGACTTGCTTTTTTTAATGCCATAACGCCTCCATTCACACCATTATAGCAAGTTTTCTACTATTTGACAAGTTCTTCTGCTCTCTGGAAGCGCATTTTGTTTGGCTTTTCTCTACGATTTGGTACAATATAGGAGATAAAGGAGAAATTATGAAAAGCGATCATCTGAAAGAAAGTAAAAACATTGAAGACCGTCGCGGGCAAAGTGGCGGAAGCTACTCATCTGGCCGCTCTGGTGGGAATTTAGGGGGTGGTATTTTACAAATCCTCCTCTCACCTGGAAGCTTCAAGAGCAAACTAATCTTGATCCTGGTCCTCATCTTTTTGAGTGGCGGGGCTGGATTGAGCGGGCTCTTTGACCAGGGCCAAACCACGCAGAACTATAACTCAGGCCAAGTCACTCGCCAAAGCAATACCCAGGTGAGTGATGGAGATAGCAAATTCGTCAGTCAAGTCCTTGGAACGACTGAGGATTTCTGGGGGCAAACCTTCCAAAATGAAGGGCGGACCTATCACAAACCAACCTTGGTTTTCTATACAGGTCAAACTCGAACTGGCTGTGGTGTAGGCCAAGCATCTGCCGGTCCCTTCTACTGTCCGACAGACCAAAAGATCTATTTGGATATCAGCTTCTACAAAGAGCTAACCACCAAATACAAGGCTAGCGGAGATTTTGCCATGGCTTATGTCATCGCTCACGAAGTCGGCCACCACATCCAAAACGAATTGGGGACTCTTCAGAGTTATCAGAAAGCCATCCGAGGAAAAAGTGAGACAGAAAAAAATGCCTTAAATGTCCGTTTAGAACTTCAAGCTGACTATTATGCGGGTATGTGGGCTCGTTACATTGAAGAGCAAGGCCTCATGGAGACGGGAGATATCGAAGAAGCGCTCAATGCTGCCCACGCCGTGGGAGATGACACCCTTCAAGAACAAGCCTATGGCTACTCCGTTCCTGATAGCTTCACCCACGGGACTTCTGAACAACGTATGCGCTGGTTCAAACGTGGTTACCAATACGGTGACTTTGAACACGGAGATACCTTCAGCGTCTCTGATAAAGACTTGTAACAAACCTAAAACCAAAAGCCTTTCAGATTATCTGAAGGCTTTTTTAGCACCCTATCGATAGCTAGCTAAGCAAGGAAAATGATTTAAAAAATCCTTTCCATTCAAAATCTTCTCAGAAACTTTCCTTAGGTGAGTACGGACGTCAGCGAACTTCGAAGAAGTTCCATGACTTAACTAAGATACAAAGGGCATTCACGGATTAAGTCAAAATAGGAAGTTCGACGCAGAATCTTTCGATTCTAGGAGTACTTATCTTTTTGACACAATCCGTAGCCCGTGTTCAATTAGTTTTGAATCCCCTCGCTCTTTAATTTCCGGGCTCAGGCTAAAACAGTTTCCCAAACTGTTTTACTCTCAAAACTCCCGAGTGAGAGTGGGACAGAAATCGGTCATTCGTAAGAATTCGATTTCGTCGTCCCACCTCCTCACAGCTTCAACAGTCTGGGAGACTGTTGAAGGTTGCAGATAAAGGAAACATAGTTTCCGTCAACATAGGGCATCTTTGAAGCTTAAAAAGCGAACAAAGACTTAGGATACTTGCTTCGCAAGTTCTATCCGCCACCTCAAAGCAGTGCTTTGAGCACTCAACCACTGCGTCTTGCTCGACAATCCAAAGACAATTGAGAGGCTGGGACTTTTGTCCCAGCCTCTTTTAAGCGTCTATTTTTAGAATCCAAACCAACCTTTGAAAGTATCCCAGGCATTTTGCGCTTTTCCAGGAATATCTGCTTCATCGATTGCTTTTTTGGCATCGTCTACGATACCTGCAGCGCGTTCTTTGACCGTATCAAAGAAGCCCTTGTCCTCTTCTGGACTTTCCGTTTCTGTTTCTTGACCGACAGGAGCAATTCCATTTTCCTGGTAAGAATTTTCCTCATTATCAAAGCCGGTTCCTTCTGTATAAGGCAGGACGCTATTGGCGACATTTCGGAAAATCACTGATGCGGTCTCTGCACTGGTTCCTGTCAAATAGTGGGTTTCATCCGTCTTAGGGAATCCTAGCCACTGACTAATGACCACGTCTGGCGTGTAGCCAATGACCCACTGGTCTCCGGAAAGATCAGGGTTGAAGTCCGTTTCAGTCGTTCCTGTTTTACCAGCCATGGTATAGCCATATGGTGCTGCGTTGACACCCGTCCCGTTGGTAAAGGTTCCCAACATCATATTGGTCATCTTCTTATTGGCTGAGCTGCTGAGCACTCGTTTCGATTTCTGACTGTGACTTTTCACGACCTGACCGCTAGCATTTTCAATCTTCGTAATGAGATGAGCATCATTCATCACTCCGTCGTTGGCAAAGGTTCCATAGGCCTGAGCCATCTGAAGCGGATTGGTCGTCACACCAGATCCGAGGGCTACTCCGAGGGACCTGTCCACCTTGTCCATATCGAGACCAAATTTTTTCCCGTAATCAAAGACAGTATTGAGCCCCAACTCATTGGCTGTCGCTACAGCTGGAAGGTTGAGAGATTCTGCCAAGGCTTGGTACATTGGAACGGTCGGGCTACCTTGAATGCCACCGTAGTTATCGACTGTATAACTGCCGTAGACCCTGGTCGTATTGTCCAATTCTTTGTTGGTCGACCAGCCGTTGGCAACAGCTGGACTATAAACGACGAGAGGCTTAATGGTAGAACCAGGACTTCTCGCAGATTGAGTCGCATAGTTATAGCTTCTGAAGCCAGCATCTTGGTCACTGGCCACGCGTCCGACAATCGCCCGCACTCCTCCAGTCTTAGGATCCAGAGCTACGCTACCAGATTCTGCCCGCGTGCCATCTTCAGCAACTGGGAAGAGATCTACATTGTCGTAGATAACCTGCATGCTGGCTTGGTAATTCTGGTCCATCTCTGTGTAGATCCGGTAACCATTCTTGATGATATCTTCTTCTGTTAGACCATATTCGTTGACAGCCTCGTTGATAACCGCATCGAAATAGGACGGGTAGCGATAATCTTCTGACTTGCCTTCATAGGCATCCACCAGCTGTCCATGAATGTCGACTGCAGCGGATTGATCTGCTGTGGCTTGGTCAATATAACCAGCCGCAACCATATTTTGTAGGACCGTATTGCGACGATTGGTGGCGTTCTCGACGGAATAAAGGGGATTATAAATTTCTGGCCCCTTGAGCATACCGGCAAGGACAGCCGACTGATCCAAAGTCAACTCACTAGCGGAGACCCCAAAATATTTCTTAGAAGCGTCTTCAATCCCCCAAACCCCATTTCCAAAATAGGCATTGTTGAGGTACATGGTCAGGATTTCTTGCTTACTATATTTTTTGTTAATCTCGAGGGCCAGGAAGAACTCCTTGGCCTTCCGCTCAACCGTCTGATCCTGAGAAAGATAGGCATTTTTGGCCAACTGCTGGGTGATCGTCGATCCCCCACCTGAGCGACCGGCAGTCAAAATCGCCAGGAAGAAACGACCGTAGTTAATCCCACTATTTTTGTAGAAACTTCGGTCTTCCGTCGCAACAACCGCATTTTGTAAGTTTTCGCTAATCGCATCTAACTCAACATAGGTCCCTTTTTGCCCCGTTAGGCTACCTGCTTGATTCCCATCTTTATCATAGATGATCGTGGTCGCCTTGAGGGCGTTTTGCAGATCCGCTACATTGGTCGTCTTGGCTATGTAGAAAAGGTAACCTCCGACGACGAGACTAAAGGTCAGGCCAATCAATAAGAAGATCTTGGTCAAGTGATACTTGCGCCAAAAGCGTCTGATCGGATGTTGGGAGTGTGATTTTCTCCGTGAATTCTCCGACCGGCTATAGGTTGGAGCTTGCTCCTCCCCGTCCGTTGATAACTCAACCTCTTCCGCAATCTTCCTTGGTTTTTTCTCTCGTTGGAAATGACGAATCATTCCCTCCATTAATTCTTTTAATTTATTCATAGTCCCTATTTTATCACCTTCCTAACGTCTAGACAAGAAAGACCTTCGCAGAAACGGATGCTTTTAGTTTTCTTTAAGGTTGCCATCAAGTCCTCTCTAGAGCGGGTTTTAGCAACTTGTTTCTCCTCTCCTTTTCCTCCTTCTCATCTTTTCTTTCCCTTTGCTTTCTGATACAATAACACTATGCAGTATACTATAACGATACCAAGCGCCTTGCCCGCTATGACGGTCAAAGAGGCCCTTGAAGATTATTTTCTCATCCCACGAAAGATTCGTCATTTTTTGCGAACCAAAAAACATGTCCAAGTCAATGGGGAGACCGTCCACTGGCAATCAATGCTTGAAGCTGGTGACCAACTCACCCTCACCTTTGATCCGGAAGATTATGAAGAAAAGGATCTCTTGACAGGGGATGCTAGCCTGGTCGAAACCCTCTATGAAGATGAGCACCTCATCATCGTAAACAAGCCGGAAGGCATGAAAACACACGCCAATCAACCAGATGAAATCGCCCTTCTTAATCATGTCTCCACTTATGTTGGGAAGACCTGTTATGTCGTTCATCGCTTGGACAAGGAAACCAGTGGAGCTCTTGTCTTTGCCAAGAATCCCTTTGTCTTACCCGTCCTGAATCGGCTGCTAGAAGATAAGAAAATTCAACGAGACTATTGGGCTCTAATCTTAGGTACCTTACCCAAAAAGCAACTGGTTTATAAGGACAAATTAGGCCGTGATCGCCATGATCGACGCAAGCGTATTGTCGATCCTCGAAAGGGCCTCTATGCGGAAACCCATGTGACTAGCTTAAAGACTTTCAAGCGCACCAGCTTAGTCAACTGTCAGCTCCAGACAGGTCGCACCCACCAGATCCGAGTCCACCTCTCTCATCATGGCCATCCGATCGTGGGTGACCCTCTCTATAACCCAGAAAGAGCGCCTCGTCTCATGCTCCATGCCCACCGCTTGCGGCTTACCCATCCCTTTACCTTAGAGAAAATTCAAGTTGAGGCCCCTTCTCCAAGTTTTGAGAAAGGCTTAAAAGAGAGTGGGACAGAAATCGGTCATTCGTTAGAATTCGATTTCGTCGTCCCACCTCCGCACAGTTGAGTAGGGCTGTAAAAGCTGATGAAATCAGCGTAGTAGAGCCCACTCAACCACTGCGTCTTGCTCGACAATCCAAAGACAGTTAAGAGGCTAGGACTTTTGTCCCAGCCTCTTTTATTTCTGCATCGTTCCTATTCCGTCGTTTCTTCACTTGCGACTGGACTGGCTTCTGTTTTTTCTGACTCTGGTGATGGGGTCTGAACAGGATCTGAAGCCTCTTCCTTATTTTGGCTAGGATCGCTTGTGGTAGGACTTTGAGGGGCTGGAGTTGCTTTGTCTGCTTCCGCCACTGCTGTCGATGGAGCCGCTAGCAAATCCTCTCGAAGAGCTTGGATCGCTTGTAGCAAGGCTTTCTTGTCACTCTTTGGATCAGCTAGTTGATCAAAGAGAGCTTCTAAGCGTTCAAACTGGGCATCACTGGCTCCTTTTTCGGCCAATTGTTGGTGGAGAGCGATCAACTGGTTATAAATCTCTTGATAGAGGGCCACGTCTCCAAGTTGAGGTTCCTCTGTTTTCTTTTGCTTTTGTTGTTCAATCGTTTCACCAACTTCACGCAAAAGAGTTTTTCCTGCAGTCAAGGCCTTGTCAGCATCGGGCTCTTGGCGTACCTGTTCTAAACGTTCTTCAAAAGCAGGACGCTTGCTTTCTTCTACTTGTGGCAAAAGAGAGTTGATTTGTTCCAAAAGGGTTGTCAAGATACTAGAGCGTTGACGGGACTCTGTCTTTTCATCCAAGTCACCATAGACCCCTTTGAGGAAGTCGTAAACAGCTAGGTTATAGGACGGAGCATCTCCTCCCTTTTGATCCAGAACTGTTTTTTCGATTGGATAGGTTGGAGCATTATCCTGGGACAGTAGCTGGTCAATCGCTTGCTTAGCTTGGTAGAGTTCCATGAAATGGGCTTTTGAGTCCCAAGCTTCTTCAAAGGCCTGAGCTCGGTAAAGCTTCAAAGCAAGGTCTGATGCTGTCGCACGCAATTCAGGTGTCAAACGCGCATCGCTTAAACTTTGGTAGAAATACTTGAGGTAATCCACCGAAGTCACACCAGTCCGATCTTGCATCTCCTGAATAGCTTGCAACAATCTTCCTTGCTGATCCAAGCCTTGGCTATCTTTAGCTGTATAGGCTTCCTGCAATTGAGAAACAAGGCTTTCTTTCTTGAGTTGGAAGGCTTCGGTATCAAGCAAGCGAACCTGTTCCAACAATTCCTGATAGCGACGATCCAAGGCTGTTTCTTCTTTCGGCTTCACTTCCTGGGTCGCATGGATATATTCTTTATCAACTTGGTCAAGACTCGCCAAGTATCCTGCTGTCGAATTGCTTGGGAAGTTTTTAACTGTTTCTAAGAATTGACCCAAGTTCAACTCAATCCGTCGTTGTTGCAGAGGGTCTGATGCGTACAAAGTCCGACTTTCTGCTAGGAGTTGGTTGACCTTGTCCTCTACAGCTTTCTGGTCCAAGTCACCTTTCTGGTAAGTTGCTTGGATGGTCGGTAGACGGTGAGCCAAGTAGTCCGCCAATCCTGCTGAGCGTACCTTGATGTAGTGGTTATGGTCTCCATGCGGAATGACAAACTGGCCGTTCTCGATTTGCATCGTATATGGCGAAATACCGGAGCGAAGTGCTGTTGCATAAAGCTCGTTGATAAAGTCTAGCTCGGGATTTCCTGTTTCAAGCGGAATCCGAACATGTTCCTTCCGTACTGCATAAGGGTGGATATGGGTTGGATCGTATTCTTGGTCTGGATTGTTAAATACAAAGAAACCATTGGAAATCTTGATAGCTTCCCGAGGGACGCCGTAAGTCTGGCTAATGTACTGAATTTTTTCTTCATCCGAAGCATCTCGCGAATAGGTCGCTACATCATCTGTCAGTGGTTGACCCTTGTCTTCTTCCTTCTTACCAGCTAACACTGCCTCTGCCGCTGCGATCTCTTGAGGAGAGAGATCCTTTTTGTAGAAGTAATGCGCATGGTCTCCGTGAGCGACCATATAGCCCTCGTCATCCTTGCTGATGACATGATCTGCATGGAAACCATGATCGTGCTCATGGGCCTGTTCATTTTCATGATGATGATCATGATCGGCTTCATGGTCTTCATGATCATGCTTGTGATGAGGATTCTGATCGACTGGTTTTGTCTCTGGACTTGAAGGTTGAGTTGGACTCTCTTCTTTTGTGATACTTCCACCTTGTGTACGGGATAGTTGGAACTGTCGTGCCAACTCCCGCTCTAGAGGCGAAAGGCGACTATAAGGAATGAAATGGAAATGATCCCCGTGAGGATACACTACCCCTTGATCTGTCCATTTGGTAATCTTACTTGGATCAAAGACCGAACCATCCGACTCAACATGGCGCGATGAAAGCGGAGTATTTTTCAATTCTTCCAAAAGGCTCGGCAAGGTTTTCCCTTTATTCGTCACTGTTGGATGAGGCACAGATGCTGTAATCGTTGGAGTGACCGCGTCTGCGATTGGCTGATTCGGATTAACCGATGAAGCTAGCTGGCTAGAAGCTGGAGCAATGGGATTTACTTCATTTTTTCTTCCTCCATTTAGAACCGCTAAGGCTGCATATAATTCTCCAGCTGATAAGGCACTTTTCGGAATATAGTGGTAGTGTCCACCATGCGGAACAATAAAACCATCTCCTGTATCAGAAATCACATCCCCAGGATGGAAGACATAGCCGTCATCTGTCCGATAACCACCTTGGCCAGGCTTGACTCCTGCTGTCAGACTAGCCACCGTTTTCCCTTCTCGTAGAGCCTGACTCGGCTGGCTGAAGTCACGAGTTTGTCCAGCTTTTGGGACGCTATCTTTCGAACCTGAGACCAGCTCTCCTTTTTTCTGTTGGGCTATTTCCTCCACCGAACGGACATTTAGCGTATGTTGCGGATTGGTTAGGTAGAGGTAGTAGGTCCCATCCTTCTTGATAATATAGCCATCTCGCACCTGTGTGACAATATCCGATTGTTGCAGTTGGTAACTAGGATCACGTAAAATCAGCTCCTCACTAAAAATCGCATCATAAGGGACTTTGCCATTGTAGTAATGGAAATGATCTCCATGGGAAGTCACAAAGCCCTCATCCGTAATTTTGACCACAATCTGCTCTGCCTGGATCTTTTCCTTCGAGTTGACGGTTTCAATGCTTTCTTCCTGCTTGTTTGAGCTACTAGCTGACTTTTTCTTGTCTCCTTGTAAATACTGCACCTGATTCTGATTCTTTTTTTCTTCCTTGACTGGTGCTTGCTGACTTAAGGCATAGGCGCATAAACCCAAGCCTAAGGTTGCTACTAATCCAATTGTTGCTTTTTTCTTCATTTCTTTTTTACTCACTCCTGTAATTCTTTCGCTAGACTAGCCATATTTTCTTCTAAGTTCTCTAAGAGATCTTTATTATTTTCCGGATCCGCTTCGAGAGGATCTAACACCTTCACTTTTGCCCCTGTCGCCTTGGCAATGCTATCGGCCACCTTGGATGAGGTATGCTTCTCAACAAAGATCGTCTGAACTTGATAATCCTTGACAAATTGTTGAATCTCAGCCAATTGACGGGCTGTTGGTTCCTGCTCAGGCGAGATCCCTGCGATTCCTAATTGTTTCAGGCCAAAGCGCTTGGCTAGATAAGAGAAGGCTGTATGCTGGGTCACGAAGGTCTTTTGTGTCGCTTTTTCAAAGAGTGGCTGGTATTTGGCCACCAAAGCCTCACAGCGTTTTTCAAGTTTTTGAGCATTGGCCTCATAATAACTTCTGTTCTCTGGATCAATGTCTCCCAACTCTTGGGCGATGATCTTTCCTTCTTCAGCAATTTTCAGTGGATCCATCCAAGTATGAGGGTCATACAAGTTTTTTGCATCCTTGCCTGCCGTATCCTCAATATCCTCTAATCCAGCAACCTTATCCAATTCCATTCCTTTGCTGGCTTCGATAACCCGCAATTTCGAGTCTTGCAAGCTAGGATCTAGACGTCCAGCCCAAGATTCGAGTGTTTGAGAATGGTAGATAAAGACATCCGCGTCATAGATCTGGGCTGTCTCCTTGGCCGAAGGTTCGTAATCATGAATCCCAGCGCCTGACTGAACCATCCAGACCTCGTTTCGATCGCCTGAAATCTCCTTAACTAGGGAATAGACAGGATAAAAACTCGTCACAATTTTGAGCCCCTTTTTCGTTGAATCAGCTCCCGAACTTCTCTGGCTTCCACAAGCCACCAACAACAAGAGGCAGATGAATCCTATTCCTAAGGCCCTTAGTTTCCTCCCAAACATGTATAATCCCTTTCTTTTTCTTAATCGGTTTATTAAGCGGTTAATTAACTAGTTAATAATAACGCTAATTTTTTAGTTTGTCAAGAATTTTTTGTATTTTTGACCACACAGAAAAAAGAGGCCCCCTAAGGGGCCTCTTCTATTCTCGCGATTGATTAAACAATTGTTAATCAAGAAATGCGCTTATTTTTTCTTCTTTTTAAGGAGATAAGCTGCACTGCTTGCTACCACAAAGGCTAATACCAAGCTAATCAAGGAGATGGTTGTACCAGTGCTTGGCAAGAAACCAATCTTCTTACCTGGTTTCTTAGGCTCTGGTGTAACTGGTTTTGTTGGTTCATGTTTATTGGTCAGAACAACATTACCTTGACCGTCATCTGTTTTCGTCACTTGGTAACCTGTTGGAACATCGACTTCTTCCACCGTATAGGTGACAGCTTTGCCCTTGACATGTTTGTCTAAGTTCGCAAAGGTATGAGTCCACTTGTTCTCAGCTGACAACTCAATGACTTCACCAGACTTCTTACCATCCGCATACAGTTGCACTTTCACACTCTTCGGACGAAGGCCGTCTTTATCCTCTTGGTCATCCCACTGTTTAGTTACAGAGAGGCTCGTCTTACCTGGAGTGTGCGTATTGGTAATGGTATAGCTTTCTTGGTCAATACTTGGTGAATAATTCTCAACTCGTTCTTCTTGAAGAGTGTAGACAATTTTCTTACCATCCTTAAATTCAGGAAGTCCAGTAAAGGTTTCTCTCCAATCTGTCTCGCTTGTGATATCTTTGTGGGCCACCTTTTCACCGTTGGCATAAAGATTCACAGTAATCTTAGCCGGACGAAGGCCATCTTGGTTGTCATTGTCAGCCCAGATCTTCATGACTGGAATATCCACCGTACTTGGGGTATGTGTATTGGTCAAGACAATATCACCCTTCTCCTGTCTCTCTTCTGTTACGGTGTAGCCTTTAGGAACTACTACTTCCTTAACAGAATAGTGAATGATCTCTCCATTTGCTTTTTCTGGAAGTTTAGTAAAGGTATGAGTCCACTTATTGTCAGTAGACAAGACAACTTTCTCGCCCACCTCTTGATCACCTGCATACAATTGAACTTGAATTTCTTTTGGACGAAGGCCATCTTGGTTATTAGCATCTTCCCATTTCTTGGTTACCTTAACCTGAGTGACAGTCGGCTCATGCTTATTGGTCAAGATAGGATGTGCTGGATCCTTGTCATCAATTGAAAGGGTGTAGCCTTCTGGGACATTCTCTTCTTTCACAGTGTAGTGAATGGCCTTACCGGCTGCTTTTTCATTAAGATTTTCAAAAGATCCTTGCCACTGGTTAGCTTCTGATAATTCCAGGGTCTGGTCTGTAGCAACTCCATCTTTATAAAGTTTGACCGTAATCGTTGCTGGACGAAGGCCATCTTGGTTATTGGCATCTTCCCATTTCTTGGTTACTTGAACTTTCGTCTTAGAAGGAGTGTGCGTATTGCTAATCACTACCTGACCTGGATTGGTCGCTTCTACAGTCTGAGTATACCCTTTCGGTACTTCAATCTCTTTCACTGTATACTGAACAGCTTGACCAGCTTTTTTCTCATCCAAGTCAGAGAAGGTATAGGTCCAGTCGTTATCTGCAGAAAGTTCTACCTCTTTACCTGATTTTTGGTCATTAGCATAGAGTTGGACCTTGATGCTCTTCGGACGAAGGCCATCTTGGTTTTCTGCATCAACCCACTTCTTGGTCACTGTTACACTTGTCTTGCCTGGTTTGTAGCTGTTGGTAATCGTCGAACCTTCGATAACTGTTGAGTAGTTAGCAACTGTATCTTCTGTTACCGTATAGACTAGTTTCTGACCATTCTTGTAGACTGGTAAATCTGTGAAGCTATGGCTCCATGTATCTCCCTCACCAGATAGAGTGGCTGTTTGCACTTCCTCTCCGTTTGCTAGGAGATGCACCGTGATGGTTGACGGACGGAGACCGTCTTGATTTTGAGCATCATCCCAAACTTTTTTCACGGTTACTTCTGTCGTTTCAGGAGTACGCTTGTTGGTAATCGTTGCTTTCCCATCAACAAACTGTGCTTCTTGACTATCAGTTGTATAATGAGTCGGTACTTTGACTTCTTTAACGGTATAGGTAATCGCCTTGCCGTCTTTATCTTTGTCTGGAAGAGCACTGAAGGTTACTTTCCAGTCATTTCCTGCTGAAAGGGCTACTGGCTTCCCTTCTGCTTTTCCATTCTTGTACAATTGGAATTCAATGGATTCTGGGCGAAGACCTTCTACATTGTCTTGGTCATCCCAAACTTTAGAAGCTTCCAAATCGATATAATGGATATCTTTCTCATTTGCAATCACTTTTGGTGATGCTTTTGAACCAGTCGCTTCGCCATCAATCGTCACATGGTAGAGCTGTTGATCCGCATCATAGGTCACAAGGACTGCATGTTCTGTCTCATCCAACTTGTAGTTGTCTGGAGCTTTAGTCTCTTTAAGTGTGTAAGTTCCTTCTGTTAGGGTAGTAAAGGCAAGATCGCCATCCTTATCAGAAACTTGAGTCGCAAGGACAGCACCAGTAGCATCTGACAAGGTGAACTCTGCACCGGCCAAGCCTTTGCTCGTATCGTCTTTATCAACCTTCTTCACATGGAAGCTAGCCGCAAAGATTTGAGCCGTTACGGTGTTGGATTCACGGTTTCCTTCATGGCCTTTGGCTCTATAACCGAATTGGTTATGGGCTTGTACAACACCTGAACGGCCACCATTGTCCTTGTTATCTTCTGTACGTTCTAGCATCAATTGCTTGACTTGGTCTGTCAATTCACTTGGATTAACAACAGGTACAGCAATATCTACTTGGCTTCGAGCACCAATCGTGGTTCCTTCATTGGCAACGACCTTAATTCCTGTTACTTTACTATAATCTGTGACATCTGCTGTCCAAATATCTCTATCTGCCGCTTGTGCCATGGTACTAGCTGTAACTGTGGTGTCCGTTGTGTAGTATGCTGTCCACCCTTCCGGTGCAGTGATAGGACCGCGAAGACTAACTGTGTATTCTGTCTTACGGGCTGAAGCATCTAGTGTGTTGACATCCCCAACTTTAGGGAGGACGTCATAAATCACCGTATTTTCAACTGGCCTGTCTGTGTTGTTCTTAATGGTCAACTTGTAATTAAAGGTTTCCCCTGGTTTGAAGATACGAGTTACTGTTGAGGCATCCGACAAGTCATCGTTTTTAGCAATGAACTTACGAGAATAAACACCTTCAGCTGCGACAATGGTATAGTTGGATTCCGCGTGAGGGATTTTGTCCGTTGTTGAACCGTTGTTATTTAAATCATAGCTATCAACTGCGACTCTATTCGGATTAGCAGTTTCTAAATCCCAGAGGCCTTCTCCTGCCAGATAGATATGGTTGGTAAAGGTACCGCCATCGGCCTTCCCTTTTAGTTTAGTATAGATGAATGGCAAATTAGCCTTGCCACCAGTCTCTAGCGAGCGTTTGATAAATTCCTTTTGATCCAGATGGATAATCAAGGCAGAACGGCCAGAATTGTGGTAGTTTTCAATGACCTCATAGGATTTGTACCAAGGGGCATAAAAACGAGTGTTGTTCTTATCAAAATATTGATCTAGGTAATTAAAGTCAATATCCAGCGTATTTGGATCAAAGAGATCAATAACCCGCAAGTCTTTGTAGTCCTTACCTGGATCCAAGCGAACATCATCAGCAGATAGGGCAAAACGAATGGTCTTTCCATCTGTAAATTGGACATTGTTGTAATCTGTATTCTTGGTCAGATTAACATTTTCTGTCAATGGAAGAAGCTTGAACTGCCATTTAGCAGATTGGTCTCTGTCTGCCCCTGACTGGGTTTTATAGGTGATCCGCCCCGTATTTTCATAGGCATTCTTGGACTCATCATTCTGATCGATATGGGTCTTTTCTGGATCCTTGAAAGCTGTATAGGTAGAAATATAAATCCCTTGACCAGATGGAAGCTCGAAGTCATCTTTCATTTCCAGTTTCCATCCGACAACCGTTCCATATTTGGTCAAATCAATGTTTCCAAATCCATCCTTGTCTGCCTCTGGTTGGATTTCTTTAGTCGAACCATCTTCCATGGTTAGGATGATGCGTTTCACGTATTGATTGATCAGAGGTCCATTTCCATAGATCCCAATCAACATACGACCATATTCAATTTTGGTAAACTTCAAGCGCGAGTCTACTTGCTCATCATAAAAGACAACATTCTTTTGAGCAAATGGTGTGGTATTATTGTATTTCAAGAGCCACTTGTAGTTAGCCGCCTTGTAGTCTGTCGAATCGTAGACATTTCCATCTGCTTGCTTAGCAAAGGCTCCTTTACCTTCCAAGTCACGTGAAGTGAGTCGGAAGATGAGAGAATCTTCAGCCGTTACATCCGGCTCTCCATCACCACGTTCCGCAGGAATCCCCACGACAGACGCCGTATTGGTCAAATCTTTCACTAAGACATCTTCTAAGGTTTGGTCTTTTTCCATGACCAAATCAGGGAATTTCAAGTACAAGAAACTCTTGTCTTGAATTTTTTGCATCAAATCTGAATGATAGTTTTGAGGATTGGCATTGGCATCGGCAACAAAAGTTTTTGAAACCGTACCATCTCCATTATCGACCCAACCTTCTGATTTTTCTGTATCTAGAACCGCTGTACGAGTTTTTCCATCTTTGTCCGTATAGGTTGGCAGCTTATCTGTGATTGTTGCAGATTCCAACTGACGATAGCTACCATTGTACTGTCCACGCATCCCATCTAACAAGAAGGCAAACGGAACTGAAGTAGCTTTTTCAATGTACTTTTTGCCATCTGCTCCAGTTACAATCCCTGGAGATGCTTCCGCATAGTCTCTGGACATCGTCGCATCATAGTTCTGATTGACAAACTTGGTCAAGGTATAATCCTTGTATTGAGGTTTCCAAGTGATACTATTTATAGCAGTCTCAGCACCATTGATATTGAGTGTCCCTGTAATATCCATCGAGTAGTTAGTTGGAGGGAATCCTAACTTAAACTTGGCAATGAATGGCAGGGTCAAGACTTCAGATTTTTGGTAGTTGGTAAAATGTAGGCTGACATGGTAATCATCCCCTACCTTGGTCACAGATGGTGCATCATGTTGTGAACTACTATTGAACTCGGGAACATTCACCTCATCCAAGTATTTCCCTGGAAGCACTAAATTCACCACTACATCATCGAGATCTGTTGTCAGATTTTTAGGTGTCATCTGAATGTAGCCAGACATGGTGTCAGACGTGGTATAGGCCATGCCGCCTGGATGCTCTTGCTTATCTCCATACAAGAGGCTAACATCTAAGGCACCATTATCTCCGACCGCTAGCTCTTGCGCCAAGGCTGTTATAGCCCCTTGACCCAATTGACCCAGCATCATCAAAATAGTGAAGAGGGCAAACCCTTTTTTCAAAAAGGTTGTCCATAAGGACGGTCTCTTTTTCATTCTTTCATCTCCTTTTATCATTTTGAACCCAAAAAGTTCCTCATTACATTTTTATCATATATAAGTCAATTAAGCCAACGATTTTATAAAAAATGTCTCTAAATGAACAAATGGGCAGTCTAATGTTTTTGTTTTTTTAAAGTTTTCTTGATTTTTGCATCAACCAGCTAATTTAGGTTAAGTTCTCCTAAAATATGATTGCAAGCTGTTTTTTTGGATCTATTTTATGCCTTCATCACTTGTTTCCATAGCTTTTTTATACCCCTCTATAATGCCTCTAAAGAGCTTGCATGGATATCTTTAGGATATTTCTGAGCTTTTTGACTCAAGTTCCCTGTCTAATGACTTCTCCCGTCATCAAAGGGATGCAAAAAACCAGCCCTCTTTCGGAGCTGGTTGTCTTTCTATTATAGAAAAGTCCTTAAGCAAAAATGCTGAAAAGCTTGTATCTTATTTATAACGTGGTGTCGCAAATCCGCGGATATTGCCGTGTCCGATACGGTATACATTGCGTTTGACAGTACCAACAACACCGGAATTTCCTTCGATTGTATGAATCAGTCCATTTTCGACGCGTTCTACAATCCCAATATGATCCGCAAATCCATTATTCTGTTGAGAGTCTTGGTCCCAGTTAAAGGTAATAATATCACCTGCTTTTGGTGTAGAAGCTCCATCCTCATTCCAAATACCTAAACGTTTAAAAATTTGGATATGGCGCTCTACGCCACACTCCCGACCAATCAAATGACTAAGGCCTTCGCGTTGGAAAACTGTTGTGACAAACACATCACACCAATCATCAGAATTTTTCACAGCGTATCCAACTGGTAGGGGATTTATGCTATTGTAATCCTTGACCAATTGATGATGGGCTGCACTTCCACTTCGAACACCTACTAAATTTGCAGCTGCTCGAAGAACCCGATCTCGTTGTCCATTCGTAACACGAGGAGTGTATGCTGCTTGATCAACTGTCTCACGAGGTGAAAGAGCCGTTTGACCCAAGTCAAAACCTTCAACGCCACCATCCACATAGTCCACATAGACGTGAGTGGTGTAGTTCCCTTTCTGGTATTGGTGATTCGCTGCAGAGACTTGCACTTCTGTATGCGTACCAGAAGGTGCTGTAGTATACCAGTAGAGATTTTCTTGATGAGCTTGAGACCAAGCAGCAACACGGATATTCTTGATCCGACGTCCCTGAGGTGCTTGGTCCACTGTTACCGTAAAGGTTCCCGCACCAGAATTAACATTCTTGATCCCTGTTTGGGTATTGGTCGTCAGATTTCTAAATTTCACTTCTGTGGTTGTTGTTCCAGCCCCTACACGCGAGCCATCATTTTGGATGTAATAAAGATGAACATGGTATTTGCCAGTGGAGTTCTTGTGATCGCTAGCCTTGACAGAAACCTTGTATTCTCCGTTTGCTTGACGAGTCGCTTCGTACCAACGGATATCATCTTGACCGTCCTTATCAGACCAGGTCGGAACTTGAATGGTCCGTACGCCTTTAGGGCTGTAGACATCTTTAATAATGACGTCAAAAGTTCCCGTATCCTTGTTGTTGTTTTGGATTGTGATCGTACCAGTCGGACTTGTTTTCCCTTCATACTGGACGAAGGTTTTCTTCACAAAGGTATTCTGACCTTTATGGTCTACATAAAAGAGCTGAGCTTCATACTGACCATTCGCATTTTCATGATCACTGGCCTTGGCTGTAACCGTATAAGAGCCATCCGCTTGACGGCTTGGACGATACCAAACAATGTCCTTCATCCCATTCGCTTGTGACCAGAAAGGAATCTTCACTTCCTTGTAGCCCTCAAAGCCCTTGAGGTTCTTAGCTGTGATCGTAAAGGTACCTTCTACCTCATTTTTTGAGATAGTGATATCTGCACTTGGCTTCGCACGATCGACAAAGGCCTTCTTCACAAAGGTATTGCGACCTTGTTGGTCTACATAAAAGAGCTGAGCTTCGTACTTCCCACTGGCATTTTCATGATTACTGACATTAGCTGTAACTGTATAAGAACCATCTGCTTGACGACTTGGGCTATACCAGACGATGTCCTTCATTCCATTGGCATGCGACCAGAAAGGAATCTTCACTTCCTTGTAACCCTCAAAGCCTTTGAGGTTCTTGGCTGTGATCGTAAAGTTCCCATTAGAATCCGGATTAGAGATTGATAAGTCAGCACTTGGCTTTGCACGATCGACAAAGGCCTTCTTCACAAAGGTGTTGCGACCTTGATAGTCCACATAGAAGACCTGTGCTTCGTACTTCCCGCTGGCATTTTCATGATCATTGACATTAGCTGTAACCGTATAAGAACCATCTGTTTGACGACTTGGGCTATACCAAACGATATCCTTCATTCCATTGGCATGCGACCAGAAAGGAATTTTCACTTCCTTGTAGCCCTCAAGGCCTTTGAGGTTCTTGGCTGTGATGGTGAAGGTACCTTCTGAATCTGATTTTTCAATATTCAAATCTGCAGAAACTGGAGATTCCTGTTGAGGGACACTCTCATTTCGTGTTTCTACCACTCGTGCGCGTGCGCCGTATGGGGCGCGACTAGCTACCACAGTAGGTGCTGGTTGCTCTAATGAACCCTTCTCGTCAGTGACCTGCTCAGAAGACTGATTGTCACTAACAGTCTGTGTGACAGGTGCTATCGCTGTTGCAACGGTATTTTCTGTCTGAACACCTTTCTTAACTCCCACTCCTTCGTTCACAGTATTCTGTGCTTCTGATGAAGTTGTTGTATTTGCAACGACAGCTGATGTATTTTCTGGTGTTTGATCGGACGCATGTTGCTCATCAGCTTTGACTTGTTGTGTCGAAAAAGCTAACAAAACGGCTGTCCCAGCATAAAAAATAAGATCTTTCTTTTTCATGTATCTTCCCTTACAATTTTTTACGGATTGTATCCACATAGTAGTATTATAGCACAAACCACCGGATCATGGAACCTCTATAAAAAGTATAAGTTGAAGTAGAAAAATAAAGTCTTGGTTGATTCAGTAAGTCCCTATACTTTAAAATTAAAAACGAGTATCTCCGTCTATGAGAATACTCGTTTTTTAAAAATAAGATGGATTATACCTGATTGCCATTGAATAAAATTTACTTACTTTTTTAGAAATAGCTAAGCAAAAACACTGAAAAATGGCGATCCTAATTTTGCATCAATTGGATCTGTACTTTTTACCGAGAAGATGTAATCAATAGAATGCCAACCGTTATTAGCAGGGTTGAATGGATCTCTTACATAAGTTTTCCCATTATCGTAGCCCTGCAAGACAATTTCATGCGTATAAGGAGCATTGATAAAGATGCTTTCCTCAACTGCAGCAAGAACGTGTTTTCCTGATACTAAGGTAGCTGCAATTGCATCTTTCCCTGTAAGCATTTGGCTCGTCAATCCCCAATGCTTAGTAGCAGCCACTAGTCCATCTGCATCAGTTCCAGCTACAGCAATTTTATTAAAGGAATTGGTATTGTAATACAGATAATCCGCTACTGTCGTGGGTAGCACTTCTCTTCCGAGAATATCCGTAAATGCCATAGCTAAGGAAGTTGGAACACAGCCCGATTGGTCCATGTTGCTGACGCCGTACCATTTCCCTCCCCAACGAGGATCGCGTTGAGAATAATAGTTTGTTTGTGGATTCACCTTTTGATTCCGTGGGGATAAGGCTGTTTGACCGAGGTTAAAACCTTCAACGCCACCATCTTTGTAGTCTACATAGACGTGAGTGGTATAGTTGCCCGCTTCATTACCGTGATTATTGGCAGAGACAGTGATCTCTGTATGCATACCTGTCGGTGTTGCGGAATACCAGTAAAGATTTTCTTGGTGCGCTTTAGACCAAGCTGCGACACGAATATTCTTAATCTGACGTCCCTGAGGTGCTTGGTCCACCGTTACCGTAAAGGTTCCAGCACCAGAATTGACATTCTTAATAGCAGCTTGCGTCTTGGTCTGGGCATTTCGGAATTCAACATCTGTAGTTGTGGTACCAACGCCTACACGAGAACCATCATTTTGAATGTAATAGAGGTGAATATGGTACTTACCAGTAGAGTTCTTGTGGTCACTCGCTTTTACAGATACCTTGTAGTCTCCGTTTGCTTGACGAGTAGCTTCATACCAGCGGATGTCGTCTTGGCCGTCCTTATCAGACCAAGTAGGAACTTGCACAGTCCGCACCCCTTTAGGGCTGTAGACATCCTTGATGATGACATCAAAGGTACCTGTATCCTTGTTGTTGTTTTGGATCAAGAGAGTGCCGGTTGGACGAGATTGATTCTTGTAATCAATAAAGGCTTTCTTGACAAACTTGTTTTGGCCTTTGGCATCCACATAGAAGACCTGCGCTTCGTACTTGCCATCAGCGTTTTCGTGGTCACTAGCTTTGGCTGTTACAGTATATGAACCGTCTGCTTGACGAGTTGGAGTGTACCAGATGATATCTTTCATCCCATTGGCATGAGACCAGAATGGAATCTTCACTTCCTTGTAGCCGTCGAAGCCTTGAAGGTTCTTAGCTGTGATAGTGAAGGTGCCATCTTTTTCTGATTTCGTAATGATCAGATCGGCAGATGGTTTAGAAGCTGTATAATTAATAAAGGCCTTTTTCACAAACTTGTTTTGGCCCTTGGCGTCCACATAGAAGACTTGCGCTTCGTACTTGCCATCAGCGTTTTCGTGGTCACTGGCTTTAGTTGTTACAGTATATGAACCGTCTGCTTGACGAGTTGGAGTGTACCAGATGATATCTTTCATCCCATTGGCATGAGACCAGAATGGAATCTTCACTTCTTTATAACCATCGAAACCTTGAAGGTTCTTAGCTGTAATGGTGAAGGTGCCATCTTTTTCTGATTTTGTAATAGTCAGATCAGCTGCGACAGCATTGGCCAGTTTTGTCGCCGTATAATCGATAAAGGCCTTTTTCACAAATTTGTTTTGACCTTGGGCGTCTACATAGAAGACCTGCGCTTCGTATTTGCCATCAGCGTTTTCGTGGTCACTAGCTTTGGCTGTTACAGTATATGAACCGTCTGCTTGGCGAGTCGGAGTGTACCAGATGATGTCTTTCATCCCATTGGCATGAGACCAGAATGGAATCTTCACTTCCTTGTAGCCATCGAAACCTTGAAGATTTTTAGCAGTAATGGTGAAGGTGCCGTCTTTTTCTGATTTTGCAATAGTCAGATCCGCTGAAACCGGAGTCTGATTTTTCTTTCCAATGGCTACTGTCGTCGTTGTTCCGCCCACACCCGTCATTTGTTCATTATTCTGAACATAGTAAAGATGGACATTGTAAAGACCGGTTGAGTTTTTATGGTCCGCTGCTTTTACATTGACGGTATAGGTCCCATTGGCTTGACGGTTGGCTGTATACCAAACAAGGTCATCTTGACCACCTGTTTCTGACCAGATTGGGACAGAAACGGTTCGAACTCCATTTGGCGCCTTAACATTTGAGATGACAACGTCAAAGCGTCCCGTCATAGTATCGTTATTGACAATATCAATCTTCCCACTTAAGCTGCCTTCTGTTGGATCCGCTGCAGGTTTTGCGTTCGCTGTGAAGCGACCGGTATAGTCCACACTGTGGTCAAATAGGTGTTTTCCTGGAAGCAATTCCGCTTGAGAAGTGAACTGCCACGCGCCAGCTTTCCCATTGTAACGCAAGCTTTTCGCATCGTTTACAGACAGTTTTGGAGAAGGATATTGCGCAACCCAGAAATTCTGAAGCCCAAATTGAGCGGTGTTGACAGGACCTTTCTTGCGAAGGTTGTTTTCATCCAACCAGCTAGCACTGGTGTAGAACATCAAGTTGGTGTAGCCATTTTTACGCATTTCGTCAGCCCAAGCTTGGGTGTTGCGGTTAATATTTGGCTGCATCTTGGCATCCTCAAAGTCATTGACCATGAGGGTGTTCTTTGGAAGACTAAAGCGTTGCGCCGCTGCGATATAGAACCGTGCTTCTGCACGCGCTGCTTCTTCAGAAGTATAGCGAGAGAAGTGGTAGGTCGATACTTGCAAACCAGCTGCTTGCGCATTGCGAATTTGGTTCTCCGCATTCGGGTTCTTGTACCAAGTATCTTCTGTCAATTTGACAACGACACCGCCCACGCCTTTATTAGCTAGGGTACGATAGTCACCAATACTAATGTCTCCGTTATGGCTACTCACATCAACGAATGATTTTGGCTGAACCGCTACATCTGTTGAGCGACCAGCTGGAGCGTGAGCGCCTGTGTTAAAGAAGGTCGTGCTTCCTGTGTCAGACGGAAGAGGAGTTTCTTCTTTCTCAGTAGTCGATGCTTCTGTAGCTTTCTCTACAGATGTGGTTCCACTTTCTGAAGCCGCGACCTTGCTCGCAGGTGCCACAGCTGGTTCTGTCACAGTTGCTGGTGCTGCATAGTTGCTTGCGACAGGTGCTACCGACTTTTCAGCAACGGCTACTTCTGGGGCTGTTTCAGCTTGGACTTGGTTGCCTTCAGAAGTAGATTCTTTTGAAACCACCTCATCTGCGCTCACTCCTTGAGCAGATACAGCCATCAAGACTGCCGCTCCGGCATAAAAAATAAGATCTTTCTTTTTCATATAAACTTCCCTTTATACAAATTTTATACGTTAATCATTTTACCACACGGTTTTAACGATGAAAAGTTTCATAAGGCAAATTTTTAAAATTAGTGATATTTTTTTGAAAAACTAAAAAAAGAAGTCTGTCTGACTTCTTTTGATCTTATGATAAATGCTTTAAGGCTGTCTTTAAGTAGTGACCATCTCGGATTTCTTGGCCAACACGCTTGGCATTGTCTACCAAATCTTGGTAATCGGCATCTGAAAGATTGTCGATGGTCTCCTTCAAGTCATGAAGCGACTCTACTGCAATCCCACAGCCCTTCTCAAGCACAAAGTGAGACAAGGCTGACTGTTTCCACACCACCAGCGGGAAGCCCGATGCTAGATAAAGCGACGCCTTGTGAGAGTTGTTGTAGCGAAGGTATTCGCCAAAAACACCACTACAGGTTTCCGCACTATCCCCATCCCAGACAAGACCAAAGCCACCTTCAAGAGCTGCAGGAAGCTCATCAGGCAGGAAGGAGCCAAAATAGGTCTCGTTAGCAAGTGCTCTGCTCTCGTCAAAGCCGACACCATAGAGATTGTAGGCCGGTCTAGCAGGCAATTGATAAAGGTAGCCTGCTTTTTCTTGGGCTAAATTCCCTGCTACAATGATTGGTTGATCCTTTGATAGACCATCTTTCTCTTGGTAATTCGGAATGAGGTAGTCAAAAATTTCTAAACTAACTAGTTTGTGCTCTGGGATCCCCTTCTCCACCAATACTGATTTCATAATCGGATTATGAGCAATCACTCCATCAGCTATCTTCAACAAACTTGATTCTTGAAGATGAACCCGAATCTTATGCTTCAAAGGTACTGTATCCAAATTCGCATAGCGTAAAGCTTCCAAATCATGGATAATAAAGTAGACTTTCACCCCTCTCCGCTGGATTTTTCTTACCAAGCGAGTGGTGAAAAAACTATGATGAAGCATAGGAAATTGAATCAATAATTGATCCCCTGATTTCAACTGAGAAAAAGCTTGAGCTAGAGCTTTCGCCTTGTGTTGTTGGGCTTTAAGGGTTCCCATTTGGTACCAATCATCAACTGTTAACAACAAAGGTTGATAACCTTCACGTTTGACGATCTCCTCGACATCATTTCTAGCCTTATTTCCGGCGTTTCGAGCACCAGAATCTTTTAAAAACTCTTCTTTTAGAAAATACTTCATGAATCACTGTTTCTTTCAATCAAATTCATTTGCTACGACTTCCAAGGCACGCTCAATAACCACATGCATGTCATAGTATTTATAGTCTGCTAGGCGCCCACAGAAGATAACCTTGTCATTTTTAGCGGCTTCTTCTTGGTACTTGGCAAACATAGCGTTGTTCTTTTCATCATTGATTGGATAATAGGGTTCGTCCCCCCGTTTCCAATCAGCTGGGTACTCACGGGTAATCACCGTCTTCGGTTGGGTTCCATACTCGAAGTGCTTGTGCTCAATGATCCGAGTATAAGGAATCTCACGCTCGGTATAGTTGACTACAGCATTCCCTTGATGGTTTTCCTCATCCAAGGTCTCATGCTCGAACCGAAGGCTGCGGTATTCCAACTCCCCATGTTTGTAATCGAAGTACTGGTCAATCATCCCTGTAAAGACTACTTTTTCCGCTGACGCTTCCAGCTCTTCACGATTGGCGAAGAAATCAACCCCAAGTTCTACTTCTACATCACCCAACATGTTTTCAATGATGACATTGTAACCACCGATTGGAATCCCTTGGTAACGGTCGTTAAAGTAATTATTATCAAAGGTCAAACGAACCGGAAGACGTTTGATGATAAATGGAGGCAGGTCTGTTGCAGAACGTCCCCATTGCTTCTCCGTATATCCCTTGATCAATTTTTCATAGATATCTGGACCAATCAACTTGATGGCCTGTTCTTCCAGGTTTTTCGGTTCAACATCCTTCATATCAGCCGTTTGCTGGGCAATCTTGTCCTTGACTTCTTGTGGTGTCTTTGTTCCCCACATAGCGTAGAAGGTATTCATGTTGAAGGGAAGATTGTAGAGGTTCCCCTTGTAGTTAGCCACCGGTGAGTTGATATAGTTGTTAAACTCAGCGAACTGATTGACATAGTCCCAAACTTTTTTGTTGGACGTATGGAAAATGTGGGCACCGTACTTGTGGACATTGATGCCCTCAACATTTTCACAGTAGATATTTCCACCAATGTGGTCCCGTTTATCAATGACTTTTACTTTTTTGCCACGCTTGGTTGCCTCATGAGCAAAAATTGCCCCTGATAAACCAGCACCAACAATTAGATAATCGTACATAGTTGTCTCCCTTTTAATAGATAGTCATCAGTGTTTAACTTAACATGCCTTTGACTGATACAAATAACATGTCCAGTAATTGTATTCTTATACTTTAGGTGAGTTCTCCAACCACTCCTGATACAAATACTAACTATATGATAGCTCACCGACTGTTTCCGATGGACTATCATCAATCGTGTTTCGAGTGAAGAGGATAAACATAAAAATATTATAAGAAGGTACAAACCAAAAGGCTTCAATCATACAGTTGACGGTGATTAAAGATAGAATAGCAACGTAAAGATATCTCCCCTTCTTATACTCATCCCTAGATACTACAATATAAATCAAAACGAGGGCGAATACCGGAACAATACCATAAGTGAAGAGCATTTGGACATAAGAGGAATCAACGTAGTTGTAGCTGAGGACTGACTCTGTGCTCCCCCCTGAACCAATAAATTGAACCCCTCTAGTTCCAAACCAATTTAGTTCATATAAATTAAAGGCATTTTTCCCTAAGGCTAATCGCCCTGTAATCAATTGATTGATTTTTACATAGAAAGGCGAAGTCCAGGAGAAGTGATAAGTCAGATAGAGGATGAGAGAAGAAAAGATCGCAGCTGAGTATGGCATGAGGGCATAGAGTCCAATTTTCTTTTCCTTGGTCAGATAGAAGAAAACAAAAATTAAGGTTCCCACCAACAATGAATAGGCGTTCATCCGAGCATCACAAAACTTAATGAGAAAGACGGCCAAGAAGAATCCAACAAAGGTCCGTAGCCAGATATAGCGATTCTTCAATAGATAAGATATCGCTACGAAAAGATAAAAACAATGCGAAGCAAAATCCGTAGGATAGATAAAGCCAAAAGAATTCCGAATAACGCCTCCCCGACTATATTGCAAGTTCGGAATGACTTTTAAAAGAGATAAGAAGAAGACTGATACAAGAATACTTCCACCAACAAAGATATAGGTCCGTAAAACAACCTTCCTATCTGCACTTATTAACAAGGACATCAATAAGGAATAGACTAAAAAATTGAGTCTCCCAGTTTTCATATATACGAGGGCACCAATTGATAGTAAGGCTAATGAAAATAGCAAATACGTATAAGAAACATGAATCTTGTTCCAAAATCGCAATGCCAATAGCAAGACTACTAACAAAAGAGTGCTTGCATTCATGTGAAAAATCCCTTTATTCAACATCGTTGTTGAAAGGGTATTAAAGAATATGACGATAGCTACGACAACACTAACGAGGAGGTCGTCAAATTTCATTTTTAACATATTGATAATACATTGATAAAAAACATGAAACCAAGAATCACCAAAGTCAGACCGGTCTACTTTTGAAAACTCAAGCACCCATCTTACTATGTGTATCCAAGCTCAGCATGAATCTTTTATCTTTCCTTTCTCGGCCTCTCTTTTCATAGTTACCATTATTTCGTCTAACAAGTACTTCTTCCATCTTTATGGATGAGTCTTGCTTTATGCACGTTTCGTAAATTGCTGTTTTAACTCTTTCACATTCACCACCTTGAAGAGCAAAATCAAGGTTCCATAGATGATCCCACCTAGTCCGGCATACAGAACGACATTCAGAGTCGGCGAAAAATGGACAATGGATTTGACTAGTAGTAATAGACCATACATCAGGCCTGAAGCGAGCACAATCTTCATCATTGAGCCCATAATCGGCACTTCTTTGAGATACGTTCGTGTGAAGTAGAGTTGAATCCCCCATACCAAAGCTTCTGTCAACACTGACACAATGGCAGCTCCAATAAAGCCCAGTTTTGGTAGGAAGATTAGGTTCAATCCGACACTGATAATGGCAGGAACAGTTGTCGAAATCATAAATTCTTTATTTTTATTATGAGGGATTAGAATTTGAATCCCCATGATATTGGTCCATCCGATAAAGAACATTCTAAAAATCATGATGGCAATGGCATAACGTGCATCCTGGAAATCCTTCCCTAGGAAGAACTGAACAAAGTCATCATTGACAATTAGCATGCCGGCAATAATCGGGAAAATGACCAAATTATAAATCAAAAAGGACATTTGGTGCATCTTAATGACCGCCTTATGGTCCCCCGAGGATAAAAGGCTCGATACCCGAGGCAACATGACGCTCCCCAGTGAGGTCACCAAGGTTAACAAAATATTGACCAATTTTAAGGCCTGGTCATAGATCCCCACATCCATCTTAGATGCGAGAGCCCCCAGCATGGTTCGGTCTAAAGTGACATACAAGGAAATGGCAATCTGCGGTAAAAAGAGCAGAATAACCGGTTTTAAATGCACCCGTGCATAAGCCAAATCAAAATGGGGTTTCCCAATAAATTCACGAGCGGGTAGCCACATACTGAGCTGACCTAAGAGCTCAAAGATCGTTAGTAAGAATACATAGAGATAAAGATCATTGGCAGATCTGACAAACAAGAAGATGGAGATGACTCCAACCAGTTTGACCGTGATATTCCGAATCGTAATCTTGCGGAAGTCCTCTAACCCCTGAAAGAGCCAGGAAATATCGAGCCCTTTTGATACTAAGCTAAGTCCTAAGATATAGGCCACAGGATTTTGCATAGAAGACAGGGTTACACATAAAAGAACATAGAGGCTAAGGGATAAAACCGTAGCCCCCAACTGGAGGGTATAAATCCCCCAGAAATTCTTTTGGATGTCTTTTCGGTGTCCTGAGATCTCCTTGGTGCCATAATTGGCCACTCCCAAGGTCGCTAAAAGAATAAAGTAGGTGACAATGGAGTTGAAATAACCATAAGTCCCTAAGTCATTTGAACTAAAAACCCGTGTTACATAAGGGGTGGTGATAATCGGCAAGATAATCACCAGTAACTGGTAGGAGAGATTATAGGCGTAATTTTTTAGCACTTTCATGATTGTCTATATTCCCCACTTAAAGACTGTTTTAAACGGCGTAACTAGATCCGTCGCAAAAGCACGATGAATGTCTGAAATAGCTTGAACTTCTCCGTCAACATGGATGATATTCTTTAAGCGACTTTGGACCCGACGATTCGCCAGCATTTCTACAGCCTGCTCGAAATCTTCACGACCTGAGCGAGAAGACCCAACAAGGGTCAAGCCCTTTTCAAGAACATCTCTTGTATTGACCGCGACCCGGTTATCACTAACTCCCATCAGCATCACGGTTCCTTGAGGCTTGATGTGATCAATAATGTCATTGATAGCTGGTTCACTTCCTTGACCGCCAGTACATTCAAAAGCATGATCAAAACGTTGGTCTTCTGTCAACTCGCTGGTTAAAATTGCCTGATGGATAAAATTAAACAATTGCAGTTTATCACTATTGCGCCCTACGACTGTAATTTTCAAATCTGGGTAAAGATAGTGTAAAGAAGTCGCAACTACATAAGAGAGACTTCCATCACCTAAAATTAAAACAGATTCTCTTCGTTGGTGGGCAATGAGGTCAAAGCGATGAATGGCATGCATGGCAACACTACTAAACTCCGCTAAGGCTGTGACAGGGCCCCGAACTTCCTCTGGATAAGCCACTACACGATCCAGTGGCAAGGCAACCACTTCCTGCATGAAGCCATTAAAGCCACTAGACAAGAAGTGCGTTCCCTCTAAATAATTTTCAAAGAAGACACCTTCTGTTTGATGGGGAGGCTGGTTGGGAACCATGGCTACAATCTGTCCTGGTTGATAGGTCCCTGTAGGATCCGCTACCACGATACCAGACGATTCATGGATAAGGGCCATGGGCAACTTCTTTTTGAGCACCTTAGGATCCCGCTTCCCTTGGTAGTAACGTTGATCCGCGTGACAAATAGCCATGTAATAGGGGCGAATCAACACCTTGTCTCCACGGCTCATGTCTTCTTCTTGGTATTTGATGGTGATATTTTTCGGCTGGGTCAGCTGAAAGATTTGGTTCAACATATTAATTGTCCTCAATCATACCGCGTGCAATTTTCAAATCTGTAATCGTCGTAATTTTAATATTGGAATATTCCCCTTTAGCCAGGGCAACTTTTTCCCCATTGATGACAAAGATCTTGCAGGCATCCGTCAAGACTTCTTTCTGCTGGTCACTCAAATCATGATACAAGGCGAGGAAATCTTTCATTTTAAAGGTCTGAGGGGTTTGACCCTGATAGAGGTATTGCCGCTCTGGGATATCCGTGATAAAGGTATTATCCAAGCTTTGAACAATAGTATCGGTCGCTTCAACGACTGTATCTACAACAGCATGGCTCTTGGCCAATTCAATATTTTCTTGAATGGTCTTTAGGCTGACAAAGGGACGAACCGAATCATGTGTAACAATAATATCCTCATCTGTTAAAGGCTGCACCTTATCGATAGCCTTGATGATATTTTCGATGGTAGAGTTTCTGTCACTTCCTCCCTCTACAACCAAGATCCGTTCCTTATAAGAAGCCAAGTATTTGTCTACTAGATCTTCCGTATAAGTCACCCAGTCCGGATGAATTCCCAATACAATTTTCTGAATTTCATGAACTAATAAGAACTTCTCAACGGTATGGATTAAAATAGGACGTCCCCCCAAATCCAAAAATTGTTTGGGCATATCCGTAATCCCCATCCGTGAGCCAGTTCCACCTGCTAAAATCCCAGCATAAATCATCCTAAACCTCCTGTTTTTGTATCTTTTCCTTCCCTAGAATATAGCCATTGGCGATCTAGCCTAATTTTGCTCTCACCTTTTGATACAACTGAGGAGAAAGGAGCAAAAGAAGGTATTTGAGTTTATTTTTTCTTGTAATATGTGAATTGACTAGAATATCTTTCCAATAGCGACGATATTCTTTGCGAATCTTGTTGACTTGGTCATACATTTGAGAACCTAATAAGGCATGGACCACATGCAAGCCATTAAAGACATAGCGTGTATTGACTGCTTTTTTCATTTCCTGATCATCAGGATAGTCTCGATCAACATAGGCTCTGTTCCATTCCATAGCCTTATAAAAATCCAAAAGGCGATCGCTATACTTCGAATTAACGATACTACCCGCTCTTCGATAGTATTTATAGAGATTGAGGTCGCTAATAGCAATCTCCTTGCAAGTAGCAATATGTTCATACGCAATGGCTAAGTCTTCATAAATCATTCCTTCAGGGTAGGGATATTGAAGTAGAATCTCTTTCTTATAGAGTTTCCCCCCCGAATGAGTCCCTACATGGCGACCATAGAACATCTCTTTGAGAGCTGTATGACGATCCAATTTTCTTGGACTCTTTTCATTTATGTCACCCGAAAAATCTTTGTCCTCATGATTTCTAACTTCAATGACCGGAGTCGATACAAAATCAACATTATACTGTTCTTTCAATCCCATCAAATATTCAACGGTCCTGCGATCATAGTAATCATCTGAATCTAGAAACATTATCCAATGAGCTGTTGCAGCTCTTACACCCGTATTTCGAGCATTAGAAAGTCCACCATTCTCAATATGCAATACTCGAATACGGTCATCTTCCTGGGCATACTGGTCACAAATTTCTCCTGAACGATCGGTTGATCCATCATCGACCAGGATGATTTCAATATTTGAATAGGTCTGTTGTCTAAGACTACCGACACTATACTGTAAATACTCCTCGACATTATAGACCGGTACGACAATCGAAACCTTTTCCATTATGCTAATCCCTTCATGATAATTTCTACAATCCGTTGACAAGCCGTTCCATCCCCATAGGGATTGCTTGCCCGGCTCATCTTCTTGTATTCGTCTTGGTCTTCCAGAAGGAGCTTAAAGTTGCGATAGATGGCTTCTTCTTCTGTTCCGACCAATTTCAGAGTCCCTGCGGCCACACCTTCTGGACGTTCAGTTGTATCGCGCATGACAAGGACCGGCTTCCCTAAAGAAGGCGCTTCTTCTTGGACGCCACCTGAGTCCGTCAAAATCATATAGCTTTGGTTCATGAAATTATGAAAATCAATCACTTCCAGTGGCTCAATGATTTTCATTCGTTCATTCTCTCCAAAAATCTTGCTGGCCAATTCTCTGACCTTTGGATTTTTGTGAATGGGATAGACCACCTTCACATCTTCAAACTCTTCCAAAATCCGGTTGACCGCACGGAACATGTGTTCCATGGGTTTCCCAAGATTTTCGCGACGATGGGCCGTCAACATGATGAGTTTACTTCCTTTCGCCCATCCTAAAATAGGATGATCATAGTCTTCTTTCACCGTTGTCTTTAAGGCATCAATTACTGTATTTCCCGTAATGAAGATATTGGTACGTCCTTCTTTTTCTAGGTTCGCTTTTGAAACCTGGGTCGGAGCAAAGTTGTAGTCTGCCACAATAGACGTAACCTGACGATTAAACTCCTCGGGATAAGGACTTTGAAGGTTGTAAGTCCGTAAACCTGCTTCCACATGACCCACTTTGATACCCATATAAAAGGCCGCCAAAGCTGTCGCAAAGGTGGTAGTGGTATCCCCATGGACGAGGACAATATCAGGCTTCTCCTTCTCCAAGACCGGTTGGATTTTCTCTAAGATTGATGTCGTAATGGTAAACAAGGTTTGGTTAGCCTTCATGATACCAAGATCATAATCTGGAGTAACCTGAAAGACCTCCAAGACCTGTTCTAACATTTCCTTGTGTTGTCCTGTTACACAGACCACTGTCTCAATCGTATTGTGCTGCTTGAGTTCATTCACCAAAGGACACATTTTAATGGCTTCTGGACGCGTCCCAAAAACCAACAGTACTTTTTTCATTTTGAACCCTTTCTCAACGATTGGTAAAAGTGTCGATAGTTGTCTAAGAAGATAGAATAGCTAAACTTGGTATCATAATCCCTCTTTGCTTGAGCAGCCAAAGAGGCTCTTCTCTCAGGATTCCCTGCTAAGTCTTTAATTGCTTGAGCCAAGGCTTGCGGATTCTCAGCTGGGACGAGGATCCCATTCTCAGAGTTGACTACTTCATTCACACCTGGAATATCTGTTGCAATCATCGTTTTACCGTTCATAAAGGCCTCGATTGCGACCAATCCAAATCCTTCAAAGACTGATGGAAGAACACAAAAATCAAAGCTATTGATACACTCTACTATGTCACTCCGGTAGCCTAAAAAATGAATTCTCTTTTCAAGCGCCAACTCTTTTGTTTGTTTTATCAAATCATTTCTCAATTCTCCGTTACCAATAATGAATAGGGAGACGTTTGGCTTTGTCACTAGTGACATGGCTTCGATTAGATAAGTTAAGCCTTTTTGTTCCGATAAGCGAGCTATACAACCTACTTTGATACCGTCACACTTAGTAATGTCATTTACTGTATGATCACTGTGTTGCATTTTCACTCCATTATAAATCACAACAGAGTTTTTTGACTTTACGTCATTAAGGATATTTTCCTGGACAGCTTGACTAACAGCAACCGTTCGAGCCTTTCCTAGGGCAAATTTATAAAGTGGCAATTTGTCCTTAAAAACATTATGGGCTGTGTAGACATGAAGCAATTTCGGATGACGCAATTGCAATAAACGAATATAGAAAGCAGCCATTCGATGATGGGTGTGAACAATATTGATCTGCTGGTCTTTTATAATTTTAGATAGGCTAGAAAGAATAGCAAGTACAGTGGATGGATTCTTACTATCGACATCCAAAATCTGATGATGCTGTATCCCATTTTCTGCCAACTTTTCTTCCCACAATCCACCAGTCGAAGCGACATGAACCTGGTCAAATTCATCCTTGAGGTCTGTCGCCAACTGATAGACAATTCGCTCCGCCCCACCGATGTCCATGGTCCGAGAAATATGAAGAATATTATTTTTTTGCTTTCCGTTTTTCATGTACTACTCTCTTAATAAAAGTCGCATTTCCTACAAAATAGCGCTTGAAGAGCCGTTTGGGTTCATTGGCCACACGGAACAACCATTCCAGATTGGCCTTTTGCATCCACATAGGCGCCCGCTTGATATGGCCTGAGAGGACATCAAAGCTTCCTCCTACTCCCATAAAGACAGAGTTTACGCCATTGTCCATAAACTTCTGGATCAAGTACTCCTTTTTAGGAGAGGTGATGCCAACAAAGACAAAGTCAGGATTCTTCTCACGAATATCCTCTTGAATAGCCTCCTCCTCTTCAGCAGAGAAATAGCCATTGCGATGACCCACTACTCGGAGATTCGGATAATCCTTTTTAAAGTTAGCCAGCATATCGCTCAAGACTTCTTCTTTTGCACCGAAGAAGTAGACAGAGTAGCCTTTTTCATTGGCCAAATGGAGCAATTCCTGCATCAAATCAATGCCTGCCACGCGCTCTGGCACAGAATAGCCCAAATAGCGCGCAGCGAGAACAACAGAAGCACCGTCTGCATTGATGATTTCAGACTCATTGACAATCTTCTTGATGGCCTCATCTGTCGCACACTGATTGAGCTTATCTGCGTTGACCCCCATCAAATGGAGCGGTTTTTTATCTAGGACAAACTGTTCTGTAGCAGCAACGGTTTCAGCCATTGTTAAAGGGTCAATCCTGACCCCCATCATTGTAAAACTTTTCAAACTTATTCTCCCCAAGTGGATTCAAAGTGACCTTTTTGCTCTGATTTTTCAGGCAGCTTCATATAATTGCCATAGATCTTTGTCAGATATGCATCCGGATCGGCATGACCACTGATTTTAATAGTTTCAAAATCAAGGAGTTGTGGCTCCCCGAATACTTCTTTGTAGGCCAATTCTCTCTCGCGATAGGATCCTAAGACATTCCCCACGAGATCACTTGTCTCAAAGTCATATTTTTTGATCGTATTTTGTAACTTCTGATTGATTTTTTCAGTATTTAGTAACTTGTCTAGGTGAAGGACCTTAGAGACCTTCACAATTGTATTTTCAAAGAAACCTCGGTCGCGATTATGCAGGCGATTAATAACAGATATTTTTGAAAGGGCACGATAATACTTAATTTTATTGGTGTGTAAGAAATAGTGGAAACCATCTGATGGATAACCATCTAAAGGAAACACATCGATAAAAGGACTACACACAACCCCACCAAATTCAATTTGAAGGGAAGTATCCATGATGGATGTGTTACCCAAATTATCATCATGGATTCTTAGGATGACATGATCTGGCAATTCCTTTTCGCAAATTTCCAGGAATTTTTCATAATCTTTTCTAGGCATTCCCAAATCCATATCATCATCCCAGGGAATAAATCCTTTGTGACGAATAGCTCCTAATAAAGTCCCACCTAAAGCATAATAGCGAAGATTGTACTTAGAACAAATCTCAATATACTTTTCTAATAAGGACAACTCTCCTAATTGAATCTGTCTTACTTTACTCATTCTTACTTCGCTCCATCTCGTTTAAACACAACTTTGATCGTTTTCAGCAAGATTTTAATATCTGACCAGATCGTCCAGCCATCAATATAAGATATATCTAAGCGAACGACTTCATCAAAGTCTGTAATTTCGCTACGACCACTCACCTGCCAAAGCCCTGTAATACCAGGCTTAAAACTCAAGCGACGTTTTTGTTCTGGAGTGTATTTCTCATACTCATCCACTGTTGGCGGACGGGTTCCAACCAGACTCATATCTCCCTTTAGAACATTGAAGAATTGTGGTAACTCATCTAGACTGGTCTTGCGGATAAAGCGCCCAATCGGCGTAATCCGAGGGTCATTATCCATTTTAAACATGCCACCGGTCATGGTGTTTTGATCCAACAATTCTTTTTTCCGCTCCTCTGCATCGACATACATCGAACGGAATTTATAAAATTTGAAATAGCGCCCATTTTTCCCGACTCGTTTCTGGACAAAAATAGCAGGACCTCCATCCTTGCGAATCAAAGGTACCAATACAATCGCTACCAAACCACAGATAACCAAGCCTACCAAGGAGCCACAGATATCGATCACACGTTTCGCGGTCACGTGGCTAGGTTTGTAGAAGTTAGTCGAGAAAGTGACGACATTGAGCCCAGCCACTTCTCGAATCCGTTTGTTGCCAGCAAAGTTCAAATCAAAAGCATTGAGGTTAACGGTGACGTCAATCCCCATAGTCTCAAATTGTGAGACATACTCACCAATGTCATACTCTTCACTTGGAAGATTGAGAAAGACTTCGTCTACCACTTCATAGGTCGCAAAGGTTAACAGGTCTTCCTTCGGAACAACCCGAACAGTTGGGTGTTGAAAGTTTGGGCGGTCCAATACTGTGACAGCTATTACTTCTCCACCGCTATCATTTGACGAAAGAAGCCGATCCAGAACTTTATCCAAACGAGAATTTGCCGTAATCAAGAGAATCTTGTGACTTCCTTTAAGGCTGTAATAGAAGCGTCGCCAATAGCGTTTGATGAGGTAGTTCATCAAATAAAGGACAAGAGTATGACTAACCAAAAAGTAAATCATCCCCCGACGAGAAAGGGAGAACTTCTCCTCCAAAAAGAAGCTCGAAAAACTGATGGCGAGCGCGAAACACAAGCTATATTTCAAAGTTTGTAAGAAATCAACTAGATGGCCCCGCTTGAAATAATCTTGGTTGTAATCGCTGACGTAGAAAGCTACGTAATGCAATAAATATAGATAGAAAATTGTATTAGAGTGGATTTCTGTCTCTGTCACAAAACTAAACACATAAGCCACAACTAAGACTGGTAAACTTTGAACAAAGGCCAAAGCAAATTTGTGAAATCCCCTTCCTTCTGTCATAATATCCCTATCCTATTCCTTATCTTTTTTTCCCATAATTGCCATAGTTCCCGTAATTACCATAGGAACCATATTTCTCTAATTGAATATCAAATTTATTAAGGACCACTCCTAGGAAAGGTGTCCCCGTCTGCTCCAGTTGCTCTTTGGCCTTCTGCACAGCCTTGCGACTCACAGCTCCTGCCGCCGTCACAATCAAGCTACCATCACAGCGTTGAGCAATAATCGCTGCATCAATCACCATCCCAATTGGTGGGGTGTCTACGATGATGTAGTCATAATGATTGCGAAGCGCCTCAACGATGACCTCGAAATTTTTACTTTGCAAGAGACCTGTCGGGTTTGGAGAAATCTGACCTGACAAGAGAACGTCCAGTTTTGGATAGTCTGTTGTCGCAATCGCTTGGGAAATCTCAGTTTTCCCAGAAAGTACTTCTGTCAATCCAGAGACACGACCTTGGCTCTTGAAGACACCTGTCATGACCGAGTTACGGATATCCGCATCAATCAACAAGGTACGATAGCCCGCACGCGCAAAGGCTGTCGCCAAATTCGTAGAGATGGTTGATTTTCCTTCGTTTGGTTGTACAGATGAGATGGCAACGACCTTAATATTGGTCCCACTCAACTGAATATTGGTACTCAAGGCATTAAAATACTCTTCAGCCTGAGTCATCGCTGTTAATTTGCTTTTTACAATTTCTAAGGTTGCCATGAATTCTCCCTCTTACAGTTTCTTCACATTAGGGATCACACCTAATAGAGTGATGCCCATCACTTCTTCGATATCTTCTGGTTTCTTCACACGGTCATCCAATACCTCTGACAAGATCACCAGAATAGAAATCAAGACACCACCAAGGACAAAGCCAATGACAACATTTCGTTTGATATTTGGTGAAGAAGGATTTTGCGGGACAACTGCCTCATCCAATGTTGTCACGTCAGACACCTTGGTTACAGCAATAATTTTTTCTGCCGCTACATCTTTCAAGCCATTCGCGATGCGAGCTGCTTCTTGTGGATCTGGGTCTGATGCAGTGATGGACAAAATCCGAGTATCTGTCGGAACTGCCACTGAGACTTTCTTAGCAAGCTCTGCTGGAGTCATTTCCAACTTCAACTCTTCAATGGCCTGGTTCAAGACATTTTGAGAAAGGATAATCTCGCGATAGTCTTTAACCAAATAGGATCCCGCTTGAAGATCTTGGTTAGTCAAGGCATTGTTTTCTTGGTTCTGACGGCTGACCACGTAGATACGACTAGTACTTTGGTAGATCTTTTTCGCTACAAAAGCGCTGTACCCTAAGGCTCCAATCGCAAACAGCAAGGCCGTAATGATAATTGAGAATTTACGACGCCATAAGGTTTTAAAGAGGGAGACCACATCCAATTCGATCTCTTTGCTCTCTTGCTTTTTCATATTCACTTTCTCCTTTTCAATCTCCGTGATGGAACTTGATTGTTAAAATAATTCGTTATCCAATAATGTTTGTTGATTTTCAACAAAGAGGGCACGTGCCCGGTCACTTCCGTAACGTTTTTCAATCAACTGATAAGCTTTTTCCATGTATGGAGGGCGCTGATCGACATTGTGCATATCGCTTGCAACAAAATGGACCAAGTCCTTGTCCAAGAAATATCGGGCACGATGTTTCATGAACTTGTAGCGATCACCAAACAGTTTAGGCTTGAGGACACTAGAACTATTGATCTGGGTATAGCATCCCATTCGGATCAATTCCCGTACCCGTTTTTCATTCTTTTCCAAACAGTGGTACCGTTCAATATGGGCAACCACCGGAGTCACTCCTAAGCGCAAGACTGCACTTAAGGCTTGGTGAATCTCCTTGTAAGGCGTCGCCATACTAAATTCAATCAAGGCAAAACTGGTCTCAGCCAACGTCGGAATGGTCCCAGCTTCTAACTTTTCTAAGATATCTCGCGTATAGTAGATTTCTGCTCCAAAATGCAAGGTCATTTCTGGCAGATAGGTCTCCACCATCTCTTTTACTGCCAAGTAGTTTTGATAGATCTTTTCTTCTGGGGTTTCAAACATCCCTTTTCGACGATGAGATGTCGAAACGATGGTACGAACCCCCTGACGGTAGCTTTCCTCAATGAGGAGCTTGCTATCCTCAATCGTCTTTGGTCCATCATCCACATCAAAGACAATGTGTGAATGAATATCAATCATTGTTTTTTCCTTCCATGGTTTGGTTTATCTTTTCTTTGGCTTGTGCCACACTATCAGCGTTCAACTCCATCATGTAGAGGGCAGATCCTGGCATAGCATATGAAGGTAAATCATTTCGTCCTTGTCCAGTGACAGCTTGAGAAGTCACCTTGTAACTTCCGCCAGTCTCCAACTGGGTATTCACCAAATTCATAATCGTTGGCAAGGGCATATTGGTTTGCAAGGAATCTTGTAAACCAGAAATGATTTCATTGTAATTGCTCAATGCTTTGGTCGATGTTAATTTATGGATAATGGCTGCGATCACTTTTTCTTGGTTCTTCCCACGATCGTTGTCTCCACCTTCGAGAGAGTAACGTTCACGGACAAAGCCAAGGGCCTGTTCCGAATCCAAGTGGACTTTTCCTACAGGGAAGTGGTAGTTCCCGTGTAGACTTGTAAATTCTTGATCATTTTCTACATCAATCCCTCCGACTAAGTCGACAAGCTTCAAGAAGGAGGTGAAGTTCAAACGGACATAGTAGTCAATCTTGATGCCATACAGATTTTCTAGGGTATGAATAGATGCATCTACTCCATAAATCCCAGCGTGGGTCAATTTATCCCCTTGGTTGTTTCCGCCATCGGCGATCGGTACATAGGCATCACGCGGAGTGGTGGTCAACAAGACTTGCTTGGTCTTTCGGTTGACCGTCATAATAATATTGACATCAGATCGAGAAACCGAAGTGACTGGACCGTAAGTATCAATCCCACTGACATAGATGTTAAAGGTGTCCGCATTCGCATCCGCCTTAGCTTTGGTTTCAACTTGACGGCGAATCTTATAGGAGTATATTTTCTTTAATTTTTTTGCATAGTCAGCATCCACACTTGCAATGGTATCTTCAAAGGTACTATTCAAGGCAATGGCTTTTGTCTTGTCTTCTTGTAGGGCCTGGTAAGCTGCCACATAAGATTCCACATCTTCAATCGTCAAGTCATGCTGGCGCGTTTTCTTCACTTCCTCTACCAAAGCTTGAAGATCGTCTGCATTGTTATTCCCCGTAGGTGCCGCTACACTGCTAATTTCTTTGATATCTTGGATTGGACTATCCGCTTTGACATAGACAGCCATTTCAAATTCTGTATAGTTGGCATTTCGGTTCACATTTCCAGCGACATCGACCAATTGCTGGGTAACATAGGTCCCCACGGAGGTCCCTAGCAAGCCCAGAACCAATAAAAATAGCGTCGTCTTTTTAGCCTTGCCTGCAAGGATCAAACCCAAGGTTAAAAAAAGTCCGCCAACTAGCAAGACCGTCACAAGGATATTCAAATAACGGAAAGCTAGGATATTGTAGCTAAAGATATTATAAAGAAAGAGTCCAGCCACAAGTAGCGTTAAGACCCAGAGACCACTATTGACAATACGTAGCTGATCCCAACTGCTCGTTCTGGTTGAACGTTTGTTTTTTCTACTTCGATTCATTTCATCCCCCATACTATTTTCTTAAATATTATAACATAAAATCATCCTAAAAATCGGAATCTATGCCCAATTCTCCACTATTAATTTTATACTATTCTGAGCTCTCTGTACAGCAATATGGGACAAAGAAATGAGTAAATAAAAAAGGTGAGGAAACTCACCTTTTTGAATGTAGATAAACTATTATTTTACATAAAACAGCTAGTTACTCTTCAAAAATGATTTATTTTGCCATTTAAGAAGATTAAAAACTTTCCGCTGTGAGAAAAGTGCCTGAAACACAATAATTTCAGGCACTCGGGAGTTTTGAGACCCTAGGCTCAAAACTAAGTCATGGAACTTCTTCGAAGTTCGCTGACGTCCGCACTCACCTAAGGAAAGTTTTTCGGAAGACTTTATCTTCAATCTGAAGGTGAGAAAACTCACCTTTTGTATAGATTTATACTTTATCTTTTGAGGTTGAACTTGTATCTGAATCCTTGCTAGTTGAGTCACTCTGTGAGGAATTGCTTCCTTTACGAGTTTCAGCTCCATCAGCAGAGTATTCGTTTACAAAGATTTCCTTACGCAATTCAAGGAAGCTTTCATCACTAAGGATGTAACGTCCTTCTTTGGTTTTCGTCAATTCCAAAGTGTACTCGCGTGGTTCGATGTAACCAAAGTCTTCATTCAAGCGGTCAAAGGCATAATAGAACAAGAAGTTGTTCAATAGAGACAAGCGTTTTTCTAGATCTGGATCTGTGTTGTCTTCTAATTTTTTAACATCTTCAATTCCGTTTTCAAAAAGACTAGATTTTGCACGGTTGATCAAGTTAGCCAAGTCACGTGTTGCAATGGCACGAGATTTGAACGTAACTGTCGCAGTATCTCCTTCGTCTTCAACCTTAGTGATTTCATAGTCATCACCAATAGTTGCTAGCACTTTGAAACGAGCTTGGTCAAACAATTCTAAGATTTTTTCTGGCGTGAATGTTTCAGTTGAGAGTTCAAGTGTAAAGTCTTCTGCAGGTAGATATTTTGAGGCATTTTCATCAACAAATTTTTCGGTAATTTGTTTTTTCCACTTGTCAACTGACGTTCCCATCAAGGTTGTGAAACCAGAAGAATGGTCAGTGAAGATGGCACGAAGAATGATATCTCCATCTTTCTCAATTTGTTTTTTGTTTTTTCCTCTTTTGACTCACTAGATTGTTCTACTTTATCCTCTTTGGCTGCTTTTTTCTCAGTAGCTGGTTTTGACGAACAAGCTACCAACAACAACAAGCAGGCTGGTAAGACACCATATTTTACGAGCTTTTTCATAAGTTCTCCTTATTTTTTATAGATTATGTTCATTATACCAAAAATAGCCTCCCTGAACATTCTTAGACAAGCCTATGTAAATAAATTGTAATATTTTGTCTCTACTTCGTAATAAAAAAGACCCCTTCTCTTGCGGAGGGATCTCATCGCCTATAGCATGGGCGCAAATAACTGCATAATCTCTTTGATCAAATACTGGTACCAGGTGATTCGGAAAGTGTCCAATTTGATCTGCTGAGACACGGAGAAAATCTCTTCAAAATCAGTTCGGATCTTGGTCAATTCTGGGCTTCGATACATCCAGACAGCATTCTCATAGTGATGGACTAGACTCCGATAGTCAAAATTGATGGTCCCGACTACTGCGACTTCATCATCGGCCAATACTTGCTTGCTATGGATAAAGCCTGGAGTGTACTCATAGATTTTTACCCCTGCTTCCATCAGGTCTGGATAAGCCCCTCGTGTAACGATTTGGATCAACTTTTTATCCGGAATGGAGGGGGTCACGATGCGTACGTCAACGCCTCGGAGTGCCGCATTTCGAATATCTTCTGTCAAATCATAATCAATGATTAAATAAGGGGTCGTAATATAGACATAGTCCGTTGCCTGATTGATGATATTCTGATACACAGCCTTACCAACCTGGGACTTATAGATCGGTTTCGGTCCACTACCAAAGGGGATATAGAAACCTTCACCATCTACCGCTTGGTTTTCCATATGGTATTTATCAAAATCTTCAATTTCTCCCTGGTTAATGTACCAGTTCATGAGAAAAAGTCGCGTCAAGGCCTTGACGGCTCGACCGTCCAAGCGCACTGCACTATCTTTCCAATGGCCGAAGCGTTCTCTCTGGTTGATATACTCATCCGCTAGGTTGACCCCACCTGTATAGCCAATCTGACCATCAATGACCAAGATCTTTCTGTGGTCTCGGTTGTTATAGGCCACCGTTAATCGTGGCACCACCTTGTTAAACTTATGGGCATCAATCCCTAACTTGCGCAAGCGTTTAGAATAGTTTCCCTTGAGGGTCGCCATACAGCCAATATCATCGTATAACAGCTTCACTTCGACCCCTTCTTTAACTTTCTCAAGTAGGATATCTAGGATGCTGTTCCACATCAGACCTTCCTCGATGATATAAAATTCGAGAAAGATAAATTTCTTGGCTGAGCGCAAATCCTCCAACAATTGTGGAAACATCTGATCCCCTAGTGGGAAAAAGGTCGAAACTGTCCCGTTGTAGAGATCTGCATTGTGGTCCATGGATAGAATAGACTTGACCATCCCATAAACGGCCTTACTCTCTTCCTTTAACTGGAGGCGAAGCACGCGGCTCTTGTCCTCACGGAAATTCATGGACTCCATATTTTCCAACTGAACCATTTCTTTTTTGGACAGACGACGCTCCCCAAACATGAGGTAAAGAAGGGAACCAAAGACGGGGATGACGGCAATCAAGAGCCAGGTCACCTTGCTCTCTGGAGGCATATTGCGGTTGACGATCGCCAAAATGGTCGAGATATACAAGAGGACCATGATAGTGACAGACATCCAATTTGGGAACCATCCATTAAGCCAAAAGAAGGCCGCAAAAGACAGCCAGAGTTCGAACCCCATAAAGAGGATACTGAACCCATATTTGGACATTAACAATCGAATCTTTCGAAAACTCACCCTCATTCTCCTTCTTTTATAATCCCTACTAGTATACCAGTTCTAAGAAGGGAGCGCAAACCCGATAAAATGAAAAAAGAGAGTGGGACAGAAATCGGTCATTCGTTAGAATTCGATTTCGTCGTCCCACCTCCGCACAGTTGAGTAGGGCTGTAAAAGCTGATGAAATCAGCGTAGTAGAGCCCACTCAACCACTGCGTCTTGCTCGACAATCCAAAGACAATTGAGAGGCTAGGATTTCTGTCCCACTCTCACTTCTGCTAGTTTATTGCTTGGTCAGAACGATCGTATCCTGATCACCCAAGTCTTGGTCCGTTTCTTTCAGGGTCAATTGTTGACCCTCTAATTGATAGCGGTAACCATCATCTCCGATAAAAATGATCTGGTTGGTAGCATCTAGCTTGACCTGTTTCAGCTCTTGCTCTCCATCTGCCTCTACAGCTGTCCAAGTCCCTGAATCACCAGTGATGACGAGAGTCACTTGATCACTTTCATCCATTCCCATATAGGTTCCGTCAAGACCAGTTTGGTTCACCTGCGGGCTGGTTGTTGTCTGTTTAGAAGATGTCGCCGTTGTTGTCGTCGCACTTGATGAAGTATTCGTTTGCGATGGTGTTTGCTGATTTGAACACGCTCCAAGTAGGAGGACTGTAGCTGTTGCTAATAAAACAGTCATTTTCTTTGCCATGGATGGTCTCCTTTCGCGCCAACTTTTTTAACGGACTTCCCCGTTCATTTGTGGCTCACCTTTAGTATACGATAGAGGTAGTTTTCGGTCAATCTTTATGACTGACCGATGAGGGTTACTGCCTATAAAGGATTCTTTCCTTGCTCTAGTAGATAAGCGCGTACTTCTGAAATGAAGTAGAGTGAGCCAGTGACAAATAGCACCTCTTGGCCATCTTGTCGGCTATAAAAATCCTGTAAGTAATCTCTGAAATCAGCTACATAAGGATAGCCTAAGCCATCCGCCTCTTGGACAACTTCCCCATAAGCAAAGGTCGTCACCGTTAAGTCCGCCTCCGGCAAGTCTCTTGAAAAGATCTCCAACATCCCCTTGTAATCTTTGCGCTTTAACGCACCAAAGAGGATCTTCACCCGTTTATCTGAAAAGGTGCGCGCATATTCGACCAATCGATGGATAGCATGAGGGTTGTGAGCGCCATCTAGATAGACTCCTTGGCCAAAGCTTTCCAGACGACCCGGCCAGCTAGTCGCTTGCAAAGCCTCCCGAACACAGTTTTCATCAACTTGCTTCCCTCTCTGCTCCATAAAGAGGAGAAAGGCTTCAAGAGCCACCGCAGCGTTCTCTTCCTGGTAAGCTCCATTGAGCCCCACTTTTAGTGAATCAAACCGATGCCGGGCATCTTGGAAGACACCCTTTACCAGTTGGAAATCTTCTCCATAGCGAGCTAGCGGACAGTCTGTTGCTTTGGCCTTTTCTATGCAGACTTGCTCAGCCTCTTCAGCCAATGGACCGATAACAGCCGGCTTCCCTGCTTTAAAGATTCCAGCTTTTTGAGCAGCTATGGCCTCTAGACTTCCTCCCAAGGTCTCTTGATGATCCAGACCTACTGAGGTAATCACTGCTACTTCTCCTGTGATGACATTGGTCGTATCGAGAAGCCCTCCGATCCCAACCTCAATCAAGGCCAAGTCTACTTCTTGCTCATGAAAATACAAAAAGGCCAAGAGGGTGACAATCTCAAAGTAGGAGAGTTGGTCGTGAGTCTCGAGAAGCTGAGACTCCATCGCTTGGATTCTCTGACCCAAGCGAATCAGATCCTGATCCGAAATCGGTTGCCCATTGATACAAATCCGATCATGCATACTAACGATATGCGGAGAAGTAAAGGTCCCGACTTTCAGACCATGCTGCTGGAATAGTTGGCGCATAAAAGCAATGGTTGATCCCTTCCCGTTTGTCCCTGTCACATGGATCATCGGAACGGCTTCATGAGGGTTCCCTAAGAGCTTTACAGCCTGTTGCATGCGCCCCAAGCCTGAACGAAAATTGAGTCCAATTCGACTATTCATCCATTCTTCAATTTGATTCATTTCTTTCTCCTAAAAGAAAAGAGCGATCAAGCCATATTACTGGCTCACGCTCCGCTATTTCTTTGATCGCTATTCCGCTTCTAGTGTTTCTAGCGCAAGGCTAAAAACATCCACTGGATGTTCCTGCGGTTTGTATTTCTTGCGCAGGGGTGATACAGTCTCCCAGACTTGCTTGCGTTTTTTGTTTCTAGCGCAAGGCTAAAAACGTCCCCCAGACGTTCCAACTCTTCTAATTTCTAGGAGTTGGGGTAAAAACATCCACTGGATTTACTTGCGGTCTGCATTTCCAACGCAAGGGTAAAAATGTTCACTGAACATTTTTACTCCTCCATAAAGCTGTTGAAGACTTCTTCAATCATATTCCATTCATCATCTGAATCTTCTGGGATTGGTTGAAGGTCGCCTTCTGTTCCGTCTTCGTTTTCAGTAAATGAGTATGCTTGGATTTCTACTTCACCATTTTCATCTTCTTCTGCATTTGCAGGAATCAAAAGAACATAGTTTTTACCAAACTCTTCTTTTCCATCAATGGTCAAAAGAATTTCAAACAAGGTTTCATTTCCTTGCTCATCCACCAATGTAATCAATTCGCGTTCGTCATGGTTGTGATCATGATCATGATTGTGTGCCATCTTATTTCCTCTTTTTCTAAAATTTTCGATCTAAATAATTTTGTAAAATCAACTGGGCAGCCAATTTATCAATGACTTTTTTACGCTTATTTCGGCTGATATCCGCTTGCTCAATCAGCATTCGCTCCGCTGCAACAGTCGTCAAACGCTCATCTTGATACTCAACCGGCAAGTTGAACAACTCTTCAAGGCGCTTCCCATAAGCTTGACTCGCTTCCACGCGAGGGCCGCTTGTGTTGTTCATGTTTTTTGGTAAACCAACGACAAAGCTATCAACCCGGTATTCCTTCACCAGTTCAGAGAGACGATCAAAACCAAACTCTCCCTTCTCCTCATTAATCTGAATAATCTCCAGACCTTGAGCAGTAAAACCTAATGGATCACTGATGGCTACTCCGACTGTCTTCGAGCCAACATCTAGTCCCATAATTCTCATTAGAGATCGATCCCTTGCCCTTTCAAGTAGTAACGAACCAATTCCTCAACAATTTCATCTCGTTCGTACTTACGAATTTGGTTGCGAGCGTTGTTATAACGAGGTACATAAGCAGGATCACCACTGAGTACATAACCAACGATTTGATTGATTGGATTGTAGCCCTTCTCATCCAAAGATAAGTAGACATCCTTTAATGTATCACTAATTTCTTTACGGTTTGAATCGTCAAGATTAAAACGTACTGTTTCGTCTGTAAATCCCACAATACCACCCTCTTTCTTTATATTAGTACTATTATACCATAATTTCCATACCTTTTCAAACGAAAAATATTGATTTTACGGGCTTTCTTGGACTTTTTATCACTTATTTTTGAAAGCAATCTTCTGCATTTTTCAATGACATTATTTTACTTCTTTAAAGCCATTTTTTTCCATGTTTTTGATGAAGAGCGTTGGAGAGTAAGTCTTGATCATTTTGCAAATTTCTCCCAAGTCTTCACTGTTTTTAATGTCATCGAAGTCTACTTTATCAGGATCAATCTCAATCTCAGAGACCATTGCTTCACCTGTCCAATCTGATGTCACGGTAATCCCATCGTAGTCTCTTAGTTCATCAATGCCCCCTTCTCCTTCATAGCCCTCAATCAAGGCTTGCTTGGCACCCTCTTTATCATCCTCAGCATCGATCAACTTCTTGATTTCGGCTTTGAATTCATCCGACACATGAGTCGCTAGTTTGATTGAAACTTTCTTGTATTTCTTTCCTTGGTAGGATACTGTCACTGTAATTTCCTGTTTACCTACCTCGTCAACTTCATCGACATCTCTATCGATCTTAAAGGTCCGAGTGACGACGCTATCTTTCGATAAGGACTTGCCCCCTTTTGATTGAGAATTCCCACAACCTACCAAGACAAGCAATCCTGCAACGACTAGTAAAAAAATTTTTTTCACGTTTTTCTCCTTATTCTTCTTTTGCTCCATTACGGAGTAGATTATTCATATATTCTGTTGGTGTCAACTTCAACAAATCTGCAACATTGGCTGTTTTGAAGTACTCTAACTCCACCGCTTTTTTCGTATCCAACTGGGTGAAATCATAAGTGATGACCGTTTGGTATTCATTTTCATTTGGTAGGGTCAGTTCAATTGTAAAACCTGGAAGGGCCCGCGCCTGTCGGAGTTGTTCATCCTTGTCCATCGACTCTACCATCAATCGTTGGGCTTCTTCGAGACCGACCTCTTGAATGGCTTTTTTCAATTCATCACTGGCAGGAGTGGTATTGGTCATGACCAATTTTTGTAATTGTTCCCCTTGATAGGTGATGGTCTGTTCTTGGCGAATACCTTTCTCATCTGTAGGAAGAACAAAATGTTTGGTAAAGACTTGCTGCTCTTCCGCCTTCTCTAACAGATTTCGATTTTCTTTATTAAATGATTCAATTTTAGCACTGTTGGATTTTTGAACACTGGAAGAATCGGTTTTCCCATGTTTCTTCTGTCCACAAGCTGTCAACGCCAGGAGCAAGACTCCTAGACAAATAAGCTTCTTTTTCATGTTTTCTCCTTTAATAAGCTTCTATAAAGGGATTTTCCCCACAGAAGTATTGTACCATAGAATCCCCCGCAAAAACATTCTTACAAGCATTTTTTGTGGATTCTTTATCGAGACACAAAAGAAAAAGTCGAGATCGTAGGATCTCGACTCTTCTCAGTAGCTAAACGATTGGCTACTTGTTTCTTATAGGGCTGCTCTTAAGCGAGCCTCCGCATTTTCAACATTTCGTACAGAACGTGGTAAAAAGGCCCGAATATCGTCTTCCTTATAACCAACTTGAAGTCGCTTGTTATCCACTAGGATAGGGCTTTTCAAGATTCGTGGTGTTTCTAAGATGATATCGATAACTTCATTCATGCTGAGGTCTTCAATATCGACTCCTAGATTCTTAGCGTATCGGTTTTTTGAAGAGACGATACTTGCAATTCCATTTTCTGTTTTGGTCAAAATATCGAGTAATTCTTCTTTTGTAATCCCTTCTTTACCTAGGTTTTGTTCTTTATAGATCAACTGATGAGCATTTAGCCAAGTTTTGGCTTTTTTACAACTCGTGCAACTTGAAACTGTGTAAATTTTAATCATGTATGCACTCCTTTCGCCACACGATAATAACATTGTAGTATATTATACCATAAAAACCATCAGTCTTTCGACCTATTTTGAAAAAAATTACTCTTCAATCTCAATTGCATCATCAAGATCTAGTGTTACTTCTTCAACAAGTGAGCTTTCAGCTACTTCATCTTGTGCAACTACAGCAGTGTCATCATCGATCAAACCAAAGCGCACGCGCACTTGGTGATCAATCTCATCAAAAATTTCTGGATGGTCTGCCAAGTATTTCTTAGCATTTTCAGAACCTTGGCCAATCTTCTCGCCGTTATAAGAATACCAAGCACCAGCTTTTTGGATCAAATCGAGGTCTGTTGCAATTTTCAGCAATTCGCCTGTACGCGAAATTCCTTCTCCGTACATGATTTCAACCATAGCTTCCTTGAACGGTGGAGCTACCTTGTTTTTCACAACCTTGATCTTGGTTTCTTTACCAACGTTGGTATCTTTTTGATCACCCGTTCCCTTGATCTGGGTATTTCCACGGACGTCTAGACGAACAGAAGCGTAGAATTTAAGGGCACGACCACCAGGAGTTGTTTCAGGGTTCCCAAACATGACCCCAACTTTTTCACGCAATTGGTTGATAAAGATGGCAATGGTCTTGGTCTTGTTGATGGAAGCTCCAAGTTTGCGCATGGCTTGGCTCATCATCCGCGCTTGCAAACCAACGTGGCTGTCACCAATATCTCCATCGATTTCTGCGCGTGGTACTAAAGCAGCAACAGAGTCAATCACGACCAAATCAACAGCGCCTGAGTCGATCAATTTACCCGCAATTTCAAGTCCTTGTTCCCCTGAGTCTGGTTGAGACAAGAGGAGTTCATCAATATTGACCCCAAGAGCTGCTGCATAAGATGGATCCAAGGCATGCTCGGCGTCGATAAAGGCAGCAATGCCTCCTTCTTTTTGGGCTTGCGCTACTGCATGGAGGGCAACGGTTGTTTTACCTGATGATTCTGGACCATAGATTTCGATGATCCGACCTTTTGGATAACCACCAGCACCCAAGGCAATATCAAGAGCCAAGGAACCAGAGCTCATGACTTGTACTTTTTGTTCTGCGCGTTCGCCCAGACGCATGATGGAACCCTTACCAAAGTCTTTTTCGATCAACTTCAGGGCATCATTGAGGGCTTTTTCACGCTCATCTCCAAATTTCTTTGAGATATCATCTAATTTTTTCTGTTTTTTCGCCATTCTTTTCTCCTATATTCAAAGCGTAGTGTTTTACACCTTCTTTTTATTATAGCAAATTTTCATCTAATAATACAGTCTTGCGTACCAGATTAAAAGCATGGAGGACTGCGACTTTACGAACATCCATACGACTCCGGCCAGCGATATTGACCTTGATCGATTGGACTCCTTTAGGACCCGCAATTCCAATAAAGACAGTTCCCGCTGGGTGCCCTTCCAGGCTATCTGGACCGGCAACACCTGTCAGACTGACTCCATAGTCAGCCCCTGTTAAGAGACGGGCTTGTGCCGCCATCCGCTCAGCTGTATGAGCTGAGACCACTCCATGTTCTTGCAACTCAGCTAGGGGGATTTGGAGCATTTTGCTCTTTTCCTCTATGCTGTAGGTAACAAAACCTCCCGGTAAGACCGCTGAGGCTCCTGAGAAATTAGCCAGACTCGACTGAAACATCCCGGCCGTCAAGCTCTCCGCTGCAGTCAGGGTCAAGCACCGCTCGCGCAAGAGTTCAAAAGCCACCTTAGCTAGGGAATTGTCATCTCCATAGCCATAGAAGAGCTGGCTCAAGGATTGACCATCCAAGGTCTCATGACGGAGAATCACTTGCTCCAGTTGATCCAATTTCTGATCTGCTCGCTCTTGTGATGAAGCCTTGGTCGACAAGCGCAAGGTGACTTCTCCGGTCTTGGCATAAGGGGCCACCGTCGGGTCTGTTTGGCTATCGATCACATCTGCCAAGACAGTTACCAGCTGACTTTCCCCAATCCCAAAGAAGCGCAAGACACGTGAATAGAGCTTCTCTCCTGTCGCTAGCAGAGGCACCAACTCATCCGTAACCATAGGTTTCAATTCACTAGGAGGACCAGGCAAAACCACATAGCTAACACCTTCTACTTCAATCAGCCCTCCCACTGCCAAACCGGTTAGGTTTTGGAGGGGCGTAGAGCCTGTCACTATTTGAGCTTGTCTCAGATTATTGGGAGTTCGGACATGGTCTGGCCGACTGGCAAAGAAGCGATCCAACTTGGCCATTGCTTCGGGATCAAAGGTCAAGTCTCTATCCAAGAATTGGGCCAGGGTTTGCTTGGTCAGATCGTCTTCGGTCGGTCCGAGACCTCCTGTGAGGATGACGAGATCACTTCGATCACGCGCAATCGCAAGAACAGACAAGAGACGATCGGCATTATCTCCAACTGCAGTTTGGAAATAAACGTCGATCCCTAGACCGGCCAACTTTTCTGATAAGAATTGCGCATTGGTATTGACAATTTGTCCAGTGAGAATTTCGGTTCCCACTGCAATGATCTCTGCTTTCATAACGCCTCCACTTATACTATTCGTAATTTTTCTTCATTGTAACACAAAAATAGAAAAATCGTAGAAAAATTTTCTACGATGGATTAGTGATTAAGATTTTTCCAGTCACAATCATTCTCGTGATCATTGACGAGACCTGCTGCTTGTAGGTAGGATAGGACCGCAACGGGACCTGTAAACTTAAAACCACGCTTTTTGAGATCTTTGGATAATTTCTCAGATAAGGCTGTTTTGGCAGGCGCCTGGCTGTAATCCGGCACATCATTCACGATGGTTTTCTCATCAACAAAAGACCAGAGATAGGCATCAAAAGAGCCAAACTCTGCCTGGACTTGTAGAAAGGCCTGGGCGTTGGCGCGGGTCGCAAAGATCTTAGCTCGGTTTCGAATGATAGCTGGATTGTCTAACAAAGCTTCCAGCTCCTCATCCGACATCTCTGCGACACCTTGAAGGTGATAGCCATGAAAAGCCTCACGGAAAGCTTGACGTTTATTGAGCACCGTCTCCCAAGACAGACCAGCTTGATAGGTCTCTAAGCAAAGCAACTCAAAAAGGGCGTGGTCGTCATGGAGGGGCTGGCCCCACTCCTCATCATGGTAGGCTACATATAGTGGGTTATTCATTTTAACCCAGTCACAGCGTTTTGGCATAGACTTCTCCTATTTCACCAACATCTTAAGAGCTGATTTGATATAGTTCTCTGCTGTATCGGTCGTACCTTCAAAGAATTTCTTGATTTTCTTGAGTTCCGTCACCTTGTAGCCCAAAGCCAACATGGCTTCCATAGCTTCTTCAAGAGCTTGATTTTCCTCGGATGCTTTAACTTTAGTCTGAGCCGGTGTATCTTCTAGATCAAGATTAATCTTACCTTCTAGATCCAAGACCATCTGTTGGGCTGTTTTCTTACCAATCTTCGGAAACTTGGTCAAGTAGGTGATGTTCTTACTTTCGATGGCTTGGACAAGGCCTGCATTGTCATCCGCAGCGATGATGGCTAGAGCTGAGACTGGACCAATTCCAGAGACCGAGATCAAGTTCAAAAAAAGCTTTTTCTCTTCTTCGGTCGCAAAGCCATAGAGAAGGTGAGCGTCTTCACGGACTACTTGATGGAGATAGACTTGCACCTCTTGGTTCATTTTGCCAGAGTAGGCATAGGGATTGGCCACATGCAAGAGATAGCCGATCCCAGCTGTCTCCACCACGATGTATTTGGCGGTGATTTTTGTTAAGATTCCTTTAATGTATTCGTACATAAGATTCCTTTATTCTTTGTTTAATATTTGCCTAATTCCCGTAGGCTGGTGTGATTTTCCTGAATGCGTCGGAACATCTTTTCCATGTCCGACTTGGTGAAGTTGACCAAGACCGGACGGCCATGAGGGCAGTTATAAGGGTTGTCACATTGGGACAGTTGGTAGATCAGATCGCGTGCGGAGTAATCATCCAGGGTGTGATTAGCCTTGATGGATCGTTTGCAGGACATCATGATGGCCAACTCCGCCCGGTATTTCTTGATGGACACTTCCTTGGTCAAGAGGAGCATGTCACACATCTCATAAATGCCCGACTCGATCTCTTCTTCCTTCATCCAGATCGGATGCTCCCGCAAAATCAACTGGTTGGTCCCATATTCTTCTAGGTAGACTCCCACTTCTTCTAGGAGGTGCTTGCGCTGTTGCAGGCGGATCAGATCGTCCGCAGGGAACTCAAAGATATAAGGCACCAGCAGTTGTTGTTGACTGCCATCCACGTCCCCGATGCTCTCTCGGTATTCTTCGTATTTGACCCGCTCTTGGGCCGCATGCTGGTCAATAATGTAGAGGCCCCCATTACCTTGGGCAAAGAGATAGGTCCCATGCATCTGGCCAAAATATTCCAACTCTGGGAAGGTTGATGTTTCCTCACCCTCCAGCTTGTCATAGGCCTTGTCTAGACTAGCCAGATCCAACTCTGGGTGGTCTAATTGATCGTACTGAGGCGCCTTTCGCTCTGCAAACTTGATGGCTGGTGACTTAGTCTCCTGATTTCCCTCTTCTGGAGCAAAGAGAACCGTCTGCTCTGAGGTCATTTCACCACTTGGCTGGGATTCTGAAACCTCTGGACGGACAAAGAAATCTCCCTTGTCTCGATCATAATAGAGGCTATTTTCTTTTAGGGGGAGACTGGTCTGAACTGGCTTTTCTGTTCGACGAAGCGTCGATTTGGCCAGATTTTCCAAAGCATCTGGAATCAGATCTTGCTCTTTCAAAGCGGAAACAATCGCTTGGGAGATCAAGCCCATCAGTTCTCGTTCTTTGGAAATACGTACCTCTTGCTTGGTCGGGTGGACATTGACATCAGCTAGATAGGGGTCAATCTGGATATTGATGACCGCTATCGGGAAGCGTCCGACCATGAGTTTACTGCCGTAGCCGTCCAAAATAGCCCGGTTGAGCAAGAAATTCTTAATGTAACGGCCGTTGATAAAGAGGCTAATATAGTTGCGATTGGCCCGAGTCAGCTCTGGCAAAGAGACAAAGCCGGACACTTCAAAGTCCAAATCACCTGTCTCGATGGCAACCATTTTTTTGGCGGTAGCGAGGCCGTAGACTCCTGCGATGGCTTGGCGGAGATTTCCCGTCCCTGCCGTCCGTGTCATTTCATGCCCGTCATTGATCAAGGTAAAGGCAATCTCTGGATGGGCTAGACTCAGGCGGTTGAGAATGTCGACGATATGGGACAACTCTGCCTGTTGGCTCTTCATATATTTGAGGCGGGCTGGTGTGTTGAAAAAGAGGTCCTCGACCTTGATTTTGGTCCCCACAGGGCTGGTTGCCGGCTCAAGAGAAGTGATTTCGCCTCCTTTAGCATCTAGCTTGGTTCCATGACTGGCTCCTTCCTGAGCTGTTAGGATGGTCATAACACTGACAGAGGCAATGGAGGGTAAGGCCTCGCCACGGAAGCCTAGGGTCCGAATCCGAAAGAGATCGGCTTGACTCTTGATCTTACTAGTCGCATGGCGACGAAGGGCTAATTCCACTTCCTCATGGGCAATCCCCTGTCCATTATCTGTGATTTGAATGGTCTTTAAGCCCGCTTCTTCAATCTCTACGACAATCTGACTGGCTCCTGCATCGATGGAGTTTTCAACCAGTTCCTTGACCACACTAGCAGGGCGCTCGATGACCTCACCGGCAGCGATCTGATTGGCTAGAATTTCTGGTAATTCGATAATCTGTGACATAGCTTCCCCTCTTATCTTTTATACGCGCATAGGTAGAACTATTATACCATATCTCCAGGGAAGGCCTCCGTTTATAAAACCTCGTACCCTAGCTCCACTAAAGATACTGGCCTTCTACCAGATAGACAGACAAAATGACCGAATATGCAAAAAACCTTGTCTTGATGCCTGAAAAAGTGTTTAATAGAATTGTAAGCAAGAGGTCCTGCTAGCGGATCGCTTACCTGACGTCAATCAGTTAGAAGGGATTTGTATGAAAGTAACAGTTACCATTGACCCCCATTTTCAAGAAGAAGGCGTAGCTATCACAGCGCCACAACCTAGCGAACGCATCCAGAAAGTCCAACAATTCATAGAGGAATTGGACCAGAAGGAACGCTTGCGAGCGAAAAAGGATGGGGAAACCTATCTTGTAGAGACCCACTTGTTTCATCGTTTCTATATTGAAAACCGGCAAGTGGTGGGGGAAACAAAGGATGATTGCTTCATCCTCACAGGTCCGCTCTACCAACTCTCTGAAGATTTGCCCATCTACTTTTTAAAAATTTCTCAATCTGAAATTATCAATACCAAAGAAATCGATCACCTGCATTTTACCACTAGCGGTTCGGTTCAAATCTATCTCAAAAACGGAAGGATGACTTACTCCTCTCGCCGTTATTTAAAAGCCATTAAGGAGAAACTCTCATGATGAAAAACCATTTTACCAACGCTCTGAAAGGGATCTTGATCGGTCTCATCCTCTCTATCCTCTTTTCTTTTTTAAACTCCCCTTCCACTTATACGCCTCTCAGTCCTAGCTCAGCTGTCGGCCAGTGGATGCAAGCCCACGAAGTTCATGGATCCCTTGTTATGCTCTATTGTACCCTTATCTGGGCTGGCATCGGACTCCTCTTCAGCTTAGGGAGTGTCCTTTTCAACAAAGATTGGAGTTTGTTGCGCGCGACCGTCAGCCACTACCTCTTAATGCTCTTTGGTTTCCTACCTTTAGCAACCTTGGGTGGCTGGTTCCCAATGCAAATCAGTTTTTATCTCTCTGTCATTCTTGAGTTTAGCTTCGTCTATCTCATTGTCTGGGCTGTCTCTTACTACCTCAATAAAAAGAAAGTGGATGACATCAACCGTCAGTTACAAGGGAAGGCTTGATAAATAAAAAGAGGCTGGGACAAAAGTCCTAGCCTCTCAATTGTCTTTGGATTGTCGAGCAAGACGCAGTGGTTGAGTGGGCTCTACTAGGCTGATCTCATCAGCTTTTACAGCCCTACTCAACTGTGCGGAGGTGGGACGACGAAATCGAATTCTAACGAATTACCGATTTCTGTCCCACTCTCTTTTATATTCTCTTTTTCATCTCGGTAACTGCCATCATGACTTCCATCGGGGTCATGTTGTAGATATCGAGATTGTTTAATTCTTCTAGTACTGGGTGAGTGGTGTCTGCTGCAAACAGAGATAACTGCTCTCCAAGCTCTTGAGAGGGTTGCTTGGTTGGAGCTGCTACCGGCACTTCTTGGATTTGGCCTTCTAGTTGACTCAGGATGGCATCTGCCCGCTTCAATAGATCGCTTGGCAGGCCTGCAATCTTGGCCACATGGATCCCGTAGGACTTATCAGCAGGTCCCTCTTCGATCCGGTGCAAGAAGGTCACTTGGCCATCCTTCTCCAAGGTAGCGACGTGGACATTGCGCAAGCGAGATAGGGTCTGCTCCAAGTCGGTTAGCTCATGGTAGTGGGTGGCAAAGAGTGTCTTGGCCCCTGTCCGGTCATGAATGTATTCGATAATGGCTTGGGCCAGAGCCATGCCATCATAGGTCGCCGTTCCCCGTCCCAACTCATCAAATAAGATAAGAGAGGCTGGAGTCGCTTGGCGAATGGCATTGTTGGCCTCCATCATCTCAACCATAAAGGTCGACTGGCCGGACACCAAGTCATCTGCCGCCCCAATCCGAGTGTAAATGGCATCAAAGAGGGGGAGGATCGCCGCCTGAGCTGGTACAAAGGAGCCAATCTGGGCCATAATGACAATGATAGCCAATTGACGCATATAGGTGGACTTCCCGCTCATATTGGGCCCCGTAATCAACTGGATATCACAGGTCTCATCCATAAGGATACTATTGGGAATGTAGCTTTGAGCTCCCATTACCTTCTCAACAACCGGATGACGGCCCTTTTCAATCCGGATATCACGCGCCTCTTGGAAGACTGGACGGGTCAGTTGTTGCCTTTCAGCCACACAGGCCAGCCCCTGCAAAACGTCCACCGTCGCTAGAGCTTGGGCTAGTGACTGCAAGCGCTGAATGTACTTGCCGACTTCCTCTCTGATTCGTAGGAAAATCGCATACTCCAGACTGGTTGATTGTTCCCGAGCTTCTAGCATCTCTCCTTCGATCCGAGCCAATTCTTCTGTCCCAAAGCGCTCGGAGTTTTTCAAGGTCGCCTTGCGGAAGAAATGAGCTGGCACACGGGATAATTGGGAGTTGGTCACATGGAAATAGTAACCGTCTTTTTTGTTGTAGTCAATTTTAAGACCGGTAATACCACTGGCTTCGCGTTCCTTGGCTTCAATTTCTGCAATCCAGCCGGTCCCTTCTCGGAGGACGACACGGTACTGATCCAGAGTTGGATCAAAGCCGGTACGGATGATATTGCCTTCTGTCAGAACGATAGGGGCATCCGGATCAATAGCCGCTTCGATGAGACGGCAAAGCTCTGGTAGCTCATCTAACTGAGCAATGAGGAGGTCTAGAACAGGCTCTCCCATCTCGACCAAGAGCGACTTGATCAAGGGAACGTGGCGCAGCGTTTCCCCCAATTGCAAGAGGTCCTTGGGAGTAATCTTACCAAAGGAGACCCGACTGGCCAAACGCTCGATGTCATACACACCTTTGAGACGATCTGCCAGATCACTTCGCTCAAAGAAATGGTCCAAGAAGACTTGGATAATCTCTTGGCGCTCTTCGATCCGATGACGGTCCATTAAGGGTTTCTGGATCCAAGCCCGCAAGAGACGTCCTCCCATGGCTGTCTTACTTTCATCTAGGAGCCAGTAGAGGCTACCGTGTTTTTTACCTGTCCGGGCATTCTCTGTCAAGTCCAAACTCGCCTTGGTCGCATAATCCATCTGCAAGAAATCACGGACTTCATAGTGATGGGCAGGCTTGATATGGTGGAGCTCCCGCTTCTGGGTTTCCTGTACGTATTGGAGCAGACCTCCAGCCGCTATTCTCTCCAAATGAGTCAACTCAGCCCCTAGAAGTTGAACATCCTCCGCCACTTCTGAGATAGGGGAGAGTAAGAGGTTCATTTGGCCAAGAAGGACTCTTTCTTCCATTTCTGACAAGGAGTAGGTCAAGACAATTTCACGCGCCCGCAGGTTTCGTATTTCCCCACAGACCATGGCAAAATCATTCAAACTAGTGACCTGAAACTCTCCAGTCACCAAGTCCATATAGGCAAGGCCATAATCCGTCTCATCATGAGACAAGGCTACCAAGAAGTTGTTGGCGCTGTCTGGCTTGGTCGAATCGACAACGGTCCCTGGAGTAATGACTTGGACCACTTCCCGCTTGACCACACCGACGGCTTGCTTAGGATCTTCCATCTGCTCTGCAATAGCCACCTTATAGCCTTTTTCGATCAAAACATCGATGTACTGCTGGGCTGAATGATAAGGTACTCCAGCCATGGGAATCGGATTTTCTGCATTTTTATTCCTTGAAGTCAAGGAAATCTCTAAAATCTGTGCGGCATTGACGGCATCTTCATAAAAGAGCTCGTAAAAATCCCCCATCCGAAAGAGCAAAAAAGCATCCGGATAGTCTTTTTTGATATCTAGGTATTGCTGCATGCCAGGTGATATTTTTTCTGCTGCCATATCGCTCCTTTTCTCTATCATTTCATTCATTCTGAGAACTTACTCCAACACTAATCTGACATAAAAGGAGGGCCGATCCCTTTCTGGACTGGTCCCTCGCCCTTGACTAGTGACTAGAATGTTGGAGAATGGTCTGCTGGACCGTTTGTGCGACTTCTTGGTCCTTGCAAACAATTAAAAGGGTATTGGCCCCTGCGACGGTTCCAAGGATTTGATCATCCAAAATTTCATCGACTGCATTGGCTAAAATCGCCGCCTCTCCAAGCTCCGTCCGAACAACCAGTGTGAACTCTGCTCTCGAGACCACTTGTGCATATTGAGCAATCAGTCTGAAAATATCTGTTCGATCAGGTTCATCGGCTAGTTTATAATAGAGACCACCCTTCTCTTTTACTTTGATCAGACCAATTTCTCGTAGGTCTCTGGATAAGGTTGTCTGGGTCACTCCCGCCCCTCTCTGATCTAAACGGTCTTGAATTTCTTTTTGCGTCGATAACTTCTCATTTTGGATAATTTCTCGAATCAAAAGCTGACGTTCATCTTTTTTCATTTTTGCTCCACTTTTGAATAATTATACTTTGATTATACCAAAAAGTTTGAAGAAAGGCCGAATTTTGTGATAGAATAGTAACAAAAGACCAAAGGAGCTACTATGAATCATAAAGAACTTATTGCAAGTGAATTGGCAAAAGTCATTGAAGGCTTAGACCAAGAAACTATCTTAAATTTACTAGAGCAACCAAAATCTTCAGACCTCGGAGATATCGCCTTTCCTGCCTTTTCTTTGGCTAAAATCGAACGCAAAGCTCCTCAAGCGATTGCTGCTGATATTGCGGAAAAAATCGATGCCTCTCACTTTGAAAAAGTCGTTGCTACTGGTCCTTACGTAAACTTCTTCTTAGATAAATCACAAATCTCTGACCAAGTCATCAAATCTGTTATCCAAGCGGGTGCTGACTATGGACAACAAGAAGAAGGCCAAGGAGCGAACGTTACCATCGACCTTTCTAGTCCAAACATCGCAAAACCTTTCTCAGTTGGTCACTTACGTTCAACCGTTATCGGGGATGCTATTTCAAACATCTATAAAAAAATGGGCTACAATACCATTAAAATCAACCACTTGGGAGACTGGGGTAAACAGTTCGGTCTCTTGATGGTGGCTTATAAAAAATGGGGTAGCAAGGAAGCTGTCGAAGCCAATCCAATCGATGAATTGTTGAAACTCTATGTCCGCATCAATGCCGAAATCGAAAATGATCCTGCTTTGGACGAGGAAGGACGTCTCTGGTTCAAGAAATTGGAAGATGGAGATCCAGAAGCAACTGAATTGTGGCAATGGTTCCGTGACGAGAGCTTGGTAGAATTCAACCGTATCTACAAACTCCTCGGTGTTGAATTTGACAGCTTAAACGGAGAAGCTTTCTACAATGACAAGATGGATGAAGCTGTCCAAATCCTTGAAGAAAAAGGCTTATTGAAAGAGTCTAAGGGAGCTAGCATCGTTGAGTTGGATGATGTCAACCTTCCACCAGCTATGATTAAGAAATCAGACGGTGCCACTCTTTATATCACTCGTGATATCGCAACCGCAATCTACCGTGCACGGACTTACAACTTTGTGAAAAACATCTATGCTGTAGGTCAAGAACAATCCAACCACTTCCGTCAGTTGAAAGCTGTTTTGAAGAAAATGGGATTTGACTGGAGCGACGATATGATCCACGTTGACTTTGGTTTGGTCACAAAGAACCGCCAAAAATTGTCAACTCGTAAAGGAAATATCATCCTGCTCGAACCAACCCTTCAAGAAGCCATCTCTCGTGCTAAAGCGCAGATCGAAGAAAAGAACCCTGAATTGGAAAACAAGGAAGAAGTAGCACGTGCAGTCGGTGTTGGTGCCGTTAAGTTCTACGACTTGAAGACAGATCGTCGCAACGGGTATGACTTTGACCTTGAAGCCATGGTATCCTTCGAAGGGGAAACTGGACCATACGTTCAATACGCATACGCACGTATCCAATCCATCCTTCGCAAAGCCAACTTCACTCCATCTGCAGATGCAACATACAGCTTGAACGACCCTGAAAGCTGGGAAATCATCAAACTTCTCCAAGACTTTGCTCGTGTCGTGAAACGTGCTGCTGAAAACTATGACCCATCCTTGATTGCCAAATATGCCATCAACTTGGCTCAAGCCTTCAACAAGTACTATGCTCACACTCGGATCTTGGATGAAAGCCCAGAACGCGATAGCCGCCTTGCTCTTAGCTACTCAACAGCAGTTGTTTTGAAAGAAGCGCTTCGTCTATTGGGTGTCGAAGCACCTGAGAAAATGTAATATCTTCCTTACTTTTTGATAGGAAACCATCTCTTGTAGGGGTGAGAGGAATCGCTAAATAAACCTTATTTAGTTCCATCTCACTCCTTTTCTCATGCTCAATACACCTATATTTTTAGGGATTATCGCTTCCCTTTATCCATTATCTTACCCTCTGGAGAACCCTATGAATCAAACTGTTTATATTCTTATTTTAGTTAGTCTGCTCATTCTCTTTTTAATCAATAAATACGAGAGAGAAAAACTACAAAAGATTTTACAAGAGCAACTCTTAAAAGATGAAGCCTTCAAGGCAAGCATCAAGGAACAAATCCAAACGACGGAAAACATCAACGATGTCATCCACGCCATCAATAAGGACTATCGCCTCGGCCTCTTGCTTTCGAAAGAGATCACAGATCAATTAAAATAAGCCCTAAAAGAGGAGTCATACAAAATATGACCCCTCTCTCTTCAACCGCAACAAATAAGAGAGTGGGACAGAAATCGGTAATTCGTTAGAATTCGATTTCGTCGTCCCACCTCCGCACAGTTGAGTAGGGCTGTAAAAGCTGATGAAATCAGCGTGGTAGAGCCCACTCAACCACTGCGTCTTGCTCGATAATCCAAAGACAATTGAGAGGCTAGGACTTTTGTCCCAGCCTCTTTTGTTTTAAAGACGATACAAATCTTCTACAATGGCCGCTACTTTTTTGATATCCCCTAGCATTCCTCTCATCTCAAAGTCTGCTAGCATAGGGAAACCAAAGCGTTGGCTGTACTGCTTGGCCGTTAGGCAATATTGATTGTTGAAGTTGCGATTTCCTGATCCTACAACTCCCAAGCATTTAGTGGCATTGTCTCCATAGGCGATAAAGTCTGCTACATCGGTCGTTAAAATTTCCACATCTCCATTATCAACACCATTTCCTCCTTCTAGGTAGGTCGGCAAAAAGGCGATAAAAGGTGTATCAACTTCAAAGAAGGGCTTCCCTTCTTTGACTAGGTCTTTGACATGGATTTTTTCAATGACCAAGTCAGGGTACTGCTCCCATAGATAATCACTGAGACGACGAACAAAACTTTCAGTATTGCCACTTAAACTGATATAGACAAAACATACTTTCATTTTCTTCTCCAATCAGACCAGCTCCTCTTCTTTGTTCCAGACTTGAGGAGTTTTTTAATGCTATGATCTAAGCTTGAAGGTCGCTAACTGGTCTATTTTTCAATTTGTAGAGGAGGATTCCCAAGTAAACAAGGGCTACAACCACACTCAAGACAAGTGCATATAAGCTAGAAGCCTGTAACAAGGTCCGCAATTTGTCTGACGTGATCACAGACATAGAAGAACGATAAGACAAGAAATTATGCAAGCTCATTAAGACAAAGGCACCAATCTGTCCCATATAGGCATAGGTCGCCTTAACAATATCCTTTTTAGACAGGAAGAAATAGGCAACTGCAATCAAGCCCCCAATCAAAAGAGATAGCAACAACCAAGCAATCGGTCCGCGTAAGGCTACGATTAATTTCTCAAGGAAGGCTTTGTATTCTTCCCGTTCAAGAGCAGTGGTTAAGTTCAAAGAAGCTGCCATTTCATCTGTGAGCTCCACTTTAGCCAATCCAAAGAAGGACTGAGCAGTTAATAGAGTTCCCATCGCTGATAGAGCTAGCAAGACATACATATAAATTGGATTTTTCTTCATTGTATTTCCTCGTTTCTAATATCCATAGTATTTATTATAACGTGAACCTTAGGGAAGCGCAAGTTTAGATTTTCCCAGCGATCCTGTGCTAAAAAAGCTCCCTCTAAATCAGGATATGATTCAAAAGGAGCTCTTCTTTCTAAGTATATTGCTTCTAGAATGTCGAAAACAAATTAGTTCAAGTGCCAGATATCTTCGTTGTACTGAGCGATTGTACGGTCAGATGAGAAGAATCCTGCTTTGGCAATGTTAACGATGACTTTATCCAACCATGCGTCACGGTCTTCGTAGTCAGCCAACATTTGCTCTTTGACTTTGATGTAGTCTTCCAAGTCAAGAAGAGTCATGAACCAGTCTTTGTTGATCAATTCGTTGTAAAGACGTTCTAAGCGTTCTTTCTTACCAACTGCAAGAACAGCGTCGCTGACGATGAAGTCAACCAATGGTTTGATAGCTTCACGAGCGTAGAATTCGCTTGATTTGTAAGCTTCTTTTGCGTAAAGGTCGATAACAGTTTCTGAATCTTCACCGAAGATGTAGATGTTTTCGTCTCCAACCAACTCAGCGATTTCCACGTTTGCTCCGTCCATAGTACCAAGAGTCAAAGCTCCGTTCAACATGAATTTCATGTTACCAGTACCTGATGCTTCTTTAGAAGCAAGTGAGATTTGTTCTGAGATATCACATGCTGGGATGAGGAAGCTTGCTGCAGTAACGTTGTAGTTTTCAACCATTACCACTTGCAAGTGTGGTGCTACTGCTGGGTCGTTTGCGATCACTTCTGACAAGCAAAGGATCAAGTGGATGATGTCTTGAGCGATTGTGTAGGCAGGAGCTGCTTTACCACCAAAGAATACTGTGATTGGACGAGCAGGGATATTACCAGCCTTGATGTCAAGATATTTGTGGATCACATACAAAGCGTTCATTTGTTGACGTTTGTACTCGTGAAGACGTTTGATTTGGATATCAAAGATAGAGTTTGTATTGATTTCCACACCTTGGTGTTCTTTCAAGTGACGAGCCAATTTACGCTTGTTATGAGCCTTGATGCTTTCCAATTTTTCTTTGACAGCAGCCTTGTCTTCGTATGACAAGAGTTTTTCAAGCTCATCAGCTTCGTGGTGCCAATCGCGTCCAAGAATCTCATCCAAGTAGTGAGACAAGCTTGGGTTCGCATGCATGAGCCAACGACGGAAGGTGATCCCGTTTGTTTTGTTGTTGAATTTTTCTGGGTAGATGTCGTAGAATGCTTTCAACTCAGAGTTCTTCAAGATTTCAGTGTGGAGTGCTGCTACCCCGTTAACACTGTATCCGTAGTGGATATCCATGTGAGCCATGTGTACACGGTCGTTTTCATCAATGATTTGAACAGCTGGGTCTTTGTATTCTGCTTTAACACGGCTGTCCAATTCTTTGATGATTGGTACCAAGTGAGGAACCACTTCTTCCAAGAATTCAAGAGGCCATTTTTCAAGAGCTTCAGCAAGGATGGTGTGGTTGGTGTAAGCAGTCATGCTACGAACGATAGAAATTGCTTCATCAAGTTCGATACCACGTTCAGTCAAAAGACGGATCAATTCAGGGATCACCATTGATGGGTGAGTATCGTTGATTTGTACAACTGCGTAGTCAGCAAGGTCGTGCAAGTTGCTTCCTTTTTCGATCGCTTCGTCGATGATCAATTGAGCACCGTTTGAAACCATGAAGTATTGTTGGAAGATACGGAGCAATTCACCTTGACGGTCGCTATCATCTGGATACAAGAAGAGAGTCAAGTTGCGAGCAATGTCTGTCTTGTCAAAGTTGATACCATCTTTGATGATTGAAGAATCAACTGAGTCCAAGTCAAACAAACGCAAGCGGTTTTTAGTCGCTGTTTTGTAACCAGGTACATCGATATCGTAAAGAGTAGATGTCAATGTAAAGTGTGCAAATGGCACTTGGTAGCTACGACTTGAACGAACCAACCAGTTTTGGTCAGTCAACCAAGCGTTAGGAATTGTTTCTTGTTGGTTGTTTTTAAGAACTTGTTGGAAAAGACCGAAGTGGTAGTTCAAACCAACCCCGTCACCGTTCAAACCAAGTGTAGCGATTGAGTCGATAAAGCAGGCCGCCAATCGTCCCAAACCACCGTTACCAAGTGATGGTTCCAATTCTACTTCTTCGATTTCGATCAACTCTTTACCTGCATCAGCAAGTTCTTTCTTAACTTCGTCATAAAGACCAAGGTTGATCAAGTTGTTTGACAAGAGTTTACCAATCAAGAACTCAGCTGAGATGTAGTAAACTTTTTTCTTACCAGTGTTGACTGGTTTTTGGCTACTTGCAAGTTTGCTGTAGTTAAGAAGAGCAAGGTAAAGCTCCTCGTTACTACAATCTGCGATAGATTTATTGTAACGATTTTGTACAAATTCTTTTAATGGTAACATTTTTGTGTCTCCTGAAATTTTCTATTGGTTTAAATCCACCAAATTTTCATTGATTCGGCGATAAATGGTTGTCAAGTCAAGTAAGTTTTCCTCGACAGCTGGTGTCAATTGATCTGCTGTCATTCGCCATGACCAGTTTCCACCAAGGGTAGATGGGAAGTTCATCCGAGCTGAACCATCCAACTCTAGCAAGTCTTGCATAGTGGCGATAGCCATAAAGCTTACTGATGAGAAGACTGTACGAAGCATCGCATGCACGACTGTTTCATATTCCTTGCGGTTTGTATAACGTGCCATGTACTCACGAGTTGGATCGTCAATTTCATTGCGATACCAACCAAGAACAGTGTTATTGTCGTGTGTTCCTGTGTACATGACAGAGTTGTTTGGTGCCAAGTGAGGGCTGTCAATGCTTTCGTGATCTGGGTTGAAGGCAAATTGAAGGACTTTCATCCCTGGGAATCCAGTACGCTCACGAAGTTCGATGACTTCGTCAGTCATGAAACCAAGGTCTTCTGCGATGATGTTCAAGTCACCAAGTTCTTCTTTAACCGCTGCAAAGAGTTTGTAGTCAGGTCCTTTGACCCATTTACCAGGTGCTGCTGTATCAGAACCAGCAGGGATTTCCCAGTAAGACTCAAATCCACGGAAGTGGTCAATCCGAACGATATCGTAGATTTTAAAGCTTTCACGCAAGCGTTCAATCCACCATTTGTATCCATCTTGGTCCATTGCTTCCCAGTCATAGATTGGGTTCCCCCAAAGTTGACCATCCGCAGAAAACTCATCTGGAGGGCAACCTGCAATGTGAGTCGCTTTTCCGTTTTCTTCTGTTTTAAAGAGATGTGGATTTGCCCACATATCGCTTGAGTCTTCCGCTACGTAGATTGGCATATCTCCTACAATTTCGATGTGGTTATCGTTAGCGTATGCTTTCAATTTCAACCATTGTTTGAAGAAGAAATACTGTGTCACTCGATGGTAAGTCAATTTATCTTCCAATTGAGCGCGGTAGGAAGCAAGAGCTTCTGGTTGACGAGCGCGAATCGCTGCATCTGGCCACTCTGTCCATGCTTTTAATTCAAAATGTTCTTTAATGGCCATGTATTCAGCGAACAATTCCAACCAAGCTGCATTTTGCTCTGCAAATCGGCTGAAGTCATCCCAATCACCTGTTTTGAGAAAAGCTTCAACCGCTTTTTCTAGAAGAGGACGACGTTGCTCGAAGATCTTGGCATAGTCTACTTCAGTTGGATCTTGACCAAAATCAATACCTTCTACATCAGATGCATCCAAGAGCCCTTGTTCAATTAAAAGATCAAAGTCAATAAAATGGGTGTTGCCTGCAAAAGCCGAGAAGGATTGGTAAGGAGAATCACCGTAGCTTGTTGTTCCGAGAGGCAAAATTTGCCAATACCGTTGCTTGGTACGAACGAGAAAATCCACAAAATCGTAGGCTGCTTGGCCAAACGAACCGATTCCATACTTCCCAGGCAAGGATGAAATGTGCATCAAGACACCACTTTGGCGTTTTTTCATTGGGGGTACCACCTTTAGTTTAATATATTTTTGTTTTAAGAAAATAGACGAACCTTCTATACTGTTTCTGATCCACTCCAACTCTCAGAAAGAATAGAAGAAGGGCAGTCATCAGACATAGAACTGAATTTAACCTATTTATAAATGACCCTAGATCATCTTTATGCAACGTTCAAGGAAAACGTTTGCGTTATTATCCATTATAAAGTAATCCTGTGGTTTATGCAAGAGGTTTCCTAAACTTTTATGTTTTTTCTGCAGGTTAACCCTATGCCTAGTGTATCCCTTTCTCATTTTCTTGTCAACTATTTGTGTGTATAATAGAAGATAAAAAAATTTTAAAAATTTTTGCACAAATACTTGCAAACGTTTTCTCCCTGTGATATACTATTCGTGTTAAGGAAAACGTTTGTCTAAAACGTTTTCAACTAATAATCTTATTTTTATTCTTTAGGAGGAATAAATCATGAAACGCACAATTCTTCGAAGCGCTGCTGTACTTGGTACAGTCGGATTCGCATCACTTCTTTTGGTAGCTTGTGGAGGCAAAAAAGAAGATTCTTCTTCTACTACTAAAAACGAGTTGACTGTCTACGTCGATAATGGTTACAAATCTTACATGGAAGAAGCTGCGAAAGCTTTTGAAAAAGAAAGTGGTACAAAAGTAAACATCAAGACTGGTGACGCTCTTGGTGGTTTGGACAAATTGTCTCTTGACAACCAATCTGGTAAAGCTCCAGACGTTATGATGGCACCATACGACCGCGTAGGTGGTCTTGGTAACGACGGTCAATTGGCTGAAGTTAAATTGAACAAAGATAGCAAGACTGACAAAACAACTGAATCACTTGTAACAAACGGTGGTAAAGTGTATGGAGCACCAGCAGTTATCGAAACATTGGTTCTTTACTACAACAAAGACCTCCTACAAGAAGCTCCAAAAACATTTGGTGAACTTGAAGAATTAGCAAAAGACAGCAAGTATAACTTCGCTGGTGAAGAAGGTAAAAACACTGCCTTCCTTGCTGACTGGACAAACTTCTACTATGCATACGGACTCCTTTCAGGTAACGGTGGATATGTCTTCGGTAAAGATGGTACTGATCCAAAAGACGTAGGTTTGAACAACCAAGGTGCCATCGACGGTATCGAATACGCGAAAACTTGGTACGCTAAATGGCCTAAAGGATTGCAAGACACTAAAGGTGCTGCAAACTTCATCCAAACTCAATTCCAAGAAGGTAAGACAGCTGCCATCATCGATGGACCATGGAAAGCATCTTCATTGAAAGAAGCTAAAGTAAACTACGGTGTAGCAACTATCCCTACCCTTCCAAACGGAAAAGCATATTCTGCCTTCGGTGGTGGTAAAGCTTGGGTTATCCCTGCAGGTGCTAACAACCCTGAAGCAGCTCAAAAATTTGTTGACTTCTTGACTACAACTGATCAACAAAAAGCCTTCTACGATAAGACTAACGAAGTGCCAGCTAACACAGAAGCTCGTGAATACGCTGTTGGTAAAAACGATGAGTTGACAACTGCCGTTGTTAAACAGTTTGAAAATGCACAACCAATGCCAAACATCTCTGAAATGAGTACTGTTTGGGATCCAGCTGCAACTATGCTCTTCGACGCTGTAAGTGGTAAGAAATCTGCTAAAGATGCTGCTGACGATGCTGTTAAATTGATCAAAGAAACTATCGAACAAAAATTCGGTGGCAAGTAAAACAGTTCCCAAGGGGCTGGGAATCTTTCCCAGCCTTTCGCTGTGATGTGGCCTCTGACCGCTCACATATAAGGAGTCGATATGGAAACACAACAAAATCCAAAAAAGGCAATGTGGTTATCCCTCATTCCTGGCTTGGGACAAATCTATAACAAACAGAAAGCAAAAGGATACATCTTTCTCGGTGTAACGCTTGTCTTTCTCGCTTACTTTTTCGGGCTTGGTTTGGGGGAATTGTCCAAACTCATCACCCTCGGTACCGTCCGTGGACAAGATAACTCTCTTTTTATCTTAATCCGTGGTGCCTTCCACTTAATTATCACAGTCGTTTATTTGATGTTCTACGCTCTGAATATCAAAGATGCGGGTACTGTAGCCAAGCGGATTAATAATGGCATTCGAGTACCGATGACCCTAAAAGAGATGGTCAATGCTATCTATGAAAATGGCTTCCCCTATCTTTTGATCATCCCTTCTTATATTGCCATGACCTTTGCAATCATCTTCCCCGTTTTGGTTACCTTGATGATTGCCTTTACTAACTACGACTTTAAGCATACAGCTCGCTTTACGCTACTTGATTGGATCGGACTTCAAAACTTCACCAACATGTGGACTTTGAGTACCTTCCGTTCTGCCTTTACATCTGTATTGGGCTGGACCTTGATCTGGGCCTTGGCAGCTTCAACACTTCAAATCGTTCTTGGTATCTTGACAGCCATTATTTCTAACCAACCATTCATTAAAGGAAAACGCATCTTTGGTGTCATCTTCCTTCTTCCATGGGCGGTTCCTGCCTTCATCACTATCTTGACCTTCTCAAACATGTTCAACGATAGTATCGGGGCAATCAATGCGCAAGTCATCCCTCTCTTTGCAAAGATTTTCCCATTCTTAGATGGGGTTCTCATTCCTTGGAAAACGGACCCTACCTGGACAAAAATTGCTTTGATTATGATGCAAGGTTGGCTCGGCTTCCCTTACATTTACGTCTTGACACTGGGAATCTTGCAATCTATTCCAAACGATCTTTATGAAGCAGCCTATATCGATGGGGCAAACGCTTGGCAAAAATTCCGCAACATTACCTTCCCAATGATTTTGGCTGTTGCGGCACCAACGCTCATTAGCCAATACACCTTCAACTTTAACAACTTCTCCATTATCTACCTCTTTAACGATGGTGGACCTGGATCTGTTGGAGGAAATGCTGGTTCGACAGATATCTTGATTTCTTGGATCTATAAATTGACAACGAACTCATCACCTCAATACTCAATGGCTGCTGCGGTTACGTTGATTATCTCTCTGATTGTGATCTCTATCTCGATGATTGCTTTCAAGAAACTGCACGCATTTGATATGGAGGATGTGTAAAATGAAAAACTCAGTTCAATTTAAACGCCGCCTTAATCATTTCTTGACTTACCTCTACTTGGTTGTCCTATCCATCGTCATCATCTATCCCTTGTTGATTACGGTTCTTTCAGCCTTCAAAACTGGTAACGTCAGTGCCTTTACGCTTGATTTCAGTGGCAGTCTCAGCTTTGATAACTTCCAAAAGCTCTTTACGGATACCCTCTATGGCACTTGGTATCTCAATACCTTGATTATCGCCATTATTACCATGGTTGCTCAAACATCCATCATTACTCTAGCAGGGTACGCCTACAGCCGTTACAACTTCTTGGCTCGTAAGCAAAGTTTGGTCTTCTTCTTGATTATCCAAATGGTGCCTACCATGGCTGCTTTGACTGCCTTCTTCGTTATGGCCTTGATGTTGAACGCCTTGAACCACAGTTGGTTCCTGATCTTCCTCTATGTCGGTGGAGGAATTCCAATGAATGCTTGGTTGATGAAGGGTTACTTCGATACAGTCCCAATTTCACTTGATGAATCTGCAAAATTAGATGGTGCTGGACACTTCCGTCGCTTCTGGCAAATCGTCCTTCCATTGGTTCGTCCAATGATTGCGGTCCAAGCACTTTGGGCCTTCATGGGACCTTTTGGAGACTACATCTTGTCTAAATTCTTGCTTCGTGACGAAATCAACTACACGGTAGCGGTTGGTCTTCAAACCTTTATCAGTGACCAAAAAAATCAAAAGATTGCCTTCTTTGCGGCAGGTGCGATTCTGATTGCAGTCCCAATCTGTGTGCTCTTCTTCTTCCTCCAAAAGAACTTTGTTTCAGGCTTGACAGCTGGTGGGGATAAAGGATAAAATAAGGTTTTCTATCAGAAGTTTGTCACCTTCCTTGGATAGGTACAACTTCCATCAATGAAGAAAAGGAGGAGAATTCCTCTCCTACTTTTCTCCCAGTCACATAAATTTTATCTTTAAGGAAAGGATGGGAGTGGGACAAGGATAGCAAGTTGATTGATTTGCTACCGGTCTCTCTCCCATCTTTGGTTAAGGATAAAATCTTGCTATGCTCTCCACATTTCGGAGATTAGAAAGGTCAATTCATGCCCTATCCATTTAATTATTTTTCCAGCCTTTTTCAGGTAAGAAAAGCCTTTGCGAACCGTAAACAACTCAATTGGTTCCAAATGATTTTCACCTCACTCTTTCTTCTATCCTTGACACTCATTCCTGTCGCCGTTCAAAATGCGGAACTCCAGACCTACCCTTTAACTACCTTCGTTAGCGATGTCTTTGATCCCTTAACGGAGGATGTTATGAAGGACTTGAAAGAAAGTGTCCGTATTGAAGAGCATGAACTAGTCTATAACAGTCATTTTGGAGTTCACAAGAACAAAGCTGGCCATGTTATCATCGGTCATCACGAAGGGACTTCGTTAGGTGAAAAATTAACCCTCTATTTCGATAAGACCCAACTAGTGATTAGCAGAGAAAACAAAGAACTTGCAAGTATTCCTTATCAGGCAATCAATCAAAAGAGTCTCGAAAATAAAGATGCTTTAAGCCAAGCCATTTCCAAAGATTGGTTCCAAGCCAATCGATTGGCAGTTAGCCTCTTCCTCGTCCTCTTCTCAGGTTTCTTATCTGCTGTGAATTTTGCAATTTTAGTATTTGGAGCTTCCTTCTTCCTCTTCTTGACACGGAAGTCACGTCTCTTCTCTCTCAAGACCTTCAAAGAATGCTTCAACTTCACTCTCAACTGTCTTGGATTGCCTATTCTTGCCAGCGTCCTGGTCAGTTTATTGTTCCACCAAGTCTTCACCACAACCATCTTGATCCAAAATATCCTATTTGTCTTGTTCCTAGCGCTTGCCTTCTATAAGACTCATTTCCGGGATCCAGATTACAAACCTTAGGGAGGTCCTTTATGCGTGTCACCATCAAAGATGTCGCCAAACTAGCTGGCGTTGCACCATCTACCGTTACACGAGTGATTCAAAATAAATCTACCATCAGTGAAGCCACTAAAAAGCGGGTTCGTTCTGCCATGAAAGAACTGGATTACCATCCAAACCTAAATGCTCGTAGCTTAGTGAGCCAGTCCAGTCAGGTGATTGCCCTTGTCTTGCCCGATGAAAGTGATGTGTTCTTCCAAAACCCCTTCTTCCCTACGGTCCTCCGTGGGATTAGCCAGGTCGCCTCTGATCATGGCTATGCGATTCAGATTTGTACAGGGGCTAATGAACCCCACCGCCTCGCTCAACTCAAACAAATGATTTATGGTAAGCGGGTAGATGGACTCATCTTCCTCTATTCCAAATTGAATGATCCTCTGGTTGACTTCTGTATTGAAGATAAATTTCCTTTCTTGATTTTAGGGAAAGCAACTTCCCCTTTTGTATCATTAGTCGATAACGACAATGTTAAAGCAGCCTTTGATGCGACCGAATATTTTATCAACAAGGGATACCAACATATCGCTTTCCTTGGAGGAAATAAGGAATTGGCTGTTTCTCAAGACCGCTACAAGGGTTATCAAGAAGCTCTGGCCAGTCATCAAATCCCTCTTCGTGAGGAATTGGTTAAGTTCTCCTTTGGTTTCTTGCTCGAAGAAAATTCATACCAAATCATGGATACCCTGCCTTTTGAAGAACTCGAAGCTCTCATGACAACGGATATTCTCGTTGCCGAAGGGGTCCGGCGATACCTGAGCGACAAACAAGTCGATCTTCCGATTATTTCCTTCGACTCCATTAAACCACGGATTCCAATTGACGCCTATATTGATATCAATACGGTTGAATTAGGACGTGAATCTGTTAGAACCTTACTCCAAATTATTAAGGACAACAAGGAAAACAAAACTGTTTGCTACAGACAGCTTATTGAACATTCGATTATTGAACTTTAGGAGAACCTATGACAACTCATTTTTCAGCTTATTTAGATGACCAAGACTTGATTCGCGTGGAAGGAGGAGAGAGCGTAATGGCCTCTCTTCCTTTTACATTGACGTCTGGTTCAAAAACGATTGAACTCCTGCCGACAGAGGAAGAAAAAACTCTTCGAAGCCCCCTTCCCATCGACATGAGTCAAAGCTATACTCTTTCAAATGGTAAAGGAGAGTCCTGCCTCCTCCACTTCCGGGATATCGTCCGTCAACCCATCTTTGATCAGCTTTATGCTTATGATGGAGAGGATTTAGGAGCTCATTACTCAAAAGAAAAAACGACCTTTGCCTTCTGGGCTCCTATCTCTCAAAAGGTTGAGCTCTTGATCAACCAAACTGCCTACCCGATGGAGCGAACAGAAAAAGGAGTTTGGCGTCTAGTACTCGAGGGAGATTGGGAAAAAGCCTCTTATTACTACCAGCATCAGGTCAATGGTGTAACCCATATCGTTCATGACCCTTATGCCCTTTCTTCTGAAGCCAATTCAGGAGCTAGCTATGTCATCGACCGCCACAAGATTGAGCGCCCCATTCAGCGTGCAACGACACAACTGGATCCGACTCAGGCCATTATTTATGAACTGAGTGTCCGGGACTTCTCCATGCAAAAAGAAGCAGGATTCCAACACCCTGGGACCTTCCCAGCCTTGTTAGAATCTCCTAAACATGGAAACCAGACCTTTGGCTTTGACTATTTGAAATCCTTTGGCATTACTCATGTTCAGCTCATGCCCCTCTATGATTTTGGAAGCGTGGATGAAACCAACCCTGTCGCTGGCTACAATTGGGGCTATGACCCTGTCCAATACAACGTCCCTGAAGGAAGTTTTAGCACCCAGCCAAATGATCCTTACCAACGGATCCTTGAGCTACAACAAGTGATTGATGCATACCATAAGGCAGACCTCAGCCTCATCATGGACGTCGTCTATAACCACGTTTACCTCTCTGATGATTTTGCTTTTGAGCAAATTGTCCCAGGCTACTTTTATCGCTATGACCAAGACCGCCAACGAACCAACGGAACCTTCTGTGGCAACGACGTAGCGAGCGAGAGAGCTATGGTTCGCAACTATATCAAACAATCTGTCAAACAATGGGTTCAACTCTACGGATTTGATGGCTTCCGCTTTGACCTGATGGGCATTCTTGATCGCCAAACCATGGTGGAAATTCAAGAAGAATTAAGCGCTATTTACCCCAACATTTACCTTTATGGGGAAGGGTGGAAGATGGATACCGGACTGGATCCTGAACTCCTGGCTCATCAATACAATGCCAGTCACCTTCGTCCTTATGGCTTTTTCAGTGACAACTTCCGAGATACCGTTAAACGAAGCATCTTGAAAGAAGGACGTGTAGAAAGTCGCTATCAGGCCAATGATCTTGCCAATATTTTGACTGGCAATGTCGGGCTCAAAGGAGCAGCCCACTTTGTGCGTCCTCAACAGGCGATTAACTATGTGGAATGCCACGATAACGCAACCTTCTTTGACTATCTCAAGGTTGAAGATCCAAACATTTCAGAGGAGAAGCGACAGGCTAAAGCCCGTCTCGGCTTGCACCTCGTCCTCTTGTCTCAAGGCGTTCCCTTCCTACATGCTGGCCAAGAGTTCTATCGCAGCAAAGGCTTAGAAGAAAATACTTACAATCTTCCAGATGCTCTAAATCAACTAGACTGGCTTTCTTCTACAGCCTATGAAAGAGATATTCAGTTCCTTCGTGAATTGATTGCCTATCGTAAAGAGGAAGACCTCCTCCACCTAGAGAAGGCTCAAGACATTCGAGACTACTGTCAAGTCACCTGGACTTCGGAAAATACTTTCTCTTACAGCATCGAAAAAGATGGACGCAAACTTCTTATCTTGGTCAACCTGGGGGATCAAGAGTGGACTTATTCACTCAAACAGCCTGCTAGATTAGCAATTGCTCACCCCCATGTTTATACTAGAGAGCAACAAATTTCTCAAAGAGAATTCACCATTCCAGCCTATAGTTGGATTTTGGTAGTACAAGCATAAAAAAATTCCTGCAAGCCTATCTTGCAGGAATTTTTTAATCCTCCACTTCGACAAAACGTCCAATAATATGAACATTTTCTGATATGGTAATAAAAGCTTCAGGATCCTCTTTTTTCATTAAAAATTTAAACTCATTAAACTCTGCTCTGGTAATAACGGTGAGCAAGACCGCTTTTTCCTGATGATTATAAGTCCCTTCCGCATTGTGGATAATGGTTGCTCCACGATGCAAACGCTTATGAATTTTCTCAATTATCTTATCCGGTTGGCTAGTGACAATCATAGCCTGCATCCGCTTCTGCTTGGTAAAGACTGCATCTGTCACTCGACTGGACACAAAAATGGTAATCATCGAATAGAGGGCATATTTCCAACCAAAGGTCATCCCTGCTATCAACATGATGGTCCCATTGACGATGAGAGAAATTTTTCCGACGTTCTTGCCCGTTCGCTTTCGAATGGTCAAGCTAACAATATCGGTTCCCCCACTGGAGATATTGTTGCGAAGCGCAAATCCAATCCCTGTCCCCATTACAACTCCCCCAAAGAGAGCATTCATAATAGGATCATTGGTCAGGGTAACCACTGGCATAAATTGGATAAAGAAGGAACTCATAGACACCGTAATAAAGGTGAAAATAGTAAACTTATGACCAATTTGATACCAAGCGATGATCATTAATGGCAGATTGATGGCATAGAATGACAAAGAGACCGGAATGGTAAAGCCTAAAAATCGATCACTAAGGGCGGATATAATCTGGGCCAATCCTGTCGCACCACTGGAATACACACGTCCCGGCTGGAAAAAGAAGTTCACAGCAACGGCAGATAGGAAGCCATAGACCAAAGAAGCCGAAATCTTTTCATCGTACTTCTCTCGGGAAATACTTTTTAAGACCCGTAGTAATTTAAAGTTATAGGCCAATCTTCGTATATAATAACGCAAGATCTTGCCTAAGCGAGTTTTTTTCATGATTATCTCTCAATTTATAAATAAAGGGAAAATCCCACAAGTTGCTTATGGTAATTTTCCGCTTTTACTTTTCTTATTCCTCAGTTTTTACTTCTACTTGTAGACTCAACTCTTCCAGTTGTTTGGTAGCTACTGTAGAAGGGGCTTGGGTCATTGGATCCGTTGCCTTATTGTTCTTAGGAAAGGCAATCACTTCACGGATATTCTCCTCACCAGCTAACAGCATGACAAAACGGTCCAAACCAAGAGCTAATCCACCATGTGGAGGGAAACCATAATCCATGGCTTCTAGCAAGAAACCAAATTGCTCTGTCGCATCTTCTTTTGAGAAACCGAGAGCGGTAAACATCCGTTCTTGCAATTCTTTTTGGTTGATCCGAAGACTACCACCACCAAGCTCGTAACCATTGAGCACAATATCATAGGCAATGGCCCGTACCTTGGCAAGATCACCCTCTAATTCATGAGCTGTATCTGCTTGCGGAAGTGTAAATGGATGGTGGGCACTCATGTAACGACCTTCTTCTTCAGACCACTCAAACATTGGCCAATCGACCACCCATAGGAAGTTGAATTGACTATTGTCAATGAGGTCCAATTCCTTGGCAATTCTGCAACGAAGGGCACCTAGAGTTGCATTGGCCACTTCTAGTGTATCAGCTACAAAGAGAACCAAATCCTTTTCTTCCAACTGTAAAGCACTTGTCAACTCTGTTGTCACACCTGTCAAGAACTTAGCTACTGGCCCATTTAAAGCACCATCAACTACCTTGACCCACGCTAGACCTTTTGCCCCATATTGCTTGGCTACTTCAGTCATCTTATCGATATCTTTACGAGAGTAGTTGTCTGCTGCGCCTTTAACAACGATGGCTTTAACGGCAGGTGCTTCTGAGAAGACCTTGAAGTCTACACCCTTTACAACTTCTGTCAAGTCTGTCAAGAGCATCTCAAAACGAGTATCTGGTTTGTCAGAACCATAAAGAGCCATAGCATCGTCGTACTTCATCCGTGGGAAAGGAAGTGTCACTTCGATTCCCTTAGTTTCTTTCATAACACGTGCGATTAAACCTTCCGTAATATCTTGAATTTCTTGCTCTGTCAGGAAGGAAGTTTCTAAATCGACCTGTGTAAACTCCGGTTGACGGTCGCCACGTAAATCTTCATCACGGAAACATTTGACGATTTGATAATAGCGGTCAAAGCCAGCATTCATCAACAATTGTTTGGTAATTTGAGGGCTTTGAGGTAAGGCATAAAAGTGACCCTTGTTGACGCGAGATGGTACGAGGTAGTCACGCGCCCCTTCTGGAGTTGATTTAGAAAGGAATGGTGTTTCCACATCAATAAATTCCAACTCATCCAAATAATTACGGATAGAATGGGTTACCTTGGCACGCAATTTTAAGTTTTCCAACATTTCTGGACGACGCAAGTCCAAATATCGATAGCGTAGACGAGTATCATCGTTTGCTTCAATGCCGTCCTTGATCTCAAATGGCGTGGTTTTTGCAGTATTGAGGACAGTCAAGGAAGACACATGCATTTCAACCTGACCTGTTGCAATTTTATCATTCGCTTGCTGTCTGGCAGCAACTTGACCTGTCACTTCGATCACATATTCGCTACGAAGACTCTCGGCCGTTGCCATGACTTCCGAACGAACAGTTTCCGGATTGATGACCAATTGCATAATCCCTTCACGGTCCCGCAAATCAATAAAGATCAAGCCACCCAAATCACGGCGTCGACTCACCCATCCTTTGAGGGTTAGTTCTTGTCCAATGTGTTCCTCGCGAACACGCCCAGCATACATGGAACGTTTCATTGTATTTTTACTCTCCAAACTAATATTCTTCCTTCTATTTTACCATAAAGCCTGTTAGATAAGTGCTTTCCCAGAGATTTTTCCAGAAAAAACAATTTTTTTATTCAGCTTCTTTCTTGGTAGGAGCTTTCTCTTGTTTTACCTCTTCATCGTATAACGTTGGGGCCAACATTTTCATCAGACTAGCTGTTCCAAAACGCATGACAGCTGCCAAGACTCCAAATATTGGGGCCAAGCTACGGAAAAAGAAATCTCCTCTGACTAATTGGGTGATGAGGCCCGTAATGAGAAAGATCACTATTCCTTGAAGAATCGCATAAAAGGCTATTTTCTTCATTGTTTTCATCTTGTACCAGTTCCTCTCTTTGTATTAGACAGACTTATCCACAAGTTTGTGGATAAGTCTGTGAATATGGGGATAAGTTCATTCAAAACCATAGGAAAAAAGGTTGAGACCGGGTATTCTCAACCTCTTCGCATCTTACTTAAATTGATCCGGCTGACCTTTATAGTTAGCCCAGTCCTGACTTAAGAAACGATTGTTAATCTTGTATTCAGGGGCAGGTTGAGGGTTGGAGACAAAAGGATCAACTGCTTTATCAAATGCCAACCATCCATTCCAGCCCATATGAATGGTATCTTGCATAAAGTAGGGTTTATCACCATCTTTAGAAAAATCAGCAATATGGGTAAAGCCTTGACTTTCTAATTGGTAACGGATTTTTTCAACTGTCCGTTGATACATTTCTTTACTCAAACCTGTATAGGCCATCCATTTAGAGTTAACTGGAGGGATGACAAATATCACATTGGTTTTCGATTGAGCAAACTGATCCAAGACCAGTTGTAAATCATTGTATTCTGGAGATTGCTCATAGGATTCATTCTTTTGGAATCCTTTGAGTTTCTTTAACTTACTTGCAAGTCGATGGTTGTAAAAGCTATTACTAATGCCTAGTTTGTTATTATTGGTTTTCTTTTTGGCTTCCGCAGTCGCTACCTCTTCCAAAGCTTCGTAAGAAAATGTATCTGGCAAGTCATTTAAGCGAGAGAGAACTTTCTTCTCATAGTTGCTATTGTTCATTGCCGTAAAGGTGCTAAAGAAGGCATCCTCCCGACGAACAAAGCGCATGAGGGTCTGATTGAGACCTTTTTCAAAACCAGATAGGTTTTGACCTTTCGCTAGCTTCTGAACTTCTCCCTGCATAGCAACATTAGGATACTGTTGCAAAAGACGAGACGCCGCATACTGGCTTGCTGGGCCAGCTTCTTGGTTGGCCAAAAAGCTAGTTAATTGATCGCTGTTAAAGTATTGCTGAAAGGCCGACGAATCATAGCCATCCTTCGTAAACCACTGGGGCGATACCACATAGACAGCGGTTTTTCCTTCTAGTTGAGGAAGAATTTGCTGCATCCCAAAATATTGGTTCAAGGACGCTGCTCCTCGTTGCCCTAGAAAATACGGGCGATAAGAACGATCATACTTCTCAGCTAGTACTGCTGGGTGGACGATATCAAACCGCAACCATTCGCTGGAACCAAAGAAGGGTACAAAACGATAGTTGGGATCCCCGAGCGCTTCTTCTTTACGGGCACGTCTTTTAAAGCCTTCTGCTGTCAAGCTCACTGCGGCCTTTTTCTCCTCTGTCAGATTATGTTTATGGTTAATCGGATAGAAAAAGAGAAGAGTGGCGACAAGAGCCATGGCACAAAAGACCGGACCCAGAATCAGCCACAATCGTTTAAGCATTCTGAAGCTCCATGACACCTTCTACGATTTTGTTGGCTGTGTTCCAGTCATCACGACCAAATTCAGATACTGGAACCCGAATATCGAAGCGGTTTTCCAATTCAACAATCAACTCAACGGTTCCCATGCTATCAAGAACACCCGCATCAAAGAGATCCTCATCCATCATATCTGAGACATCTTCCATAAACAATTCATCAATAATTTCAATTACTTGTGATTTTACATCCATTTTTCATTTTTCCTTTTCTTATTTCATTTTTGGAAACCATTGCTGATCCAAGAAACCTGAGAAAATCAGGAAGGACAGCATAACGGTATTGAAAGTAATAAAGATACCAAGAGCCTGGGTCCAGCGATTGTCTGGTAGGGGCTCCAGTCCTTTTGCCTTGCGTTCTTTATTGATGGTCTTTTTCTTCCGCAACCAAGCGTCGTTGATTACAAGACCCAGACCGTGGAAGAGACCATAGGCTACATAATACCAGGTAACCCCATGCCAAAAGCCCATGACCAACATGTTAATGATATAGGCAACGTTTGACGTTGTAATCCGACTCTGAAAGACCTTGTTGCGCATCAAAACCATGACTAGACGCATAAAGACAAAGTCCCGGAACCAGAAGGACAAACTCATGTGCCAACGATTCCAAAATTCCTTTAAGTCACGTGACTTAAAAGGGAGATTAAAGTTGATTGGGCTCTTAATTCCCATCAAATTAGATGCCGCAAGGGCAAACATAGAATAGCCTGCAAAGTCAAAGAAGAGATCCAAACCAAAGACATACATGACCCCTAAGGTGCCTAGGTTAAAGATTCCCCCTTGAAGAAGGGCATAGGTCTTGACATGTCCTAGTAAGAGATGGCCAAAGATATGAGCTAGAATAAACTTATAGAGGAAGCCAAGCATGATATACTTGACGCTCTGCTCCAACATATCTAGAAGCTCATCTCGATCCGGAATCGTCAGATAATCTTCATTGAAGCGTTTGAAGCGGTCGATCGGCCCACTTGAAAAAGTCGGCATAAAGAGCAAGAAACGCAAGAATTCCCAGAGACTAAAGTCTTTGAGGGTTCCGTCTCGCATCTCGATAATCATGCCCACTGCTCGGAAGGTCAGATAAGAGATCCCAAGGAAGCCCATCCAGGACTGGGTGCCATCAATGGCTGGTTGCACCTTCACAAAAACCAAGGGCAAAACGACCAAGAAAGAGTGGAGGTAAAAGACCCACTTGTTGTCACGCTGACTTCGATAGAATTTATAGGAGTAGACCCAAAGGATTTGCCAAAAGAGGTAGAAAAGAACCGCATAGATTTGTTTCAAATCCGTCCCTGTCAGCATTAGAACAATAAATGCGAGACTGACCAAGGCTTCATAGACTGGGAATCGTTTTTTAAAGAAGAGGCCAACAAAGATGGGCAATAAGGCCCCAATCAGATAAATAAAGTAGACCGGGGTTCCATAGGGTTCTAAATGAGGGAGCTGTTTCAAAAACTCGATCATCGGTTGTTAACCTCACTAATCAACCCTTTGATGTCGATTTTCCCGTTTGGAGTTAGCGGTAAACTATCACGGTAAAGGAATTTTGAAGGCATCATATAAGACATCATGATGTGTTCCAAATCTTCCTTGATGGCTTTCGTAATATCAATCTCGCGTTCAAATTGCTCTTTGACGCCATCTTTTAAGATGACATAGGCCAAGAGATTTTGAACCTTATGATCTTTGTTGTAGCGTGGCACTGCAACAGCCGAGTCGATGTACTGAGATTTGTTCAAGTTTTGAGAAACATCTTCTAGTTCAATACGATAGCCATTAAACTTGATCTGGAAGTCCATCCGACCACCATAGAGAAGAAGACCTTCATCTGTCATGGTTCCAACATCTCCCGTATGGTAGGCTGGAAGTCCTTCAAATTCGAAGAAAGCTTCTGCTGTTTTCTCTGGATTATTCATATAACCTTTTGAAACAGCCGGTCCAGACACGATGATCTCTCCTTGCTCTCCATTTGGCAATTTGTTTCCTTCTTCATCAATGATGAAGGTTGGAGAATCTTCTTTGGTATAACCAATTGGCAAGCGTTTAAGAGTCGCTAGCATCTCATCTGTGATAGCAACTGCCGACAAAGCTACCGTCGCTTCTGTTGGTCCGTAAGCGTTGATGATGCGCGCATTTGGGAAACGCTCGCGCAGTTTTTGAGCCGTTTTAACCGTTAACTCTTCCCCATCAAAGTAGAAATGGGTAATGCCTGGCATCTTTTCAGCATTGAAATCTTCAGACAACATGGCCATATCTGCAAAAGATGGCGTTGAAGTCCAGATAGCAATCGGAAGAGAAAAGATAGTCGCAAAGAGTTGTTTAAAGTCTTGAGTGATAGCTGATGGAAGGGCAAAGAGGGTCCCTCCAAGAGCTAAGGTTGGTGCCCAGTACATGACAGACAAGTCAAAGGAATAGGGTGGTTGCGCCAACATTTGCGGACGCTCTGGTGTCGCAAATTCCTTGTCTGTAATCATCCAGTTGGTGAAGCTGAGCAAGTTGTCGTGCGAAATTTGCACCCCTTTTGGTTTTCCAGTTGTTCCAGAAGTAAAGATGATGTAGTAGTTATCATCCCCTTTGACCGGATGTTGCAAGTCATACGCATTCTGAGCCGCATAAGCTTCACGCACTTGCTCCAAGGACATGACTGGAGCAGCTGGGTTTTCAATTGGAAACTCATTGATGGCGATAATTAAGCTTGGCTCAGCCACTTCAACAATAGCAGACACGCGCTCTAAGGCAGAGTGGCTGTCAATTGGGATATAGGCGTGGCCAGACTTGGTCAGGGCCACAAAGGTTGCCAACATTTCATATTCTTGTCCACCAAAGACCACAACAGGTGACTTTTCAGGAAGTCCCATTTGGTCAATGTGGGCCGCTAAGCTATCTGAATCAGCCTTCAATTGGCCATAGGTATGCTCTTCTCCAAGGACATTGTAAACAGGATAGTCTGGTTGTAGTTGGGCGTAACGTTCAATCGCCTCAATCATATCAGTAATTGGTTGGTTTGACACGGTAGGGATCTCCTTTAGAATTCATTGTAAATAAAGCCACCTTGACCTTGACCAAGGTAACTAAAGAAATAGAGTAGGGCTAAGAAAATAGCGAAATACAAGATTGTTTGCCCTATAAATTTATAAAGTGTTTTATGTTTCATCTTTTTCACTCTTCATTTTGATTATCACTGACTATTTTACCATTTTTTGTTCAGTCATAGCAATCCAAACACAAGGAAAAAATACTAGAAAACGTTACCATAAGAGACAATTGAGATCTGCCCTTAAATTGATTGCTTTTCTGATTTAAGTCAACCATCATCTAATCTAAGCCTTATTTTGCCGTTCCGCGACTCTGACGAATCAATTCCAAACACTTGTCTACTTCTACGTCTCTTTCAAAATGAGCTGGAGTCCAGGGAATTTCTATATCCGGTTCAACACCTTTATCCGTCATTCCTCTACCTTGATCTACGCTTAGACAGCGAGAAGTAGGAAACATCAATCGATAATCACCATAATCAACGGTACAACAATTGGAATAGTCTAAAATTCCGAGAGTTGGTCTACCTACCACCGTTACCTTCTTAAACTGCTTCATCATCTGGACAAAATTGTCCCCAGATGAAGCACAATAGATATCTGATAAGATAAAGATCTGTTCGGGATATTGGCCGCCTCTAACCTCTGGGAAGAATTCCTCGTTTTCTTGCTGGTACAGCACATAGCCTTTGCCCCGATAGCGGAGTAGATCCTCTTTCATCTCTTCAAGGAGTTTAATTGTTTCGGAACTAATCTCTTCCTGTTGCATCCAGTCCTCAAAATCCTTCAAGCGTAAGTCGACATTGCGTTCCGTGTAGAGAATTTCCATGCCATCATCATCCCAGTCAAGCGAATCATAGCCCTGACCCTTCTCTAAGCCTAGATGTAATAGAGGGAAATATAAAGAATCTGTCCCTCCACCGTTCTGTCGGACATCAATGAGAAGGAACTTGACTTCCGTCATCATCGGTAAACACTCTTGGTATAAGCGACTAATAGCTCCTTCATCCATAAAGTTATCCAGACAAAGATAAAGAATCTCATCGTCTAACCGTTTCCAAAAAATCTGATCTTGGATCGGCTCTCGACTGGGCGCTACTTCAATGGTCTTTTCTACCCCTTCTCGAAGCAGGGTGACTCTTTTGGACTGAGAGACCAAATCCGCCCATTCTCGGTAGTGTCTTTCGGGGGTCTTACTTATAAAATAGTCCTTATGAAGAGACGCCACCTGCTCCAAGTCACTTCCATCCAGACCTAGGATCTGATCCCCTGCCTGGAGACCAGTGTCTGCATGCGCCTTTTCAACATAAAGTTGATGGTCCATTACACGTAAGAGAAAGCCTTTCTGACCAGCTTTTTTATTCTGAAAGGAGATGTGCCCAATAATACCAAAACTGGCTAGGTAGGACCTGACTTGATAAAGAAAGGCATCATCCGCCATATCATCTGTTATTTTTTCCCGAAAAGGCTCTGGATCACATCCTTTTCGATCTTTGATAGTAGATGAATCGTGAGTCATAATGGAGACGATATCTTCAAAAATAGCTCTCTTTCTCATGCAAGACTCCTTAATTTTTTTAGAAACAGTATACCACTTTTCCTTAAAAAGTTCTTAAACCCCTAAAAAGAGGCTGGGACAAAAGTCCTAGCCTCCTCGCTTCAAATAAGATCACAACGAGCTGTCCCTTACAGGAGAGAAAGATTGTATGAAATAAATACCTACTTCGTACAGCTTCTCTCCTATTTTTTCGTGCTTTTCAATCTTTTATAGTGTACAATAGAAGAAATGATGATCTATGATTAGAAAGGGATTTACATTATGTCTAAAAAAATCACTCTCCTTGCAACTCTCTTTTTGAGTCTTTTCTTCTTGACAGCCTGTATGTCTGATTTTCAATCATATTTCAAACCGGAAGAAACAAGCACTGGTTCCTCCTCTAAAAAACAAGAGAAAAGTGAAAAAGAAGCCTCATCTTCTAAAAAATCATCTAAAGCTAGCTCTTCGAACAAAGAAAAGAAAGAGTCTAAGACAAAAACCAGCTCAAGCAAAAAAATGGAGGTGTTCCCTGCCAATGCTAGCGAAGCCCCCAAGGACAAGATCTATGCAACTGGTGATTCTGTCGTTTACTATAAAAAATATGACGGTGGATTAAAAGTGCATACACCTGATTTCGAAGGCTATACAACAAAAATAGTCAAAAAAATTCTTGGTAAACCTGAAAAAACCCATGTTGATTCAAATTATATGCTCGAGACCTTTTCAGAAAAGGAAAAAGAAAACCTTGTTAATCTCTATCAAGAGGGCCTTTTAACTGACGAGCAACTCCATGCTTTTTGGGCTGGTGTAGTCGATCTAGCTCAAACGGCTCAATTAGAGCAAACTTTTACAGTCTTTACCTACAAAGAAGGACAAGTTCAACTTGTCTTTAAGGGTGACAACCTTGTCTATGTTACTCCAGATCCTGAAGTGCTTTATTTTAACTAAGAAAAATCCCCTTTCTCTTCAGAGAAGGGGATTTGTTTCACATGAAACTATGGATAGAGGTAGTTTAGTCTTCTTCCATCTTTTGAGGTTGATAGGCCAGCATTCCTAAACCAATACACAGCATCAAAACCAGGGTAAGGAAGGTGACTTGCCCGCCTATCTGACCAGACAAGGAAATGGTTTCCCTTAGTCCCGATACGGTATAGCTCATCGGCAACAGCGGATGAACGGTTTGGAAGAAACGATTAGTGAGGGCAAGCGGATAAGTTCCTGCACTAGAAGCCAGTTGAAGGAGCAAGAGAATCAAAGAGATAAAAGCTCCTACCTTGTTGTTCCATGTCGTTAAGGCCGTCACCATGGACATGAAGGTCACACTTCCTAGCACACAGAGGAAAAGTGTCAAAGCTTCATGGTTTGCTGCCATCCCTAGCAGATGAACAGCTCCGTAGACCAGGACACCAGCCAAGACAGCAATTATCCCGTTCACTTCCAATCTCGATTTCAGCCAAGCCCAACGACTTTCTGGATGACGCCCAGATGGCAATTTGGCAAAAATCATATTGGTAGAAAGAGCAGCGACGAAAAGGGCAACTGATATCATATAAGGCGCCATTCCCACTCCATTCACTGAAACATTATCATGGTCTGTCTTTGAAAGGGTAATTGGATCTGACAATACGCTGGCATTTTCTTTTTTAGTGCTAGCGCTATTTAATTGGTCCTTAGCCGAACTCAAGCCTTGACTGAGATTCTGACTACCTGTTTGGAGATCCCCCAAGCCCCCGACAAGAACTTGGCCTCCTGTCGCTAATTGACCAGAGCCATCAGCTATTTTACTTGCACCATCCGCCAATTGATAAGAACCTGATAGTAACTGAGCTGATTTATCCGATAACTGATCGACTCCTGATACGAGTTGATCAACACCGCTAGCTAAAACTGGTGTTTGAGTGTTTAATTGACCAATCCCACTGGCCAGTTGTCCAGCACCTGTTGTTAATTCGCTAGACTTACTAGTCAATTGGTTGGCCCCTGAAACTAATTGGTCCATTCCCATAATCAGAGTTGGCATCTTTCCATTTAGTTCTCCCAATCCTGTTGCTAGTTGACTGCTTCCAGATACCAAATCCGCAGATTTCTGCTCCAGTTGACTGGTCCCCGCACTCAATTGAGTAGCGCCTGCTATCAAGGTGCTACTATTATCATTAAGCTGACTAGCTCCGCCAGCTAACTGGTCCACCCCTGTCGTATAGAGTTGCACTCCTTGGTTGAGAGTTTGGCTAGCTGGTAGAAGTTGCTCTGTCACTGCTATCTGCACGGAGCTCAAGCTAGTTGAAAGAGTATTCAAGGTAGACGAAGCTGTTGGCAAGATCTGATTGGCACTTTCTTTTACTGTGGCCAAGGGACTCTCGGTCGTTAAGCCTTCTTGCAAACCTTGAACGGTAGTTAAAATCGCTTGAGCAGCAGTCTCCGTCGTACTTGAAGCAGCAGACACAGCAGCCGTCAGTTCTGCCTGTTGTTCGGCTGTCATCGATTGATAGGCAGCAGTAGCTTGAAGATTGGCTAGTACTGAATTGCGGTCAGCCTGTGCTGCAGCTGAAATCCCTTGAGCAGAGGTGGCAATGGTTGCCAATGCTGTGCTGAGTTGACTAGTATCTCCGCTCGTGTTCTGAATAGCTTCATTTAATCGGGTGAGGCCTGCTGTTAATTGGGCAAGCTGCTCTTGTTGACTTGGTGACGGAGAAAGTTGTGTAGATAAGGTTTGAATTCCTGTTTCTAACTGAGACACTCCATTTCTCAATGCTTCCGATTGACCACTTAATTGACTAGCTCCACCACTGAGAGTAGCAAGCCCTGTGCTATAGTTTGTTAGACCATTCGTCAAATTGCTAGCACCAACATTCAACTGACTGACTCCTTTTGTGTAGGTATCCAGTCCTGTTGTGAGAGTGTTCATTCCTGTATGCAATTGGCCAATTCCAGAGGCTAACTGAGGCGTTTGACTAGCCATTTGGTTCAAACCATCTCCAAGTTGTCCAACACCAGACGTATAGGCCGTCAGTCCACTACTAAAGGAGGTAAAACCATTATGAAGTTGCCCAACTCCCGATACGAGGGTCGGAACTTTCTCCTTCATTTGGTGAAGACCTGTCGCTAATTGACCAACTCCATTGGTGTAGGCCAAGAGTCCTGTGCTAAGAGTCTGTGCCCCATTTGAGAAAGACAGACTCGAATTGGACAAGGTTGTCAAATGGTCTGTCAGGGTTTGCCCACCCTCTTTTAACTGACCAGCACCGGTTGCCAGCTTTTGACTTCCTTCAGCTGCTGTTCCCATTCCTGTCTTCAAACTCCCCATCTTTTCAAAAAGAGCGTTGGTATAGGTTTTGGTAACATTACTAGCAACGGTTTGCTGAATTTTTATCATGGCTGAATCACTCATCTTACCAGCAATAAAGCTATGGCCGCTAGATGTTTGGTAGGCAATGGTCATTTGTTCGGGATGATTGCTTAAGATAGAAGCCGCTTTAGCGGATAGATCTTGGGGCAAGGTCACCACCATATAATAATCACCCTTTTTCAGTCCTTCTTTAGCTGCTGTTTCATCGACAATATGAAAGTCCAGAGCATCACTCTTCTCAAAATTGGACACCATGTCTTTTCCAATTGTTAATTCTTGTTCTTGATAACGAGCTGGCTGATCTTGATTGACAACTGCTACCGGCAAGTCCGAAACCTTGCCATAAGGATCCCACATAGAAGATAGAAAGATCACATTATAGAGAGCTGGTATCAAAGCAACCCCTAACATCACAACCATAATGGTCGGTTTTCTAAAAATCGCTTTCCATTCCTTAAACATTTTTTGTCTCCTTTTTATACACATTGTCTAATTTTTTGATATAATTGATTATACAGTTCTTTTGAAAAACCGCAAGTTAAAAAAGCAATTTTTGGACACTGTGTATAATTTTGTATATAAAAGAAAGGGACTAGAATGGTTACCGAAAGCAACAAGAGAATAAAAACAAAACGGATCATCCAGGAAGCCATGGTTGACCTACTTCATAGAGAGTCCTTTGATGAGATTTCAACCGTTCAGTTGGCAAAAGAGGCTGGTATCAGCCGGAGTAGCTTCTATACTCACTACCGCGATAAGTATGATATGATCGAGCGCTACCAACAGGAATTTTTCCACAAAGTTGAATACATCTTTGACAAACAAAAAGAAGATAAACACCAAGCCGTTACCGAAGTTTTCGAATTTCTCACCAAGGAGCCCCTCTTTGCTGTCCTTCTAACCGAGAATGGGACAAAAGAAATTCAATCCTTCTTACGGCATAAACTACAAGTTCTACTAGTCGATAGCTTGCAAGAGCGTTATGGCCATCGATCTTTGACAGAAATCGAAAGAGACTACAGTTCTGTCTACCTCACCAATGCCTTCTTTGGAGTCTGTCAAATGTGGGTTGCGCGAGGCCAAAAAGAAAGCCCGCAACAAATGGCTGACTTCCTATTAAAAATGCTGGAATAAAAAAGAGACCTCGGTCTCTTTTTCTATTATCCTTCTTTAGTTCCCCGCTCCTAAAAATTGATCCACAAAGAAACTGAAGTAAGATTTTTCTCCTGTAATCAAGACACACTTCCCTTCCAAACCGTACCGTAGGAGCTTGGCCTCATGATCCTTAAGACGAAGAACTCCCTCTATTTTGAAAAAGTTGCCTTGTTCTGTCCGAGTTGCACTCGAAGCTATTGAGCTAATACGGACTTCTAGCGTAATTGGTTTTTGTTTACTTCCCTGCGTGCTAAAGCGAATCCGATCTCCCACATGAATCGTGGCTATATCTTTTGAAGGAATATAGGTGACAATCTTGACTTCTTTTTCTTTCTGAATGAGAGGATAAACTACAGCCAGAGGAGTCCCTTCCGCTACAATATTCGCTCCTTTTGTTTCATCATTCAAATGGAGCACCCCTTCACCCTTCGCTAGAATCCGAGTCTTCTGAAGAAGAGTTTCTTGTGTTTTTACCTTACTGTCTAGATCTGCGATTTGCTGAGAAAGAAGCAGAAGATCTTGTCCGACCTTACTCAGTTGTTGAGCTTTCAGGGAGGCTATTTGACTATCTAAACTGGTCGAATAAGCTTGTTGGCTTCCGGATCCCGCATATTGGATTCGATAATTAGAAATACTTGCCTCTAACTGCTGGATTTGACTATCCAGCTGGCCAATAAAAGAAGCTTGTGCTTGAGCGTTTTCCTCTCCGTGTGCTTGCTGAGCGTAACTCTGGTAGAAAGAGTAAAGTGGATGAGTCGCATCCAGACTTCTCCCCTCTAGTAGAGCTGATTTTAGACTATGGTAATCAGCTAAGCGCTTCTCTTGGTCTTGGATAACTTGGCCAATTTCTGCTTGACTGGAACTTGCACTGGCATTTTGAGAAGCAATGGTTGCATTTTGTTGATGGGCTTGAGCTTGGAGAATCGCTATCTGTTGCTGGTAATCCTTAAACAGCTGGTCATAACCAAAATGCTCATTTCCTGTAAACTGGCTCTCCCCTGTCTCAATGCTCGTTTTCAACAATTTTAATTGTTCCTCCTGTTTCTTTAAGAGGTCTAGCTGTTGCGTTAAGCTCATTCCTTGTTGTTTTTCCTGGTCCTCTTGGTATTCTACCAAGATTTCTCCCTTCTTAATCTCTTTATTTTCCTTTAGATGGTTGACTTGAATGGGAGAATTACTGGTTGATTGGATTTGATCAATCACGCGCGTAGCTTCAATTGTCCCTCGACTAGACAAGGTCACTTCCTTCTTGGCAAAGACAGAGAATCCCACAACAAAAAGTAGTAAAAGAAAACAAGGGACTACCCATAAACTAGCAAAATTATGGAAACGTTTCTGATAGAATTCTGCACTTTCAAAATATTTTTCGTTCATCATACTCTCTTTTTTCTCCTAGTCCTCTCTTAACAAGTAACTAAATGGCTGTAATAGCCATTCTTTTTCAGTAGTTCTTCATGGCTTCCCTCTTCCTTAAGACGACCTTGGTCCATGAGGAAGACTTTTTCAGACCGTTCTGCAATCGTTAACCGATGGGCGATAAAGATAATGGTCTTATCTAAGGCCATCAAGCGGTCCACAATTTTCTTCTCCGTCAAGATATCTAGGCTGCTGGTCGCTTCATCCAGAATCAGAATAGGAGCATCCGTTAACAAAGCACGCGCCAAAGCAATCCGCTGCAGTTGTCCACCAGAAATTCCCATACCATCCGTTGTTAATTCCGTTTGGTAATTGAGGGGCATGCGCTCAATATCTTCTCGAATTCCTGCGATTTCAACAGCGCGCAAGATATCTTCCTGACTAGTTCCTTCCCGCGCTCCTAGTAACAAGTTCTCTAATATTGTGCCATTAAAGACATAGGGCTGCTGGGGTAAATAATTGATTTGCTGGCGGAGCAAGGTTTTATCCACTTGCTGGATATCCCTTCCTCCCAGACGAATCGTTCCTTTAGTGGGTTGGTAGAAATTCACCATCATTTTAGCTAGCGTTGTTTTTCCAGAACCTGAAATACCGACAAAACTTACCTTGCTCCCTCTTTTGATTCTTAAGTTAATATCTGTTAGAACATTGGCCCCGAAACCGTACTTGTAATCTACTCCCTCAAATACTAGATCACCATCGAGAGCCTCACGCTCTTGAAGGGGCTTCTTCTCTGCGAACTCAGAGTCTATCAGATAGACTTCATTCAGACGGGTATTAGCTACTCGGGCGGCTTGAAGTTTGGTTTGGAGGTTGATCAAATTCTCTAGAGGCCCTGTGAAATAAACAAGGAGAGTATTGTAGGTAATCAGCTGACCCAAACTCAATTCTTGCTTCATGACCAAATGAGCTCCCATCCACAAGACCAAAACATTCAAAATCAACTGAGCCAAGTGCTTGAGCCCCTTTTGAAGACTTTCCGCCTTGCTCATGGCAAAGGACTTCTTCAGATAATCCACAAATTCTGAGTCAATCTTTTGATAACGACTACGCTCACTGGTAAGAGACTTGATGGTTTCAATCCCATTGATATCTTCGATAATAGAAGAAGACAAGACACTATTGGCTTCCATAGTTTCATTATTTAAGCGCTCAAAAGGCTTCATAAAGGCAAAAATAATGACTGCATAAATCGGCAGCAAGAGAATGGTCAAGAAAAAGAGATGAGCATTTTGACTAAACAGGACTACTGATAAAATCAGGACGATGGATAGATCCAAAAAGATTGAAAGTAGCGTACTAGCCAGAGCATCAATAATGCGGTTGGCATCTGTAAAACGCGACACCACTTCCCCTGTCCGTCGAGTTGCAAAGAAACTCATGGGCAACTGAAAAACATGCTTAATATAGGACAGAATGACATCAATAGACAAGCGTTGACCTAATACCAAGAGCAAATAATCCTGAGCGTAGGTGAGGATTTGCTGTAAGATGTAAACCACAATCAAACCTAGTGAAATCACAGTCAAGGTCTGCTTCATCTGATCAGGCACATAGGTATCAATAATTGATTGTAGGTAGTAAGAACCAACAATATTGATGAGGGTTACCAATAACGTTGCAAGAACAATATGCAGAACCAATTGCCGCTGTTTAAACAAAAGAGGGACAAAGTCTAGGAGCCCATTTTTCTTTTCCTTACTAGGTTGATAGGCCGGAGTCGGGGCCAAGGCAATGACAATCCCTGTCCATTCCTTTTCAAACTCTTCGATCGTCAATTTGGTCATCTTTACTTTTGGATCTGGATCTGCTACGTAAAGATGTTTTTTATCTTTCTTATACACTACGTAATAATGAGGGAGACGCCCATCCTTGATCACGTGGACAATCAATGGATAGGTCACTCCTTCTAAGTCAAAAAGAGTGCGGTCTGCTCGAAAGGCGCGTGTCTCAAAGCCCAACTCTTCAGCTACCTTGACCAAACCTAAGGCAGTCGTTCCATCTGCAGTCGTTTTTGCCTTCTCCCGCAGACTAGCTAAAGAATAGTATGATCCATAGTAGCCAAAGACCATGGCTAAAGCTGCAACACCACAGTCTCTCATGTCAACTTGTTGGCGATAATGTTTTTTCTTAAATCCCATAAGAACCCTTTCCAATCGTTTGTTTCATCTTAACAAAATGGGCAATCTGAGTAGAAAAAATCGCTATTTGGTTTATTATTTTAGGTATTTGGTCATAAAAATCTCCAAATCAGGAGAATGATCATTTATTTTGAAAAAGAAAAACCGCCTATTTTTACAGGCGGTCATTTCTTTCTATGAAGCAAGCATAGGGAACAAATATCTAAGCAAACCCAGAAATCAACAGTTTAAGACAAAGCAAAAAGCCCACAACCATGGGCTTTTCGTAAGATATATCTTAAAATTAAAGCATTTTGTTGTAGAATTAGGAATGTCTTACTTTATGTTTCCTTAGAGTTCTCTAACCCTTATATCACGCGCTTTTTAACGAAAACTAATAATACTACTTTTTACTACTTGTTCCTCCAAGGGGAGCAAAAGGGGGAGCAAAAAAAACGCATAATATTTTAATGAGTTCAGCAGGCAAGAACTAGCACCCTCACACGGTGCTTTTTTCATCTATAAAAGTGGTAGGCTACCGCGCACCAAAAGTGGGTGCTCGATGTCCTACCACCTAGTTAAATTATAGCATATCTTATACACTTTTTCACATTTTAAAAGCTTTTAAAAGAATTTTTAACGCAAAAGAGGGCGCGCGCTTTTTATGTCAAAAACAAAAATGGTAGGCGTCCGCGCACCAATGGGTGCTCGAAGGCCTACCACATAGTTAAATTATAACATATCTCAATTGTTTTTTCATGTCTATGTAACAGGAAACAATTATACCATATCAACCCCTGCTTTATTATTCGTAAATGACAAGAAAAAGCGCTCAGATCTCTCTAGGTGCTTAATATTTATAGCCGATTTCTTTTTTTATTTTGTCAAATTTTTGCTTCACTTTCGTGTCGGATATATACCTTTCAGCAAGTGAACCATAACCAACCCCTTGAGGGTTAGCTAAAATACTTTTTACATTATCAATATCTTCCTCGGTGTAGTTATCTGAAAAGCTCATCCATTTAAAAAATGAATCCAACAAAACCTCGACAACAAATCCTTTACGCTTTAAATCAACCAAAGCGCAACGTCCGTCTGTTAGTGTAACTAGAATATTGTTACGACTGTCATCTATACCTATGATTTTATTTAACTCGAACAATTTGTAACCTTCTTTCACAACAAGATAAATAGAAGAGGTAATGGTGTTTCTCAGTGTAATTATATCATTTTGATAGATTTTTGTTTCTCGAAGAAATTGCCAATTTTATTTACAGCAGGTACATACTCAATCAAATCCTAACCTATGTTAAAACTTCAAAAAGGGAATTTTTCATACAAAATAGGGGAGCGTCCACTGGCTAAATGAACTATAGCCCCGTTATTTATCAGTGGGGGCTAAAATAGCCTCTAAATTACGAATTGCGCTACTTTTAACACGGCTGATAGTGCTTGCTGAACGGTCTAGCGTTCGCGCTGTTCTTTCCCTTGAATAACCATGAATATAGAAATACCTTAATACAAGTTTCTCTAGTGGATCTCCCAGCCTCTCAATCGCTTTTACTATTTCTGTTCGCTCATCTAGTAACTGCTCAAGTTTCTGATAGATTTGATCTGATTTATCGATTATACTGACATTTAATTCTTCCGTTTTGTTCCCTCTCTTTGTCCTTATTGGATCATGGGAAAGAACCTGTCCTTTTAGAACTAATGACTTTAACGCTATCAATTCATTATTTAACGTTTCTACGTCTGTCTCATAGTTTTTCAAGCGATCTAAGCGCTGTTTTGCGTTCATATTTCATCTCCTATCATAACCATTTCTCGTGGTTCGCTCTAGGTTCAAACCTAGACTACTAAAACAAAATGTTTTTAATATCCTTTGTTTATTTCAAGTTCTAGGGCTTCTATCCGTGTTTTAAGATCTTCTATCTCCATGCCCTTGTATGCCATCTCCAGAATCGTTTTACAAGCCTGTACCCTTGCGTATGGGCTTGCTTTTGTATTGTCTGCTACTTCATACAAAACCTCTACAGCCCTCCCGCTCGCTTGTAATAGCATACTTGTAGAACGTTTGAGCATTTCCTGTCTTAATCGTGAGTATTCTGCAGAAAAATCTTTATTCTTCAAATACCTATAAGCGGTTTTCTTTGTTATTCCTGCTCTTTCTATCGCCTTATCCATAGTAGGCTCACTCACAAGTGCTATCAAGAACAACTCTTGTTTTGGTTTCAAGTTTGTAATATTTAACACCTCCTATCAATTCAAAATTTAGATTATTCTTCTCCTGTTACTTTTATAACGTCATTTGAGTTTATCCATTCTTTAAATTCATTCTCATTTTTAAAAACTATTGTCTTATCATGTGATCTTAAACTTTTTGGATATTCATTTTCTTTTTCGTCCCACTCTCCCAGCCATACCTCAATAGTTGTATGCTTGTTTTTATCTCGCTGTATGGTTTCCAGTCGTTTCAATTTCTTTGATAGATCCATTTTCTGCACCTCTTTTTTACAAACTAAGGCGATCACCAAAGATCTAAAGATCTAAGAGACCGCCTATTGTTTATATTCCTATTTTACGGTGTCATTTATACCCAGTTTGTAGTATTTCTTGCTATTCTTCATTTTTGGGATAAGCTCGATTTATTAACTCCTGCTTTGACTGCTTTTAGAAGTTGCGTTTCATTCTCTTATCTTTAATGCCTGTCATTTTGAATACATTTCCCTCTGACTGTTTACCTATTCGACTGACTAGCTTTTTATTATATATCCTCGCCAACTCTTGCCCGTTATGGTTAGTATTGATGATTGTTGTTTCTCGTTTGTCAAAGACTTTGAAAAGGAAAGTTTGAATCCAGTTATTCGCTTCGATCTTCTGACTGTTCATTGTACTTTCTGTTCCTAAATCATCAATGAAAAGGAAGTCAACCTCTGTCAATAGCTTTACAGCGTCATGCTCTGTAAAATCGCTATTTTTATATTGCCAGCCAGATTGAATACGAGTGACTATCTCTGATATGCTGACAAATAACACGCTCTTAGGCTCTCCCTTGGCCTTGTAACCCTCGTTTAAAGCTCTGGCCATGGAATAAGTCAAATGACTTTTTCCCGTCCCAGAATCGCCCATAAACAGCGTATTCCCTTTCATACCGTCTAGGTATTGTTTAGCTTGATTGATAGCGAACTCCTTGGCCTTATGTTCCTCTTTTGTCTCTACCTTGAAAGTGCTAAAAGAGGCCTCTCTCAGCTCATTTGACACAGTACTTTCACGCGCTAGCACATCATAGGTTGAATAGTCCAGATTATGCCCTAAGGCTTTTTCTATGCCCTCTATCTCTGTCTTTTTAATATCCTCCCTAGTACATTCCATGCAGTAGGGAGATGTATAACCATCTGGCTTTTTAAATTGTACAAGGTTAATCTGATGAGTTGGACAAAACTCATCAGTGACCTTTATTTTTTCATTGAGCTGGTCTGCATTCAGTAATTCCATTTCTTCCCCTCTCCGTCAGTAGGTAAACGGGTCTTGAATATCATTGTCAGACTGACCTTGTTTCTTTTGCCGAAACTGTCTCTGTTCGTCTTCGACTTGTACCATGGTTCTAATACCGTTATTTCTCCAGTTCTTGAGTATTGAATTGATATAGCTAAAAGATCGCTTGCTGTTATCTGCCGCCTTGTCTATGGCTGTCTTGATAACCTCTAGCTCCATACCGTCAAGAGTGAGATAGTCGGTCAATATCTGGTACTGTTGTCCGTCTATAACCCCTATGCGCTTTTGGTAGTGACTAGAAATTTCAGTAGCAGAGTTTTTTTTATCTATCTCTTCTTCTAACTCTATCTCTATCTCTGTTGGACACGAGTTGGATTTTTTCCTTTTATTTTGGACAGTGTCCAATTTAGCTTGTTTTCTCTGTTCTCTTTTATAACCCGCCCAGTTTGTTTCACTTTCTATCATGGCTTTGGCTTGGAGTAGTTCAGCGTTTTTATCTCCATCTACTTGGATCAGACCGCATTTTGTAAAATAGGCCATAGTCATTCTGATATCATCTTCGGACACATCTAACTTTAAAGCCAATTCTTCGGTCAGTTCATTAAAGTACCCCTCATAGTACAGAATACAGTCACTTTCTAAACTTTCCAGCATTAAGCGGATATATATCACTGTCATAGTATAACCGCCTGGCGTGTTTTTAAGTCGCTTGATAAAAATATTGTCAAAAAACTTTTTATCAACTTTTAGCCAAAAATATATTTTAGTCTTTGCCATTTTCCACCCCCAAAAACTTACAAATGTCAGAAACTCTATAATAGATCTTCCTAGTATCTTCTAGTGGGGGTTGGTATCGTCTTAGCCCTGCACTCTCCCACTTTTGGAGTGTCTTATATTTTATATCTAACTCGTCCATGGCTTCCTGGGCTGAAATTAAACCCGTTAAACGTGGTTTGACTGTATCACGCGCCCCCAAGTAATTCTCCACAAGCTCCAGAACGCCATGAGCTAGCTCCTGCTCACTCTCTTTACTGAGACTAAACATATTCATTATCTCCTTTCAGTAATGGCTTATAACTCTCTAAATCAGCGTTTAAAAGGACGGTTAGACGTTTCTGCTCCTCTTGTACTTGGTTATAGAATGCCTTTGCACCGTCCGATAGCTCTTCCTGATTGGCTGGGATAAAATACCCTCTAAAAGCTCCATTACGTACACCGACGATAGGAACACCGTAGCGCGTAATCAGACGGCTGATGATATCCTGTACGGTTCTTTCTGATAACTTGGTGATTAGGCTAATTTCTGCCCCTGTAATTGAGTTCTCAGCTCCTACTTTAATTAATTTTAATACTCGCTTGTCATTTACGGTTAGATTCATTCATTTCCCCCTTACCAGCTTTATTTACAAAGGTTATTTGCCCGCTTGCTACCCCTTGCAAAATAGCTTTTTGATTTTCTATGATTGTATCCAAGGTTGTACAAATAACTCCTTTAGTTTCTTTATCTAAAAGCTGATCAGTTAACAATCCCCTAACTACAGCTAACCTTGTCATATCACTCAAACAAACATTTAGAAAAATCTCCTTAGTAAAATATGGCTTATCTGGCACTTCTTCAGGGTTAGGATATATTTTTAGGACGCTGTTTGAACCGTGTTCATTCATGTTATTTAAACCTGTTACTGTCATAACCTTAACCTCATTTCTTATCTTTAGCCATTTTATAAAGTACGCTATCTTCTTCAGTTTCTAACTTAGCAAAGTCTTGCTTTATCAATTCTAAAACATAATCACTTATCATCTTGTAGGTCACTTTTGGATTTATACTTTTCATTGTCTTATAAACAACTTGTTCTAATATCGAATATCGGGTATTTGAAAAAGGGGCTAATTTTTGAAATTGCTTCTTGATAGATACTCTATAATCAAAGAAATTTAACAGTCCCATTAAAGCCTTTACGTTATATGTTATAAAATTAATATGACTTTCCGTTTCTTTTTCCCAAGTTCTTGACTCAGCGCCTGTTGAAATTACCAAAAGTTCTATTTCCTCAAGAATACTTTTGTATTTTTGTTCTAATTCAGAATAGCTTTCACCACCGTCAAAAGTGTAGTCTTGGCGAAGTCGCTCCAATCGCTCAGCATGCCGGTATAAAGCAGTTCCAGATAGTTCTTCAACTTCTAGTGTTACATTTGGTACTACCATTTTTTATTACTCCAATTCTTTACAATATAATTCAATGACACCAGTTTAAAGAGTTAGCGCTCTCTGTATGGTCAAAGTGTCCTAAATATGCTATAATCTAGGTATAAATCTTTACTAAAACCTCTTTAATAATAGCTTGCCTGCTTTTTGTTAAATTCGTTTTAGTGTTAGTGTGAAAGGCTTTGCGGTGTGGTTATTGCTAAGCCTTTTTTGTTGCGATCACGCGCTTTCTAGGCGTGTTTTTTTATTTTTGAATACCATGGACTTAATTTCCTGATAGCTCATATTCAAGTCAATCATGGCTATTACCATGTCCTCGAATACCTGGTATTGTTCCAGTTCGTCGCTGGTCAAGCTATCAATGCCATTGTATCCCCCACGTTCTTCCACTAACTGCCTAGCGTTCCTGTCGGTCACTGCCTTTAGTAGTAAGTTGTTCATGGTGCTGTGCGCGTGCTTGGGTGCATTAGTCCATGTCTCTATACTGTCATGCAGTGTTTTTCTTTTTGGCTTTTCTAGCGCCCTTTGCATACGAAAATTAGAAAGCTCCTCACGCATTTCAAAGAATGCTTTGACTAGGTTTGTTTTGAAGTTGGCCACTTGCTCAGTATTCTTTAAGAAAGTAACTAACAAGGTCGCTTGTTGCTCATTCAAGATATAGTCCTTGGTATTCTGGCCACTTTCCATAGCTTGGATTTTAAATCCAACCTTTCCGAACTGTTCAAACCTTGCTTGATGTTTGCGGATCGTTTTAGTTATTGTATGATGTTGCAATCCTGTGCACTCTGCAACAATACTACTTAATGTATACGGCTCTTTTTTGCCGTCCATGTATACTAGTTCCATTGGTCAGCTCCTTTCTAATCTTCGGCTTTTAAAAAATCGTCTACGGTTACGCCTAAATACTCAGCTACTTTTTGCAAAGTCTCAATATCTGGACGCTTAGTGCGTTCATAATACAAAGCAGTTAATGCACTTTTAGAAATACCAGTAGCCTTATGCACGTCTGAAACTTTTTTGCGTTGCTTCGCTAAAAGAACACGCATATTGTTTTTCATGTCATATCTCCTTTCTACTAAAGTACGCAAGTTATTTGCGTTATATAAAATATTATAACGCTATTTCTTTGCGCGGTCAAGTGATATTTCTGGCAAAGACGTAAATTTTTTGCGTGGTTCAAAAAAATGTGTTATAGTCTATTGTGAAAGGTAGTGGAAGTATGAATAGACTAAAAGAATTACGACGACAAAAAAAACAAACTCAAAAAGAGCTTGGTCTTGAATTAGAGATTCCTCTGCGAACTTTGCAAAGCTGGGAAAACGGAGAAAGCCAAATTAAACCAGAAAAAGCCCAACAACTAGCTGACTACTTTGGAGTAAGCGTTGGGTATCTGTTAGGGTATATTGATGACTCGGAAATATATGATGATGAAGTGGTAATAGAACCTGAAAAGGGGATAATTTTAGCTCACTCTCTTAAACGTTCTAACAAGAAGCTCCAGGAAAAGATGTTTAAAGACTTTGTTACATTTTTCCGTGACAACATTATCTTTATCAGCGATGATGAAATTTTGTCTCTATATTCTATGGTGCATGCTGCCAATCTCAATAATGCTACACCAAGAGGAAAACAGTTTACCGATTTGATTTTTTCTGATAATGACGAATCTAAACAAATAATCGATGATTACTCATTAGTTTTCGGCAATGAGTTTGCTAGAAATGATTTAGAGGAGCAAATACACGGTTATATCTATGATGAAACCAGAACCAAAGAAAAGACCGAAAAACTCTTGAAAGTCTTGCAATCAGCATATGGCGAACGCGACTACCTAGATTAGTAAGGTTACCATTGGTCAAGGGTAAAGCATATCATATATAGAGAAAATTAAAAAGCGACCTATAGCATATCACGCGCCACAAAGTCTAAAACATAAAATCGGCGCTTTCGGCTCCCCTAAAAGAGCAATATAGACAGAAGCGCGTGATTTCTCTATTTATCCTAACTTCTTTTTATTTATTACTTTTAATGTTTAGACGGTATATTTTTATAGGTTAAATAAAAAAAGAATATTAATAAATCAACTATTTTGTTTATTATGAACAATAATTTTTTATACAATTATTGACAAAAATAGCATTTTGTCAATAAAAAAAAAACGTAAAGGAGTCATAATTGACAAAAAAGTATTTTTGTCAGTTATATAATTTACAATATGGAATATAAAAGTTTAAAAAAAATATATTACAGTAATAACAGTATCTATGAAGATGAGTATTTACAAAGATTAAATGGATATGGAACTACAAAAACTGCAATGTTTCCATACCTTATGAAGAAAGATACCTTTTCAACACATCAATATCCATTGTTCGTTGTCCCAACTTTAGAAATTCAACTTTTATCACAAAAAATTATAGAACTATCTTCAAAAATCACAGATTTAGCTAATAAATTACCTGATGTAGCACATCAACAATTTTACAATGAACAACTTTTCAACGCTATAATTTCAACAAATGAAATTGAAGGAATTGGAACAACTAGGAAAGATGTTGCTGTTGCAATAGATGCTCTTAACAAAGATAGAAAAGAAAAATTAAAACATAAGTCAACTGTTCGTATGTATTTAGATATTCTTTCAGAAGATTATCTAAACATAACAGAATTGATTCATATTAGAGAGATTTATGATGCATTAACAAGTGGAGAAATTGAAGACGAAGATCAGCTAGACGGTGAATTATTTAGAAAAGATCTTGTGTCTATTGTAAATAATAAGACAGGAAAAATAGAACATATTGCTCCAAGTAAGGAACAAACTATAAAAGAAATGTTGAAAAGTTGGCTTGATTTCATCAATACAGAAACCATTCCATTCCTTATAAAAGCAAGTTTGGCGCATTATTTTTTTGAAAATGTTCATCCTTTTTATGATGGCAACGGAAGAACTGGTCGTTACATCTTATCCAAATACCTTTCAAGAAAACTAGATAAATTTTCAGGTCTCATTATCAGCAAGAAGATCAATGAAGATAAAGCTAAATATTATAAAAGCTTTGCAGAAACTGGAGATACTCTTAACAGAGCAGATGGAACACAATTTGTACAATCTATGCTTAGTTTTATTATTAAAGGACAGTCTGAAATAATAGATACACTAGCAGAAAAACAGGAGATGCTACATTACTATCATACAAAATTACAAGAAAGTAGTTTTTCTGATATAGAAGGAACAGTATTATTTTTACTTATCCAATCTCAATTGTTTGTTTCAGATTTCGAAGCAAGCATTAATGACAATAATCTTTTAGAACTTCTAGAACATACTGAATACTCACAAAGAAGTTTAAAGAAGACAATAAAAGAATTGGAAGAAAAAAAAGTATTGATTAAAGTCGCTAAACGTCCACTAAAACACATCATAGTTGATGATTTCTTTGATTACGATAAAAAAGTTAACTTCTAATACTTTAAATTTTTAATAAATATTTGCGTTTGAACTATAAAAATCTTGATGTATTTACTAAATAAATATCAATAAATTAAAATTGTATCAACTCCACTTTAGAATGATCTAGCATGATATAAACCACAAACTAAAATCTTTTTAATAATAGCTTGCCTGCTGATGGATTAGAAAGGTTTAAATCATGAATATAACCGAAGTTATAAAAAAAGACGGTAGTAAAGTCTACCGTGCAAGTGTTTACCTAGGAGTTGACCAAGTAACAGGAAAAAAGGTAAAAACCAAAGTAACAGGTCGGACGCAAAAGGAAGTTAAGCTAAAAGCCATTCAAGAAAAGATAGGTTTTCAGAAAGACGGTTGTACTAGATTTAAAGCTAGTTCAATAGAAAACTATCAGGAATTAGCTGATCTTTGGTGGGAAAGCTACAAGCATACAGTAAAGCCCAATACAAAAATAAACGTCAAAAGAATACTTAAAAACCACGTTTTACCTCTGTTTGGTGCTTATAAACTTAATAAGCTCACTACTCCACTTATTCAAAGCATAGTCAATAACCTTGCTGACAAAACCAATAAAGGGGAAGAGGGAGCTTTTCTATACTACGATAGCATACACGCGCTTAATAAACGTATCTTACAGTATGGCGTTACTATGCAGGCGATACCGTCCAATCCTGCGCGTGATGTTGTTTTACCTCGTAACACTCAGAAAGCAAAGCGACAAAAAGTAAAACACTTTGATAATGAAGAATTAAAAAAGTTTCTTGGTTATCTCGATAATTTAGACTTAAAAAAGTTTCGTTATTGTTACGAGAATACACTTTATAAGTTCTTACTTGCTACTGGTTGTCGTATCAATGAAGCTTTAGCCCTTTCTTGGTCTGATATAGACTTAGAAAATGCAGTTGTCCATATCACAAAGACACTAAACTATAAACAAGAAACCAATAGCCCAAAATCAAAAGCAAGCTATCGGGATTTAGATATAGATCAAGCGACTGTAACAATGCTTAAAGCTTACAAGATTAGGCAAATCCAAGAAGCTTGGAAAATTGGTAAAACTGAAACCGTGGTATTCTCTGATTTTATCCATGAGTACCCTAACAATCGAACCTTACAAACTAGATTAAGAACCCACTTTAAACGGGCGAATGTAACTAATATAGGTTTTCATGGTTTCAGACATACTCACGCTAGTTTATTACTTAACTCAGGAATACCTTACAAGGAGCTTCAGCATCGTTTAGGTCATTCCACTTTATCCATGACTATGGATATTTATAGCCACCTCTCAAAAGAAAGCGCAAAAAAAGCAGTATCATTCTATGAAACTGCACTAAAAGCACTATAAGGGGAGCAAAAAGGGGAGCAAACCCAGAAGTCAACGGTTTAAGACAAAACAAAAAGCCCACTGTTGTAGGCTTTCTGCAAGTTTTTTCTTAAAATTAAAGCATTTTGTTGTAGAATTCAACCACAAGTGCTTCGTTGATTTCTGGGTTGATTTCATCGCGTTCTGGCAAGCGAGTCAATGAACCTTCCAATTTTTCAGCATCGAATGATACGAATGCTGGACGTCCAAGAGTTGCTTCAACAGCTTCAAGGATAGCTGGAACTTTAGCTGATTTTTCGCGAACTGAGATCACTTGACCTGGAGTTACACGGTATGAAGGGATATCAACGCGTTTTCCGTCAACAAGGATGTGACCGTGGTTAACGAATTGACGAGCTTGACGACGAGTAGTCGCAAGTCCAAGACGGTAAACAACGTTATCCAAACGACGTTCCAAAAGAAGCATGAAGTTGAAACCGACAGTTCCTTCTTTGATCTTAGTAGCTTGTACGAACAAGTTACGGAATTGTTTTTCACCAAGTCCGTAAGAGAAACGAAGTTTTTGTTTTTCAGCTAATTGCAAACCGTATTCTGACAATTTTGAACGGTTGTTTGGTCCATGTTGACCTGGTACGTAGTTACGACGTGCCAATTCTTTACCTGTACCTGTAAGTGACAAGCCAAGACGGCGAGATTGTTTCCAAGATGGTCCTGTATAACGTGACATATGAAATGTCCTCCTATAAAAATAATTTTTTGTAGGAAATAACGTTTTAGACAAACCTGATTCGTTCAGAAAGCCTTCGCCCAAACAGCAAAGGTTACTTTTCTAGCTGGCTTCCTGTTGACGAGCTTCATTTTGTCCTGCTGTCATTTCGCACAAATTCTATTATACCACCAATACCAGTCCTTGTAAAGTTGCTTTCTCGTTTTTTTGTATTTCTTTCTATAAGTGAAAAGTAAAATGGGCGCTTCTAGCTAGCGACTTTCTAAATCGCTAATTTCTGACTTCGATTATCATGTATTTCCTTTTCTATCCTCTCATTTTTATTTTGTTTACATGAATCTTTACAACTTTTTTACAACTTGTCAAGCATGATTGTTTTAACAGTCTCCCAAATAACCCTATTGTAGCAAGATTAAGAACAAAAGCCTTTAAAAGATTCCCTGTCTATTATTGACATATTTGATTGTAAAATTGACAGCTTTGTCAATATTTTTACATAACTATAACGATCATATAATTAAAAAAACCATCTCCGAGAAGAGACGGTTGAAATTTGTAGCTCACCCTAACCAAATTAGTCTAAGTAATGAATCAGATTTTTCTCAGTTAAAATATCTGAGTAAGTGTAAGATTCGACATAGGTTGTTGCTGGTTCACCAGGTAAACTATTTTCATTTGTGTATTCAATAATAAACAAAGAAGGATAGACTTCAATTAATCGACCAAACTTATTTTTTTGACGTTTACGGCCATTTTCCAAGGTCATTTCTACAATTTGACCTTCATGAGCCTTGATTTCTTCTTTGATTTTTTTCATTTTTGCTACATCAGTAAATGCATCACTCATCCATTATTCCTCTACTCTCTTTGATATGCTGGAGAATTTATTATATTCCTTTTGGAAGATTAACTCCACTGTTCCACGCGCACCCGAACGGTTTTTTTCAATAATGACTTCAACCTTATTATTCGGCATGCCTTCTTCTTCCTCACCCGCACGTTCATAATAGTCATCTCGATATAGAAAGGCAACAATATCTGCATCCTGCTCGATGGATCCTGACTCACGAATATCGGATAGAACCGGACGTTTATCTTGTCGTTGTTCGACTCCCCGAGATAGCTGACTGAGGGCAATCACAGGAACCTTTAATTCTTTCGCCAAAATTTTTAATTGACGAGAGATTTCTGAGACTTCCTGTTGACGGTTTTCACGTCCAGTCCCAGTAATCAACTGCAAGTAGTCGATGAGGATTAGACCGAGATTACCGGTCTCTTGTGCTAATTTCCTAGAACGAGACCGAATTTCTGTAATCCGAATACCGGGAGTATCATCTATATAAATGCTTGCATTGGCTAGATTTCCTTGTGCAATTGCATATTTTCGCCACTCATCGTCTGTCAGCTGACCAGTACGAATGGAATGGGATTCAATCAAGCCCTCTGCTGCCAACATCCGGTCTACCAAACTTTCAGCACCCATTTCCAGCGAGAAAATAGCAACTGTTTTATCCAACTTGGTTCCGATATTTTGAGCAATGTTTAGAGCAAAGGCAGTTTTACCAACCGCTGGACGAGCTGCAAGAATAATCAACTCTTCTTCATGAAGACCTGTTGTCATATGATCAAGATCTCGATACCCCGTTGCAATCCCAGTAATATCCGTTGTCTGCAAAGACCGAGTTTCAAGACTTCCAAAGTTGATATTTAAGATATCCTTAATATTCTTGAAACCACTCCGATTAGTCTTTTCACTAACATCAATCAGAGCTTTTTCTGCACCTGCAATAATCTCATCCGACGGACTAGCTCCATCATATGCTTGATTTATACTCTCCGTTAAACGAGCAATCAAGCGTCTTAGCACCGCTTTTTCAGAAACAATCTTTGCGTAATATTCCGCATTGGCTGAGGTTGGAACAGAGTTGATGACTTCGGCTAGATACGAGAGACCACCGATATTTTGTAAATCCCCTTGACTATCTAGAATATTGCGAACTGTAGTCGCATCAATAGCATCTCCCCTGTCTGCAAGGTCAATCATCGCCTTAAAAATTAACCGATGGGCATATTTAAAGAAATCTGCTGGCTCAATAAACTCACGAACAAAAACCAGTTTTCCCTCATCGATAAAGATGGCTCCTAAGACAGATTGCTCTGCTTGGATATCTTGAGGCTGGGTTCTTAATTCTTCTATCTCAGCCATAGTCATTCCTTTCTAACGATTTACTTAACCTTCATTTACTCGAATTTGGATAACACCTGTAATATCCTGATAAATTTTAACAGGCACATCAATCAAGCCAACAGAGCGAATTGGAGAAGCCACTTGAATGTGACGCTTATCGATTTTGATTCCAAATTGTTTTTGTAGTTCTTCTGCAATTTTTTTATTGGTAATAGAACCAAATGTACGTCCATCAGGACCAATTTTTTCTGTAAATTGGACAACGGTCGTTTCTTCTGCTAATTTTGCTTGAATTTTTTTCGCTTCTGCGACTAGTTCCGCATGGGCTTTTTCTTCAGATTTTTGCTTACCACGAAGCTCCCCAATCGCTTGGGCGTTGGCTTCCTTGGCTAAATTCTTTTTAATCAAAAAGTTTTGAGCATAACCTGTTGGGACTTCTTTAATTTCCCCTTTTTTTCCTTTTCCTTTTACATCTGCTAAAAAGATAACTTTCATTCTTCTTCCTCCTTATCCTTTTGGACCTCTTCTCGAATACAGTCAATCAACTGGGCACGAACCTGATCTATTGTTACATCTGACAATTGAGAGGCCGCAGAATTAAAGTGGCCTCCGCCTCCCATTTGCTCCATAATCTTTTGCACATTAACCTTGCTTCTGCTTCGAGCTGAAATGGAAATGCTTCCTTGTTCATTCAGAGCAATAACAAAGGTAGCTTCAATTTTGGACATGGCCAACATACTATCCGCTGCTTTACTAATGGTGACTGTCCCATAAGGAACATCTTCTGCTCCCGTTGCCACAATAATATGTGGGAAGACCATTTGACCATTTAGGATCAATTCATTTACTTCGCGGTACTCATCGAAGTTAATAGCTGAAATTTCCTGGATGAGGACACTATCACTGCCTCGGCTTCGCAAATAACTAGCTACATCAAATGTACGACTTGTCACACGAACTGAGAAATTCTTGGTATCCAACATAATACCTGCCATCAGAACACTGGCTTGAATCTTATTCAAGCGGTTCTTCTTAGAATTCTGGAACTGAAGCAATTCAGTAACCAACTCACTCGCACTACTTGCACCACTTTCAATATAAGTGATCATGGCATTTTCAGGGAAGTCTTCATCCCGTCTATGGTGATCAATGACAATGACTTGGGAAAACTTCTCATACAAATCATTTGAAAGCGTAAGAGCTGTCTTCGAATGGTCCACCATAATCAAAAGGGATTGATCGGTTACCATCCTTAAAGCATCTGAAACCGTTAATAGTTTAGTCGCTCCATCAGATTGAATTTTTTCAACCGCTCGTTTGATATCCTGAGCCATGGACGTATCATCATAAACTGCATAAGAGCGTTCGTTGATATTGTATGCAAATAATTGCATCCCAATCGATGCTCCTAAAGCATCCATGTCTAATTTTTTGTGGCCAACAACAAATACCTGATCAACCGATTTAATTTTTTCAGAAATAGCTGTCATCATAGCACGAGTTCGCGTACGAGTGCGCTTGATAGAAGAAGCTGTCCCACCTCCAAAGAAAATAGGATCCTTACCTTCTTCTCTTTCTTTCACAACCGCTTGATCGCCTCCTCGAACTTCAGCTAAGTTTAGATTCGATAAAGCAACTCTACCAATTTGATCATGATTGCCGTCCCCGTATGAGAATCCCATACTTACCGTAATTGGTAATTCACGATTTTTTGCTTCCTCACGGAATTGGTCAATAATAGAAAATTTGGATTCTATTAATTGTTCAAGGACCGTATAGTCGGTAAAGAGATAAAAACGATCCATCCCAACTCTTCGGTAAAACATATGGTATTTTTCAGAGAATTCTTCAACAAAGTTTGCAATAAATCCATTGATGCTACTGATATCTGAATCAGACACAACATCTTCTAAGTCATCATAGTTGTCTACAGACATAATCCCGATAACCGGTCTAGTGGTAACAAGACCGACGTTGGCTTCGTACTCGCTTGAAGCATCAAAAAAATAAACGACACTAGCTTGGGAATCCAGATAAACCGAATATTTTTTATCCCCAATGGTTGCGTAATGGCCTTTCCCCTCAAATGGAATTGCCAAAACTTGTTGCAGGTATTCCACATCAAATTGTCCATCCTCAGTGGAGAAAATCAACTCCGCATAGGGATTAAACCACTCGACTTCATTGGTTTCACCGTTTACCTTAATCACACCAACTGGCATTTTATCTAGTAGCGAGGCCAATCCATTTTCAGCCTGATGATTAACATATTGAATTTGTTCTAACTCATCTAACTCTACTTGCTTTAATTGATGAAGAAAAAGATAGATGACACCGGAAAGGATCAACAGAATCACAAATAAATTTGCAATTGTGCCACCCATTAATCTGGAACTGATGGCTAATATAATAAATGCTAACAAACCTACCATACAATAATGGATAGGAGTCATACGAAATTTTTTCATCATAAACCTCTGTTGGGCCATTATACCATAAAATATAAGAAAAAGCGAGGCCAGTCAAGCCTTTCCGCCAAACAAATGGCTAAGATGGATCATGGATTGATTGATCACTTGTCTAACACTGTAAAGAATCTTTACACCATTGTAAACAAACTATAAAACGAGAAAAGAAGTAGCTCTTCAGCCACTTCCTTCACATATTTACATCCTCATCAAGTTAGGATTCTTTTTCTTGGTTTTTCGAAATACTCCGACTCTTGCCTTCAAGATAAACCATCAAGATAGAAATATCAGCTGGGTTGACACCTGAAATCCGACTAGCTTGACCAATGGTCTCTGGATTAATCAGTTTGAACTTTTGACGAGCTTCTGTTGCGATGGAGTCAATATCATCCCAGTCAATATTGGCAGGAATTCGTTTTTCTTCCATTCGTTTCATCTTTTCAACCTGGTCTAAAGCTTTTGAGATATATCCCTCATACTTAATTTCTGTTTCAATCAGTTCGATGATCTTATCATCTAACTCTTCCGCAGCAGGTCCGATAAAGTTGACAACATCTTGATAGGATACCTCTGGTCGACGTAAAAATTCTTTGGCAGTAACTGCATCTGTTAATGGTTTGAAGCCAAGTGCTGTAACTTTTTCATTGGTTTCCTTTACAGGTTTTAACTTGATACTGTCAAGACGTTTCATCTCATTTTCAAACTGATACTTCTTGGTTTCAAAACGGTTCCAACGTTCATCGTCAACCAAACCAACCTCGCGCCCAATTTCTGTCAAGCGCATATCTGCGTTATCATGACGAAGAATCAAGCGATACTCAGCACGACTAGTTAACAACCGATATGGTTCGACTGTTCCTTTGGTCACCAAGTCATCAATCATGACCCCGATATAGCCATCACTCCGTTTCAAAATGAGTTCTGGTTTCCCTTGAATTTTCAGAGCCGCATTAATCCCTGCTACAATTCCTTGGCCAGCAGCTTCCTCGTAGCCAGATGTTCCATTAGTTTGGCCCGCTGTAAAGAGACCTGATATTTTCTTTGTTTCTAAAGTTGCTCGTAACTGATGTGGAAGAACCATATCGTACTCAATTGCATAACCGGTACGCATCATCTCAGCATTTTCTAGCCCCTTAATTGAATGAACTAGTTCTCTTTGCACGTCTTCTGGTAAACTGGTTGACAAGCCTTGGACATATACTTCTTCTGTATTGCGTCCTTCTGGTTCTAGGAAAAGTTGGTGACGTTCCTTGTCAGCAAAGCGAACAATCTTATCTTCAATAGATGGACAATAACGAGGACCAACACCCTTTACAACACCTGTAAACATAGGGGCCCGGTGTAAATTGCTGTTGATAATCTCATGGCTTTGACTATTGGTATAGGTGAGCCAACAAGGGATTTGATCCTTTAAATAATCCTCGTCACGCGAATTGTAAGAAAAGTGATTTGGATTTTCATCACCAGGTTGAATTTCCGTTTCTTCATAATTGATTGACGATGCCTTGACACGAGGAGGCGTTCCTGTTTTGAAACGACCAATTTCAAGTCCTAGGTCTCTTAAATTATCAGCCAGTTTAATCGAAGCAAGGCTGTGATTTGGTCCTGACGAATACTTGAGATCCCCGATAATAATTTCTCCTCTGAGAGCTGTCCCTGTCGTGACAATAACAGCCTTGGCTCCATAGGCTTGATGAGTCGCTGTTACAACTCCTCTGACCTTCCCGTCTTCGACGATGATCTCATCAATAACTGATTGGCGAAGAGTCAGATTTTCTTGGTTCTCAACCGTCTTACGCATTTCCTTAGAATAAAGTTCCTTATCCGCTTGGGCACGAAGCGCACGGACTGCTGGACCCTTTCCTGTATTCAACATCTTCATTTGAATGTAGGACTTGTCAATATTCTTGGCCATCTCTCCACCGAGGGCATCTACCTCACGGACCACAATCCCTTTTGCAGAACCACCAATCGAAGGATTACAAGGCAAAAACGCCAACATTTCTATATTGATGGTTGCAAGTAGAACTTTACAACCCATCCGGCTCGCAGCAAGTGAGGCTTCTACACCCGCATGTCCTGCTCCGATTACAATAATATCGTATTCTTCTATAAAATTATAAGTCATCTTTTCTCCTATTTCTCCAGCTGTATGTGTTGTAATTGTCCGTTCCAATCTGGTAAGGCCGTTTTTAAAAATGCCGGCTTCAGGTCAACAGTAGATAAGGCCTCTATAGCAAGCCACCGGCAAGGTAAGGACTTTGTATCTTCCTGCATGGTTAAAGGGGCATCTTCCAGCAAGTCCACCAAATAATGAAATTCAATATTATGGTAGTGGATTCCAGCTTGATTAAAGCGATTTTCAACAATGAAAGCTAGCTGACCAGCTCTAGAAGCAACGCCAAGTTCTTCTTTGACTTCCCGAACCACAGCATCTTCTGTAGCTTCATTCACTTGAAGAGCGCCACCGATTGTATAGAAACCATCCTTGTCTTCTATAACTAACAATCGACCATTTTCTACAATTAAAGCAGTTGCTCTCACACCAAAAACCGTCTGATTCAACTTGGTCCGAAAATCCTGTTCTTGCATGTTACTTCCTTTCGAAACGACACAAAAATAGTCAAAACTCTGAGAAGTGCAGGACAAAAAAGCCTGCAACATCCATGAGCTTTGACCATCATTTCTATTGCTTTTCTTATTGTAGCAAATTGAGAAAATTTGTCAATTTAAATATACTGACAAACTTCTCCATCCCGGTAAGCATTGTCAATCAAACCACCTCCGAGACACTCTTCACCATCGTAAAAGACAACAGCCTGACCTGGTGTAATGGCCCGTTGAGGTTCTGCAAAAATAACCTCAGCCTTGTCACCCTTGACATGAACCGTCACTTTGGAATCTGGCTGGCGATAGCGGAACTTGGCTGTACACTCTAGTGTAAACTCTTCTGGCATATCTCGTGTAAAGTGAACTTGACTAGCTTGTAAACTTGTTGACATGAGTGCTTCATGATAGAAGCCTTGACCGACATAAAGAATATTTTGACTCAGATCTTTACCAACTACAAACCATGGGGCATTGTCCCCACCTTGTTGACCACCAATTCCAAGACCACCCCGTTGACCGATTGTGTAATACATCAAACCAGCATGTTCGCCCATATCACGTCCATCTACAGTCATCATTCGGCCTGGCTGGGCAGGGAGGTAGTTACTGAGAAACTCTTTAAAATTCTTTTCACCGATAAAGCAGATCCCAGTGGAATCTTTCTTTTTAGCTGTTGCCAATCCAGCCTCTTCTGCCAAACGGCGAACCTCAGGCTTTTCCAAATGTCCCAATGGGAACATGGTTTTTTGAAGTTGCTCCTGAGACAACTGGCTTAAGAAATAAGTTTGATCCTTCCCATTGTCAACGCCACGTAGCATATGAACAATGCCGTCCTCATCTCGTGCCACGCGCGCATAATGCCCTGTCGCTACATAATCGGCACCGAGAGTCATGGCATAATCTAAGAAGGCCTTAAATTTGATTTCCTTGTTACACATGACATCCGGATTTGGTGTACGGCCTGCACGGTATTCTTCAAGGAAGTATTCAAAGACGCGATCCCAGTATTCTTTCTCAAAGTTGACAGAATAGTAAGGAATGCCAATTTGGTCTGCAACTGCTGCTACATCTTTGTAATCTTCCGTAGCTGTACAGACCCCATTTTCGTCTGTGTCGTCCCAGTTTTTCATGAAGATGCCAATGACATCGTAACCCTGTTGCTTTAACAACAAAGCCGTTACAGATGAATCGACACCACCACTCATTCCAACAACAACACGTGTGTTCGAGTTATCACTCATAGATTTCTCCCATCTTTTCGTTTCTCACGATTGAAGGTCGTGGTTTGCTTCAACGATTGAAGGTCGTTTTGAGCATTATCAATTGTAACACGCTTTATAGTAGAAAACAAGCATCTTGCCATTCTTCTTATTTACTATTTTATCTACGTTTACAGCTCTGTAAATCAAAAAAAAGTCCAATTGCTGAACTCTTTCATGTACTTTAATACCAACCATTGGTCAACCAGAAGTTTTTAGCTGCAGACCATGATCCATAGCGGTTAACGACATATTGATTGGCTACTTTCTCCTGATTTTCAGGTGATAAATCTCCATTTAAATACGTGATTGTTAACTGATATCGACCATAATATTGGCCATTTTGTGCTGTATAACTGCCGCTTGATTCTTTCTGAGCAATCCATTCTTTAGCCGCAGCATCCTCTGCACTCAAGCCATTTGATGCAGAACCCGTCGTTGTTGCTTGTGTAGTGTCAACTTTACTGGTGGTAGCTTGCTCAGTTGTCTGTTTAGTTGAGCTAGTTTCTTCAATCTCAAGAACTTGTCCAACTGTAATGAGATTTACATTGCTAATCTTATTTTTCTTAGCAATTTCATCAACAGTGGTGTTCTTTTCCTTAGCGATAGCAGATAAGGTATCCCCTGACTTTACAGTGTAAGATTCTGCACTGGCGAGGACAGGAATAAACATTCCTGATAATAAGCTAAGTTCGATAACACGTTTTACAAACATTTTTTTATTCATGGTTTTACACTCCTTTTCTGTATGCTCTCTATCTTACAGAAGAAATGTTTCGGAAATTTTATGAAATCACGTCAAATGTTTCAACAATGTGTTAGCGAGAATAAATAACACCTCAAATAAACTAGTTTTAAGTATCTTTTAAGTTTAAAACAAAATTTCCCTCTCAAATAGGAGAAAACAAGACCTAGATTTGTTATAATGAAAGAAAAGAAACCCTAAGGAGCAGACTGATGAATTCGCTTAAATTCCAATCCGTATTTGATATTATTGGACCAGTTATGATTGGACCTTCTAGTAGCCATACTGCTGGAGCCGTTCGTATTGGAAAAATTGTCTCTTCTATTTTTGGAGAGGATCCGACAGAAGTTGAATTTCAGTTGTTTAATTCCTTTGCCAAAACCTATCGCGGTCACGGAACAGATTTGGCCCTTGTAGCTGGTATTTTAGGCATGGACACAGATGATCCAAGAATTCCCAATAGTCTTGAAATTGCACATGAAAGAGGAATTCGAATCGTTTGGTCTATTCAAAAGGAGAGTAATGCTCCTCATCCAAATACGACGACCATCACGGTAAAAAATGAGCATAAAACTATCTCCGTCACAGGAATTTCTATTGGTGGGGGGAATATTCAGGTAACTGAGTTAAATGGCTTCGCAATTTCACTGAACATGAACACCCCAACTATTATTATCGTTCACCAAGACGTTCCTGGGATGATTGCCCATGTTACAGAAGCCCTTTCCCGCTATGATATCAATATCGCCCAAATGAACGTAACCCGCGAAAAAGCTGGTGAAAAGGCTATTATGATCATTGAAGTAGATTCTCGAAATTGTGACGAAGCGATTGAATTAATCCGTCAAATTCCCCATTTACACAATGTGAATTTCTTTCAATAAGGAGACCCCATGTTTTATTCAATTACAGAACTAGTTGAGCAAGCGACCCTCCACTATGAAGGAAATGTCGCAGAATTAATGATTGCTACCGAGTTTGAACTAACTGGCCGTGAGCGAGAAGAAGTTCTGACTCTTATGACACGTAATCTTGAGGTGATGAAAGAATCTGTCCACTTAGGCCTCAATGATCAGCTTTCTCGAAGTGGCTTGACAGGAGGAGATGCTGCAAAACTAGATCGCTATATTCAATCTGGAAAAGCCCTCTCTGACTATACTGTCCTAACTGCAGCCAAAAATGCTATCGCTGTCAACGAACACAATGCAAAAATGGGCTTGGTCTGTGCTACTCCAACAGCCGGATCGGCCGGTTGTTTACCCGCTGTTCTCACTTCAGCGATTGAGAAACTCCATTTAGATGAACACCAACAATTGGAATTCTTATTAGCGGCTGGAGCCTTTGGTCTGGTTATTGCCAACAATGCATCGATTTCTGGAGCCGAGGGAGGTTGTCAAGCAGAGGTTGGGTCAGCATCTGCTATGAGCGCAGCAGCTTTAACGCTAGCAGCGGGAGGAAGTCCCTACCAAGCTAGCCAGGCTATTTGTTTCGTCATTAAAAATATGCTAGGCCTGATTTGTGATCCTGTTGCAGGACTAGTTGAGGTTCCTTGTGTCAAACGAAACGCTATGGGAGCGAGTTATGCATATATTGCGGCAGATATGGCCCTGGCAGGAATTGAATCCAAAATACCTGTTGATGAAGTCATCGATGCTATGTATCAGGTCGGATCAAGTCTACCAACTGCCTTTAGAGAAACTGCTGAAGGTGGTCTGGCAACTACTCCAACTGGGAAACGACTACAACAAGAAATTTTCGGAGAGTAATCTATGAAGTATATATTTTTCGACTTGGATGGGACCTTAGTCGATAGTTCCGAAGGTATCGAGACCACCTTTCTACACACTTTTAACCTGCTGGGGGTTCCTGCACCTGATAAAGAGACTATTCGAACCTTTATGGGCCCTCCACTCGAGGTTACATTTACAAACCATGTTCCAAAAGAACTTGTTACAAAAGCTGTAGAAATCTATCGCACCTATTACAAAGAAACCGGCCAACAGCAAACCTACCTCTACCCAGGTATCAAAGAACTCCTTCATCAATTAAAGGAATTGGGTTTCCACTTATTCATCACCACCTCTAAAAATCAGGAAGTGAGTCTTGAAATAGCCCATTTACTAGGAATTAGTGATTACTTTGAAGGGATTTATGGTTCTATCCCTGGATCCATGCACAAAGCTGATATCATTCAGCGTGTACTGTTGGATCATGAAATTCCAAAAGATGAGGCTTGTATCGTTGGGGATACTAAATTTGATATCATTGGAGGAAAAACCATTGGCATTCATACAATTGCAGTCAGTTGGGGTTTTGCTCCTCTAAATCAATTAAAAGAGGAAAGTCCTGATACCATCATAGATTCTCCCCTAGATTTACTCACTCATTTAAGTTGATAAAAGAGGTTTACAAAATTGTAAACCTCTTTTTTGTATAAAATCACGCTTGGGTAAGACTACACATCGGTCATCAAGGTTGACGAATACTATCGTACCTCTTTACAACTCTTTCCCGCACTTGTCAAGATAAGAAACAAAATAAAAAGAGGGTTCCCCCTCTTTTTTAGTATCCCCAAGCTGAAAGTCCTTGGTTTGAATAGGCATTATAAGCTGCTTGGATTTGATCATCAACTGTAGCAGTTGAACCCCAACCTGGCATTGTTTGGAAAAGACCACTAGCCCCAGATGGGTTTGCTGCGTTCACTTGACCATTTGATTCGCGGGCAATAATTGCTTCCCAAGTTGATGCAGGAACCCCTGTCATTTCAGCCATTCGAGCTGCTGCATAAGATCCAGTTTCTCCAGCAGTATTTCCATTTGCAAGTACAATCCCATTTCCAGAATTCGTAACAACTGGTGCCGCATTATAAGTAGCATTAGTTGTTGTTTCTGCTGCAACTTGATTTGTAGAAGCTCCAGCTACTGGTTCCTGACTTGCTTTGGCAGTATTTACTTTGTTGATCAATGAGTTTGAACGTTCACCCAACTCAATAATTTGACCAGCATGGATCAAATCTTGATTGCTGATTTGATTCAATTCAACAAGCTTTTCGATAGTAGTGTTATTCTTAATCGCAATTTCTGATAAAGTATCACCATTTTTTACTTCGTATGTTTCAGCATTCACTACCACACCAGTAACAAAAAGTGAAAGAGCTGAGATAATAGAAGTTAATGTCCATTGGACTTTTTTTGTGTTCATCAATACATTCTCCTTTCGAACATAATACTATCTTACACATTAAATGTTACAGTTAGTTATATTTTATGTTACAAAGGTTACAAAAACATGTATTTTTCATGCAAAAAACGCTATAAATAGCGTTTTTCTTCATCTTTTTAGAAAAAACACCCTATATGTAGTGGTGGTATTCTAATATTTTAACCAAAAAATGATAGCACCAACTGCCACTATAGATAGAATAGCTATACTATCTAAGGCTTGCCATTTTAACTGCCTGTATCGGCTTCTTCCCTCTCCACTTTTATAACCTCTTGCTTCCATGGCAATTGCAAGAGCATCTGCACGTTTAAAACTTGATGCAAACAAGGGAATTAAAATCGGTATAAAAGAGCGGATTTTCTGAAGGAGATTTCCTTCTCCAAAATCAACCCCTCTAGCTCTCTGTGCATTCATAATGCGAATTGTATCATCCATCAGAGTGGGAACAAAACGGAGGCTCATAGACAACATGAGCCCAATTTCATGAGCAGGAACTTTGATCATTTTAAAAGGAGTTAACAATTTTTCTACTGCATCTGCTAAGCTTAAGGGTGTGGTTGTCAGCGTTAAAATCGTTGAAAATACAACAATGAGAATAAAACGACAAAAGATCACACCAGCTTGCGCAAGACCTTTATCCGTTACAGTCAAAAAATAAAATTGAAATAAAGTCTTACCACCAGTCGTCGCAAACAACTGAAAGAGGGTGGTGAATGCGATGATAAAGACCATAGATTTCAAGCCATTAATAAAAAAACGAAAGGGGATTTTAGCAATCAAAATCAAAGCAAGGGCAAATAAAAATAACAGGGCATTTGTCATCACATTATTAGCCCAAAACAAAATAACAATTAATAAGAAAAGTCCCAGTAACTTTGCTCTTGGATCCATACGATGGAGAATGGAATTACCTGGTACATATCGTCCTAAAATCATACTATTCATGTCCAATTAACTCCTTAAACTCCTGTAAAGTGATTGGTAAAATTGGCAAAGATAGTCCTTTTTGACGTAAACGCCAAGCAAATTTCGTCACTTTAGGTACACCTAATTGAATATTTTCTAACCCTTCTACATCCTGAAATACGTCCCTTGGGTGCCCAGACCTCACAATTCGTCCTTTTTCCAAAACATAAACAAGATTTGCGTATTCTGCCACATCTTCCATAGAATGACTAACAAGAACGATGGTCATGCCAGCTTGATGAAGTGACGCAAATAGCTTCATTAATTCCCGTCTGCCTGAGGGATCCAAGCCAGCTGTCGGCTCATCCAGTACCAAGATTTCAGGTTCCATCGCTAAAATGCCTGCAATAGCAACCCGTCTCATTTGTCCTCCAGATAATTCAAAGGGACTCCGTTCAAACAACTCTTCAGAAAGACCGACTAAAGTCAATTTCTCCTTGGCAATGCTTTCAGCTGACTCTTGGTCTACTCCAAAATTTTGAGGACCAAAAGCGACATCTTTTACCACAGTCTCAGCAAAAAGTTGACTTTCTGGAAATTGAAAAACAAGACCAACTTTCTTCCGAAGGTTCTTTAACTCTTTTTGAGAGGACTCAGAATCAATGTGTAAATCATTCATTTGCACTTCCCCTCGACTAGGTAAAAGCAGACCATTTAATAATTGGAGAATGGTTGATTTTCCACTTCCAGTATGCCCAATTAGAGCTGTATAAGAACCGCTTGGGATTTCCATATTCACATCAAAAAGAGCCGCTCCTTCAAATGGAGTTCCTTCTTGATAGGTATAACTAAGCTGTTTTAAAGCAATTCCCATAATAGTTTTTCTAGCTCTCCTTCAGTCTGATAGGTTTCTCCGACTGGAAAACCTTTTTGATGTAAAATGCTTCGCAATCGATTCGCGAAAGGTTCTTCTAGTCCAATTTCATCTAAATCATCTCGAGAAAAGAGTTCTCTTGGAGTCAGATCCAAGGTCGCTTTCCCTTTTTCAAAGAGAATAACCCGATCACTTAGGGAAACTTCCTCTAAATCATGGGTAATAGAAATAACCGTTAAACCGTATCGTTCTTTAACTTCTCGAACCGTACGAATCAGTTCCAAGCGTCCTTCAGGATCCAACATGCTGGTCGCTTCATCCAAAATAATGATTTTAGGTCGTAAAGCAATAATTCCTGCAATCGCCACCCGTTGCTTTTGTCCACCGGATAACCTAGCTGGTTCTCGATCCTTAAACTCATCCATGCGAACCATTTTCAAAGCTTCATCTACTCGTTGAACCATCTCATCTCTTGGAATCCCTTGATTTTCCAATCCAAACGCCACATCATCTTCTACAGTAGCTCCAACAAATTGGTTATCCGGATTCTGAAAAACCATACCAATCTCACTACGTTTATCCCAAACGTTTTCAGGAGTTAGCAAATCTCCAGAGATATAGATTTCACCCGATTCAGGTTCCAACAAACCATCAATCAAACGAACCACTGTTGATTTACCACTTCCGTTATGTCCGATAATGGATAACCATTCACCATGTTTCACGTGAAACGAAATATCATTTAACTGATGGTTCTCATCTGTTTTTTGGTATTTAAATGTAAGATTTCGAACTTCTATAATATTATTCATTTATCTAAAGGTATCTTTAAAGAGGTAGGCACTGCCTTTAAAGTATTCATATCCAGAGTAGACTGTAAAGATTAGCGCAACATAAAGCGTCAATTTGCCCAATAAATCCCAATGAAAGAGAAGGAAAATAATGGAAAACATTTGTGAGAAGGTTTTAATTTTTCCAGGCATAGCTGCTGGCAAAACAACTCCTCCTGTTTCAACCAATAACAGACGGAGGCCAGTAACAGCTAATTCACGGCAAATAATAACTGCCGTAATCCAAGCCGGAACCATCCTTAATTCAATCATCATGATAAAGGCAGACATGACAAGAAGCTTATCAGCCATGGGATCTGCAAATTTTCCAAAGTTACTAACAACTTCCCATTTACGAGCTAGATAACCGTCTAAATAATCGGTTATACTTGCAACCGCAAATACGATAGCTGCTGCTACATGCCAGCCATAACTTTTGCCAAATATTAGCATCAAAATAAAAATGGGAATAAACACAATTCGAATCAGTGTTAAGGCATTAGGAATATTTTCTTTTTTCATTCTAGTCTCCTTACTAGTTTACATAATAGTTTACATCTAATTGACAAAGCCGACCTCGATTTAATTCGACAAAATCATCATTCCATTCTTTTCCCATTATTTAGGGAAAATGATAAAGTCCGTCATATCACAAGCGTTGACAAAATCTCGCCCAACCTTTACAACGTCTTGTAAAGAAATACTTTGTAAAATTTTTGGAAGGTCAAATAGATTTTCACCCGTCTCAATTGGATTAAATTGAGTAGCAATATAATCCAAGGAATTCAAACCATGTAAAAAATCACCAAACATTTCGCTTTTAATCGTATCCAAATGCTCTTGAGTCACATCGGGATCTTTCTCAAAATTCTTTATGGCAGTTCTGAACTGATGGGATATACTGACAGGTTCAGAAGTATCCATCGTTAACATCACAAAGTGAAACGAAGACTCGACTTCAATTTCTAATGTCAAGGAGTTGTCAAGTTTACCAACTTCATAAAGCGACTGAAATCGTTTGGATGTCCACCCAAACATCATTGCAAACAATAATTTGAGGATAATCTTGTAGCGATACTGGTACATAGGAGGAATTTGATTTCTTCCACGAATTCCAATTGCTAATTTTGGTGAAGCAACTTCCATCCGACTTGTCTCATTTTGAACAACTGGATTTAAGTCTACAGGTGAAATGTGAGGAAGAGGATTTGAAGAAGTTTTCATCTCAAATTCAGAAACAAGGTTCACAAGACTGTCAAGATCAAAATTTCCGACAACTACTAGATGCATGTTGGATGGTTGGTAGAATAAATCGAAATTATCCTGTAAACTCTCTTCATCAATTTGAGAGAGAGAAGCTGTAGTACCTGCAATATCTTGGGCCAATGGTGTATCTGGATAGAGATTCGCCAGCGCCCTAAAGAATAATTGATAGTCAGGACTATCTTGGTACATTTCGATTTCTTGTTGAATAATCGATTGTTCCTTCTTTAGAGAATCCTTTGAGAGATGAAGAGATTGTGTCATCTCCAGTAACAATTTCAGACTTTCATTGACATACGAGGTAGTCGAAAAGAGATAACTGGTCTGTGTAAAGCTAGTAAAAGCATTACTTTCAGCTCCCAGCCGTACAAAATGTTGTAAATAATCTTGACCGTCTTGATCTTCAAATAATTTATGTTCAAGAAAATGTGCAATCCCTGCTGGAAATTCTTTTACACCTTCTACTCCATCCATTGTAAATCTTGTGTCAACTGAACCGAATTTAGTAGAAATGATTGCATAGCTTTCATTAAAATCCGTTTTTGGAATTAAATATAACCTCAATCCATTTTGGAGAGTTGTCTGATAAACGCATTCTCCAACAGCTGGATACTCTATTTTCTCCAAATCTTTCTTTATCATTCTCTTCCTTCCATAAAATAGACCGCTTGTAATTTGAGTGATTTGGCAACAGCCATAATTTCATCTTTCGTCACCAGTTGAATGGCTTGAATCCAATCATCAATTGACAAGAACTGTTTTCCTAAAGTGGATTTTAGATAAGCTCTTTCAATAAAGGTGCCAGGTCGATCCTGCGACAATTTTGCAGCATTTATTATCATTTCTTTTGTCAAGCGCAACTCTTCACTGGTAAACTTCCCTCTCTTCAAGTCACTCACTTGACGACTCATCAGAGTCATCGTCCGGGTTCTATTTTTTCTATCAATCCCTGCATAGATACGCATAAAATGAGAAAAAATATCAAAATGGCTGGAGATAGTATAAGCCAACCCTTCTTTTTCTCGGATGACTGTAAACAATTTTGAGTGAGAGAAAGTGCCCAGTAAACCATTTAAAACAATTAAAGCAAAATGCTCTTTCTCTCCATACTGAACAGGAAAGTGATAACCTAATTCTAAAATAGATTGATGAGTCTCTCGCTGCTCCAGTCCTTCTCTGACAACATTCGAGAAAGATTGTGTGTAAAAAAGGTTGACATTAGATTTACGAGGTTGTAAACCAAAGTTACTGATCTTTTCAATGACCGCTAGTTCATTGAAATCACCCATAAAGAAAAAGTCAATCAGATTTGTTTGAAGCATTTCTTGAAATGCTTGATAAGCTGACTCTTCATCCTCATTCTGAATCTGCTGGACACTTCCATACTTACTTAGTTTCATGTCAGCTTGATCATAAAACAACCGATTCAATTGTTGGTGAGCATAATAAAAATGATTTTCAATTTCTGCTTCTAGTTCTGTGATAAGATTTTTTTTCTCTACTAAAAAAGTTTCTGAATGAAAGCATCCATTTTCTGCAAGAGGAGCATTAAGAGATACCTTTAATAAATCCAGCATCTGATCTGTCAAGACATTTTTCTTGCTCAAAAAAGCATCACGGACATAGGATAAATTAATATCAACGTAGTGTGTTTGGCCGCGTTTTGAAACAGAAGTAGAAAAATTGGCTCCATACAAGTTCGCCAACTGTTCTCTAAATTGCTGAGAAGTTGGGTAAAGTTGATTGGCTGTTTCGATCATGCGTGAGGCTAAAACCCGTCCTGCTATTGTTTCTTCAGAAAGGGGGGCCGAGAATCGCACTTTTATCTCATTGGTCTTAAATTTTTCTGATTTCATAAAATGGATTCGAACACCAGTAACTAATTCCATCGTCATCCTCGTTCTAACAAATATTACTCTTCATTATATCATGAAATCCCAGTAAAATCTTTCCCAGACAGATTAAAAAACGTTTACACTGACTCGCCCTATTTTAGGTTTTTCATCCTTTTATGGTATAATAACAATCATTGAGGTGAACTATGAACTATAAACTTTTTGATGAATTTATCACATTACAAGCTCTATTTAAAGAACTGGGAATCATCCAAAGCGGTGGAGCTATCAAAGCCTTTTTACTTGAAAATCAAGTAGAGGTCAATGGAGAAGTGGAAACCAGAAGAGGACGTAAATTACGAGTAGGAGATACAATCGAAGTAATTGGTGATAAGGAAATCGTAACGATTACGCAACCTAGTCCAGAAGAAATTGAAGACTACCAAGCGGACAAGCTAGAAAAAGAACGCGTTGCTCAATTGGTGAAGAAATTAAACAAAGAACAGAAACAAAAAAAAGACACAAAACCAAAAAAAGATACAAAACCAAAAAAAGATACAAAACCAAAAAAAGAGGAGAACAAACGGAAACCCGTTCGTTTCCCAGGGACATAATATGTGGCTTAAATCCATACATATTCAAAAATTTCGAAATTATAAAGAAGTAGAACTCCAATTCCACTCCGGTTTGAATATTTTCTTAGGCCAAAATGCTCAAGGCAAAACCAATCTCCTTGAGTCTATCTACTTTTTAGCCTTGACGCGCAGCCATCGGACTCGTTCCGATAAAGATTTAATTCATTTTCAAGAGGAACAATTTACCGTTTCAGGAGTGTTAGAAAAAAAGACAGGCTCTATCCCTCTAGAAATTTCCTTATCCTCAAAAGGAAGAGTCACTAAAGTGAACCACTTAAAACAAAGCAAGTTATCAACATATATCGGTAACATGAATGTGGTTCTCTTTGCTCCAGAGGATTTACAACTCATTAAAGGATCACCCTCTCTTCGTCGCAAGTTTATTGATATTGATTTAGGGCAGATGAAACCCGTTTATCTATCGGATTTAACAGCCTATCATCATGTTCTAAAGCAGCGCAACAGTTACTTAAAAACGGCGAACACAGTAGATCCAACCTTTTTAGATGTTTTAGATGAACAATTAGCAGATTATGGTAGCCGAGTCTGCATCCATCGGAAAGATTTTCTTAAAAAATTAGAAAACTTTGGCCAGGAAAAACATTTTGAAATTTCCAATCAAGCTGAAAAACTCACTATTCGGTATGACTCATCTGTTCCTTTTCAAGATGAAGAAACACTTCGCCCAACTTTTATCAAATTACTTCGAGAAAATCGGACCAAGGATCTCATCAAAAAAACAACCAGTGTCGGTCCTCACCGAGATGACATTAGTTTTTACATCAATGACATGAATGCGACTTTTGGTAGCCAAGGTCAGCACCGCAGTGTTGTTCTTTCATTAAAACTAGCAGAGATTTCGTTGATTGAATCCTTGACGAATGAAAAGCCTATTTTACTCTTAGACGATGTCATGAGTGAACTTGACAACAATCGTCAACTACATTTACTAGAAGTTATCTCTCGTGACATCCAAACATTTATTACAACTACAACTCTAGATCACCTAAAAGACTTGCCTGAAGACTTAAAAATCTTCAATATTCACTTAGGTCAAATTGACGAATAATTAACAGTGTTGTCAATTTAAATTTACATCTTTTTGACACAATAAAAGTGTGAAATCATAGAATTTCACACTTTTTCTTTTTTATTGAACGGAGTAGTTTGGTGCTTCGTTGGTAATTTGAACATCATGTGGATGACTTTCTTTTAAACCTGCCCCGGACATTTCAACAAATTGCGCATTTTCATGCAATTCTTGAAGGTTGGCAGCTCCAACATAGCCCATACCAGAACGAATACCACCAATCATTTGGAAGACGATATCGGCTGCTGATCCTTTATAAGCAACCCGACCTTCGATTCCTTCTGGAACCAATTTGTTGGCTTCATTGACAGAACCTTGGAAGTAGCGGTCACTAGATCCCTTCTTCATAGCTGCAATAGATCCCATACCACGATAGGTCTTAAATTTACGTCCTTGGAAAATTTCAGTTTCACCAGGAGCTTCATCTGTTCCGGCAAACATGGAACCAAGCATAACTGCATGACCACCTGCAGCTAAAGCTTTTACAATATCTCCAGAATACTTGATTCCACCGTCAGCAATGATTGTTTTTCCATATTCACGCGCGACAGCAGCTGCATCATAAATCGCTGTAACTTGAGGAACCCCAACACCAGCAATTACACGAGTTGTACAGATTGAACCAGGTCCAATTCCAACCTTAACGACGTCAACACCTGCATCATAGAGAGCACGCGCTCCTTCAGCTGTAGCAATATTACCCGCAATCAAAGTGCGGTCTGGGAAATGAGCCCGAATTTCAGCAATCTTACGAAGAACCCCTGCAGAATGACCATGGGCCGTATCGATCACAATCGCATCTGCACCAGCTTCAAACAATGCTTCTGCACGCTCAAATGTGTCAGAAGTAACACCCACCGCACCTGCTACTAAAAGACGACCAAATTCATCTTTAGCTGCATTTGGAAACTCAATGACTTTTTCAATATCCTTAATGGTAATCAAACCAGACAAACGACCATTCTCGTCTACCAATGGCAACTTTTCAATTCGGTGTTCTTGGAGAATCCGTTCAGCGGTCTCTAAATCAGTACCGACTGGTGCAGTTACTAGATTCTCGCTCGTCATATGATTTGAAATTGGTTGATCATAATCAGAAATAAAACGCAAATCGCGGTTGGTCAAAATCCCAACTAGTTTACGATTTTCCATGGTTTCAACAACAGGTACACCACTGATACGGTAGCGTCCCATGAGTTCATTGGCTTCAGCAATGGTATGTTCAGGTGTTAAGAAAAATGGGTCAATGATAACGCCGTTTTCAGAGCGTTTTACTTTACGAACTTCATCTGCTTGTTGGGTAATGGACATATTTTTGTGAATAACGCCAAGTCCTCCAGCACGCGCAATGGCAATAGCCATTTGGCTTTCAGTGACTGTATCCATTGCAGCTGTGATGATTGGGATATTCAACACAAGGTTATCCGCCAATTTTGTACGAAGATCTGCATCGTTTGGTAATACATGACTTTCAGCTGGAATGAGCAATACATCATCGAAGGTATAACCTTTTTTCAAAAATTTAGTGTCCCAATTTGACATTCCCATTTTCCTCTTTTCTTTCTTTTTGAGCCAAGCTCGTCTTTTTTGATTGATAATATCATACCATTCTAAGATAATTTGTCAATCATTTGTACAATATTTCAAAAAGAGGTGTTGAAACCTCTTTTGAATCATTTATTGTATTAGATCATCTTCATATCAAGAGCTTATTTGAAATAGTTCAAACCCATAGCAGACTTGACTTGATCGAGCGTTTCTGCTGCAACAGAACGAGCCACTTCACTACCCTTTTGAAGCATATCATAGACTTGTCCCATATCTTTAGCAAATTCAATCCGCCGTTCGCGAATAGGACCCAACTCTCTCTCTAGAATCTCTAAAAGATAGCGTTTGGTTTTAACATCACCTAAACCACCCCTTTGGTAATGGTCTTTCATGTCTTGAATAGTCACCTGATCTTCTTCTTTTCCAAAAACATCCAAATAATGGAAAACCATATTTCCTTCGATTTTTCCTGGATCTTCGACACGAATATGCTCAGGGTCCGTGTACATACTCATCACCTTTTTCTTCAAGGTGTCCATATCATCCGCTAAATAGATGCCATTCCCAAGAGATTTAGACATTTTGGCATTTCCATCCAGACCAGGCAAACGACCCGCCGCCTCATTTTCTGGGAAAATTCCCTCTGGTTCAACCAAGACATCACAATGATAGGCATGATTAAAGGAACGGACGATTTCACGTGTTTGCTCAATCATGGGCTTTTGGTCGGTCCCAACAGGTACCAGATTGGCTTTAAAAGCGGTAATATCTGCTGCTTGAGAAACAGGATAAACCAAGAAACCAGATGGAATAGACTCTCCGAACCCTTTTTGAGCAATTTCTGTCTTAACGGTTGGGTTACGTTCCAAACGTGAAACAGAGACCAAATTCATGTAATACATGGTCAATTCCGCTAGCTCAGGGATTTGACTCTGAATAAAAATGGTTGATTTATTTGGATCCAATCCAGCTGCTAAATAGTCTAGAGCAACGTTTCCGATGGATTCGACAATGGTTTGTGGGTCTTTAGCATGATCCGTTAAGGCTTGCTGGTCTGCTAAAAAGACAAACATCTGGTACTTGTCTTCGTTTTGCATAAGAACTCGATTCTTCAATGAACCGACATAGTGTCCAATATGGAGTTTCCCAGTTGGGCGATCTCCAGTTAAAATAATCGGCTTGGTCATTTTTCTTCCTCCCTGAAGTACAAAATAAAAACCCACGCATAGCAAAAACTATGCGAGGGCGTCTGAGACACGGTGCCACCTCACTTAGAACAACATCTGCTGTTCCCTCTAGCTCATCATAAATGAGCTGCACATAAGGCCTGCTAGCCGAATCTCTATTTGTTTAGATTCTATTTGAACATCAGTCCATTTCATGCTAGTTCATTGCTTATTTTCAGCGACCATAAGCTCTCTAAAAAACGAATCTAGACTACTCTTCTGATTGATTTTCATTATATAATGACATCAAGGGAAAGTCAAGTTCTTCTCTCTTTTATCCTCCATAATCATCTCCCTCAAATGCTTAAGGGTATTCATTGAAAAATCAAGCGTTTTCTAGTAAAATAGGCTTATATAGACAGAAATAGAGGAGAAATATACGTGCTTACAGTTACAGACGTCTCACTACGTTTTAGTGATCGAAAATTGTTTGATGATGTCAACATCAAATTTACAGAAGGAAATACCTATGGTTTGATTGGGGCCAATGGTGCTGGGAAATCAACCTTTTTAAAAATTTTAGCTGGGGATATTGAACCAACAACTGGTCACATCTCTCTTGGTCCAGACGAACGTCTTTCTGTTCTGCGTCAAAATCACTTTGACTACGAAAATGAGCGTGCCATTGACGTCGTTATCATGGGAAATGAAAAACTTTATAGCATCATGAAAGAAAAAGATGCTATCTATATGAAGGAAGATTTTTCAGATGAAGATGGTGTCCGTGCAGCAGAGCTTGAAGGTGAATTCGCTGAACTAGGTGGTTGGGAAGCAGAAAGCGAAGCTTCACAACTCCTCCAAAACCTGAATATTCCAGAAGAGCTCCACTACCAAAATATGAGTGAACTAGCAAATGGGGATAAAGTGAAAGTCCTCCTAGCCAAAGCTCTCTTTGGTAAACCAGATGTCCTTCTTTTGGACGAGCCGACCAACGGTCTTGATATTCAATCCATTACCTGGCTAGAAGATTTCTTGATTGATTTTGAGAATACTGTTATCGTTGTATCCCACGACCGTCACTTCTTGAATAAAGTCTGTACTCACATGGCCGACCTGGACTTTGGAAAAATCAAACTCTATGTCGGTAACTATGATTTCTGGAAAGAATCATCTGAACTGGCTGCCAAGTTGTTAGCAGATCGTAATGCCAAAGCAGAAGAAAAAATCAAACAATTACAAGAATTTGTGGCTCGTTTCTCTGCCAATGCTTCAAAATCTAAACAGGCAACTTCGCGTAAAAAGATGCTTGACAAGATTCAGTTAGAAGAAATTGTCCCATCTAGCCGGAAATACCCATTTATCAGCTTTAAAGCTGAACGAGAAATCGGGAATGATTTGTTGACAGTAGAAAACTTATCTGTAAAGATTGACGGTGAAACTATACTTGACAACATCAGCTTCATCTTGCGTCCAGGTGACAAGACAGCTCTGATCGGACAAAACGACATCCAAACAACTGCCTTGATCCGCGCTATTATGGGTGAAATCGAATATGAAGGAACTGTCAAGTGGGGTGTCACAACTAGTCGCTCTTACTTACCAAAAGACAATTCAGCTGACTTTGCAGGCGGAGAGTCGATCCTTGACTGGCTCCGTCAATTCGCAAGTAAAGAAGAAGATGACAATACCTTCCTTCGTGGATTCCTCGGACGTATGCTCTTTTCTGGAGACGAGGTTAACAAGCCTGTAAACGTCTTGTCAGGGGGAGAAAAGGTGCGTGTGATGCTTTCAAAACTCATGCTTTTGAAGTCAAACGTTCTTGTACTTGACGATCCTACAAATCACTTAGATTTGGAATCTATTTCAAGCTTGAACGATGGATTGAAAAACTTCAAAGAATCGATCATCTTTGCCAGTCACGACCATGAATTTATTCAAACTCTTGCCAACCATATCATTGTTCTTTCAAAAAATGGTGTCATTGACCGGATTGATGAAACCTATGACGAATTCTTAGAAAACCAAGAAGTTCAAGCAAAAGTCAAAGAACTTTGGAAAGACTAAGAAATCACTCAAAATGATCAAAAACCCTGGAACCTTTGTTTCAGGGTCTTTCAATAGACTATATGAAATTTAAAAACTATTTATCACACCCCATCATATTTTACTTTACAGCTTTTTTACTTCCCTTTACAATCTTATTTTTTGTCTACCTCAGTCAAGGTATTTATTGGGGTAGTGAAACTTCTCCTTTATTAGGCGATGGTTTTCATCAATACGTTATTTTTGACGTTACCTTACGAAATATTTTACACGGAACCGACAGCCTTTTTTACAGCTTTACAAGTGGACTGGGCTTAAATTTTTACGCCCTTTCTAGCTATTATTTGGGCAGTTTTTTATCTCCCTTTGTCTTCTTCTTTGACAGTTTATCCATGGTTGATTCCGTCTATCTCTTTACACTGATAAAAATAGGATTGATAGGGTTGTCAACTTATCACTCCATTAAAGGAATCTATCCTCAACTACAAAAATTCTTGATCCTTTCACTGTCAACTTCATTTGCTTTAATGAGTTTCTCTATCAGCCAGATTGAAATCAAAACCTGGCTCGATGTCTTTATTTTAGCTCCTCTCATTCTGTTAGGTTTACACCGTTTAATGACTCAGAAGAAGCGTGTCCTCTACTTTACAAGCTTGACTATCCTCTTCATCCAGAATTACTATTTTGGATTTATGATGGCTCTCTTCTTAACTTTATGGTATTGTACGCAGCTTTCCTGGAACTTTAAAAAAAGAATATCTTCCTTTTTAGACTTTACAATTGTGTCAATTTTATCAGGGATCACTAGCTTGATCATGATTTACCCCACTCTTTTAGATTTACGAACTCATGGGGAGAACTTTACTAAGATAACAAGAACCTTTACAGAAAATAGTTGGTACTTAGACGTCTTTGCAAAAAACTTAATTGGTAGCTTCGACACAACAAAATATGGGGCTATCCCTATGATCTATGTTGGTCTCTTCCCGTTTTTAATTGCCTTCCTATTTTTCTTTGTCAAATCGATTAGGTTTCACGTGAAACTAGCCTATTTGACTTTATTAGTCATTCTTATTGCAAGCTTCTATTTACAAGCTTTAGATTTATTCTGGCAGGGGATGCATGCTCCCAATATGTTTCTTCACCGTTATGCCTGGCTATTTTCATTGACTATTTTGTTCATGGCAGCAGAAGTCCTCAATCGGATAAAAGAAATCAATTGGCAACGCCTCTGTCTAGCTTTTAGTTTAGTTAGCATTGGCTTTATTCTGACTTTTATCTATCGCAAGCACTATCATTTCTTAACAAGCAGTCATTATGTATTGACACTAGAATTTCTTCTTGTTTTTTTAACTGTGACACTTGCCTTTACAGTTCGTAAACTTTCTTATACAATTTTTTCTGCTGTGATTCTTTTCTTCTGTCTGTTTGAAATCAGTATAAACAGTTATTATCAGATAGATGGGATTGCAAATGAATGGGTATTTGCAGCTCGTTCTTCTTATCAAGGAAAGATTCCAGCAATTGATAAATTGACATCAAGTTTACAGGATGATCAAAATTTTTACCGAACAGAGATTCTCCAACCTCAAACAGGTAATGATAGTATGAAATACAATTTTAGAGGGATTTCCCAATTTTCATCTGTCAGAAATACAGATACCAGTTCGACCTTGGACAAACTTGGTTTTAAATCAGATGGAACGAACTTAAACCTACGCTATCAAAACAATACTTTACTAATGGACAGTCTGTTCGGGATCAAATACAATATTACAGATAGAAATCCTCAAAAGTTTTCTTTTCATAAATTGGAAACTCAAGGAAATCAAACCTTATATCAAAATGAAAAAGCTCTTTCACTAGCATTTCTAACAGCAAGTCCCTACAAGGATATCCAATTTTCTAATCTAACCTTGGATAACCAAAAGAATTTTCTCAATCATCTAACAGGCCAATCCTTGACCTTCTATCAGCGATTATATCCACTGAAAACTAGCTCAGACAATCCTTCTCAAGGACCTCAAAAGGCTAAAGTAGAAGCAGATAGTTTTCTAACTTATGCCAGTATCGAATATGAGCTCTACGTTCAAAATGATAGTCAACTTTATGTAAACCTTCCTTCTTTAGAATTTGAGAATGAAGATTATACCGACGTTGAAATCATCACGAATGGCCAAGTCAACCGCTATACAACAGACAATGTATTTCCCTTCTTCACCATTGGTCACTTTAAAGCAGGAGAAACTGTTAAGATTCGAATTGCCTTCCCTGAAAATTCGACAGTAACCTTCCAAAATCCAGAATTTTTTGCTTTGAACCTTCAAGCCTACCAGGAAGCCTTTGAAACTTTACACCAACAAGAAGTTCATGTGCAAACCAAAGGAAATACTGTCACTGCAGATTTTACAGCAGATCATCATACAAGTCTCTTTTTCACACTTCCTTATGATAAAGGGTGGACAGCGACGATGGATGACCAGCCTGTCCCTATTCGAAGAGCTCAAAAAGGATTCATAGCTGTTGATGTCCCTAAAGGAAAAGGACAGGTTATTCTACAGTTTATTCCACATGGGTTGAAAGAAGGAACCATCGCTTTTCTACTTGGAATTCTTTCCTTCGCTGGCTACAATGCTATTCGAAATAGATCTCAATCCTCAAAAAATCAGTAGATATGCATCATAAAGAGGCTGGGACAAAAGTCCTAGCCTCTCAATTATCTTTGGATTGTCGAGCAAGACGTAGTGGTTGAGTGGGCTCTACTACGCTGATTTCATCAGCTTTTACAGCCCTACTCAACTGTGCGGAGGTGAGACGACGAAATCGAATTCTAACGAATTACCGATTTCTGTCCCACTCTCTTATTTTAAACAAAAAAAGCATCCCTTAGGATGCTAGTTTAGCTCCGCCAGTAGGACTCGAACCTACGACATCATGATTAACAGTCATGCGCTACTACCAACTGAGCTATGGCGGAATGAGATATAGTCCGTACGGGATTCGAACCCGTGTTACCGCCGTGAAAAGGCGGTGTCTTAACCCCTTGACCAACGGACCATGTCATTAACAGAACATATCCCATTATACCATCGATTCAAAAATTGTCAAGCCTTTTTCTGTATTTTATTTAATAATTCTTCGACCTTTTTCACCTGTGTACGAGAGACAGGGCAAGTTGTCTCCTCTTCTAACATCAAGAGTCTCTTGCGACGATCAAAGTTGACAATCATTCTTTGATTCACTAGATAGGACTGATTGGGACTGAAGAAATGATTGTCTACATCTTTTTCAAGTATATCCTTGATAGTCCCTAAAAATTCCTTTTGAAAATTCTTTCCAACAAGTCGCAATTTGTGGGAAACTCCAGTTGTCTCAATGTACAATATATCTCGATATGGAACTCGAATTTCCATGTTTTTGAAACTATACTCAAAGAAATCAACGATATTTTTATTTTCAATCACATTCTTCTTCAAGTAGAGAATACATTCTCGAATTTTTTCTTTAAACAAGTTTTCATTCAAGGTTTTTTCAATAAATTCGAGAGCTGATACCTTGTAACGATAGGTAATGGTAGCAAATTCCGATTTCGTCGTGATAAAGGCAATAATCGCAAAAGGATTAACTTCACGAATCATTTGAGCTGCCTTGATACCAGCTTTTTCATCCCCTTTGATATCAATGTCAAGGAAGAAAAGCTGATGAAAATCACCATTGGTTAGATATTCCTTTAGTTCAGTTATTTTACTGGTTGAAACAATATTTAATCGTAGGCCTTCCTCCTCAGCGATAGCTTTCACATGTTTCTCTACTCGAACTTGTTGAGAAATTTCGTCCTCTAGCAATACAATATTCATCTATCTTCCTTTCTCTCCAATAACTAAGCTCTGCGTAAATCTTCCATTGATTAATTCCGTCTCTAGAAAAATCGCAGCATATTCTCCAATAAGATCTTTTACAATCGCAAGGCCCATTCCTCTACGATCCCCTTTAGTTGAAAATCCCTTTTCATAGAGTCGATTCCAATTAATCGGCTCATCAGAAATAGAGTTCTTTATAATCAGATGCACTCCATTTGGCATATTAAAAACCGCTATTTGAACTTCTTTTTCTTGACTCATTTTAGCAGCTTCAATAGCATTATTGACTAAAATTCCGACAGTTCGTACGAGATCCAACAATCTCATTGGAACCTTTTCAATAATGTCTTCTGTTTCAAAAGTTAATTTAACACCCATTTCCTCCGCATAAATCCATCCCCTACTTAAGATACTTCTCAAAGCAGAATCTCGAATATTTCCTAGGTCAAATCCTGTATATTCTTCTTTTTGGAGTTGACCGTAGCATTCTTCAAGAACATCTCTTTGAATTCGTTTAATATCATCAATATTCTCTTCCTCAATCGCCAAATTTAAGGAAGTGATAATATTTCCAAAATCATGACGAAAACCTTTTAATTCTAAATAGAGGCCTTGAATTTTATTCATATACTGTTCCATTTGGCGCTGTTCAAACCTCTTTTGCTTCAACTCCATTTTCTTTTCATAACGGTCTCGAACCGTCTTCATTTGAACTAAGGTTCCGACAAACATCAAGAAACAAATCGTTGCTACCATACTACCAAAACTATTGAAATGACCAATATCACTTATCCAATGAGAAGCATTCAATACTAAGGTTAAAATAAGATAACTAACAATCAATTCCTGGACAAATTTCTTAAAAACCCGCTCTTTAAAATAAAGAAGATTCACTTCGAGAATGGTTAATATCTTCATGATTAAAACAAGTGAGATAATTCGGATAGTCAAAAAATAATAGTCAGAACATTGATGAATTATACTATCACCAAAAACAGAAGAAGTGATTACAGATAAAAATGTATCTGTATTTTCAACTGCTAAATAAATGACGAATGAATATAAAATAGCTATCTGACGTTGAATATTACAAATAAAATAGTAATAAAGATACAGAAACAGTGGCCATAGACATAACATTAGATAATCAATATTTAAATCAAAGTAATCTAAGACCGCTGTGATGACAAATACAGCAACAACACCAGATCCTAAAATCAATTGTTTACTATATTTATTAAGTTTTTGATCAATTTTTAAAAAAGATAAAAAAATTATAAAAATAGTTAAGATTAAAGATAGAGTATTTAGAAACATCAGTTTCCTCCCCTACCAAAAATTAGATTAATAAGTTCACCAACATTATTCTTTCTCCGTTTATCCCCTCCACAAATTTGCTGCAGTTCTTTTTCTGTAAGAACTTTAAATGCCTTAGAAACTGTTGATGGATTATTTTTCATAAAAAAATCTCCTTATAATTTATTTGATTATTAAATTATTAAATTTAATATACATAAATTTTAGTAAAAAATCAAAGACTTTTTTAACATTTCCGCTATTTGGTTCATTTTTACAGCTATTTGGAACGAAAATCTAGTTTTTGCAATTTTTTTATCCCATATGTTTTAAAAAAATCTAGTTTCTTTAAAAAAATAGATAACAAAAAAACGTGATTTGTATAAAAATCACGTTTTTTATTTTGATCCCAGCAGGATTCGAACCTGCGACCGTTCGCTTAGAAGGCGAATGCTCTATCCAGCTGAGCTATGAGACCAGATGTCCTTTTATTCTATCAGAAAATAGGAGGAGCGTCAAGATTCATTTATGGTAGGGACTTCCCTGTTGAATCATAAATGCCCGATAGATTTGTTCTATCAAAACAAGCTTCATCAATTGATGGGGAAGAGTTAACTTTCCAAAACTCATGAGTAAATTCGCTCGTTTTTTTACAGCTGGAGACAAGCCTAGGCTCCCTCCAATCACAAAAGTAATTTCAGAATACCCTCGTACAGTTACCTCTTCTAAGGTTTGACTAAACTTCTCAGATGGAAATTGTTGTCCTTCAATCGCTAAGGCAATCACATACTCACGATCGCCAACTTTTGCTAAAATGCGATTTCCTTCTTTTTCAAGTATTTGCTGATTTTCTAAGTCACTGGCCCGATCTGGAGTTTTCTCATCCGGCAATTCTACCATTTCTACCTTCGTAAACCGACCCAAGCGTTTAGTATATTCAGCAATTCCATCTTTTAAATACTTTTCTTTTAATTTTCCAACGGTTACAATCTTAATTTTCATATTCATATTCTAACACAAATGAACTTATACACAAGTCTTAAACAAATTCACTTGAATATATCATTAAAAAAATGGCTCTATACTCATGTTTTTCACACTTATACACAGTTTTCCACAAGTTGTGGAAAAAATTTCTATTTTAAGTTATAATTAAGAAACTAGATCTATAATTTTCCATAATTGGAATAAATAGGAGAAAACTATGAAACAATCATCAAATTTTCTAAAAAAAGCTTTGCAACTTTTACTTGTTCTTGTCATTGGTTTTACTGGAGGAATCTTAGGAACCTTAACCTCTTTCCAGTTTACCAAAGGGAATTCTGCAAATTCTAGCCAAGAAATAAAATCTACCAAAGTTAATCGTGCTTATAAGAATACAACATCAACTAGTGAAGCTGTTGATAAGGTTAAAAATGCGGTTGTTTCTGTTATTACCTACGCTGAAACCTCTGAAAAAGGCTTCATTAATGGAGAAACAGACTCTGATCCAGAAGTAGCTAGTGAAGGTTCAGGTGTTATCTATAAAAAAGATGGTAAGGATGCTTATGTAGTAACCAATGCTCACGTGTTAATGGGAGCAACACAAGCCGACATTCTTTTTGCAGATGGAAACAAGGTTTCTGGAGAAGTTGTTGGTTCAGATACCTTCTCAGATATTGCGGTTGTCAAAATCAGTTCAGATAACGTTACGACCGTGGCTGAATTTGGGGATTCCTCTAAATTGACTGTCGGCGAGACCGCAATCGCTATCGGTAGTCCTTTAGGGACAAAATTTGCCAATTCCGTTACCCAAGGGATTGTTTCTAGTCTTGGACGTACTGTGAAGCTCAAATCAGAAGACGGTCAAAATGTGTCTACAAAAGCTTTGCAAACGGATGCTGCAATCAACCCAGGGAATTCTGGTGGTCCCCTTATCAATATTCAGGGACAAGTCATCGGAATTACCTCAAGTAAAATTTCTTCAAATGGGCAAACTGCGGTTGAAGGAATGGGATTTGCTATTCCTGTAAATGATGTGCAAAATATTATTGAACATTTAGAAAAAGATGGTAAAGTCATCCGTCCAGCACTTGGAATTACCATGATGGACCTGGCTAGCCTATCCTCTTCTGATCTTAGCCAATTAGACATTCCAAGCAAACTCAAAGGTGGGGTTCTTGTCCGCTCAGTTGAAAATGATATGCCGGCATCCAAATATTTACGTCGATTAGATATCATTACAAAAATCGATGATACAACCATTGAATCAACTGCAGATTTACAATCTGCCCTCTATTCTCATCAAATTGGTGATAAAATCAAAGTCATTTTCTATAGAGATGGTAAGCAAAAAACGGCAACCATTGAACTAACAAAATCTACAGAAAATCTTGGAAATTAAGTAAATTTACAACAGTGTCAACACACCTTTACGAAATTGTAAAGGTGTGTTATGCTATATACATCATGGAAAAAATTGATATTATTGACGTAAAGCAAATACGAACCAATCCTTTTCAACCTCGTCAAACCTTTGTAAAAGAGAAATTAGAAGAACTCGCAGCCTCAATCAAAGAAAATGGATTAATCCAACCTATTATTGTTCGAAAATCTCCTATTGTTGGTTATGAACTACTTGCTGGAGAAAGACGCTACCGAGCAGCTCAAATGGCTGGTTTCAAAGAAATCCCTGCGATTATAAGAGAATTATCAGATGATGACATGATCAAACAAGCCATTATCGAAAATTTACAAAGAGAAGATTTGAATCCAATTGAAGAGGCCGAATCCTACCAACATCTTATTGATAAAGGGGCTACCCATGAAGAAATTGCTCAATTTATGGGAAAATCTCGTCCTTACATCAGCAACATGGTCCGCTTACTTCATCTCTCACCAGCTGTCAAAGACGCTATCAAAAACGAGAAAATTTCACAAGGACATGCCCGTATTTTAGTTCCCTTAAAGGAAGATCTACAAATCTATTGGCTGGAACGAATTCTGAAAGAAGGACTAAGCGTTCGTAGTTTGGAAGAAAAGGTTGGTCAAAAAAAGAAAACACCAAGTAAAAAAGAGAAAGAACTCTTTTTAGCACAGGAAGAAAATAGACTAAAAAAGATTCTAGGAACCGAAGTAGAAATCCATCTGACGAAACAAGAAAAAGGAAGTATTCATATTTCATTTAACAACCTTGATGAATACCAACGAATTATTAACAGTCTCAAATGAGGCTGTTATTTTTTATAGAACAATTAACAGATTTATCCACTTATTTAAAACTCTTCCTTACTTGCTATTCCTACTTTATTCGATCTTATCCCCAACTTGTGGAAAACTTCTACACACATTGGGGATAACTATTCACATATTGTGGAAAAAACTCTTTTTTATTCCCTCAGAACAAGTTGTGGAAAACTCCCTCCTTTTATGATAAAATAAGAAAAACATAGCAAGTAAAAATGAATAGGAGGACGATAGGTGTCAAGAGAAGAAACCTTCTGGAATCGTGTGATTGAATTAAGTAAAAAGACATTTAAAAAAGAAATTTTTGACTATTTTGTCCTTACTTCAAGACTCATCAAAGTCGATCAACAAGAAGCCATTATTTATTTAGATGCGGAAGTAAAGAAATTATTCTGGGAAGAGAATATGACAAAGGTGATTCTGACTGCTGGTTTTGAAATTTATGCAGTAGAATTAACCATTTCCTATCAATTCAATCTTGAAGAAGAGGAAGAAGAAAAAGAGTTTGTCCCTCTTTCAGAAACGAATAGATACTATGCAGTTAGCCATACTCCAATAATCGATTTGCCTCCTATCCAAACAGGGTTAAAAAAGAAATACACCTTTGATAATTTTGTAAGTGGAGACGGAAATCAATGGGCTTTGGCTGCCGCTTTAGCAGTTTCTGAAAACCTAGCTACCACTTATAATCCTTTATTTATCTATGGAGGACCTGGTTTAGGAAAAACGCATTTGCTCAACGCAATTGGGAATCAGATTATGGAAAACTACCCAAATGCTCGAGTAAAATACATCCCAGCAGAATCCTTTATCAATGAATTTTTAGAGCGTCTTCGCCTCAATGATATGGATACCTTTAAAAAAACCTATCGAAACTTGGATCTGCTCTTAATTGATGATATTCAATCTCTTGGAGGGAAAAAGGTTACAACTCAAGAAGAGTTCTTTAATACCTTTAATGCTCTTTATGGGGATAACAAGCAGATTGTCCTAACCAGCGATCGTAGTCCTGATCATTTAGATAGCTTAGAAGAACGTCTAGTCACGCGCTTTAAGTGGGGCTTGACTCAAAATATTACACCACCAGATTTTGAAACGCGAATTGCTATTTTGAGAAATAAAATCGAAGACCTAGACTTTACTTTCCCAGATGATACTCTTGAATACCTAGCAGGTCAATTTGATTCGAACGTCCGAGACTTAGAAGGTGCTTTGAATGATATTTCTCTCGTGGCAAGAGTTAAAAAAATCAAAGATATTACAATTGATGTCGCAGCCGAAGCCATTCGAGCTCGTAAGAATGAATCTTTACAAATCACTGTAATTCCTATTGAAAAGATTCAAGCTGAGGTTGGAAAATTTTACAATGTCAGTGTCAATGAAATGAAAGGCACTCGACGGGTTCAAAATATTGTCCTAGCTCGACAAGTAGCTATGTACCTCGCCCGCGAAATGACTGATAATAGTCTTCCCCGTATTGGTCGTGAATTTGGAGGAAAAGACCACACAACAGTCATGCATGCTTATGAAAAAATCAAAGGGATGATCGAAATTGATGACAATCTCAGACTCGAGATTCAAACTATCAAGAAAAAATTAAAGTAATCTCATGTGGACAATCATAGAAAAACTTGCTTCTTTTTCCACATGTTGTAAACAAGGAACTTTTCAATTCCTGTCTGGCTTTAGAAGACTTTTCCACATGTTCCACACACTCTACTATTACTATTAACTTACTAATACTAAAATAATAAAAGGAGATCTCATGATCAATTTTTCTATTAACAAGGCCTATTTCCTACAAGCTTTAAATACGACAAAAAGAGCCATTAGTTCAAAAAATGCAATTCCTATCTTATCTACTATTAAGATTGACGTAACTTCTGAAGGAATTACTCTCATTGGATCAAATGGACAAATTTCAATTGAATACTTTATTTCTGTTAAAGATAAAAATGCAGGCCTTCTAGTAACAACACCAGGCGCTATTCTCTTAGAAGCAACTTTCTTTATCAATGTTGTCTCAAGTCTACCAGATGTCGTTTTAGATGTGAAAGAAATCGAACAAAAACAAATTGTATTAGTTAGTGGGAAATCAGAAATTACCCTTAAAGGGAAAGATGCAGAACAATATCCTCGCATTCAAGAAATTTCTGCTAGCAACCCTCTAACGCTCCCAATTCAAACCTTGAAGAAAATCATTTCTGAAACAGCTTTTGCAGCAAGTACCCAAGAAAGTCGTCCGATTTTGACAGGAGTCCATTTTGTTCTTTCTGATCACAAGGAATTAAAAACGGTGGCAACAGATTCTCATCGAATGAGTCAAAAAAATATTACTCTTGAAAAAAATGGGGATAACTTTGATGTTGTGATTCCAAGCCGTTCTTTACGCGAGTTAACGTCTGTCTTTTCAGATGAAATTGAACAGGTTGAAGTCTTCTTTGCGAATAACCAGATTTTATTTAGAAGTGACAATATCAGTTTCTATACACGCTTACTAGAAGGAAACTATCCAGATACAGATCGCTTGATTCCAACAGAGTTTAGTTCTGAAGTAACCTTTAAAGTTGCTCATCTTCGCCAAGCAATGGAACGGGCCCGCCTTTTGTCTAACGCTACTCAAAATGGTACTGTTAAATTAGAAATCGCTAGTGGAGTCGTTTCTGCTCACGTAAATTCTCCTGAGGTAGGGCGTGTGAATGAAGAAATTGATACAGAAGCAGTTTCGGGAGATGATTTGAACATCAGCTTTAATCCAACTTATTTGATTGACGCTTTGAAAGCTATTGAAAGTGAAAAAGTCGTCATTCGCTTCATCTCTGCAGTTCGTCCCTTTACATTGGTACCAGCAGAGGAATCTGAACGCTTCATTCAATTAATTACACCAGTTCGGACCAATTAAGGGCCAAAAGCTAGCATCAAAAAGGCTAGCTTTTCGTCTTCTATGTTGATGAAAGGAAAATCCATGTATCAGGTCGGTGATTTTGTAGAAATGAAAAAACCCCATGCTTGTATCATCAAAGCAACAGGGAAAAAAGCCAATTGTTGGGAAATTAGGCGAGTAGGGGCAGATATCAAAATTCGTTGTAGCAATTGTGATCATATGGTCATGATGAGCCGTCACGATTTTGATCAAAAAATGAAAAAAGTATTGTAAAAGAGAGTGGGACAGAAATCGGTCATTCGTTAGAATTCGATTTCGTCGTCCCACCTCCGCACAGTTGAGTAGGGCTGTAAAAGCTGATGAAATCAGCGTAGTAGAGCCCACTCAACCACTGCGTCTTGCTCGACGATCCTAAGACAATTGAGAGGCTAGGACTTTTGTCCTAGCCTCTTTTGTATTATTATTTTAATTCTTCAAATTTTCCATCTTTTACTTCTTTGAAACCATTAGATTTAAAGGTTTTAAGTGTTGTCTTGTAGCCAATGTAATCAACATTTTGATTTTCTTGTGCAGCAATTAACTGATTTTTTTGTAATTCTTTTAAATCTGCCTTGGTATAATCAATCTTTGTTTTTTCAACAAGATAGTCATCCTTGTATTCTGCAGAGTGTGAGAATCCTTTGACATCTTTGAATTTTTTATCATATTCATCAATAACTTTTTTCAATTGTTCCTTTGGCAAGCCTGTTCCTTCGTAGTAAATAATACTTGTTGAATCTGTACTTAAAATTTTATCACCTTGATATTCAAGAACTACACGAATGTCTGTTTTCTTATCTTGGTCAATTAATTGAAGGTAACCTTTTTTTGTACTTTGTCCACAAGCTCCCAGAAGAAAGAGAGTAAAGACTGCTAAAAGAGGCAGAAAGATAGATTTGATTGATAGTTTTTTCATGATAAAAACTCCTTTATTATTGTTGGTTTGATTATATCATATTTTTACTTTAGGAAACGTTACAGTTTAGTAATAATTCAGAATCCATTTTTCATCCCTTTGTTCTTTGAATTATGATATAATAGATAAGATTGAAATGGGAACGGAGAAGAAGAAAAATGGCTTTAACAGCAGGTATTGTAGGTTTGCCAAACGTTGGTAAATCAACCCTATTTAACGCAATTACAAAAGCAGGAGCAGAGGCTGCAAACTATCCTTTTGCGACCATTGATCCAAACGTTGGAATGGTAGAAGTTCCAGATGAACGCCTCCAAAAATTGACGGAAATGATCACTCCTAAGAAGACAGTCCCAACAACCTTTGAATTTACTGATATTGCAGGGATTGTAAAAGGTGCATCAAAAGGAGAGGGGCTTGGAAATAAATTCTTGGCCAATATCCGTGAAGTTGATGCCATTGTTCACGTAGTTCGTGCCTTTGATGATGAAAATGTCATGCGGGAGCAAGGACGTGAAGATGCCTTTGTCGATCCACTAGCAGATATTGATACCATTAACCTAGAATTGATTTTGGCTGATTTAGAATCTGTGAATAAACGCTATGCGCGTGTGGAAAAGATGGCACGTACTCAAAAAGATAAGGAATCCGTTGCAGAATTTAACGTTCTTCAAAAGATTAAACCTGTTCTTGAAGATGGAAAATCAGCTCGTACCATCGAATTCACAGACGAAGAGCAAAAAGTAGTTAAAGGTCTTTTCCTTTTGACCACGAAACCAGTTCTTTATGTAGCAAATGTGGATGAAGATGTGGTTGGAGACCCAGAATCTATCGAATATGTGAAGCAAATTCGTGAATTCGCAGCAACAGAAAATGCAGAGGTAGTGGTGATTTCTGCGCGTGCGGAGGAAGAAATTTCTGAGTTAGACGATGAAGATAAAAAAGAGTTTCTTGAAGCCATTGGTTTGACAGAATCAGGTGTGGATAAGTTGACCCGTGCAGCTTACCATTTACTTGGACTGGGAACTTACTTCACAGCTGGTGAAAAAGAAGTTCGGGCTTGGACCTTTAAACGTGGCATGAAAGCTCCTCAAGCAGCTGGTATTATCCACTCTGACTTCGAAAAAGGATTTATCCGTGCAGTAACGATGTCTTATGACGATTTGGTAAAATACGGATCTGAAAAGGCTGTAAAAGAAGCGGGACGATTGCGTGAAGAAGGGAAAGACTATATCGTTCAAGATGGCGATATCATGGAATTCCGCTTCAATGTGTAAAGAAAACAAGTAAATAACCAAAAGGTTGGAAAAAAATTCCAGCCCTTTTGGCTTTTGAAAGGGAAAGCAAATGACAAAATTAATCGTCGGATTAGGAAATCCGGGAGATAAATATGTAGAAACCAAACACAATGTGGGGTTTATGCTAGTAGATCAGCTAGCGAAGTCTCTCAATCTCACCTTCTCACATGATAAGATTTTTCAAGCAGATGTAACCTCTACTTTTATAGATGGAGAAAAGGTCTTTTTGGTCAAACCAACCACTTTTATGAATGAGAGTGGCAAGGCCGTACACGCGCTTTTGACTTATTATGGCTTAGAGGTGGAAGATTTGATCGTTATTTATGACGACTTGGATATGGAAATCGGCAAGATTCGCCTTCGAGCTAAAGGATCGGCTGGAGGCCACAACGGAATCAAATCGATTATCAACCATATTGGAACTCAGACCTTTAATCGAATCAAGATTGGAATCGGAAGACCTAAGAATGGTATGTCAGTGGTCCACCATGTCTTAGGGAAATTCGATCAGGATGATTATGCTGCCATCCTCCTTGCCATCGACAAATCAGAAGAAGCTCTTCGTTTTTATTTGAAAGATGGTCAATTTGAAAAAGCAATGCAACGATACAATGGATAAATATAAGACACTGGTTGATCTATTTCAACAAAATAAAGATATCAGAAAATGGCAACAGGACCAGCAAAAAAGAAGTCGCTCTCTTTTACTAGGTCTGTCTTCATCTACTAAAGCTATTACGATGGCAACAGCTGTTGAAGATGGTCACAAGATCTTAGTCTTGACCTCCTCTCAAAATGAAGCAGAACGGCTTGCCAGTGATTTACTGGGATTACTAGGCGAAGAAAAGGTCTATCTTTTCCTCGGAGATGACAATCCCTTGGCAGAATTTGTCTTTGCTTCCCAGGAACGGGTCTTTTCTCGTTTGGAAGCTCTGGACTTTCTCCTAGCTCCAGAAAAAGAAGGAATCGTTATTGCCAATGTCAGTGGTAGCCGTTTGCTCTTACCTAATCCAAAGACTTTCAGCTCTATGATTCAATCTTTCTCTGTTAGAGAAGAACGAAATCTGACAGAATTGAAAGATACCCTACTGGCCATGGGCTATCAAAAAGTTTCACAGGTAAGCCAACAGGGTGAGTTTAGTCTTCGAGGGGATATTTTAGATCTTTTTGAAGCCAGTCAAGATTTCCCTTATCGCCTGGAATTTTTTGGAGATGAGATAGATGGCATTCGGACTTTCTCTCCAGAGACTCAACGTTCACTAGAAAATCTAGATGCGATAAGGGTTCATCCAGTTAGTGATATGCTACTAACGAAAGATGATTTTTTAAGAGGACAGAAGAACCTAGAAAATCTGATTCAAAAAAGCCCTAATCCAGAGTTCAAATCCTATTTGACTGAGATTCTCACAGAGGCGCATCACCAGCGACTCCATGCAGATAGTCGAAAATTTCTCTCTCTTTTTTATCAGCAAACCTACACCCTTTTTGATTATCTACCTAAACATGCTCCAGTTTTTTTGGATGATTACCATAAAATCATGGATCAGGAAACGAGATTTGATGTAGAAGTTGCCAACCTTTTGACAGAGGATCTACAAAAGAGTCGCTCTTTCGCAGAAGCCCAGTATTTTGCGGACAATAGTGCTCTTTTACGCACTTATAAACCAGCTTCTTATTTTTCAAATTTCCAAAAAGGCTTGGGAAATCTGCGATTCGATGCCCTCTATTCTTTTAACCAATACCCCATGCAGGAATTTTTTAGTCAGTTTACTCTCTTAAAAGATGAAATTGACCGTTTCCGTAAACAAGATTACACAGTCATCCTTCAAGTGACGAGTAAACAAGGCTTCCAGCAGTTACAAGAGCACTTGAGAGACTATGGGATTGACCTGGATTATCTTGCGCCCGATCAGCTTCATCCAGGACAAAGCCAGTTGATCATCGGTGGTTTGGCGCGTGGATTCCATTTTGTAGATGAGAAGATTGTCCTTATTACAGAGACAGAAATCTTTCAGAAAAAGGTTAAAAGAAAGATCCGTCGGCAAACCATTTCCAACGCTGAGCGGTTGAAAAACTACAATGAGTTGGAAAAGGGAGACTACGTCGTTCACCAGGTTCATGGAATTGGTCAGTATTTAGGACTAGAAACCATTGAAATTTCTGGCGTTCACCGAGACTATGTCTCCATCCAGTATCAAAATGGAGACCGGATTTCCATTCCTGTGGATCAAATCCAGATGCTGTCCAAGTATGTTGCGAGTGATGGCAAGCCTCCTAAAATCAACAAACTGAACGATGGTCGCTTCCAAAAGGCTAAACAAAAGGTCCGTCAAGAAGTAGAGGATATTGCAGATGATCTGATTCAACTCTATGCAGAGCGAAGTCAATTACAAGGCTTTGCTTTTACTCCAGACGATGAGAATCAAGAAGCTTTTGATCAGGCCTTTCCTTATGTTGAAACAGATGATCAGATTCGCTCTATCCAAGAAATTAAAAAAGATATGGAGTCTTCAAGCCCCATGGATCGCCTCTTGGTCGGTGACGTAGGCTTCGGGAAAACAGAAGTAGCTATGCGAGCGGCCTTTAAAGCTGTCAAAGACCACAAACAAGTAGCCGTATTAGTTCCGACAACAGTCTTAGCTCAACAGCACTATGCCAATTTCAAAGAACGCTTCGAGGCCTTTCCAGTAGAAGTCGATGTCTTGAGTCGTTTCCGGAGTCGTGCTGAGCAAAAAGAAACTTTGGAAAAACTAAAAAAAGGCCAGGTCGATATTCTGATTGGAACCCACCGCCTCTTATCTAAGGATGTGGAATTTGCGGATCTCGGTCTTATCGTGATTGATGAGGAGCAACGGTTCGGTGTCAAACATAAGGAAACTCTCAAGGAATTAAAGAAAAAGGTCGATGTCTTAACCTTGACGGCAACGCCCATTCCTCGTACCCTCCACATGTCTATGTTGGGGATTCGGGATCTATCTGTTATTGAGACCCCGCCGACCAATCGGTATCCCGTTCAAACTTATGTCCTAGAAACCAATCCAACCATAATACGAGATGCCATTCGTCGGGAAATGGATCGGGGAGGCCAGGTCTATTATCTCTACAATAAGGTGGACACCATTGAGCAAAAGGTTTCAGAACTACAAGAATTAGTTCCAGAAGCCTCTATTGGTTTTGTCCATGGACAGATGAGTGAAGTGCGGTTAGAAAATACCCTGATGGACTTCATTGAAGGTGAGTATGATATTTTAGTCACAACCACCATTATTGAGACAGGAGTAGATATTCCTAATGCCAATACCCTCTTTATTGAAAATGCCGACCATATGGGCTTATCTACCCTTTACCAATTGAGAGGTCGGGTTGGACGAAGCAATCGCATTGCCTATGCCTACTTGATGTATCGGCCGGACAAAACCTTGACAGAAGTTTCTGAAAAGCGCCTAGAAGCCATCAAAGGTTTTACTGAGTTGGGATCTGGTTTTAAGATTGCTATGCGAGACTTGTCTATTCGAGGTGCGGGAAATATTTTAGGAGCTTCTCAGTCTGGTTTTATTGATTCTGTCGGATTTGAAATGTATTCACAGTTACTCGAAGCTGCTATTGAGAAGAAACAAGGAAAAGAGAAAAAACGTCAAAAAGGCAATGCAGAACTCAATCTCCAAATTGATGGCTACATTCCAAGTGACTATATTTCTGATGAACGTCAAAAAATTGAAATTTACAAACGCATTCGAGAAATTCAAGTTCAAGAAGATTATGAGCTTTTGCAAGACGAATTGATTGATCGATTTGGAGAATATCCAGATGTGGTAGCCTATCTCCTAGAAATAGGGTTTATCAAATCTTATCTGGATCAGGTCTTTGTTAAAGTAGTCGATCGAAAAGACCAGCAACTAACGGTGAAATTTGAGCCAATTACTAAGCAACTTTTCTTGACTCAAGATTATTTTGCTGCCTTATCAGCAACGAATTTAAAAGCTCGTATTGCAGAAAGCCAAGGATTGATTGAATTAATCTTTGATGTGCGAAATAAGAAAGATTTTGAAATTTTAGAAGGCTTGCGACGATTTGGGGAAAAATTACTAGCCATCAAGCAGGAAAAAATGGAAAAACAAGACTAGAAAAATAGATTTTACTGGGCTCTTTCTAAAAAAATGGTACAATAATACATTAGAGGTGATACGATGAGATTAGATAAATATTTAAAAGTTTCCCGCATTATCAAAAGACGCCCTGTAGCTAAAGAAGTAGCCGACAAGGGGCGCATCAAAGTTAATGGGGTCCTAGCAAAAAGTTCAACCGACTTAAAGGTAAATGACGAAGTCGAAGTTCGCTTTGGAAATAAGCTATTGACAGTAAAAGTGTTGGAAATGTTAGATAGCACCAAAAAAGAAGATGCGTCTAAAATGTATGAAATTATTCGTGAAACAAGGATAGAAGAAGATGCCTAAAAATATTGTACAAATGAATAATCGGTATATCCAAGACGAACATCAACGTCAGAAATACCAGAATGAAGAGCGGAAAAAACAAAACCGATTTATGGGTTGGGTTCTCATTTTAATTATTTTATTGTTCATCCTTCCAACCTATAATCTGGCTCAGAGTTACCAGACGCTTCAAAAACGCAAACAACAATATGTTCAATTGCAAGAACAATATCAGCAAACCCTTGAGGAAAAAGAATATCAAAAGGATATCGTAGAGAAATTGAAGGATGACGAATACGCTGCAAAATATGCACGCGCAAAATATTCCTTCTCTAAAGATGGCGAATATATTTATACGATACCTAACTTATTACCGAAATAATGGAAAATATTGTAAAAACAGTTCAACAATTTCTAGAATATTCTGATACAAAATTAGAAGAGTTAGCTAAAAAGAATCAAGCCTTAAAATTGCAGGAAGAAAATCAAGAAAGGAGCAAGGATGAATAAGTTAGTTTATTGGATGGTTTTTCCTACTTTCTTAGCCACCCAACCCTTATCTGATTCCTCCCAGCCCCAAATTCCTTTAACTTCTGATTCTTCTTACACTAGCCAAATAGGAACTCAAGACCATTTCTTTGTCTCCATCCCGTCCAATCCAAATGTTTATCAGCCAATCGTGACCTATTCAGATCCAGAATTGAGTCAAAAAGCTGGGGAAATCAAGCCTGATACTCCCTTTATGGTTGATCAATTATTTGTGAATGAACAAGGAAAATCTGTTTTTAAATTATCGAATAAACAGTATGTAGTAGCTGATCAAGATCAAATTTACGAAGATTCGATTTTGGAATTAACAGAAGAAAAAAAGACCATGTGGCTGTCATCCTCTTTTACAGTTTATGATCAACCTTTGGTGAATGGCGTAAAAAGTAAAAAAACAAGTCTGGCTCCCTATAGCAAGGTTCAAGTCACCAAGAGTGCCAAAACTTCAAAAGGGATCTACCTAGAAATTTCTGGCCAGGGTTGGATTTCAAAAGATGAACTTTCTGCTACAGATAATCGGATGGAAAAAGTCCAAGAGATTCTGAATCAGAAGTACAACAAAGATGGAATTGCAGTCTACGTGAAGCAAGTGGATACTGGAAAGACTGCCGGGATACATGAAGATCAGGAAATGTATTCTGCCAGTATAGCCAAGCTTTTATATTTGTACTATACTCAAAAAGAGTTGAATGAGAATCAAGTAGATTTGCAGACTTCTTTAAAGTATACAAAAGAAGTCAATGATTATCCTGGATCTTATGAACCGGAAGGTAGTGGAAGTATTTCAAAAACACCAGATGATAAAGATTATACCGTCGCTGATTTGATTAATCGGGTGGCCAAAGAATCTGATAATGTAGCTCATAATATTTTAGGCTATTATGTGACGCATCAATCAGATAAAGAATTTCAAAAGGTGACCAATAAGATTGCAGGAAAAACATGGAATGTAGAAAATAGAATGGCATCTGCAAAAATGGCAGGAAATGTCATGGAAGCTATCTACCAACAAAATGGTGGGATCATTGATGCTTTGTCGGATACTCGCTTTGATGATCAACGAATTTCAAAAGATATCCCAGTCAAGGTTGCTCACAAGATTGGAGATGCATATGATTTTCGTCATGATGTCGCCATTGTTTATACCGATTCACCATTTATTTTAGCTATTTTTACGGATCACTCTGATTACGAGACTATCTCAGAAATTGCAAAAGATATTTATGAGGTCTTACAGTAATGAAAGAAAAATTTCTTCAGTTCTGTCAAAAGGAGGGACTTTTTGAATCTCATCAAAAAGTCCTTTTGGCTTTATCAGGAGGAGTGGACTCCATGACCTTACTGGATTGGCTCTACCATTATCAGCATCAATTGGGAATCAACCTTGTTCTTGCTCATGTCAATCATCACCAACGCATTGAAGCTGATCAGGAGGAAAGAGGAATTTGGGAATTAGCTGAAGCAAAACATCTACCACTGAAGGTTGCCCATTTCTCTGGTCCTTTTTCTGAAAGCCGAGCTAGACAATTCCGCTATGACTTTTTTGAAAAAGTTATGAAAGAAGAAGCTTGTAGTGCTCTCGTTACTGCTCATCATATGGATGATCAGGCAGAAACCATTTTGATGCGTTTGATTCGTGGAAGTCGTCCGCGGCATTTAAAAGGAATTCCTTTAAAACAACCATTTGGGCAGGGTGTGTTGATTCGCCCTCTCTTATATTTCAAAAAAGAGGATTTTCCAGAAATTTTTCATTACGAGGATAAAAGCAATCAGTCTTTAGACTATTTTCGTAATCGTGTTCGTCATCGTTATCTCCCACTGTTAGAGGAAGAAAATCCTCAAGTGACGAGTGCTTTGGTCAACTTAGGTGAGGATCTCAGTCATTGGCACCAGGCCTTAAAAGAGTTGACCAAAGATTTGAATCCACAAGATGTGACACAGTTTCAAAAACAATCACCAGCTGTTCAAATTTATTTGCTAGAAGAGTATATAGCTAGCTTTCCAGATTTGCAGTTGAGTCGGGCGCAATTTGAACAACTGCATAGAATAGTAGTGAATAAATCCAATACGCAGCAAGTTCTAAAGAATGGTTATGAAATTTATAAAGATTACCACTATTTTGAAATTCGGAAAATCAGTCGTAGGACGGATGACCGACTGTCAGAAGATTTGTTACAATTTGGAACCATAAAGGCAGTAGGGGCTTATCGCTTTTTATTTGGAGTGGAACCGAGCGATTCATATATAGAGGCTATCCCACTTCCAAGCAACCATCCAGTTTCTATTCGATCCCGAAAAAAGGGAGATCGTATTCTAATGAACGGTCACCATAGAAAAATTAGCAGATTATTGATTAACCAAAAAATTCCCTTACATCAACGAAATAATCTGGTAGTTTTAGAACAAGATAAGCAAATATTGGCTATTCCTGAAATTGCGATCAGTGATTTGAGTAAGGAATTAAAAAATGATATAATGAGAGATACAATTTATATCCAGAAAATAGATAGGTAGAAAAGATGTTAGAGAACGATATCAAAAAGATACTCATTTCCCACGATGAAATCGTGACTGCAGCACGTGAACTTGGTCAAAAACTGACAAAAGATTACCAAGGAAAAAATCCAATTTTAGTAGGGATTTTAAAAGGATCCGTCCCATTTATGGCAGAATTGATTAAGCATATTGATACGCATATTGAGTTGGATTTTATGTTGGTTTCTAGTTATCATGGTGGGACTTCAAGTTCAGGTGTGATTAATATTATCAAAGATCTGGATCAAGACATTAAGGGACGTGATATTCTCTTTGTTGAAGATATCATTGATACAGGTAAAACTCTCAAGAGTTTGAAAGAATTATTTGAAGGACGTCAACCGGCATCTGTCAAAATTGCCACCTTATTGGATAAACCTGAAGGTCGCTTGGTTGAAATTGAAGCAGATTACACTTGTTTCACTATTCCAAATGAATTTGTCGTGGGTTATGGTTTAGACTACGATGAGAACTATCGAAACCTTCCGTATATTGGAATTTTAAAAGAAGAAGTATATTCAAAATAGAGGAAATTAGATGAAAAATAACAAAAACAATGGTTTTGTTCGAAATCCTTTTCTATATTTATTGATTATAGTGGCTGCTGTTACAGGTTTTCAGTATTTCTTTGCTGGAAACAGTATCGGACAAAGTCAGCAAATCAATTATACAGAATTGGTAAAAGAACTTAAATCAGACAATGTCAAGGAAATTAGTTACCAGCCAAACGGTAGTGTCATTGAAATTTCCGGTACCTATAACAAAGCAAAAAAAAGTAAGGATGATACAGGGGTTCAGTTTTTTACTCCAAGTCCGAGTAAAGTGACTCGCTTTACTAGTGTGATCTTACCGTCCGATTTGACGGTTCAAGAATTACAAAACTTAGCATCCGAACATAAGGCTGACATCACCATTAAACGGGAAAGCTCAAGTGGAATGTGGATTACCATTCTGACTTCAATCGTTCCCTTTGTGATTGTCATGTTCTTCTTCTTCTCCATGATGAATCAAGGCGGTGGCGGTGGCGCCCGCGGTGCTATGAACTTTGGTCGTAACAAAGCGCGTGCTACCAATAAGGAAGATATCAAGGTTCGTTTTTCAGATGTTGCCGGGGCTGAAGAAGAAAAACAAGAACTCGTTGAAGTGGTTGAATTCTTAAAAGATCCAAAACGCTTTACAAAATTGGGTGCTCGTATCCCAGCAGGAGTCCTTCTTGAAGGCCCTCCAGGGACTGGTAAGACCCTTCTAGCAAAAGCAGTAGCAGGTGAAGCCGGAGTACCTTTCTTTAGTATTTCAGGTTCTGACTTTGTTGAAATGTTTGTCGGTGTTGGTGCAAGCCGGGTTCGTTCTCTATTTGAAGATGCTAAAAAAGCAGCACCAGCCATTATCTTTATTGATGAGATTGATGCTGTGGGACGTCAACGGGGAGTTGGCCTTGGCGGAGGAAATGATGAACGCGAACAAACCCTCAACCAGCTCTTGATTGAGATGGATGGTTTTGAAGGAAACGAAGGTATCATCGTGATTGCAGCCACTAACCGTTCCGATGTTCTAGATCCAGCCCTTCTTCGTCCGGGCCGTTTTGACCGGAAGGTTTTGGTTGGGCGTCCAGACGTAAAAGGACGAGAAGCTATCTTGCGTGTCCATGCTAAAAATAAACCATTGGCCAAAGATGTTGACTTGAAACTAGTTGCCCAACAAACCCCAGGATTTGTTGGAGCAGATCTTGAAAACGTCTTAAACGAAGCAGCTCTAGTAGCGGCTCGTCGCAATAAGAAGGTCATCGATGCATCTGATATTGATGAAGCAGAAGATCGTGTGATTGCGGGTCCTTCTAAGAAAGACCGAACAGTTTCTCAAAAGGAACGCGAATTGGTTGCTTACCATGAGGCAGGGCATACCATTGTTGGTTTGGTCTTATCTAATGCTCGTGTTGTCCACAAGGTAACTATTGTTCCACGTGGTCGTGCTGGTGGTTATATGATTGCTCTTCCTAAAGAAGACCAAATGCTTCTTTCTAAAGAAGATATGAAAGAGCAATTGGCTGGATTGATGGGTGGACGTGTTGCAGAGGAAATCATCTTCAATGTTCAAACCACAGGAGCTTCCAATGACTTTGAACAAGCAACCCAAATGGCACGTGCGATGGTAACGGAATATGGAATGAGTGAAAAGCTTGGTCCAGTTCAATACGAAGGCAACCATGCCATGTTTGGAGCTCAAACGACTCAAAAATTCATTTCAGAGCAAACAGCTTATGAAATTGATGAAGAAGTAAGAAGCCTCCTAACTGAAGCACGCAATAAAGCAGCCGAAATCATCCAAAATAATCGTGAAACTCATAAATTAATCGCGGAAGCCTTGTTGAAATACGAAACCTTGGACAGTGTACAAATTAAGTCATTGTATGAAACAGGCAAAATGCCAGAAGATACTGATTTAGAATTAGAAAAAGAATCTAAACCATTATCTTATGAAGAAATTAAATCAAAAATGGAAGAAAAATAGCAGATAACCTTTTAGTCTTCCAAATTTTATAAAAGGAGCCGAAATTTTCGGTTCCTTTTTTTAAAAAAAGTATTGACAGATGAAAATGAACTGATATAATAGATTACGTTGTAAAAATGGTCCGTTGGTCAAGGGGTTAAGACACCGCCTTTTCACGGCGGTAACACGGGTTCGAATCCCGTACGGACTATCGTAAAAAGTTGTTACATTAGTAGCAACTTTTTTTGTATGCTAAAAACACTATTCTGCCATTCTCACCAAAATAATGACCGATTAGAGCTAAAAAAGATTCCAAATAGAAAATAAGCACAAATAAATGCTAACCTCCTTTAAAATGAAAACAAGTTAGAAAGGAGGTCCAATGAACTTTAAAAAATCATATGAAAAAGTAAAATGGATAGTATGGAAATGTGAAAAGGAATTTTATATTCATCTTTGGGATCATGCAGATTGGGAACAAGAAGGTAGACTGGTTCTATATGAGTTACAGATAAGTAACCCTGAAGTAGAAGAAAATGAAGAAATCCTATTAACCTACTTCAAAACAAAGTTTCGCAATCACATAAAGGATAAAGTTAGAAAACAAGAGAGTGATAAAAGGAAGTTAAATAAGGTACCCTATACAGAAATTGGAGAAATCAGTCATCGACTTCGATCAAAAGAACTCTTTTTAGATGAACTAGTCTTATTAAGAGGAGCCTTAAAAGAGTTCCGAAAAAATCTAACCGATCAAGAAAAAGAAGATTACGACAAACTACTAATGAACCAGAGATTCTCAGGAAGAGCTAAGATGCGTAGAAGGCTCCAAGAATATTTGAAGGATTTCAAGGATCATCATTTATGAGAGTGGGACAGAAATCGGTAATTCGTTAGAATTCGATTTCGTGGTCCCACCTCCGCACAGTTGAGTAGGGCTGTAAAAGCTGATGAAATCAGTGTAGTAGAGCCCACTCAACCACTGCGTCTTGCTCGATAATCCAAAGACAATTGAGAGACTAGGACTTTTTCCCAGCTTCATAAAAATAAAAATTTTAAAAAATAGAAAAAAGATATTGACAAGAATTATTGGACGTGATATACTAATATAGTTGTCGCGCGAGAGCGACAAAGACCTTTGAAAACTGA
>NZ_QTNK01000003.1:0-223344 GCF_003603595.1 Streptococcus sp. AM28-20
GAGGCTAAACGCGGCGGACTGTAAATCCGCTCCTTCGGGTTCGGGGGTTCGAATCCCTCCCCTTCCATCCTTTACGGGCATAGTTTAAAGGTAGAACTAAGGTCTCCAAAACCTTCAGTGTGGGTTCAATTCCTACTGCCCGTGTATAAGAATATGGCGGGTGTGGTGAAGTGGTTAACACACCAGATTGTGGCTCTGGCATGCGTGGGTTCGATCCCCATCACTCGCCTATTTTATATTATTGGGGTATAGCCAAGCGGTAAGGCAAGGGACTTTGACTCCCTCATGCGTTGGTTCGAATCCAGCTACCCCAGTTATACTTTGCCGGCGTGGCGGAATTGGCAGACGCGCTGGACTCAAAATCCAGTGTCCGCAAGGACGTGCCGGTTCGACCCCGGCCGCCGGTATAGTTTAAGAGACAAGGTTTTCGAACCTTGTCTTTTTATTTCTTCTTGCAATTTTTTCTCTCAGAGTTACTTAAAATTACTTATATTTTTTTTTTAACTTTTGAAAGAAATATTCATGATATTTTGTTTTTAATCTTGATTCGTTTTATTTAAAAATATAAAATTGAATTATATTTTTTAGTATTATTTCCATGCTAAATAAACAAGTAAATTATTCAAAGATTGAAGTTGAACAAGCAAAAAAGTAATCAAAAATTATTAAAAGAGAAATCAATACTTGTTAACGTTTCTTTCACTAATCATGATTTTATTAATAGATTTTTTGATGATTAATACTATCTTCCAAACATTGGTCTTTTTATATAAGGGATAATGAGTAGGAATAAATTTTTATTAGTATATTAATTTCCTATTTCAAAGTTTCAAGTTTATCTTCCCTTACCTCTTATGTCACATTTTATGCTTTTAATTAGTTTATATATTGTTTTGATTAACTTTTTAGTGTAGAATAGTTATATAGGTGGTAGGGTGGGATGTCTAGAGGAAGTCGGATACTATTAGTATTTTAGTTGATTATATTTCTTAATTGGCTACTGTGGAAATATTTTTGCTTACCCATTTTTTTTCATAGTGTGAGGTCTCCTGGAAAGGAGTTGCTATGAATTTTAAGAGAATGCAGTCTTTTTACCAGATGATTTTTAAATTCTCTTGGCCAATTTTAGCCAAAATTATTGCCCATTATATCATCAAAGCTATTGATTTATTTTTCAGCTAGCATTTAGGGCAAAAAATTAAGAATTATCACGCAGAGCAGGTAAGGGCTCTGTTTTTTTTTACAAAAAACCCCGCCCGATGGACGAGGAAAGAAAACTATATGTAGGTATATAATATATAAAAATTACTTTTAATAAATACAAGATAGTTATTTATCAAGTATTATCATAAAAATTTTACTTTTAACAATAGTAAGCGTATGGTTTAACCAAATTCTATTCTGTGTTAGATACAGTTATAAAAAATTAATTTTATGTGATTATTAAATATATTCAAATTAATTTATTTATTGTTAACTCCTTTATTTTATTATTTTAAAACCTACTTTTTATTGCCTTCTTATTTGGATTTGCAATGAATTATTCCTGCAATCTTTTTACCAATTTGAATATATCATATTTTAGTATAATAGTCCACTATATTCTTAGAAGTTTTACATTTTTTTATAATAAATCATCTAATTTATCCGCTAATTTTTGTTGCTTGCTTGGATACAAATGAGAGTATGTATCTATTGTTGTAGTTATAGAAGCATGTCCTAATCTTTCTTTTACGACAAGATAATCTTCTCCTTGATTTATTAGCAGTGAAGCATGTGAATGCCTAAAGTCATGAATTCTTATCTTTTTTAAAGTGCTATTTCTTTGCAATATTTTTTTATATTGTTTTTCGATTGAATCTTTAGTTATTGTAATAGGGCTATTTTGAAATATCTGTAGATCATCTAGGTTAGTTGTAAATTCTTTCAATCTCTCATGCTGTATCTGTTTCCAGTCTTCTAGTGTCTCCACTAGTTTGGCGTTCATGATGATTCTTCGGGTTCCAGCTTTTGTCTTTGTACTACTAATGTGTTCTTCACCTTTTTTAACGTATACTGATTTACTTACATGGATTGTATTTGTTGAAAACTCTATATCCTTCCACGTTAGAGCAAGAGCTTCTCCCAGTCTTAGACCAGTAAAAAATAGAACAGTGAATAGTAATTTGATATTGTATTCATCGTCGTTAAATAGTGTTAAGAAGTGCTTGAATTCTTTTATTGTCCAGAAATTTAATTTTGCTTTTTCTATTGGTAATTTTTTTAGCATTCCTACAGGATGTTCCTTGTAAAATCCCTTTCTTAATCCAACATCCAGAATTTTCTTTAGTAAAATTATAATTTTATTAATAGTATTTGGACTTAGCTTCTTTTCCGAGTTTTGAGCATTTTTATCTCTTAGATGTTCTCTGAATTGATAGATATCTTCATAAGTTAATTTAGCTACATCATCAACTTTTTCAAAATATTTTTTTATATGCCTGTTATAGTTGTTTTCTTGTGTATCTATATAGCTTTGTTTTCTGTTGTTTATTTTATCCTCTTCTTTTAAGAGATCATAAAGGATATCAATTTATATTTTTGAGTTGAAACTTTTTTCTTTAAGTTCGACACTTCGTAAGTATTGTTCGGCCTCCAATGCTTCTTTTTTAGTTTTGAATCCTTTTCTTACAATTCTACGTTGTTTTAGAGATATTGGATTTATACCATTGGAAACATCGACAATCCAAGTTCCGTCTCTACTTTTACGTAAAGCCATAAGCTACGCTTCTTTCTGGAGTTCAATTCCTAATAGCTCTTCAGCGACACTAGCTGGAATTGTACCAATCCGTTTGTTATCGTAGATGTTAAAACCACGATTCACTAATAGTACCTTGCCGGTATGGATAATCTTTCTTGCAGTTCCTGGAGCAAATCCTAGTTCGATAAGGTCATCTTTTGTTACAGTTTTAATCATGTGATCTCCTTTTCTAAATAGATTAAGTAAGGGGAGGGGTATCTCCCCTTGTCTTTTTCTTATTTTTGTTTTACATCTACTAAATGGATAGCATCTGCCTTGTAATACATTGTCGTGCTAATCATAGTAGCTTGTAAATTGTCAAATGTTACTGGGACTTCATCCATTGCTTGGATATAGTCATTATCAACCAAGGCATCTGGATTGTCTACTGAGACTTGGGTTGATTTCTTTTTGAATTGTCCATCCTTGATTGTTACATTGTATTTCCAACCAATGGTTTTATCGGTATTAAAACGTCTTTCGCTACCATCTCGGTTTTTGATAATCTCTCCGTTTGCATCTGCTCGGACTTCTGTTTCAAATTTTGGAATAACTTCATCCAATTCAAATTTTGTTCCAATGTTATTAAAATTCCAGTCATTTTGTGAAAGCATTTTTGCCATAATTAATTTCTCCTTTTGATATTTTCTTTGATTATAGGGATCAAATCTTCTCTTTTAAAGAGAATTGCCCTTTCTATTAATCCACTTGCTAAATCTGGTGGATATTCCATATTGTTGAGTGCGAGATAGTTAGACTTCTCATACTCATGCAGTAAGTTATTGTCGTATAGAAATTTATACGCTTTTAGAATAGCTCCAGAACCTTTATAGGTAAACCATTCTAATTTTTGTTCTAGTTCTGTTTTTGGTTTTGAAATAATGATAGAGACAGGTTTTGAGTGACCTAAAAACTTTTCCCAAGATCTCAAAGGTTTTGAGAAGTGACTATCACTATAGAACCTCACTTTTTCTTTGAGATATCCCTTGGTAAAGTTGAGAAGATCTATTTCCGAATGCAACCATTCTTGAATGAAGTAGTGAGCTTTTTCTTTCCTAAGTTCTAACTCAGTTCTTATCCAATTTTCTATATACCGCTTGCTGATACCGAGCTTCTCAGCTCGTTCTAAGCGCTTATCGTAAATTCTAAGTCTTTCATCATCATTTGGTTTTCTTAAATATAAGGTCTGACCGATTGTTTCATCTCCATAGGTGTTGTAGTAGGTGCTTTTTCCATATATAAAGCGTTTCTTCTGACAGATCTTTAGAAGTTGATTAGGAGTGAAATAGGGTGTTTCATTAAAATCATCTATTGCAATATCAATTCGTCTGATTGAAAAACGATTGTAATTGTAGTAGAGGTTGTCCAGAAACTGTCTTTCGGATAGACTATTTGGATCTAATACCATATCTCTATAGAATTCAAGTGCCTGTCCTGACATGACAAGCATGTAGGACGACTCTTTCGCTCCATAGTAGATACGTATATTCCCATAATGAAGCTGGCTATCATAGTTATAGTATTTAAGGCTCCCCTTATTCTCAATAAATAGGTCAAAGTCAAGAAATAGGATATCTTCGATTATTTCTTTTGGCGAAAATTCAGTCTTATCAAACTGAATTTGAATCCAGTCAAATACAGAACGTAAATGCTCATTTTTTGCCATAGATTTTGATTCAACTTTTTGCCTAATTTTGCCACCCTTGAAATCTCCAAAACCCTTGGTAATACTGAATTCTTTCGATGGCACACCTAACTTGCAGAGGGTGGTGTTACTACACACCCTATCGGTCAAAAATGGTCCGTCCGCATATACGCTCATTTTCGGCTTTCTGCCTCATGGCTCAGCCGAAAACTCGCTATTAGCCGAACCTATTTTTTTGACCTCTTGTTAACAAACCCTAGTAAGCCGGTTTGCATCGACTCTTCAATATCTTGGATTTTCTTTTTTAGGTTGCTATTCTCAATTTTTATCAGTCGCATTTCTCGCTTAAATTCCTGTTTTAGGGCGCTCAGTTCATCGTAGAGCTCATCTATTACTTGGTTTAGGGATTCATGCTCATTGTCTGCTAGACTCCCAAATACGGCTTGTATCGCCTCTTTTAGACCTATTTCAAGTTTTAGTTTAGCTAACTTTTGAAATTGTCTAAGGTCTTCGTCTGTAAAGTCATAGGCAACTGTATAACTTAATTGATGAGTTCTGGGATTTCTACTGATAGGAACTTTAATTTTCTTAAATTCCTTGCCACTTATTTCTTTAATCAGTTGAATCCAATTTTTAAGAGTAGAGGTAGAGTTTAGGCCAGAAATTTGATTGACTAACTCTTTATTGGTCATCTTTTTGTGAAACCTCCGAAATTTTCTTGTGCAACTGAAGAGTTTTCTGTGGTATAATTGTTACATAATATGTTTTGATCTTGGAACGAACGGCACATTTGTTTCAAGATTTTTTATTTTGTCGAATCTTACCTCCTTTATTAAAATTTTTTAAATCGACTACTAGTTACATACGCTTTTACCTCCTTTTATGCTATAATATTCTCAATGGAATATTTAATCTTAAAATAAATATTCCTTATGGAATAATTCTATTTTATACCGTTTAGAATATTTTGTCAAGCTAAAATATACAGAATCGAATATTAAAGAGGATACAATGTTTAATAATATTTCTTTTGGAGATCGTCTTAAGGAACTGAGAAAGAGTAAGAAGTTAACACAGGTACAAGTTTCTGAGATGATTGATGTACAACAAGGTACTTATTCTCGTTGGGAAAACGGAACTCTAGAGCCTAATTTAGAAGCTGTTGTCAAATTAGCAAAGTTATTTGATACCACGACAGATTATTTATTAGGAAAAACGATTTACAGTACTCTAGATGTTGTTCCACATCCAATCACTAGAATTGATTTGAAGAAGTTAAAAGAGTTTAATAAAACTGAATTAGATGATCTGAAATTTGCAATTGTCATGAATGGGATTAAAAACCATTCTACTTTACCTAAGTATTTGGATGAGCTAGTCTCTGAAAATAATTTAGATGAAGAGGAGCAAGAAATATTGCATACCCTTTTTAAAGAGGTTTATGATTATTTTAATGCAGATTGATGATTTGTTTTTAGTTTCTAAATTCATTCTAGATGTTGCTACTATTTGTCATTGTCCTTCACTCTGCTTTTAAACGAGACACAGTGGTATTGAGGACAAATAGTTGAAATGTTGCAGAAGTTGATAACATAAATACAAACCTACGGTGAGCCTCCGTAGGTTGTTCAATGTCTAAAAATCGCTATTTTACTGATGAAGTAAAAAATATTGGTATTACAGCGAAACATAAAATATGATACAATAAAAACAATTAATAGTTTGAACATTTATCAAAGAGGAGTAAGTATTATGAAAAATATTTATATGTATGTTCAAGATACTATGGCCGATTGGGAACACGGCTATTTGATGCATGCACTAAGTTTACAGGCTATGTTAGGAGAACCTAAAGTAAAATTATTAACGGTTTCTAAAGGGAAAAAGTCTATAAAAACTGCTGGAGGAATGACAATTGTTCCAGATTTTAATCTATATGATATAGATACTGCAAATACAGATGCTCTATTGCTTATCGGAGGAGATAGTTGGTTGAACAATGAGCAAGATGACGTTTTAGAACTTGCCTCTAAACTATTACAAGAAAATATCTTAGTTGGAGCTATCTGTGGAGCTACTTTGGGATTAGCCGAAAAAGGAATTTTAGATAATCGATATCATACAAGTAATGCTTCATTCTTTTTAAGCCAGATGAGCCAACATTATCAAGGACATGGTTATTATAAAGATGAGATTGCAGTTCAAGACGGAAATCTTATTACTGCGAGTTCAGCCGGTTCTTTATTATGGGCTAAGTTTATTGTCGAGGAGTTGGGACTGTATTCAAAAACTACAGTCGAGGCATGGTTTAATTATTTTTCAACGGGAGATCCTCAATATTATGGCGAAATGATGAACTCTCTAGAAAAAGATGCATTGGAAAGTTAATATGAAAAAGATTATTTTCCTTCGTGGAGTAACACCAACTGGTACCAATAGAATTCCCAAAATGTCTTATTTAGTAGAAATCCTAACAGAAGTTGGTTTTTTAAATGTTCAAACATATATTCAGAGTGGGAATATACTGTTAGAATCAGAGTTATCTGACGAAGAAATCAGAAAGTTAGTTCATGATACGATTTTGGATAAAATTGGAGCTGATTTATCAATAATTATCAAAGAAATTAATCAATTAGAGATTGCTATTCAAGAAAACCCATTTGATAATACTTATGATAGTTCTCGTATTCATCTAGTTTTTACTAACGAAGAGATTCCCGAAAGTACTCTAACAGAACTTAGTAGAGAGAATTTTGGAGATGAAGAGTTCTATGGTGGTCACGAGTGTTGTTACCTATATTTACCACGTGATGCTCGAAAAAAACGTTTAAACACTAATTATCTTGAAAAGAAATTTGGAATTCGGATGACTATGCGAAAATTGAGTGTAGTTAACCGACTTTCAAAGTTTTAATCAGACAGAATCAGATAAAATTATATTATAAAAGTGGAAAAGCAAAAATTGATGACTATGAGATGATAAGGACAAGAACGATGATAGAAGAACGAATCCATGCTACAAAGCAGTATGTTAAAGCTTTATTTGCTGATCGAGCGGATGGCCATGATTAGGTAGAGATTAGTATATTCTTGTTGAATAATTTTATTTAATGAAGGTTGTTTATAGTTGAAAGGGGAAATAGATGGTCTCTAAAATTGATACAGCTTGGGACTTGTTTCTGGAGGGAAAAACATCAGAAGCTAAAAAGTTGGTTGAACAAGATTTTTCCATTGATACCTGTACAGATTTTAGCCTTTTAAATCTGATGGGATATTTATTATTGGCAGAAAAAGACTATTCCTCGTGTACCCGTATCTTTGAGAAATACATTTTATTAGCTCAACAAAATGAAGATAAAGAACATGAACACATTGGATTACATCAATTAGCTATGATCTACAGAGATCAGGGTGATTTTCATAAGGCTTTAAAACTCATTGAAGATGAAGAGAAGATAGTTGAAGAGCATTTTCCAAATGATAATTTAAAGAAAGCTGTGAATAACTACGAACAAGGCTATGTGAGATTTAAATTAAACAACCTTGATGAAGCTCTTACATTCATGAATCTGTCATTGGAACAATCTTTAGATACAGATGATGTGATTTCTCAAGCTTGTAGCTATAGAGGGTTAGGTGAAATCTATTTAGCCTTGAAAGATACGGAATTATCCAACAGACATTTCAAACGAGCTATAGAACTTTTCAAAAGTGTTGGAGAGTTTGAAGGGATAAAGGAAATTGAAGAATTGATTAATGAATGATTTGACATTTAGATTTTGCCATTAGTTTGTTTTTGCTTTGAAACTATGTTAGTCTAAGTTGCTAGTATTTTAAAAAGACAAGGTGTTTTATCCTTGTCTTTGTCGTTTTAGTATTGCTTTTGTTTCAATGTCAATAAGGATGAGTAAAAGGCTGGGACAGTAGTCTCAGCCTTTTAATTGAAGATAAAATCTTCTTAGAAACTTTCCTTAGGAGAGTACATAACAGAAGGTTAGGGACTCTAAAGCTAAGTTTTGAGTATTTTTTTATTTGACAAATATAAGTAGACGGTGTATACTTTATAAAAAGTAGACAACGTATACTTTGATAAGGGAAGGTGGTCAAATGAAACGGAATACGGAAGAATTGAAAGAAAAGTTAATTTCGGTTGGCATTGAAGAAATCAGAACTAACGGGATTGACCGGATGTCTATGCGTACAATAGCTCAAAAATGTGGGGTGACTCATGGAGCTCCCTATAAGCATTTTGGAAGTAAAGATAGATATATTCAAGTTGTTATGGAACACTTATCAATGTTCTTTTTGAAAAATATGATACTTGGAATTGATACTTCCATAGATGCAAGAACTCAACTAACTCTGATGGGCTGTAACTTTGTATGGTTTGCCCAAGAGGAAACCTATCTATTTGAAGCATTATTTATCAAATTTCCATATAACTATATGGAGTTATCCCAGGAAACTATTTCAGTCAACTCCTCTTTACCAGGATTTGAACATTTTAAGTCGGTAGCGTTAAGACTTAAAGATGAGGAAAATCTTTCTAGTAGTGACGCAGAAATATTGATCAATTTTTGGAGTTTTATTGCTGGTTTGGCTCTATTGGTAAGGAGTCCTGTTGGAGAAAACTTTAAAGAAAATGATGTTCAAAAGACCGTCAGAACGATGCTTGATATTTATATAAAAGGAGATAGCTGATGAATGTTTTAATAATCTATTCACATCCGAATGAAACAAGTTATAATGCGTCAATCCTTCAAACTGTGCAAAAGCATTTAGCACCAGAGCATAGAGTTAAAATAATAGACTTATATAAAGAAAACTTTGATCCGGTTTTACGTTTTGATGAAACGCATAAAAGGAGAAATTTACAGCATAATGAAGACATGAAACCATATAGAGATTTATTGAGTTGGGCGGATCAGTTGATTTTTATTTTCCCTACTTGGTGGAGTGGAATGCCAGCTATTTTAAAAGGTTTTATTGATCGTGTTTTTGTTGCAGGTTTTGCTTATCAGAATGGACCTCGAGGTCCGGTGGGGAAACTAGATGGAAAAGCGTGGATCATTACGACGCATAATACGCCAAAAATTTTTCTTCCTTTTTCTCAAGACTACGCAAAGGTTCTAAAATCTCAAATCTTGAAACCCTGTGGTATTAAACCGGTTAAAATGACACAAGTTACACGAGTGGAGTATATGAGTGATCGTCAACGGAAAGAAGAACTCGAAAAAATCGCACAGATAGCCAAAAGGATATAAAAACGTGCGTTATAAGTCATGACAGAGCATACAGAATATGAGCTGACAGGAAAAGGGAAATCGCTGATGCCGATTTTAAAGGACTTGAATCAATGGGGGAAAGAATGGTTGCATTAAATTTTCTTCTTCTTTTTGTCACTTTCATCTTGCCACTTAGGTTCTCATTTTGACCGCTTATCCCAAAAGGCCGTTTTTTAAACGGCTTTTTTGCTAGACTGATACTGTCAAAAAGGAGAGAGAACATGATATTACCAGCTAAAAACATCAGTAAACGGTATGGAAATCATCTAGTGGTTGATCATATTCACCTACAGTTTGAAAAGGGAACGTTTAATGCGATTCTAGGACCAAATGGGGCAAGGAAATCAACGACTGAGAAATAAGATTATTGACTCACTATTTATGGAAGTAGTTATTTAAGAGAGAAAGATGAGTTACCAAAAAGTTACTAAAATTTAAAAAATGAGTCTATTTTGCAAGATTCAAAAGTTCTAAAACCCTATTAAATCAAGGTTATAAGATTTAAAAAATGGGTTCATAGAACTCAAAATCCAGTGTCCGCAAGGACGTGCCGGTTCGACCCCGGCCGCCGGTATAGTATTAAAGACAAGGTTTTCGGACCTTGTCTTTTTCTTTTATTCGTTGAATTTTTACTGGTGAGTTACCAATAAATTCCTTAAATTTATTCTCATTGTTTTCTGAAAATACTTTGACTACTTTCCTTTACTGTGTTATAATTAACCGGTAAAGTATTTACCGGTTAACAGAAAGGAAATACATATGAAAGTTGCTAATCAGATTGATCATTTTTTAAATTCTATTTTACTTATTTCTGAGAATCAGCATGAAGTTTTGATTGGTTCCTGTACGAGTGGTTTTTCTTTAACCAATACGCAAGAGCATATTTTGATGTTGTTATCTAAGGAGAATTACTCGAATTCAGAGCTTGCTAAATTGCTAAATGTTAGTCAAGCCGCTGTGACCAAAGCAGTTAAGCAATTACTTTCTTTTGGCATGTTAGAAGCTTTGAAGGACGAGAAAGATGCTCGTATTGTTTTGTATCGGTTAACAGATTTAGGGCGTCCGGTTGCTGAAGAACATTCTCATCATCATGATCATACTTTGGCTGTGTATAATCAAGTTTTGAGTGAATTTTCTCAAGAAGAACAAAAGGTTATTTCTAAATTTTTATCGCGCTTATTGGAGGATCTTAGTTAATGCGTTATATTACTGTAAAAGATCTTTCTTTTTATTATGATCGTGAGCCTGTTCTTGAAGGAGTTAACTACTACTTAGATAGTGGTGAGTTTGTGACCCTGACGGGTGAGAATGGTGCTGCTAAATCTACTTTGATCAAGGCAAGTCTTGGAATTTTAAAACCAAAAGTAGGAACTGTTGAAATCGCTAAGGAAAATCTAGCTGGTAAAAAATTACGAATCGCTTATCTTCCGCAACAAATTGCAAGTTTCAATGCTGGCTTTCCAAGTTCTGTTTATGAGTTTGTGAAATCGGGACGTTATCCTCGTAAGGGCTGGTTTCGTCGGTTAAATCATCATGATGAGGAGCACATTTTAGCTAGTTTATCTTCTGTTGGGATGTTAGAGCATCGTGATAAACCGTTAGGGGCTCTATCCGGTGGTCAGAAGCAACGGGCTGTCATTGCACGAATGTTTGCGTCTGATCCAGATATTTTTGTGTTGGATGAACCGACTACTGGGATGGATGCTGGTAGTAAGGATGAGTTTTACGAATTGATGCACCACAGTGCCCACCACCATGGGAAGGCTGTTTTAATGATTACGCATGATCCCGAAGAGGTGAGCCATTACGCGGATCGCAATATTCACCTGGTGAGAAAACAAAATTCTCCATGGCGTTGCTTTAATGTCCATGAGAAAGATGGAGGTGAGGAGCATGCTTAGTTTATTTCAATATGACTTTATGCAACGGGCTTTGTTGGCGATGGTTGCCATGAGTCTCTTCTCCCCTATCTTAGGTGTATTTTTGATTTTGCGTCGTCAGAGCTTGATGAGTGATACACTGAGTCACGTTTCTCTATCGGGGGTCGCTTTTGGCCTCTTCCTTGGTTTCTCTCCAACTATTTCGACAGTCATTGTGGTAATCATAGCGGCTGTATTTCTAGAGTATTTACGAACAGTCTATAAAGATTTTATGGAAATCGGGACAGCGATTCTCATGTCGACTGGCTTGGCCTTAGCCCTAGTGATCATGAAGGGTGGTGGTAAAAGTTCCATGAGTTTGGATCAGTACCTATTTGGTTCCACCTTGACTATTACTGATGAGCAAGTGCTAGCTTTGTTTGTCATTGCGGCGATTGTTTTATGTTTGACGGTTCTCTTTATTCGTCCTATGTATATCCTTACGTTTGACGAGGATACAGCTTATGTAGATGGTTTACCCGTACGTCTCATGTCTATCCTATTTAATATTGTGACAGGAGTGGCTATCGCCTTGATGATCCCGGCTGCAGGCTCCTTGTTGGTATCTACTATTATGGTCTTGCCAGCTAGTATTGCTTTAAAGCTAGGAAAAACTTTCCGTTCAGTCATGCTGTTGGCAGTAGTCATTGGTTTTGTGGGGATGGTCAGTGGTCTCATTCTTTCTTATTATCCGGATACACCGGTTAGTGCGACCATCACTCTCTTATTTGTATCCTTCTTTTTGCTCTCAAATCTTTTTGTTAAATTTAGAAAATAGGTGATCTTATGAAAAAACTTGTATGGCTCGTGTTAGCCTTCTGTAGTCTTCTTTTAGTAGCTTGTAGTGGCGGTCAAAATCAGTCAGGGAAATTGAAAGTCATGACTACTTTCTATCCTGTCTATGAATTTACTAAGCAAGTCATCGGAGACGAGGGAGATGTGGAGCTCTTGATTGGGTCTGGTTCGGAACCCCATGATTTTGAATTGTCTGCCAAAGGTCGCGCAAAAATTCAAGAGTCAGATGTCTTTGTCTATGAGAACGAGAACATGGAAACTTGGGTGCCTCAGTTGTTGAAATCAATGGATGGCAAGAAAACCAAGGTTGTCAAAGCGACTGAAAATATGCTTCTTTTACCAGGTGGTGAAGAAGAGCATGACCATGAGGGAGGGGAAGAACACCATCATGACTACGATCCCCATGTCTGGCTGTCTCCACAGAGAGCCATTAAAATGGTGGAAACGATTCGTGATCAACTGGTGAAACAGTACCCAGATAAAAAAGATAGCTTTACAGCTAATGCGGACGCTTATATTGCTAAGTTGAAAAAATTGGATGACAGCTATACGAAGAGCCTATCTGCAGCGAAACAGAAAAACTTTGTAACGCAGCACGCGGCTTTCCGTTATTTGGCCTTGGACTATGGCTTGAATCAAGTCTCTATTTCAGGTTTATCACCGGATAGTGAGCCGTCTGCGAGTCGTTTGAGTGAATTGACAGAGTACATCAAGAAGAACGATATCAAGGTTATCTACTTTGAAGAAAATGCTTCTAAATCCTTATCGAAAACCTTGTCTGCTGAAACCGGTGTAGATCTAGCTGTTTTGAATCCACTAGAGAGCTTGACAGATGAGCAGATGAAAGATGGTGAAGACTACATCTCTATCATGGGAGCCAACCTCAAGTCTTTAGAGTTAACAACGACTCAGGCAGGGAAGGAAATCGCTCCAGAAGAGGAAGAAGACACCAAAACAGTAGCCAATGGCTACTTTGAAGACAGTGCTATCAAGGACCGAACTCTCTCAGACTATGCGGGAGACTGGCAATCTGTGTATCCTTATCTAAAAGATGGCACCTTGGATCAAGTTTTTGATTACAAAGCTAAACTAACCAAGTCCAAAACAGCTGAAGAGTATAAAGCTTACTACACCACAGGCTATAAAACGGATGTCGAACGGATTGTCATTACCGACAAAACCATGACCTTCTATAAGAATGGAGAAGAGAAGAAGTTCGAATACCGCTACGCAGGGAAGCATACGCTGACCTATACAAAAGGGAATCGTGGAGTGCGTTATCTCTTTGAAGCAACTGATCCGAATGCGGGTGAATTCAAGTATGTTCAATTTAGTGATCATCAAATTGCTCCCAATAAGGCAGCTCACTTCCATATTTTCTTCGGTGGGGAAAGCCAAGAGGCTCTTTACAATGAATTGGAAAATTGGCCTACTTACTATCCAAGTGACTTATCCGGATTTGAAATTGCACAGGAAATGTTAGCCCATTAATCAAATAGAGAAGAGAGTGGGACAGAAATCGGTCATTCGTTAGAATTCGATTTCGTCGTCCCACCTCTGCACAGTTGAGTAGGGCTGTAAAAGCTGATGAAATCAGCGTAGTAGAGCCCACTCAACCACTGCGTCTTGCTCAACAATCCAAAGACAATTGAGAGGCTAGGACTTTTGTCCCAGCCTCATTTTTTGATAGTAAAAGAAACTTGTCAATTTGCTAGAAAAAGGATAAAATTAGGTTTATAGAATAGTTTGAATTAGGGAGATTCATGATGAAAAAGTATCGTTTGTTATTGTTGCTTTCTGCTCTACTGTTTTTCCTTGGAGCCTGCGGTGAGAAAAAGCAGGAGACAGGGTCTGAAAGTAAAGAAAGTACGGTTCGTCAATCGAAGGCTAGCTCAGTTACTAGTGAAACAAAGAAATCTGAAAGTTCGAGTGATAAGAAAGAGAAAACAAAGATGGATATTGAAGCAATCGCTCAAGGGGATTATAGTAGCGTAGCTGGTGTCTGGCAAGATGATAAGGGAAATAAATTGGTCTTTGATCAAAATGGTTTGGTCTCTAACGAATATGAATCTTACGGTCTCTCCTTGACGGATTATGGGACTGTTTCGGGAGGAGTTTACGGAGGAATCACAGGTGGATTTTTAATGGAATTCATCCCTGCCGGGCTTACGATTGATGATCAAACGGACGAAAATGGAGAAGTCGTCTTTCATGATGACTCTGATGCAAGTAAAGACCGTCTCTGGACTGGAACTGGGATGTACAGTTTTACAGAACAAGGGTCTTTCCTCTATAAGGTTGGGGATTAGGGAATATTAGTGCCATAGAAAAAGAATGAAGAGTGTCCAACTCTTCATTCTTTTTCGTTTTCTAGATCTTAGGGAGCCAAGAGAGGTGGAAATCCAGCTTCTCTGCTTTCAAGAGGTCTTGGTGACTCACTCTGTCGATTCTTTTCCCATCAAGGGAAAGATCTTGAAGGAAGTGTGCCTGGGCTGTGTGGGCTGTACAATGGATATGGATCCATTTTTTCTCTTGAGGGAGATAGAGGCGTAGATGTTTGAAGAGAGGAATCCCCAAATCGTAGACTGGTTTGCCTGGACAAGTCGGATAGAGTCCTAAAACCGACCAGATATACCAAGAAGATAGACTGCCATTATCTTCATCTCCTGGATAGGCTTTGAAGGTTGGCTGGAAGGCTTCTTTGCGAATGGCTTGAATCAGTAAGCTAGCGTATTCTGGGTGTTGGCTATAGCGAAAGAGATAGGGGATGTGGAAACTCGGTTGGTTCGAAATGGCAATTTGCCCAAAAGGAGCTTGGGCCATCTCACTCATTTCGTGAATTTCGTAGCCATAGCCCGTCACTTCATAATGTGGTGCTTGGGTTGCCAGTCGGGTTAAGTAGTGGGTAAAGCCTTCTTCTCCTCCAAAGAGTTGCTTGAGTCCCTCGATGTCGTGAAGGGCGCCTAAGGTTGCCTGAATGGCAGAGCACTCTGCATAGTCGCGTCCCCAACTGATCGGAGAGAAGTCTGGTCTGAAATGACCCTTCTTATCTTTGGCTCGGATATAACCTGTTTCTGGATCAAAGAGGGTTCGGTAGGAAAGGCTAGATTGGGCATATTCTTTGGCAAGATTTTCCTTGCCAAGTATCTGAGCAGTTTGGGCAATACAAAAGTCGCTATAGGAGAAGTCGATGGTATGACTCACGCTTTCGTGATAGTCGGTGGATAGATAACCTAATTCTTTGTACTCTTTAGCTCCTCGTCGACCGTAATGACCATTTGGATCTTCCTTCCTAGCTGTATCCAGCATGGCTTCAAAAAGTTCCGTGTGGAGGTCGGGGGCTAGGCTTTTCTGAATAGCATCTGCAATGACCCCGTCAATGAGTGTCCCAGGCATCATGCCTCTTTCGTCTGGCGCTAGCCATTTAGGGAGGAAGCCCGTATCCCGGTAATGGCTAAGGAAGCCTTCGAGAAATTCCTGATAGAGCTCAGGATAGACCAGGCTATAAAGAGGAAAGGTGGTCCGAAAGAGGTCCCAGAAGCCCAAACCAGTGAAGTATTTTCCTTCTTGAATGCGGTTGTGAGCGAAGTCGCGATGGACTGCTTTCCCCTCAGGGGTCACTTCATAACAAGTCTGAGGAAAGAGCAGACTACGGTAGAGACAGTGATCGAAAAAGGTTCGATCCTCTCCGCCCGTATCTAAAATTTCAAATCGGTCCATTAGCTCTTGCCACTTGCGACCGGCTTTTTCTTTCATATCTTCAAAGCTAGCTTTAGGGAGGTGAGATTTGGCCAAGTCAGGGCTAATAAAGGAAGTGCCTAATCGAGCTTCTAGTATGGGGCTGTCAAACTCTAGGATCAAATCCTGCCCTAGCCAGTGAGTTCGAGTGATAGCTTGGTCAAATTCGAAATGAAGATAGAACGGAAAGTCATGTTGGTCTGTATGATTTTGATCTAGGATGTGGAAGTGAAGATTTGTTTCTCCGAATTCTAGCTCAGTTAGTCCATTGGGACAGTGCAAGGCAAGTGCTAGTTCAGATGGCCCCCTAAAGCGAAGGAAGGCTCCATAGAGGCTGGGCGTCACCTCTGTGTGGATTTGATAGCGCTCTGAGGTGAGGGCTAAATAATGGGGCTGAAAGATAGCTTCTTGGATCCGGTAACTGCTCTGTCTAAAATAGAGGTCTTCTTGAGTTGGTATGTCTGTTAGTGGGGTGAGGAGACACCAAGAAAAATCCCCAATCCAAGGGCTCGGCTGATGGGTCAAGCGAATGCCTTGAAAGATTGGAAGGTTGGGGTTGAAAAACCAAGCACCCTGTTCATGTGTCGTCTGTGGGAGAAAATAATTCATCCCAAAAGGAACTCCTGTGTAAGGGAGGGTGTTGCCGTTGGAATAAGCTGGGTGATTGTCTGTTCCTAAGCGGGTATCAATGCAAGTCAAATCGGTCTTCATAAAGGACCTCCTGTATTAAAGTAGAGCTTCTAAGCCCTTTTCTTTCTTTCTTTCTTTATTTTAGCAGAAGCTACTAGAATCTGAAAGCAATTTTTAAAACTAGAAAAGTTTGTAGAAAAAGGGCTATAATTTGCGTATGTATTTCCCCTTTGAAATCTTTTATACTGAATAGGAAAGAATCGATACGTGTGAGGAAAATAAATGACCTATTCAAAAGAAATCGTCAGAGAATGGTTGGATCAAGTAGCAGAACGTGCTAAGGATTACCCTGAATGGGTGGATGTCTTTGAACGTTGCTACACAGATACCTTAGATAATACAGTTGAAATTTTGGAAGATGGCTCGACCTTTGTCCTGACAGGAGATATCCCAGCTATGTGGCTTCGGGACTCGACTGCTCAGCTGAGACCCTACCTTCATGTGGCAAAAAGAGACCCTCGTTTACGTCAGACTATTGCAGGTTTGGTCAAACGTCAGATGACCTTGATCCTTAAGGATCCCTATGCTAACTCTTTTAATATTGAGGAGAACTGGAAGGGGCATCATGAGACAGACCATACAGACCTCAATGGCTGGATTTGGGAACGCAAGTATGAAGTGGATTCGCTTTGCTATCCCTTGCAGTTGGCTTATCTCCTTTGGAAAGAAACAGGAGAAACCAGCCAGTTTGATGAGACTTTTGTTACAGCGACCAAGGAGATCCTTCATCTTTGGACGGTGGAACAAGATCATAAGAACTCCCCTTATCGCTTTGTTCGGGATACCGATCGTAAGGAAGACACTTTGGTAAATGATGGTTTTGGTCCTGACTTTGCCGTGACAGGAATGACCTGGTCAGCCTTTCGACCAAGTGATGATTGTTGTCAATATAGCTACTTGATTCCGTCAAATATGTTTGCAGTCGTTGTCTTGGGATATGTCCAGGAAATTTTTGCAGAATTGAATCTAGCTGATAGCGAGAGTATTATTGCTGATGCCAAACGTCTCCAAGCTGAGATTCAAGAAGGAATCGAAAACTACGCCTACACCACCAACAGCAAGGGTGAAAAGATCTACGCCTTTGAAGTAGACGGTTTGGGAAATGCTAGCATCATGGACGACCCTAACGTACCAAGCTTGTTAGCTGCTCCCTATCTTGGTTACTGTGATGTGAACGATGAAGTGTACCAAGCCACTCGTTGCACCATCCTGAGCCCTGAAAATCCATACTTCTACCAAGGAGAATACGCTAGCGGTCTCGGAAGCTCTCATACCTTCTATCGTTATATCTGGCCGATTGCCCTATCAATTCAAGGCTTAACAGCTACAGATAAAGCTGAGAAAAAATACTTGCTAGACCAACTAGTTGCATGTGATGGCGGAACAGGTGTTATGCACGAAAGCTTCCACGTAGATGATCCAACTAAATACTCGCGTGAATGGTTCTCATGGGCCAATATGATGTTCTGTGAGTTAGTCTTGGATTACCTGGATATTCGCTAATACTCTTCGAAAATCTCTTCAAACCACGTCAGCTTCACCTTGCTGTACTCAAGTACAGCCTGCGGCTAGCTTCCTAGTTTGCTCTTTGATTTTCATTGAGTATAAGGAGCACGTTTTCGCTCAACTGATTCTGGTAAAGAATCACAAATCTATTTTTAAATTTAAGTTAGAATGAGGTTTTACTCATGGAAAATGTTGTTGTACATATTATTTCTCACAGCCACTGGGATCGTGAGTGGTATCTACCTTTTGAGAGTCACCGGATGCAATTGGTGGAACTTTTTGACAATCTTTTTGATCTGTTTGAAAATGATCCTGAATTTAAGAGCTTCCACTTGGATGGACAAACCATCGTCCTTGATGATTATTTAGAAATTCGCCCTGAAAATCGTGACAAGGTGCAGCGTTATATCGACGAAGGAAAACTCAAGATTGGTCCTTTCTATATCTTGCAGGATGATTACTTGATTTCCAGTGAAGCGAACGTCCGCAATACCTTGATTGGACAAGCGGAATGTGCCAAATGGGGCACATCAACTCAAATCGGCTACTTCCCAGATACCTTTGGAAATATGGGGCAGGCTCCTCAAATCCTTCAAAAATCAGGCATTCACGTAGCAGCCTTTGGTCGTGGTGTCAAGCCAATCGGATTTGACAACCAAGTCCTCGAAGATGAGCAATTTACCTCTCAATTTTCTGAGATGTATTGGCAGGGGGCTGATGGTAGCCGTGTACTCGGCATTCTCTTTGCAAACTGGTACAGTAACGGGAATGAAATTCCAGTGGATAAAGATGAAGCTTTGACTTTCTGGAAGCAAAAATTAGCAGACGTCCGTGACTATGCATCGACCAACCAATGGTTGATGATGAACGGCTGTGATCACCAGCCTGTACAGAGAAATATTAGTGAAGCCATTCGTGTGGCAAACGAACTCTTCCCTGACGTGACCTTTATTCATAGCTCATTTGACGAATATGTCCAAGCAGTGGAAAGTGCACTTCCTGAACAATTATCAACGGTCACAGGTGAGTTGACTAGCCAGGAAACGGATGGCTGGTACACCCTTGCCAATACCTCTTCTTCACGCGTTTACCTTAAACAAGCCTTCCAAGAAAATAGTAATTTGCTCGAGCAGGTCGTGGAACCATTGACCATTCTCACAGGAGGTCATAATCATAAGGATCAATTGACCTATGCTTGGAAAGTGCTTTTGCAAAATGCGCCACACGATAGTATCTGTGGATGCAGTATTGACGAGGTCCACCGTGAAATGGAAACTCGTTTTGCCAAGGTCAATCAAGTCGGTAACTTTGTCAAGAGCAACCTTCTTAATGAATGGAAGGGCAAACTAGCTACCCAAAATGCACAGAGCGAACACCTCTTCACCGTTGTTAACACAGCTTTACATGACAAGGTAGATACTGTCAGTGTTGTGGTTGATGTTGCTACTTGTGATTTCAAAGAGTTACATCCAACTGAAGGCTACAAGAAGATGGCAGCTGTGTCCTTGCCAGAGTACCATGTTGAAGATTTGGATGGCCATATCATTGAAGCGAAGATTGAAGACTTGGGAGCAAGTTTTGGCTATACTTTGCCAAAGGATAAGTTCCGTCAACCTTATATCGCTCGTCAAGTGCGCGTGACAATCCCAGTTCATCTGGCTCCACTTTCTTGGGCTAGTTTCCAATTGGTTGAAGGCCAAGTAGAATACCGAGATGGTATTTATCAAAATGGAGTGATTGATACACCGTTTGTAACTGTGAGTGTAGATGAAGGAATCACCGTCTATGACAAGACTACAAATGAAGCTTACGAAGACTGTATCCGTTTTGAGGATCGTGGGGATATTGGTAACGAATATATTTACTTCCAACCAAAAGGTACTGAGCCAATCTATGCTCAATTGAAAGGATACGAAGTCTTAGAAAACAATGCTCGCTATGCAAAAATTTTGCTCAAGCATGACTTGACGATTCCAGTCAGTGCAGATGAAAAATTGGATGCGGAACAAAGAGGCATTATCGAGTTTATGAAACGAGATGCTGGTCGTTCAGAAGAGTTGACAACCATTCCTCTTGAAACTGAGATGACCGTCTTTGTGGATAACCCACAGATTCGCTTTAAGACTCGTTTTACCAATACTGCCAAGGATCACCGCATCCGTCTCTTGGTCAAAACTCACAACACTCGTCCAAGCAATGATTCTGAAAGCATCTATGAAGTTGTGACAAGACCAAATAAACCAGCAGCTTCTTGGGAAAATCCTGAAAATCCACAACACCAACAAGCCTTTGTCAGCTTGTATGATGATGTCAAAGGAGTGACAGTATCCAATAAAGGATTGCACGAGTATGAAATTCTTAGAGACGATACTATGGCTGTAACCCTTCTTCGTGCTTCAGGTGAACTCGGTGACTGGGGCTACTTCCCAACACCGGAAGCTCAGTGTTTGCGTGATATCGAAGTTGAGTTTGCGGTAGAATGCCACCAAGCAGGCGAACGCTTCTCAGCTTTCCGTCGCGCCAAAGCCTTCCAGGTACCATTTACAGCCCTTCAAGTTGCAAAACAAGAGGGTAGTGTTGCGGCAACGGGTAGTCTCTTTAACCATCCAGCACTGAACTTGCCACAAGTCTGCCCAACAGCCTTTAAGGTGGCTGAGAATGAAGAAGGTTATGTCCTTCGTTACTACAACATGAGTCAAGAAAATGTTCGCGTGTCTGAAAAACAACAAGCCATTCTTGACTTGCTGGAACGCCCATACCCAGTTCATTCAGGACTATTGGCACCACAGGAAATTCGTACAGAATTCATTCAAAAAGAAGAAATTTAATTTCAAACAGTAAACAGAAACAGAAAGGAGGAGCGAAGAAGTAAGAACCAACTGCGGACTCGCTCCTTTTTGTAGGTGAAAGCAATGACCATTGCAACGATTGATATCGGAGGGACTGGCATTAAGTTTGCTAGTCTGACTCCTGATGGAAAGATTTTAGATAAGACCAGCACCCCAACTCCAGACACTCTAGAAGATTTGTTGGCTTGGTTGGACCAACGCTTGTCAGAACAGGACTATCGTGGGATTGCGATGAGTGTGCCAGGTGCGGTCAATCAAAAAACAGGAGTGATTGAGGGGATTAGTGCCATTCCATATATCCATGGTTTTTCATGGTACCAGGTCCTTGCTCATCACCAGCTACCTGTCCATCTAGAAAATGATGCCAACTGTGTTGGACTTAGTGAACTGCTGGCTCATCCTGAGACTGAAAATGCAGCCTGCGTCGTGATTGGTACAGGAATCGGTGGGGCTATGATTATCAATGGGAAACTACACCGTGGTCGCCATGGCTTGGGTGGAGAGTTTGGTTACATGACGACTCTTGCACCAACTGAGAAACTCAATAACTGGTCGCAACTGGCGTCAACTGGAAGTATGGTTCGTTATGTGAATGAACAATCTGGTCAAACCGATTGGGACGGCCGTAAGGTTTACCAAGAGGCTGCAGCAGGCAATGCCCTTTGTCAAGAAGCCATTGAGCGCATGAATCGTAACCTAGCCCAAGGGCTTCTCAATATCCAGTATCTAATCGACCCAGATGTCATTAGCCTAGGTGGTTCCATCAGCCAGAACCCAGATTTTATCAAAGGGGTGCAAAAAGCAGTAGATGCTTTTGTCGAAAGATATGAAGAGTATACAATTGCGCCAGTCATCCAAGCCTGCACCTATCGCGCAGATGCCAATCTCTACGGTGCCCTTGTCAACTGGTTACAGGAGGAAAACCAATGGTAATTTTTACAGGACTTAGTCCCAAACAAGCCCAATCTATCGAAGCATTAAAAAAGCACATTTCTCTACCCAATGTAGAAGTGGCAGTCACCCAGTCTGATCAATCTTCTATTTCTATCAAGGGTGAGGGCGGAAAGTATCAATTGACTTATGACAAACCTCACCAACTCTACCGTGCCTTGTCAGTGCTAGTAACAGCTTTGGTAGAAGGTGATAAGGTAGAGATTGAAGAACAAGCGGCTTATGAAGATTTAGCATACATGGCGGATTGTTCCCGTAATGCTGTAATGAATGTCACCTCTGCCAAGCAGATGATTGAGGTCTTAGCTCTCATGGGCTACTCAACTTTTGAACTCTATATGGAAGATACCTATCAAATCGAGGGACAACCTTACTTTGGCTATTTCCGTGGAGCTTATTCTGCTGAAGAGTTACAGGAAATTGAAGCCTACGCCCAGCAGTTTGATATGACTTTTGTACCATGTATCCAGACCTTGGCCCACTTGTCAGCCTTTGTCAAATGGAGTGTCAAAGAAGTCCAGCAACTTCGTGATGTTGAGGACATTCTCCTCATTGGCGAAGAAAAGGTTTATGACCTGATTGATGGCATGTTTGCGACGCTATCTAAGCTACAGACTCGCAAGGTCAATATCGGAATGGACGAAGCTCACCTAGTTGGTTTGGGACGCTACCTCATCCTAAACGGTGTGGTTGATCGTAGTCTCCTTATGTGCCAACACTTGGAGCGCGTGCTGGATATCGCAGACAAGTATGGTTTCCACTGCCAGATGTGGAGCGATATGTTCTTCAAGCTCATGTCAGCAGATGGTCAGTATGACCGCGATGTGGAGATTCCAGAGGAAACACGTGTTTATCTAGACCGTCTCAAAGACCGTGTGACTTTGGTTTACTGGGATTATTACCAAGATAGTGAGGAAAAATACAACCGGAACTTCCGTAACCACCACAAGATTAGTCAGGATATCGCCTTTGCAGGTGGTGCTTGGAAGTGGATTGGTTTTACGCCCCACAACTATTTCAGTCGTCTCATCGCAGTCGAAGCTAATAAAGCCTGCCGTGCCAATCAGATCAAAGAAGTCATTGTGACTGGTTGGGGAGATAATGGTGGTGAAACAGCACAGTTCTCTATCTTACCGAGCTTGCAAATCTGGGCAGAACTTAGCTATCGTAATGATTTAGAACGCTTGTCTGCTCACTTAAAGACCAATACAGGTCTATCAGCTGAGGACTTTATGCAGCTGGATTTGGCCAACCTCTTGCCAGATCTACCAGGAAATCTGAGTGGGATTAATCCTAACCGCTATGTCTTTTATCAGGATATTCTTTGCCCAATTCTTGATCAGCACATGACACCTGAACAAGACAAGCCTCACTTTGCCCAGGCTGCTGAAACCCTTGCTGCTATTAAAGAAAAAGCTGGAGTCTACGCTTATCTTTTTGAAACCCAGGCCCAGTTAAATGCTATTTTAAGTAGTAAAGTAGATGTAGGACGACGCATTCGCCAAGCCTATCAAGCGGATGATAAAGAAAGCTTGCAACAAATCGCCAGAGAAGAATTACCAAAACTTAGAAGTGAGATTGAAAACTTCCATGCCCTCTTTAGCCACCAATGGCTGAAAGAAAACAAGGTCTTTGGTTTGGATACGGTCGATATTCGTATGGGTGGACTCTTGCAACGGATTAAGCGAGCAGAAAGTCGTATTGAAGACTATCTAACTGGTTCTATCTCACGTATCGACGAACTAGAAGTAGAGATCTTGCCATTTAATGATTTCTACGCAGACAAGGACTTTGCAGCCACGACAGCCAACCAATGGCATACGATTGCAACAGCTTCGACCATTTATACAACCTAATCTAAAAAGGTGTCTTTAAAGAAGATGATGTTGAAGGAGAAGAAGAATGTCCAATGAATGGAGATCTATCTTCTCCTTTTTTCTCCATTTTTAAGGCTATGTCATAAATTTGTAGAATTTTTTCTATAATTAGGAGTTTGAAAAAGTTTTCATAGAGTTTTATAATTGATAATGTAAACGTTACCAAAGGGAGAAAACAACAAAGGAGGGAGTCAGATGAAAAAGTTTTTGAAGACCTTGAGAGAAAATCTTATTTTCTTCTTGATGGTTTTACCAGGTGCAGTGTGGTTGATTTTATTCTTCTACATACCTGTTTTGGGAAACGTTGTTGCATTTAAAGACTATCATATCACTGGAGAGGGATTTATTGATAGCGTAATGAAAAGTAAGTGGGTTGGGTTTGATAACTTCAAATTCCTCTTTAGCTCCAACGATGCTTATATCATTACGAGAAATACTGTTCTATACAACTTAGCCTTTATTTTCTTGGGCTTGATTGTTTCTGTTGGGATTGCCATCATCTTTAGTGAGATGCGGTCTAAACGATTGGTCAAAGTATTTCAAACATCAATGCTGTTCCCTTATTTCTTGTCATGGGTTATCATTAGCTTCTTTACAGATGCCTTCTTAAACGTCGATAAAGGCTTGATTAACCATGTCTTGACATCTCTTGGGATGAAAGGAATTAACTTCTATACAGAGGTTGCCATTTGGCCGGCTCTTCTCCTTTTCTTAGGAATCTGGAAGGGCTTTGGTTATAGTAGTGTCATGTACTACGCAACCATCATGGGAATAGATCCAACCTTTTACGAAGCAGCAACAGTGGACGGGGCATCCAAGTGGCAACGGATTCGCCACATCACCATTCCTCAGTTGTCTTCCTTAATTACGGTTTTGACCATCCTTGCAATCGGAAATATCTTCCGTGCTGACTTCGGATTGTTCTACCAAATCCCGCACAACTCAGGTGCTCTTTATAGTGTAACCAACGTAATTGATGTTTATGTCTTTAATGGACTGGCTAAATCAGGAGATATTGCGATGGCTGCAGCAGCTGGACTTTACCAATCAGTTGTCGGATTGATTCTCGTCTTGCTCTCTAACATTGTAGCTCGTCGTATTGATAAGAATGCAGCGCTCTTCTAGAAAGGAGGATACCATGGCAAAATCAAAAATTAAAAAAGAAAAAGTTGATAATGTTGGGATCCACTCCTTCAGTAAGAAAGCAGACATCTTCTTTAGTAGCATCGTCGGCTTGGTTGCGCTATCCTGTATCTTGCCCTTCATCTTCGTTGTCATGATTTCCTTGACAGATGAACAAAGTTTGGCTATTCACGGCTTCCAATTTTGGCCTGCTAAGTTTGGTGCAGATGGCTATCTTTTCCTTGTTCAATTTAAGGATAAGATTCTGCAAGCCCTCTTTATTACCTTGTTTGTGACGATTGTAGGGACAGCATGTAATGTCTTTATTACAACAACCTATGCCTACGCCATCTCTCGTAGAACCTTTAAGTATAGAAACTTCTTTACTGTCTTTGCACTTTTGAGCATGCTCTTTAGTGCAGGGATGGTACCAGGTTACATCGTTACCACTCAGTTGCTTCATTTAGGGGATACGGTTGGAGCCCTCATCATTCCGATGTTATTAAGTCCCTTCAATATTATTTTGATGCGGACCTTCTTCAAACGGACCATCCCAGAAGCAATTCTCGAGTCTGCTCGGATAGATGGAGCGAGTGAAACGCGGATCTTCTTCCAGATCTGTTTGCCACTTTCTCTCCCAGGGATTGCAACGATCAGTCTCTTCACGGCCCTTGGCTTCTGGAATGACTGGTTCAACGCCCTTCTCTATATCAAGAGTGAAAACCTCTATCCTCTTCAATACTTGCTGATGCAAATCCAAAATAACATGGATTACATCTCTAAATCAGTCGGTGCATCTAGCCAAATCGCTGGTGCGGTCCAATCCCTTCCTAAGGAAACTGGACGGATGGCCATGGTGGTGGTGGCAACAGTTCCAATCGCTATCCTCTATCCATTCTTCCAACGTTACTTTGTAAAAGGATTGACCATCGGTGGTGTTAAAGAGTAAGCAACTCTTGTTCATCCACCCTTCATAATGTTAATAAAGAAAAATAAAAAAGGAGTTTTTCTCATGAAAAATTGGAAAAAATATGCTTTAGCTTCTGCTAGCGTTCTCGCACTTGGAGCAACTCTTGCTGCTTGTGGTAACTTGACAGGTGATAACCAAAAATCATCTAAGAGTGAAGATGGTAAAACAGTTATCAAAATGTACCAAATCGGTGACAAACCTGATAACTTGGATACTTTGTTAGAAAATGCTAACAAGATCATCGAAGAAAAAGCTGGTGTTAAATTAGACATCCAATACCTTGGTTGGGGTGACTATGACAAGAAGATGAACGTTATCATTTCATCTGGTGAAAACTACGATATTGCCTTTGCAAACAACTATGTCATCAACGCTCAAAAAGGTGCTTATGCTGACTTGACAGACTTGTATAAGAAAGAAGGGAAAGAGCTTTATGAAGCACTTGACCCAGCTTATATCAAAGGGAATACTGTAAACGGCAAGATTTATGCTGTTCCAGTTGCAGCTAACGTTGCATCTTCACAAAACTTTGCCTTCAACGGACCACTTCTTGAAAAATATGGTATCGATATTTCAGATGTGAAAGACTACGCTTCACTTGAACCAGTCTTGAAAGCCATCAAAGAAAAAGATCCAAACGTTGTTCCATTCGCAATGAACAAGAGCTACGGTGGACCTTCTGATGACTTCGATTACATTGCAGTAGATGGTCTTCCATTCGTTGTCGATTTGCAAGGGGACACAACTAAGATCGTTGACCGTTACACTATTCCACGTTATGTTGAAAACTTGAAGACTCTTCATAAATACTATGAAGCTGGTTACATTCCAAAAGACGTAGCTACAAGCGACACTGGATATGACCTTTCTCAAGATACTTGGTTGGTACGTGAAGAAACAGTAGGACCTGCTGACTACGGTAACAGCTTGCTTACTCGTGTAGCAAACCGTAAGATCGAAATTAAACCATTCACTCAACTTTACAAGAAAAACAACACTACTCAAGTTGCAAACTTTGTTATCTCAAACAACTCTAAGAACAAAGAAAAAGCAATGGAAGTATTGAACCTCTTGAATACAAACCCAGAACTCTTGAACGGTCTTGTTTACGGACCAGAAGGCAAGAACTGGGAAAAAGTTGAAGGTAAAGAAAACCGTGTAAGAGTCTTGGATGGCTACAACGGAAATACTCACATGTCTGGATGGAACACTGGTAACAACTGGATTCTTTACATCAACGAAAACGTAACCGATGAGCAAATTGCACAATCTAAGAAAGACTTGGAAACTGCAAAAGAATCTCCAGCACTTGGATTCATCTTCAACACTGAAAATGTGAAATCAGAAATCACTGCCCTTACAAACACTTTGAACCAATTCACAAGTGCTATCAATACAGGTACAGTAGATCCTGAAGTTGAAATTCCTAAGATGCTTGAAAAATTGAAATCAGAAGGTGCCTACCAAAAAGTATTGGATGAAATTCAAAAACAATACGATGAGTACCTTGCTGCTAAGAAATAAGCTAACAATACTTGCTTAAGTCTATTAAAAGACTTTGAGGTCTTCGTACTTCAAAGTCTTTTCTGTTGATGATTTAGAATCGAAAGCATCAGGGGAAATGTGCTATAATATAGGGTATAATCATCATTTGTACTAGGGAAACTATACTAACTTGATGGAAGTTCCCCTCTACAGCAAATGAATATGGAGACAAATTATGGGAAGAATGATTGAATTTATTTTTACAAGAGTTTACTTAGCCATGCTGGCAACAGGAATTTTTTGGGCGCTAACTTTTTGTGGAGGAATCTTATTTGGATTTGGGCCAGCTAGCGCAACGATTATGAGTCTATATGCCGAACATGGATCTGATTACAAGCAATATGGTTGGTCTGAAGCTTGGTCCCTCTATAAAGAAAACTTCCGTCCTGCCAACCAGGTTTTCTATACATTTTTTTTGATTGAAGCCATTCTTGTTTATGGTATGTATCTGATGATTCAATTGCCCCACTTGTCCCTATTTCAGATTTTTATCTTATTGGTCAATTTGATTTTCTTGTTGGTAGCTCCCTTGACTTTTGCAGTCTACCTCAAGCTTCAGGTCCATTTTGAGTTGTCCTATCTCAATAGCTTGAAGTTGAGCTTTATTGGTGCTTTTCTTGATATTCGTGCAGTGACGAAGTTTCTCTTGGGGACCTTTCTTCTTGGGGTTGTCACCCATTTTGTTCCAGCTTTATTTTTCTTTGTTTTACTGGGCTTGTGGCATTTCTTTGTCAATGATATTTTTCAACCCGTCTATGAAACAATTCGGTCTAAAGTGGTTTCTTAATTATGAAAAAAATATGGTTAGCAACACTTTTGAAATTCTATGCCTATATCATGGTCGGGATTATCACGACCTTAGGTGTGACGGTTTCTTTGATTTATTGGCATAATCAGAAGGCAGAGACAGATCGAATCGCTCAGTTGATTTCCTCTCGCTTGACTGCTGAGGTAGAGGATATTTATAAGAGATCTTCTCAATGGGGGAAGAGTCTGGTTGAAAATCCAGCCAAACTTGAAGGTGTTTATAAATATTTTTCCTTGACACCTTCTGAATACGAAAGTTGGCGACTGGATCATTATTTTTCCAACTATATTCAAGTCTCCCTGCACCGCAATGTTGAGACTCTTTACTTGGAACACGACGCCCTGGATGAAATTGATTTGGTGTTAAATGACTACACAACGGTCTTTGTCTCCAGTAAGAATAAAAAAGGAGGGCAACAAGTTCCAGCGGATCAATACGTGGCTAGTTCACAAGCGATTCCAGTTTCCTTGACGGATGTTACGACTGGCGAAGATATTGGACTGGCTTATATTAAAATCAATCCGGCGCTTTTAGATTCTGTTGTCGACAATATTCAAGACACGATTCCAGTTGCCGTCCAGATTTATAATCCCTTGGGGAAGGTTTTTTACCACAGGGGAGACATCAATCCAGAAGATCATAGTCAGTGGATTGTGCGGGATACTGCTTACGGCTATCAAATCTGGGTTGGGATTCCGACCTCTTACACGGTTCGAACAGCCTTATTTAGTTTTACCTGGATGATTTCGGTCGCCTTAATCCTGGTCTTAGTCTTGTATCTCTTGCTTCAACGAATTTTCCGTAATTACCAAAGACAAGTTTTGGATTTGGTAGATACCATGGAAGCCATCAGCCAGGGGGATTCTGAGCGACGGATCAATGTGGATACCAAAGAGCAGGAGCTCCTCCTAGTTGCAGAAATGACCAATACCATGTTGGACAATATGGACAAGTCTATTCGGGATATCTATCAGCTACAACTGAGCCAAAAAGATGCCAATATGAAGGCCTTACAAGCGCAGATTAATCCGCATTTCATGTATAATACCATGGAGTTTATTCGCATGTATGCAGTCATGCAGGATCAAGAAGAATTAGCCGATATTATTTACGAATTCAGCAGTCTCCTTCGAAACAATATTTCAGAGGAGAAAGAGACGACCATAGAAAATGAGTTGGAATTTTGTAGAAAATACAGCTATCTCTGTATGGTACGTTATCCAAAATCGATTGCCTATGGCTTTAAAATTGAACCCGGTCTGGAAGAGATGATTATTCCGAAGTTTACTCTTCAGCCGCTAGTGGAAAATTATTTTGTTCATGGAGTTGATCACAAACGTAAGGACAATGTCATTAGTATCAAAGTCCGTCGTGTTGGAGAAGCTGTGGAGATTCGTGTTCAGGAAAACGGGAGAGGAATGGAACCGAGCCAGTTGCAACGGATCCAACAAATATTGAGTCATAGGGATCCTCGAGAAGAAGTAGAAGAGAGTAAGGAACGACAATCAATTGGGATTGTCAATGTCCACGAGCGTTTCCTTCTCTACTTTGGGGATCGTTACCACATTCAAATTACATCAGAAAAAGGAAAAGGTGTCCTCTATACGATTACCATCGAGGACACTTAAGAGGAAAAAATCGTGTATAAAGTCTTATTGGTTGACGATGAATATATGATTACTGAGGGGTTGAAAAAACTGATTCCCTTTGAAAAATGGGACATGGAGGTTGTTTACACAGCAGAGGATGCGGATCAGGCCTTGGCTTATGTTGCGGATTATCCAGTAGATATCGTGATTACGGATGTCAATATGCCAGGAAAAACTGGTCTGGAAATGATTGATCAAATGCAGTCTATTCTTCCCCATGCAGCTTATATCATTATGTCGGGTTACCAAGATTTTGCTTATGTAAAAAAAGCCTTAAACCTCCGGGTAGCAGACTATCTGTTAAAGCCTGTCAATAAGGTGGAGTTGGGGAATATCCTAGAAAAATTATCTCAAACTCTGAAAAAACCAGATCAAGAGACGGCCAATCGGCTCCTTCATGAAGATTGGTCAGAAGAAGAGTTTGAGCAGGCCATCCGAGGAAGAAAGCAACTCTGGATTGGAGTGGATAAGGAAAGGAAAGGCTTTGCCAGTTCGTCTTATCAGGTCTTGGGACAAAATCTTCAACTCTATCTTTCAGATGAGGATGAGGGGGCTTTCCTACAGCGTCGTTTCCAAGCACCTTATAAGGAACATTTTCAACAGTTTAAAGAGCTTGTTGAACGAAGACTATTTTATGGGGATCTCCCTTTGGAAGAAGAAGATGGCGTCTTTAATTACTACGAACCCATTTACCGAGTCATCATCCAGGGGAATATCCAACAGATTTTAGAGGAGTTGAACTGGTTGGAGGAAACCGTGAAAAGACATACTCCAAAAGTGGCGATAGCCAAGCAACTCTTTATTCAGTTTATTATGGATGTCTTTCATTTATTTGAACACCTGCACGGAGATGACCTGACAGAAGTTGTGAAAGCTGTTCATGAGACAACGACTTTCGAGGATCTTGTTACCTGCGTTCGGAACCAATTGGAGAGTTTCTTCTCTCAATATCGAATGAACAATAATGTGGCGACTGTCTTGGAAGTTATTGGACGTGACTATCGGAAGGAACTGTCGCTCAAGGATATTAGCAAAGATCTCTATATCAATCCCGTTTATTTAGGACAATTGATTAAACGTGAAACCAATTCCACCTTTGCTGAGCTCTTGAATAAACAACGGATCAAAGCGGCCCAACAGCTACTTTTATCCACAACTGAAAGTATTGAAGATATTTGCTATGAAGTCGGCTACAGTAATGTCGGTTACTTTTACAAGGTTTTCCGCAAGTTGTGTGGCAAGTCGCCCAAAGCCTACCGTCAACAAATCGGCGTAGAGGAAAGTGACTAATCTATAAACATAAAAAAAGACCCTCCATTTGTCAATCAATGGAGGGTGTTTGTTAGTTGTTTCTTCCAACCAAAATAGTGGCAGAAATAGTGATGTGAGTCAAATCGCTCCAGTCGATTTGAGATGCATCGACATGAAAGAGGAGAGGCGTCATGCTCAGAAGAGCCTCCCGCAATGCTGGTGTGAGTTCGAAAGTTTCCTGGCAATGGAGGCTTTGTTCAACCGTAAAATGATCAGAGAAATGTTGAATAATCTGCTCATTGGAATAATCGGCCTGATCGAGGTGCTCCTTAACCTTCTGACGAATTTCTTGCAGATGGCTTGCTGTTGGGATGACCTTGATAAGGCGACCGTCTGGGGCCAGGATCCGTTTAAATTCCTGATAGTTCGCTGGCGAAAAGATGTCTAGAAGAAGGTCCATACTCTGGTCTAAAAGAGGGAGGCGAGCTAGGTCCCCGACAAACCACTTGACCTTCCATTCATGGTCGCTCTTAGCAGCCAGCTGGATCGATTCCTTAGACAAATCGAAGGCGTAAAAGGAATGGTCTGGATACCGTTCTTGCAAGCTGCGAGAATAGTACCCTTCCCCGCAACCAATATCTAAAATGTTGGATGGATGGTCCAGTGGAGACAAGCATTCTGATAGGGTAGTAAGGATATGGTCGTAGAAGCCGTTCTCTAAAACTAGTTGCCGGTTTTGGAAACTCTCCTTGTCATAGTCCTTAGAGGGCTTCACTTGTGGAGCCAAGTTCACATAGCCAAACTTAGCAAGGTCAAAGGAGTGACGGTTGGGACAAGTCAAGCTTTGTTGGACCAGGTCAAGGGCTTCCTGACAGATGGGACAGGCAAAAGCTGTTGCGGTCTGAAATCGTTGTAATTTTGGTTTGATCGTCATGATACTTCTAGTGTACCAAAAAACCTCTGAAAGTCATAGTTTCAGAGGTCTTCTTTTTAATAAGTCAAGACAAAGTATTTTTTCTTCCCACGGCGGATAACAGTGAGTTCGTTCTCTAACTTATCTGCATCACTTAAGACATAGTCAAGGTCTTGGATGCGGTCACCGTTGACGTAGATAGCTCCGTTTTGTACGTCTTCACGGGCTTGGCGTTTTGAGTTAACTACGCCAGATGATACGAGCAATTCTACGATGTTGTGGTTTTCGTCTGCTTGTACTTGGTAGTTTGGCACACCACGAAGTCCTTGTTTGAGTTCTTTGACAGAAAGGCTTTTGATGTTTCCTGCAAAGAGTTGCTCAGTGATGTTAAGGGCTTCTTTGTAGGCTTCTTCTCCGTGAACCAGAGTCACGACTTCACGAGCAAGGACTTTTTGAGCCAAGCGTTCGTGTGGAGCTGCTTCGAATTGTTTGCGGATTTCTTCAATCTCATCCAGTGACAAGAAGGTAAAGATTTTCAAGAAGCGAACTGCGTCAGCGTCCATGACGTTCATCCAGAATTGGTACATTTCGTATGGAGAAGTCTTTTCAGGGTTGAGCCAGACAGCATTCCCTTCAGATTTGCCAAACTTCTTACCAGTTGCGTCTGTGATGAGGGGCACAGTGATTACGTGACCAGTCTTGTCAGCCTTCCGACGAAGCAACTCAGTACCAGCTGTCATATTTCCCCATTGGTCAGAACCACCGATTTGCAGAGTGACATTGTGGTCTTGGTTGAGGACAAAGAAGTCGTAGCCTTGCATGATTTGGTAGGCAAATTCAGTGTAAGAAATCCCTGTTTCAATTCGTTTCTTCACAGATTCCTTGCTCATCATGTAGTTGACAGTAAAGTATTTTCCGATGTCGCGAAGGAAGTCAATGAAGCTGATGCTGCCAAACCAGTCGTAGTTGTTGACCATGACAGCCTTGTTTTCCCCATTTTCAAAATCTAAAAAACGAGACAATTGCCCTTGGATAGAAGTGACCCAACCGTCTACAGTCCCCTTAGTTTGTAAACTGCGCTCGGCATCTTTGAAAGAAGGGTCTCCAATGAGTCCGGTCGCACCACCGACAAGCGCATAAGGTTTGTGGCCTGCCAATTGTAAGCGACGACTGGTCAAGATTGCAACAAGGTGCCCAAGGTGCAAACTATCAGCAGTTGGATCGTAGCCAGTATAATACGATACTTGTCCTTCTTCTAGGGCTTTACGCAAAGCATCTTCGTCAGTCGTTTGGAAAATCAAACCACGTTCTTTTAGCTCATCAAAAATGTGCATCGTTCTCTCCTTTTCTAAGCTACTGGCCAGATCGATGAAAACAGTCCAGTATCTGTATGGTTTCTCTCTATTTTACCATAATGACTTGAAATAGCAATGAATGGACGAAAAAAATCCAATTGGAAACAGTGTTCTCAACTTTAGGAATTGAAAAGAAAGTAGTCCATTTGGTATAATAGGAAGGACAAGGAGAAATAGAGTGAGTCAAATGAGAGAATTTTTTACAAAGTGCGGGAAGAAAATAAAAGGCTTCTTTGCCAAAATGACTGTTGAAGTCAATGAGAAAGAAGACAAGGAGGGCTGGTCATTAGGAGATTTCGTAGCGACAGTTCTCCGAACCATGAAGCTCCTTTGGGATGTGTTATTGGTGTTTGCTTTAGGTGGCCTCTTGTTTGGAGCAGGGATTGCGATTGGCTATGCGGCCAGTCTATTTAATGCGACAGAAACACCGGATCCAACACAGCTGGTTCAACAAGTACGAAACATTTCCAGTGTTTCAAAGATTTCCTACTCAGATGGGAGTGTCATTTCTGATATTGATAGTGACCTCATTCGGATTCCTGTTCAAAAGGATGCGATTTCGGACAATGTTAAAAAGGCCGTCATTGCCACAGAAGATGAGAATTTTAACAGCCATAACGGGGTTGTTCCAAAAGCAGTAATCCGGGCTACCTTGGGTTCAGTTGCTGGAGTAGGTTCCTCTAGTGGGGGTTCGACTTTGACCCAACAGTTGATCAAACAACAAGTTGTGGGAGATGCACCGACCTTCTCACGGAAAGCTGCGGAGATTATCGATGCCCTTGCTCTTGAGCGGGTAATGGATAAGGACGAAATTTTAACGACCTACCTCAATGTATCTCCATTTGGTCGAAACAACCGTGGACAAAATATTGCTGGAGTAGAAGCGGCAGCTCAAGGGATTTTTGGAGTTTCTGCCAAAGACTTGACCATTCCACAGGCGGCCTTTATTGCTGGTTTGCCACAGAGCCCAATTGTCTACTCACCTTATGCTTCTGATGGAAGTCTCAAAACTCCAGAAAATCAAGCTTTAGGCTTGGATCGGGCAAAGGATGTCTTGTACAATATGTATCGGACAGGGGCTATCACTAAGGAAGAGTACGACCAATATAGTCAATATGATTTAAGTAAGGATTTCCTTCCGTCAAATAGCATCGAGAAGACGCCACACGACTACTTGTATTTCCAAGCCGTCAGTGAAGCGGAAGAAGCCATGTATGAGTATTTAATCAAGAGAGACAACGTCTCTAGCCACGACCTAAAAAACAATTCGACCGTTAAATCTTATCAAGAGTTGGCAAAGAAAGAATTGAGAGAGGGTGGTTATACGGTCCAAACCACTATCAACAAAGCTATCTACAATGCCATGCAAGAAGCGGTTGCCAATTATGGAGGCATCTTGGACGATGGAACGGGTACGGTAGAGGTAGGGAATGTCCTTATGGACAACCGAACAGGGGCTATTCTTGGCTTTGTTGGGGGACGGAATTTTGACGGGAATCAAAATAACCATGCTTTTGACACGGAGCGTTCTCCAGGGTCTACCATTAAACCCTTGCTGGCCTATGGGATTGCCATTGACCAAGGCTTGATGGGAAGCAATAGTATCCTCTCCAATTACCCAACCAACTTCTCTAGTGGAGAGCCAATTATGCACGTGGATAATCGAGGGACTGGGATGATGGACCTCCGAGAGGCCCTCAACACCTCATGGAATATCCCAGCTTATTGGACCTATCGTACTCTTCGTGAAAAGGGTGTCGATGTCCCAGGATATATGGAAAAAATGGGCTACGACATCGCTGAGTATGGGATTGAAAGTCTGCCAATGGGAGGCGGAATCGAAGTAAGCGTTGCTCAACATACAAATGGTTATCAAACCCTTGCCAATAATGGGAATTACCAAAAGCGCTACATGATTGAAAAAATCATGGATCGAGATGGAAAAGTTGTTTACCAGCACGAAAGCAAGCCAACACGGGTTTATTCAGCAGCGGCTGCGACCATCATGCAAGATCTGTTAAGAGGGGTCATCAGTTCTGGTGCGACTACAACCTTTAAGAGCCGGATCAGCCAGGTCAATCCAACCCTTGCAAACGCTGATTGGATTGGAAAAACCGGAACTACCAATGAGAATGGAGATATGTGGCTCATGCTTTCTACTCCAAATCTCACCTTAGGTGGCTGGATTGGACACGATAACAATGCTTCCATGGCTCCGTTGACAGGATACAATAATAACGCAAGTTACATGGCCTATTTAGCAAATGCCATCTATCAGGCGGATCCAAATGCTTGGGGAGTGCAAGACCGCTTCACTCTAGATAGCAGTGTCATTTCATCTACTGTTTTGAAATCTACTGGACAACGACCTGGTCGTGTCAATGTCAATGGTCGTGATATCGATGTGTCAGGTGCAACGGTTACGAGCTATTGGGCTAAAAATGGCGCTCCACAAACGACCTATCGGTTCGCGATTGGTGGATCAGATAGTGATTATGCTAGTGCCTGGGCTGGAATCTTAGGCGGTTCAGGGGGGACTTCCAATGGAAATCGAAATACCAACCGGACAAGCAATTCGAACACGACAAGCAGTTCATCATCTAGTGGTCAAAACCGATAAAAATAATGAGGGGCAATACCATAAAATCGTTTTCATGTCTAGAGAAAACCTTGTGTTTTTTGTGAAAATACGATATAATAAGAACAAGTAATTTGTCGTGCGCTTTATTTGAAATATTGTCCAAATAGAAGCTTACAGCAGTTAAATCAAACTTTATAAAAGTCGATTTAGCTGCTCTTTTTGTGCCTATTTTTAGAAAAAACTGGGTTTGTCACACAAACTTAATCTTTCTAAAAATTCCAAAAAGGATAAATGATACGGAGGAGATTTCTTCTCACGTGATGTAGATCACACCCCCTTCATAACATCGTTTCGACTGGATGAGAACTATTCTGATGTAGTCAAAAGCGATCTAGAAACCGGATCTTCAGAGAGGGGCTTCCCCTAGCTGGTATCCTAGTATAGAAAAAGGAGTTAAAACTTTGGCAGGACATGACGTTCAATACGGGAAACATCGGACCCGTCGTAGTTTTTCAAGAATCAAAGAAGTTCTTGATTTACCAAATTTGATTGAAATCCAAACGGATTCATTTAAAGATTTTCTGGATCATGGTTTGAAAGAAGTTTTCGAAGATGTATTGCCAATTTCGAACTTCACCGACACAATGGAGTTGGAATTTGTCGGCTATGAGATCAGAGAACCAAAGTATACCTTGGAAGAAGCACGTATCCATGATGCGAGTTATTCTGCTCCAATCTTTGTAACCTTCCGCTTGGTTAACAAGGAAACAGGAGAAATTAAAACTCAAGAAGTTTTCTTTGGTGATTTCCCAATCATGACTGAGATGGGGACCTTTATCATCAATGGTGGAGAGCGGATCATCGTATCCCAGCTCGTTCGTTCACCAGGTGTCTACTTCAATGATAAAGTGGACAAGAATGGTAAGGTTGGCTATGGATCAACGGTTATTCCGAACCGTGGAGCTTGGCTAGAACTTGAAACAGACTCAAAAGATATTGCTTACACTCGTATTGACCGTACGCGTAAGATTCCATTTACGACCTTGGTTCGTGCCCTTGGTTTCTCTGGTGATGATGAGATTTTTGATATCTTTGGGGATAGCGAATTGGTTCGCAACACTGTCGAGAAAGATATTCATAAGAACCCAATGGATTCACGAACAGATGAAGCCCTCAAAGAAATTTATGAGCGTCTTCGTCCAGGTGAGCCAAAAACAGCGGAAAGCTCACGTAGCTTGTTGGTAGCCCGTTTCTTTGACCCACGTCGTTATGACTTGGCACCAGTTGGTCGTTACAAGATCAACAAGAAACTCAATATCAAGAACCGCTTGTTGAACCAAACAATCGCAGAACCATTGGTAGATGCTGAAACAGGCGAAATCCTTGTAGAAGCTGGAACAGTGATGACGCGCGACGTCATCGATAGCATCTCAGAACATTTGGACGGTGACTTGAACAAGATTGTCTACACTCCAAATGATTCAGCAGTCTTGACAGAACCAGTCGTTCTTCAAAAATTCAAAGTTGTGGCGCCTACTGATCCAGACCGCGTTGTCACTATCATCGGCAATGCAAATCCAGATGATAAGGTTCGTACCATCACTCCAGCCGATATCCTTGCTGAGATGAGCTACTTCCTTAACTTGGCTGAAGGTCTTGGCCGTGTCGATGATATCGACCACCTTGGAAATCGTCGGATTCGTGCGGTTGGTGAATTGCTTGCTAACCAAGTGCGTCTTGGACTTTCACGGATGGAACGTAATGTCCGTGAACGCATGTCTGTTCAAGATAACGAAGTATTAACACCGCAACAAATTATCAACATTCGTCCAGTGACTGCAGCGATTAAAGAATTCTTTGGTTCTTCACAATTGTCCCAGTTCATGGACCAACACAACCCACTTTCTGAGTTGTCCCACAAACGTCGTTTGTCAGCCTTAGGGCCTGGTGGTTTGACACGTGACCGCGCTGGATATGAAGTCCGTGACGTGCACTACACTCACTATGGTCGTATGTGTCCAATTGAAACACCTGAAGGACCAAACATCGGTTTGATTAATAACTTGTCTTCATACGGACACTTGAACAAGTATGGTTTCATCCAAACACCATACCGTAAAGTAGACCGTGAAAAAGGTGTGGTGACTAACGAAATCGTTTGGTTGACAGCTGATGAAGAAGATGAGTATATCGTAGCACAGTCCAACTCTAAGTTGAACGAAAAAGGTGGTTTTGCCGAGCCAATCGTTATGGGACGTCACCGTGGTAACAACCAAGAGTTCCCATCTGATCAAGTCGACTACATGGACGTGTCTCCAAAACAAGTAGTTGCCGTTGCGACAGCATGTATTCCGTTCTTGGAAAACGATGACTCCAACCGTGCCCTTATGGGTGCCAACATGCAGCGTCAGGCTGTGCCATTGATCGATCCAAAAGCGCCTTATGTGGGTACTGGTATGGAATACCAAGCAGCCCATGACTCAGGAGCTGCAGTCATTGCCCAACACGATGGTAAGGTTACTTATGCGGATGCAGACAAGGTAGAAGTTCGTCGGGAAGATGGATCCCTTGATGTTTACCACATCCAAAAATTCCGTCGTTCAAACTCAGGTACTGCTTACAACCAACGTACCCTTGTGAAAGTTGGCGATGTCGTTGAAAAAGGTGACTTTATCGCAGACGGTCCATCGATGGAAAAAGGGGAAATGGCCCTTGGTCAAAACCCAATCGTTGCCTACATGACTTGGGAAGGCTACAACTTCGAGGATGCCGTTATCATGAGCGAACGCTTGGTCAAAGAAGATGTCTACACATCTGTTCACTTGGAAGAATTCGAATCAGAAACGCGCGATACCAAGTTAGGCCCTGAAGAAATTACTCGTGAAATTCCAAACGTTGGGGAAGATGCTCTCAGAAACCTTGATGAAATGGGAATTATCCGTATTGGTGCGGAAGTGAAAGAAGGCGATATCTTAGTTGGTAAGGTCACACCGAAGGGTGAGAAAGACCTTTCTGCCGAAGAACGTCTCCTCCACGCCATCTTTGGAGATAAATCTCGTGAAGTGCGTGATACATCCCTTCGTGTTCCTCACGGTGGAGATGGAGTCGTTCGCGATGTCAAGATCTTTACGCGTGCAAACGGAGATGAATTGCAATCTGGTGTGAACATGTTGGTTCGTGTTTACATCGCACAAAAACGTAAGATCCGCGTCGGAGATAAGATGGCCGGTCGTCACGGAAACAAAGGGGTTGTTTCTCGTATTGTTCCTGTTGAAGACATGCCATACCTTCCAGATGGCACACCGGTTGATATCATGTTGAACCCACTTGGGGTGCCATCACGTATGAATATCGGTCAGGTTATGGAACTTCACCTCGGTATGGCAGCTCGTAACTTGGGTATCCACATCGCAACACCAGTCTTTGACGGAGCAAGCTCAGAAGACCTCTGGGATACTGTTCGTGAAGCAGGTATGGATAGCGATGCTAAGACCATTCTTTACGATGGCCGTACAGGTGAGCCATTTGACAACCGTGTTTCTGTCGGTGTCATGTACATGATCAAGCTTCACCACATGGTTGATGATAAACTCCACGCTCGTTCTGTCGGACCATACTCAATGGTTACCCAACAACCACTCGGAGGTAAAGCTCAGTTTGGTGGACAACGTTTCGGGGAAATGGAAGTTTGGGCCCTTGAGGCTTATGGTGCGTCTAATGTCCTTCAAGAAATCTTGACCTACAAGTCAGATGATGTCAACGGACGTTTGAAAGCTTATGAAGCGATTACCAAAGGAAAACCAATTCCAAAACCAGGTGTGCCAGAGTCCTTCCGAGTACTCGTGAAAGAATTGCAATCACTTGGATTGGATATGCGTGTTCTAGATGAAGATGACAAAGAAGTTGAACTTCGCGACCTTGACGAAGGGGAAGACGACGATGTTATCCACGTAGATGATCTAGAAAAAGCACGTGAAAAAGCAGCTAAGGAAGCTCGCGCAGCTTTCGAAGCTGAAGGGAAAGAAGATTAATAAAATATGTAGTTCAAGAGAGTAGAAAACCTGAGAAGGTTGTCTATCTCGAAGCTTTAGAGTTGAAGGTGTGAAGAAAATTCCTTCTCTCCTTCACAAAAAGCAAAAGAACATACAATCGATAATGAACATAAAGAAAGGTAAGAAATAGTGGTTGATGTAAATCGTTTTAAAAGTATGCAAATCACCCTAGCTTCTCCAAGCAAGGTCCGTTCATGGTCTTATGGAGAGGTCAAGAAACCTGAAACAATCAACTACCGTACATTGAAACCAGAACGTGAAGGTCTCTTTGATGAAGTCATCTTTGGTCCTACAAAAGACTGGGAATGTGCGTGTGGAAAATACAAACGAATCCGTTACAAAGGGATCGTTTGTGACCGCTGTGGTGTGGAAGTAACACGTGCCAAGGTTCGTCGTGAACGAATGGGGCATATCGAGTTGAAAGCTCCTGTATCACACATCTGGTACTTCAAAGGAATCCCTTCTCGTATGGGATTGACCTTGGACATGAGTCCTCGTGCCCTTGAAGAAGTCATCTACTTCGCAGCTTACGTGGTTATCGATCCAAAAGATACACCGCTTGAGCACAAATCCATCATGACAGAACGCGAATACCGTGAACGCTTGCGTGAATACGGACCAGGTTCCTTTGTTGCCAAGATGGGGGCAGAAGCGATCCAAGACCTCTTGAAACAAGTGGACTTAGAAGCTGAAATTGCTGTCTTGAAAGAAGAATTGAAGACTGCAACTGGTCAAAAACGTGTGAAGGCTGTTCGCCGTTTGGATGTCTTAGATGCCTTCTACAAATCTGGAAACAAACCAGAATGGATGGTTCTCAACATCCTTCCTGTTATTCCACCAGATCTTCGTCCAATGGTCCAATTGGATGGTGGCCGTTTTGCTGCCTCTGACTTGAATGACCTTTACCGTCGTGTGATCAACCGGAACAACCGTTTGGCTCGTTTGCTTGAGTTGAATGCTCCTGGTATCATCGTGCAAAACGAAAAACGGATGCTCCAAGAAGCGGTTGATGCTTTGATCGACAACGGTCGTCGTGGTCGTCCAATCACAGGACCAGGTAGCCGTCCGCTTAAATCATTGAGCCACATGCTCAAAGGGAAACAAGGACGCTTCCGTCAAAACTTGCTCGGGAAACGGGTAGACTTCTCAGGACGTTCCGTTATCGCCGTTGGTCCAACCCTTAAGATGTACCAATGTGGTGTGCCACGTGAAATGGCCATCGAGCTCTTTAAACCATTTGTCATGCGTGAAATCGTTGCGCGTGATATCGTGCAAAACGTCAAAGCCGCTAAACGCTTGGTGGAACGTGGAGATGAGCGTATCTGGGATATCCTAGAAGAAGTCATCAAAGAACATCCAGTTCTCTTGAACCGCGCACCGACCCTCCACCGCTTGGGGATCCAAGCCTTCGAGCCAGTCTTGATTGACGGGAAAGCTCTTCGCTTGCACCCACTTGTCTGTGAAGCCTACAACGCCGACTTTGACGGTGACCAAATGGCCATCCACGTACCGCTTTCGGAAGAAGCTCAAGCAGAAGCCCGTATCTTGATGCTGGCTGCTGAGCACATCTTGAACCCGAAAGATGGAAAACCAGTTGTTACCCCATCTCAGGATATGGTCTTGGGGAACTACTACCTTACTATGGAAGAAGCTGGTCGTGAAGGCGAAGGAATGGTCTTCAAAGACCGTGATGAAGCGGTCATGGCCCTTCGCAATGGTTATGTTCACTTGCATACACGTGTCGGAATTGCGACGGATAGCTTGAACAAACCATGGACAGAAGCTCAACAACACAAGATTCTCTTGACAACTGTTGGTAAGATTCTCTTTAACGATATCATGCCTGCAGAACTTCCATACCTCCAAGAGCCAAATAATGCCAACTTGACAGAAGGTGTTCCAGCTAAGTACTTCTTGGAGCCTGGTCAAGATGTCAAAGTGGCGATTGAGCAATTGGAATTGAACGTTCCATTCAAGAAGAAAAATCTTGGAAATATCATCGCAGAAATCTTCAAACGCTTCCGTACAACAGAAACATCTGCTTTCTTGGACCGTTTGAAAGACTTAGGTTACCACCACTCAACTCTTGCAGGATTGACAGTGGGTATTGCCGATATTCCAGTTGTTGAAGATAAGGCTGAAATCATTGAAGAATCTCACAAACGTGTAGAACAAATCACCAAACAGTTCCGTAAAGGGATGATTACAGATGATGAGCGCTACAATGCCGTTACAGCTGAATGGCGTGCAGCCCGTGAGAAATTGGAAAAACGCTTGGTAGATAATCAAGATCCGAAGAACCCAATCGTTATGATGATGGACTCTGGAGCTCGTGGTAACATCTCAAACTTCTCACAGCTTGCCGGTATGCGTGGTTTGATGGCTGCTCCAAACGGACGGATTATGGAATTGCCGATCCTTTCAAACTTCCGCGAAGGTTTGTCAGTACTCGAAATGTTCTTCTCTACTCACGGTGCTCGTAAAGGGATGACCGATACGGCCCTCAAGACAGCCGACTCAGGTTACTTGACACGTCGTTTGGTTGACGTTGCCCAAGACGTCATTATCCGTGAGGATGACTGTGGAACTGACCGTGGACTCGTGATCCGTGCGATTACCGATGGCAAAGAAATGATTGAACCATTGGAAGAGCGTTTAACAGGTCGTTATACGAAGAAATCTGTCAAACATCCTGAAACAGGTGCAGTCATTGTTGGTCCAGATACCTTGATTTCAGAAGACCTAGCACGTGAAATTGTCAATGCTGGTGTTGAAGAAGTCACTATCCGTTCTGTCTTTACATGTAACACCCGCCATGGTGTCTGCCGTCACTGTTACGGTATCAACTTGGCGACTGGTGATGCAGTTGAAGTTGGTGAAGCAGTCGGAACCATCGCAGCCCAATCTATCGGGGAACCTGGTACACAGCTTACAATGCGTACCTTCCACACGGGTGGGGTTGCCTCAAATACCGATATCACGCAAGGTCTTCCTCGTGTCCAAGAAATCTTTGAAGCCCGCAATCCGAAAGGGGAAGCGGTCATTACTGAGGTTAAAGGGGAAGTCACAGCCATTGAAGAAGATGCTTCTACACGTACCAAGAAAGTCTTTGTTCGTGGTGCGACTGGTGAGGGAGAATACGTTGTCCCTTACACAGCCCGCATGAAAGTCGAAGTGGGAGATCAAGTCTCTCGTGGTGCAGCATTGACAGAAGGTTCTATCCAACCAAAACGTCTCCTTGCCGTTCGTGATGTCTTGTCTGTTGAAACTTACCTCCTTGCGGAAGTACAAAAAGTATACCGTAGCCAAGGGGTAGAAATCGGCGACAAACACATCGAGGTAATGGTGCGTCAAATGATCCGTAAGGTTCGTGTTATGGATCCAGGAGATACAGACCTTCTCATGGGTACCCTCATGGATATTACAGACTTTACAGATGCTAACCGTGATGTGGTCATTTCTGGTGGGGTTCCTGCAACGGCTCGTCCAGTCCTTATGGGAATCACCAAGGCCTCTCTTGAAACTAATAGTTTCTTGTCAGCGGCTTCCTTCCAGGAAACAACTCGTGTCCTCACTGACGCAGCGATTCGCGGTAAGAAAGACCATCTCCTTGGACTCAAGGAAAATGTTATCATTGGTAAGATTATTCCTGCTGGTACAGGTATGGCTCGTTACCGTAACTTGGAACCACAAGCAGTCAATGAAGTCGAAATTATCGAAGAAGTTCCTGTTACAGAAGAAGCAACTGAAACTGTTGAATCAATTGTAGTGGAAGAAAATTAATCCTAAAAGAAGCTTTACTGATTTTCAGTAGGGCTTCTTTTTATGCCTAAAAATAACCATATGGTCACCGCTTTTTCCTATAATATCAGTTTAAAAATATGCGCAAAAATAAATATATATTTAAAATAATGAATATTTTAGTAATGAAAATGAAACTTCATAAAGGTTTGAATGTTAAAAAAAAATAGTATAAAAACCAGCTATTTCAAGGGTTTTAAGGGTTCGAAAGATTCGAATGTTACATATAAATTACAGATTATTAAAATTCGATTAAATGTATTACGAAAGCATTGAGATAGTTTGACTTTTGAAGCTATTGAAGGTAGAATGGGTGGGAAAAGTGTTGTCGATTTTGTTAAAAAATTCACAAGGTTAAAAAGGTGAGATGATGAAAAAGATTAAAGTGATGGTTGTTTTTGGAACGCGCCCAGAAGCTATTAAAATGGCTCCCCTGGTTTTAGAGCTTCAAAAGCAAAGTGAGACCATTGAAACGATTACAGTGGTGACTGCTCAGCATCGTCAAATGTTAGATCAAGTGCTAGAGACCTTCCGTATTCAACCGGATTACGATCTAGATATTATGGGAAAAAACCAATCTCTTCTAGATATTACGGCTAGAATCCTTGAAAAATTTGACCCAGTCGTGAAAGAAGTGCAACCGGATATGATTTTGGTCCATGGGGACACAACGACGACTTTTGCAGCCAGTCTTGTTGCTTTTTATAATCAAGTCCGTATTGGTCATGTAGAGGCGGGTCTCAGAACCTTCGATAAGTATTCGCCTTTCCCTGAGGAAATGAACCGTCAAATGACGGATAACCTAGCAGATCTCTATTTTGCTCCAACCAGTGAAAGCAAGGCCAATCTTCTCATGGAACATCATCCAGAGTCGTCCATTTTCATTACGGGGAATACGGCGATTGATGCCCTGCGATTAACCGTGCAAGAGGATTATCACCACCAGGTGCTTGATCAGTTAGATCCACAGAAGAAACTGGTCCTAGTGACCATGCACCGTCGGGAAAACCAAGGTCAACCGATGCGAGCTGTCTTTGCTGCCTTGAGAGAAATGGTAGATGCACATCCGGAGTTGGAAGTTGTTTATCCAGTCCACCTCAGTCCGGCTGTTCAAGAGGCGGCCAAGGAGATCTTAGGAGATCACGACCGTATTCATTTGATTGCTCCTTTGGACGTCTTTGACTTTCATAACCTAGCATCGAGAAGTTACTTTATTATGTCTGATTCGGGAGGAGTTCAGGAGGAGGCACCTTCCTTAGGCAAGCCGGTCTTAGTCCTTCGGGATACGACCGAACGTCCAGAAGGTGTCAAAGCTGGAACTTTAAAATTGGTCGGAACGGATCCTGAGAGAGTGAAGGAAGAAATGACTGCTCTGTTGACGGACCCAGATCTGTATCAAAAAATGGCTTCGGCTCGAAATCCATATGGAGATGGGAAGGCATCTGAGCGGATTGTTCAAGCCATTCAGCACTATTATGGACTCGTTGAAGTGGTGTCTGAATTTATAGAGGGAGAGAATTAGGAATGAAAAGAAGGAATCATTTAGGAGACTGGATGCTTATTTTGGTCGGTTTTGAATTGGCCGTCCTGCTGTACTGTCTATTCTTTGCACGTGAAATTATCATTGAGGAAGCTCTCTTTCTCGTCTTAGCCTTGTTTGCTTCACTGGTCTTATCCAATTTGCTACTTACCTGGACTATTTTAATTTCAGTCGGTTTAGGAATTGTCTTTCTGGTAGCAGGGGTCGTGTATATCCCTGCAAGCCAAGCACTGTTATTGCTTTTCTCTTTCCCGATTCTTGTTGGAATTCTGTCGAAAATTCGCTACTACCTGTTTAAAGAGGTTGCTAAGGTTCAAAACCAAGAAGAGGAAGCGGAAGTCGCCTACCGATCTTTACTTGAAAGTTCTGGCTTTCAACAGGAGCAGAAATTACAAGCCCTATTGATCCATTGGTCTCATGAGGAACTCTTCTATCAAATCCATCCTCGTGAGCACAATCGAACGCTGAACCAAATTCATTATCTGATTGGCCACCATCTGATTCAAGATGAGAGACTTTATTATGTTTCAGACGGCAATTTCCTAGTGCTCACCAATAGTCAGCAACGAAATTTGCAAGAATATTATCAGTTGTATTTAAAAAATCAATTAGAATCTCTGGTCTTTAAGGGAGAAGATGGTAATCAAGCCATTCAATTCCAAAAAGGCTACTTGGTGGTGGATTCGACCAATCGGACGAAATTCCATAGCTACCAGGAAGCCATTAGTAACTTGAAACGTCAACTTGAAACGGATATTATTGTGGAATATTAGGAGGGACCGATGACTCTTACAAACCTATTTTTTGGGCTGGCCCTAGGGATTAGTCTATTCTTTGCTGTATGCTTTTGTGCATTATTTATTGCCTATTTGGTCATCTACCATCGGGTAAACAAAAACTTTAAGGCGGTGGACCATGATTAGTCAAATTTTAATGATTTTCACCTTGATTTCTATCTGGCTATCTCTAGCCTGGGGCTTGGTGATCCTGATTTCAGCAGTTCAATTCTGGTTGAAACACAGTGATTTCCGTGTGGATACGAGCCCGCTTCTCTATTATCCAAAAGTAACCATTGTGGTACCCGCTCATAACGAAGATGTGGTCATTGCTCAAACTGCTAAGGCTATTTTGGATATGAATTACCCTCATGATCGTGTGGAATTGCTTCTCTTTGCCGATAACTGCTCAGATCGTACCTATGAGGAGTGTCTGGCTGTCAAAGCCCTTCCTGAATACGCTGGACGGGATGTGACCATTATTGATCGTACTGGTACAGGTGGAAAAGCTGGGGTCTTGAATGATGCCTTGAAGATGGCGACAGGAGATTATATCTGCGTCTATGATGCGGATGCTATGCCTGAGAAAAATGCTCTTTATTTCTTGGTTAAGGAAGTTCTTAAAGATCCAGAACGCCATGTGGCTTCATTTGGACGCAACAAGACGAGAAATGCTAACCAGAACTTTTTGACGCGTTGTATCAACCAAGAAATCGTCGTGACCCAGCGGGTTCATCACGTCGGTATGTGGAATCTTTTCAAAATTGGACGGATTCCAGGAACCAACTTTATTATTCAAACAGAATTTGTCAAAAGTATTGGTGGTTGGAAGAATGGTGCCTTGACGGAAGATACGGATATTTCCTTCAAAATCATGCAAAGCGGAAAGTTGATCGCTTTAGCCTACAACTCGGAAGCCTTCCAACAAGAGCCAGAGACCTTAAAAACTTACTATATGCAACGGAAACGTTGGGCAAAAGGAAACTATGAGGTTGTACTTTCTAACTTTAAACACTTATTCGGAAAAGCAAACTGGCGGGTAAAATTAGAGGTCTTCAACTATTCATGTATTTTCTTCTGGTTTAATGCAGCGATTGTCTTATCAGACTTGATTTTCTTTGCCAATGTCGCTGCCATGTTTATCCATCTTTTTGCTCCTGGAGTACAGATTCCGTTTGCTTTTGACTCGGAAAATATCTACATTGCCCAATTGATGCTCTTTAACTGGGTGCTAATGATTGGTTTGTATTTGTTGCAAATCAATATTGCCATGGCTTCTCAATTTGGTCAGGCGACAGTGAAACAGATTTGGTTGGCCCTAGCAGCCTACTTTAGCTATTCCCAACTCTTTATCATTGTTTCGATTGATTCGATTTCATCGATCATCATGGATAAATTGCTTCACCGCGAGGGAACCAAGTGGGTGAAAACGAAACGGTTTGCTGGTTAGGAGGACTTATGAGAACAAAAAAAATGAAATATTTATGGTTTGTGGTCATCCTGGCAGTCTTTTGTTTGACTCTCTTTTTGGCTCGGTCAAGAAGTAAGGTGGAGATGCGGAATCGCCTCTATCGGCAATGGACGGAACACTACCTCGTGACGGATGGAAAACAGTCCTATGTTCGTACAACAAACAGCGACCAAGAAACGGTTGTCTTATCAGAAGCACAAGGTTATGGCATGCTGATCACAGTAGAGGCTGCTAAGAAAGACTTAGCCAATCAAGAGGATTTTGACCGTCTGTATCGTTATTATCAAAACAATCGCTTTGATGACACCCAATTGATGGCCTGGAAACAAATCATCAAAAAAGGGAAGCTGTCATCTGAGCATCAAAATGCGACGGACGGCGATCTATATATTGCCTATGCCTTGATGGAGGCCGCAAAACAGTGGCCTGAGAAAGGTGATGTCTATCAAAAGCAAGCCAAGGCTATCTTGGAAGACATCCTCAAGTACAACTACAATGAGAAAACGGGTGTCTTGACAGTTGGGAATTGGGCTGATCAGAATTCCGAATTCTATCACTTGATGAGAACCTCTGATACCCTTCCATCCTTTTTCCAATCCTTCTATGAGTTGACTGGTAATGAACGATGGTTGAGTATCAAAGAGAAGATGTTGGCACAGCTTGATGCTATTAGTTCGCAAAGTAAGACAGGGCTTCTGCCAGACTTTATGTGGGTAGATGAACAAGGGGCGCGTGTGGCGGACCCGGATACTATCGAATCCAAGTACGATGGCGCCTATTCTTACAACGCTTGTCGCCTGCCATACAACTTGGCTCAAAGCCAAGATAAGACCAGTCAAAAATTGGTCAAGAAGATGCTGGACTTCTTCATGAAGCAACGAAAAATTTATGCAGGCTATGATCTTAAAGGCAATGCCCTCCATCAGTATCAGGCAGCTAGCTTCATTGCTCCGGTATCTTATGCGGCTGAAAATGGAGATGGCTATCTTAAGTTAGTGCAACAGAACAAGTTTATCTTTATGCAAGATCTATCAACAGATAATTATTACGATGCAACCATGACAACCATGATTGCCCTTCAATTGTTCTAATCGATCATCGCTTGAAAAGAGAGTGGGACAGAAATCGGTCATTCGTTAGAATTCGTTTTCGTCGTCCCACCTCCGCACAGTTGAGTAGAGCTGTAAAAGCTGATGAAATCAGTGTAGTAGAGCCCACTCAACCACTGCGTCTTGCTCGACAATTCAAAGACAATTGAGAGGCTAGGACTTTTGTCCCAGCCTCTTTTTCTTATCAAAAAATGGCCTGTCTCTCCTCTATAAGGGGAGATTTTGAAAGAAAATCGTGAAAACGTTCGGGAAATTTACCACTTTTTCCTTTCATGAGCAGAATTCTTTTGTTATCAAAGGATTTTATATATAATATTGGATACAAAGGACGGAGAGAAACATGTATCAAGTGATTGAAATGTATGGGGATTTCGAACCCTGGTGGTTTTTAGAAGATTGGGAGAAGGACATTGTCGCTAGTCAAAGATTTGATGACTATTATGAAGCCCTAAAATATTACAAACGCCAATGGTTACTTTTAAGAGAGCAATCTCCATTATTTAAAAGTAGAAGTGATTTAATGACAATTTTTTGGGATCCTGAGGATCGCCGCTGGTGTGAAGAATGTGCAGAGTTTGTGCAGCAGTACCATTCGGTTGCCCTATTGGAGAATGACCAGCAGATTCCGAGAAGCAAGCGTCGTCCAGGCTACGAAAAGGAGAATGCTCACACGGCTCATCGCTCTTGTAAGCTAGACAACGAGACAAATCAGTTATAGTAAGAGAAATTCAATATGTAGTTGAGTTTCTTTTTTTTTACTTTTTTTCCAAATCGAGTGCTAGTTGGCTATTTATTTGCGAATTATATAGTGAAAGGAGGAAATATGGTTCAAGAAATTGCACAATCCATTATTCGAATGGCCTCGAGTGCCGAAGCTCAGGATATTTATTTTGTTCCTCGAGCGTCAGACTATCAGCTCTTTCTAAGGGTTGGGGATGAGAGACGGTTTATTGAGACTTATTCGCAAGAACAAATGGTAGCGGTCATCAGCCATTTTAAATTTATGGCAGGGATGAACGTGGGGGAGAGGCGGAGGAGTCAGTTAGGCTCCTGTGACTATTCTCTAGGAGATAAGGTCTTGTCCTTACGCTTGTCCACAGTGGGGGACTATAGGGGATATGAAAGTTTGGTCATTCGCCTGCTCCACAATGAGGACCGGGAGCTCCGTTTCTGGTTCGATCAACTGCAAGAACTAGAAGACAAGGTGAGTAAGCGGGGGCTCTACTTATTTGCGGGTCCAGTCGGATCGGGGAAGACGACACTGATGCATGCCCTAGCCAAGAAAAAATTTTCGGGGCAACAAGTCATGTCGATTGAAGATCCGGTAGAAATTAAGCAAGAAGAAATGCTGCAATTGCAACTCAATGAAGCGATTGGCATGACCTACGATAGCTTGATTAAACTTTCTTTGCGCCATCGTCCGGATCTTCTCCTCATCGGAGAAATACGCGACACGGAGACAGCTCGTGCAGTTATTCGGGCTAGTCTGACAGGTGTGACAGTCTTTTCCACCATCCATGCCAAGAGCATCCCTGGGGTGTACGAACGCCTATTGGAGTTGGGGGTGAGTGAGGAGGAGTTACGGATTGTCCTTCAAGGGATCTGTTACCAGCGTTTGATAAAGGGAGGAGGTGTCACTGACTTTGTCATCCAAGATTACCAAAACCATTCCAGTCAAAAGTGGAACCAGCAAATTGATGCACTTTATGAAGCGGGACATATTGAGTTGGATCAGGCGCAGGCCGAAAAAATTATCGATTGCCAAGCAAGAGCATGTCATTGAGCTCTTTCACAATCTCTACAGTAGTGGCTTTCATCTATCAGAGGTCATCGACTTCCTACGTCGGAGCCATTTGGTAGAGGCAGATTTTGTTGAAAGAATGCAAGTTGGACTTGCCAACGGCAAGCCCCTGTCAGCCATTCTTTCTGATCTAGGCTTTTCCGATCAAGTAACGACTCAATTAGCACTGGCAGAGCAGCATGGAAATGTCACCTTAAGTTTAGAAAAAATCCGTAGCTACCTGGAAAATCTGACCCAGGTTCGAAAGAAACTAGTTGAGGTGGCCACCTATCCAGTACTATTGTTGGGATTTTTGATGGCCATTATGCTGGGTCTGAAAAACTATCTCTTGCCTCAGTTGGAGAGTCAAAATGGTGCGACACGATTGATCAGTGTCTTTCCCCAGTATGTCTTGGTAGGAAGTGTGTTACTAGCGATTGGAGTTTTGATTCTCCTCTTCCTAGGTCGTCGAGCCAAGCGTCTGGCCCTTGTTTCATTTTTGGCTACCCTTCCTTTTCTTCGCCCCTTCTTACAGGATTATCTGACAGCTTTTTATGCTCGAGAATGGGGGAGTATGATTGCCCAAGGGTTGGAGCTGAATCAAATCTTTCCTATGATGCAGGGGCAACGTTCCCGTCTGTTTCGTGAGATTGGACAGGATTTGGAAGTAGCCTTGGCTCGGGGGACTTCTTTTTCTGACCATATTCAGACCTATCCTTTCTTTAAGCGAGAGTTGGCCCTCATGATTGAATATGGAGAGGCCAAGTCCAAGCTCGGTAGTGAGCTGGAGATCTACGCAGACAAGACCTGGGCAGGCTTTTTCCATCGTTTGAACAAGGCTATGAATGTCGTCCAACCACTGGTCTTTGTCTTTGTCGCCCTTATGATTGTTTTGCTCTATGCAGCCATGTTGCTGCCTATTTATGAAAATTTGGAGGTTCCTTTATGAAATCATTGCGTACACTCAAAGTAAAAGCTTTTACGCTCATTGAAATGCTAGTTGTTTTGCTCATTATCAGCGTTCTTCTCTTGCTCTTTGTTCCGAACTTGACCAAGCAGAAAGATTCGGTAACGGATACAGGAAATCGAGCAGTTGTCAAAGTTGTGGAGAGTCAGGCTGAGCTCTATGAACTCAATCATCAGAATGAAAAAGCCAGTCTTTCTAAGCTTGTCGCAGAAGGACAAATCACTCAAAAACAAGCAGAAGCCTACCGTGCTCACTATGTGAAGAATGCAGGTGATCACCGTGCGGTTGGAGATTAAGGCTTTTACCCTTCTAGAGAGCTTACTAACTCTAGGTATCGTCAGCCTTTTATGCTGGCTGCTAGCTGGATCAGTTCATCAGGGCTTTGGGCAGGTGGAAGAAACATTGTTTTTCTCAGAATTTGAACGGGTCTATCAAGAGACACAAAAGATGAGCATTGCAAGAGAGGAAAGAACCCTCCTTTCCATCGACCAAGGTGGGGTTCATAGTCCGCATCAAGAATTGCCGCTTCCAAAAGGGGTGAAACTGATTAAAGAGAAGCAACTGATGTTTGATCCAGCAGGAGGCAATTCAAGCTTGACCAAGATTCAATTTCAGACAGAGAAAGAGGTGGTGACCTATCAGTTGGCAATTGGGAATGGAAAAATTAAGAAATCGACAACTCCCCGCTAGTCTCTTGTTAGAAGGACTAATCGCCCTAGCGGTGTTTGGTGTCCTCACGACCCTTGTGCTGGGAGAGCTAGGGGACTCGCGACAGCAGCGCTTAGAAGAGTTGAGACAAGGAGAAGTCTTGCGAGTCGCAAAAATGGCGATCCAGACCAGGCAGGATCAATTGAGCATCAATCAGGTCAGTGTCCAGGTGGAGAGGTCTGCCAAGTCCTTAAAGGTCTATCATGAAGGAAAGGTTGTGATTGCTGTTGAAAAGAACTAAACTGCCAGCCTTTACTTTACTGGAGGCCTTGGTTGCCCTGCTCGTCATCAGCGGTGGTTTATTGGTGTTTCAAGGATTGACAAGCCTTTTGCGTCAAGAACTCCAGTACCAAAGTCACATCAAGCAAGAGGAATGGTTGCTCTTTCAGGACCAGCTGGACATTGAATTGTCTCGTAGCCAATTTGAAGAGGTCAGAGATAACAAATTCTATCTTGTTCAGGATCAAAAACCCATAGCCATTGGACTGGCTAAGGGGGGAGATATCCGAAAGACAGATGCGACTGGCCGTGGCTACCAACCGATGATAGATGGAGTTGAATCCGCCAGGATTGAAAAAAGAGGAGATCTGGTGTCTATTCAACTGCGCTTTGAAGAAGGGTTAGAAAGGGAGGTGGTCTACCGTGTGGTGGAAAAGGATAAAAAAGAAGCAGATTGAGGCCGGGATCCTTCTTTATGCCCTTTTTATGTCGGCGGTTTTTAGTCTCTTGCTTCAGTTTTACCTGAACAGACAAGTGGCAGAGAGACGGATCCTCCTTGCTAGTCAGCACCGGATCCAGGCTTATACGCAGGCTCAATTGGCTGTTGATACTTGGAATCGGAAAGAGAAGGCAATGACCTTCTCAACAGGGCGAGTCGACCTAGAAGAAAAAGCGGGCTTTGCTGAGGTCAGCAGTCACTTACAGGATGGCACGATCTACCATTTCACCTTTGCTCTACCTCCTAGTGAGAAGAAAAAAACCGATAAGAAGGAAAAGGAGAAGCGAGCTCCTGATTCGGCTACAAACCTCCCGACTACAACGGAGGAATCGAGTGTGGAAGTCTTCGAAAAGCATAGCGAAAACTCTTAAAATTTGATATGATTAAGAGATGGAGGAAAGTATGAATTTCGAAAAAATTGAGAAAGCCTACGGCTACCTATTAGAGAATACCCAAACTATCCAAAATGATTTGCAGACCAACTTTTATGATGCTCTAGTTGAGCAGAATGCCATCTATCTGGATGGGCAAACAGAGTTGACTCTAGTGAAGGAAAACAACCAGCGCCTGAAGGACTTGAACTTAAACAAGGAAGAGTGGCGTCGTTCCTTCCAGTATCTTTTGATGAAGGCTGCCCAAACAGAGCCCCTACAGGCCAATCACCAATTTACGCCAGATGGGATTGGATTTCTTCTGGTCTTCCTAGTGGATCAGTTGGCGAGTTCCGATCAAGTAGATGTGCTAGAAATGGGGAGTGGAACAGGGAACTTGGCCCAAACCTTGATGAACAACTGTCAGCGTTCCTTAGATTATTTGGGCTTGGAAATTGATGATCTCTTGATTGACCTTGCGGCTAGTATGGCAGAAGTGATGAAGGCGGATGTGAATTTTGCCCAAGGTGATGCCATTCGTCCACAAGTTTTGAAAGAGAGCGATGTGATTATCAGCGATTTACCTGTCGGTTATTATCCAGATGATGCCATTGCGAGTCGTTACCAGGTCGCTTCCCCTCAGGGCCACACCTATGCCCATCATTTATTGATTGAACAATCGCTAAAATACTTAAAACCAGGTGGCGTCGCTATTTTTCTAGCTCCAAATGATCTTTTGACAAGCGAGCAGAGCCCTCTCTTGAAAAAATGGATGAAGGATCATGCTCAGGTCTTGGCCATGGTGACCTTGCCAGAGAACCTCTTTCGATCAGCTAATCTAGCAAAAACCATCTTTGTTTTGCGCAAGCAAGAAGAAGCAGTGGTCCAACCATTTGTCTATCCCTTAACCGATTTGCAAAATCAGGAAGACGTCATGAAATTCCGTGAAAGTTTTCAAAACTGGAATAAAGAAAGTGAAATTTAAACAAAATTTTGCTATAATAGGGGTGAAAACGCTTAAAGAGGTAAAAAAATGACGAAAACAATTGCAATTAATGCAGGTAGTTCAAGTTTGAAATGGCAATTATACCAAATGCCAGAAGAAACAGTTTTGGCAAAAGGGCTCATCGAGAGAATTGGACTCAAAGATTCCATTTCCACAGTAAAATTTGATGGTCGAGCAGAAAAACAGGTTTTAGATATTGAGAACCACACACAAGCAGTTAAAATCCTTCTAGATGATTTGATTCGTTTTAATATTATTGCTTCCTACGATGAAATCACTGGAGTAGGACACCGCGTCGTTGCAGGTGGTGAGTACTTCAAAGAGTCTGCTCTTGTAGATGAAGAAGTCATTCAAAAGGTTGAGGAACTTTCTTTGTTGGCCCCATTGCACAACCCTGCAAACGCTGCTGGAATCCGTGCCTTCAAAGAATTGCTGCCAGATATTACTAGCGTTGTTGTATTTGATACCTCTTTCCATACGACAATGCCTGAAAAAGCTTATCGTTATCCTCTTCCAACTAAATATTACACTGAAAACAAGGTTCGTAAGTATGGAGCTCACGGGACTAGCCATGAGTATGTAGCCCACGAAGCGGCTAAGCTTCTTGGGAAACCAATCGAAGAGTTGAAATTAATCACCTGTCACATTGGGAATGGGGCTTCTATTACAGCGGTAGACAAAGGAATTTCAGTAGATACTTCTATGGGCTTCACACCACTTGGTGGAATCATGATGGGAACACGTACAGGGGATATTGACCCTGCCATTATTCCGTACTTAATGGAGAACACAGAAGATTTCAAAAATCCAGAAGATATCAGTCGTATCTTGAACCGTGAATCTGGTCTTCTAGGAGTGTCTGAACTTTCTAGTGATATGCGTGATATTCACGAAGCCATGCGCAATGGGAATGATAAGGCGCTTTTGGCAAACGATATTTTTGTTGATCGTATTAAGAAATACATCGGGCAATACTTTGCTGTCTTGAATGGAGCAGACGCCATCATCTTTACAGCTGGTATCGGAGAAAACTCTAAAACGATCCGTGGACAAGTCATTAACGGGATGACTTGGTTCGGCTGTGATGTGGATCCAGAAAAGAATGTCTTTGGTGCAGAAGGGGATATTTCAACACCAGATGCCAAAGTGAGAGTCTTGGTAATCCCAACAGATGAAGAATTAGTCATTGCACGTGATGTAGAACGTTTTAAAAACAAGGGATAAGACTTTTATTCTAAAAAAACAAGAAAGAAGAGGCTGATTCGAAACGCCTCTTTTTTCTGTTGTGTGATTTCTACTTGGGCTTGCTCCAGTTGGCCATCTATGCTATACTAGAAAAATAGTTTGATAATCGAGGTAAAATAATGGAAAATTGGATGGAGAAAAAATGGGTTTCGAATGGTCTATGGTTACTAATCGGAATACCGCTATTGTTTGCAACTCAACTACCAATGGTCGCTTTGATCTTGGGGATTGAAAATGCTTGGTCAAATTGGACAATCAATAGCCTGGTCCTTGGAGTTACCATGCTTCTCGTCTATTTGCTTTGGTGGTTTATGAAATGGAGTCCACTCGATCCACTAGATTTTTCACGGATTACAAGCAGAGATATTGGGCGAAATTTCCTTTATTTTCTCCTGTTGCTGGCCAATAATGCTCTTGGGGTTAACCTTCTTCGACAGTTGGGAGAGGCGACGACAGCTAACCAAGAGACCATCCAAGGGGTGGCTTCCTTGGCCCCACAGCTAGCAATGGGTTTGCTCATTGTCGTAGTGGCCCCTTTAGGAGAAGAAATTATCTGTCGGGCTGTGATTCCCCGCTTAATCTTTAAGGGATACGAAAAAATTGGCTATTTGGTTGGGGCTGTTGTGTTTGCCTATTTACACACACCAAGTAATCTTGGTTCCTGGGTCATCTATGGTGGCATGTCCCTCATCTTGACTTGGGTCGCCTACCGCTACAAACGAGTAGAATATTCGATTTTATTGCACTTTACCATGAATGCTTTTGCCTTTCTGATAACTGTTCTGGTTTCTTTTCTTCCCGTTTAAAATATGGTAGAATGATAGGACCAATGGGTTTTATTCAGAAGCTTTGGTCAGCTACCAAAGAAGCATCTAGGCGCAGATAGAGACAAACTCAGAGGTTGGAATCGTTCTAACCTCTTTTCTATGCTTGGTTGGCTTTTCTTAGAAAGATGAAGGAAGATATGTCAAAGAGCGAATGGAGACAACTAGGCAAGGATCGGACCCTTCTATGTGGCATCCTCAATGTCACCCCCGACTCCTTTTCAGATGGGGGGCGTTACCAAACGGTAGAAAGAGCTCTAGAACAAGCTCGCAAGCTAATTGCAGAAGGGGCAAGGATGCTGGATATTGGTGGAGAGTCCACACGTCCAGGGAGCCACTTCGTGGAGATCCAAGAAGAGATCCAGCGGGTCGTACCAGTGATTGAAGCGATTCGAGCAGAGAGTGATATCTTAATATCGGTTGATACTTGGAAGTCAGAGGTGGCCCGAGCAGCTCTAGAAGCTGGCGCAGACTTGGTCAATGATATTACAGGCCTGCTTGGGGATCCACAAATGGCGAGGGTGATTGCAGAAGCTCGTGCTGGAGCCGTTGTTATGTTTAATCCAGTCATGGCTCGTCCTCATCATCCAAGTTCTGTGATTTTTCCGTCCTTTGGTTTTGAGCCGGCCTTTTCATCGGAGGAGCTAGCGCAGTTTGAAGGTCTTCCTATCCAAGACTGTATGTGGGCCTTCTTTGACAAGAGTCTTGAGAGGGCAGAGGAAGCAGGATTGAGTCAGGATCAACTCTTCATAGATCCTGGGATCGGTTTTGGCTTGACCAAGCGGGAAAACCTCCAACTCTTGCAGGACCTAAAAACCATTCATGCCAAGGGCTATCCGATCTTTTTAGGAGTCTCTCGTAAGCGCTTTGTGGTCAATATTCTAGAAGAAGAGGGATTTGAGACCGACCCTGAAACGAAAGAAGGATTTTACAATCGGGATTTGGCCTCAAGCCATTTAACGAGTATGGCTGCCAGCCAAGGGGTAGAAATCGTTCGCGTGCATGATATACCTCTTCATAAGATGGCAGTAGCTATTGGTAGTGCGATCTACCAAGCTGATCAAGCGCAGGACCTTCATTTAAAACAATATCGCTAAAGAAAAGAGAAGAGATATGACAGTAGATCTCAGTTGGTTAGCCGCTTATCGTTCTTCCGAGCCCCATTTTGGCTTGGAGCGAATGGAAGCCCTGCTAGCCTTGAGGGGGAATCCTCACCTCGCCTGTCCTGTAATCCATCTAGCTGGGACTAATGGGAAAGGATCAACCCTAGCTCATTTGCGGTCTTTACTAGAAGCTAAAGAGTTGCGGGTTGGCGTTTTCTCCTCCCCCTATCTAGTTTCCTTTAATGAACAAATCAGTATCGATGGGATTCCCATTTCGGACCGAGATGTGGAGACTTATCTGTCCCTCTATCAGGACTTACTTGCAAAAAACAGTTCTGATCAGACCTTACGTGGCTTGACCGAGTTCGAGTTGATGACGGTCATGGCCTTTGATTATTTTGCGGCAGAGAAGCCAGATGTGGTCATTATGGAAGTGGGGATGGGCGGTCGTCTCGATAGTACCAATGTTTGCCAGCCTATTTTGACAGCCATCACGACGATTGGCCTGGACCATGTGGCACTCTTAGGACCGGATTTAGCCTCGATTGCACGGGAGAAGGCAGGGATCATCAAGGAAAAGATTCCGGTCTTGCTAGGCCGGATGGAACTGGAAGCCCAAGAAGTCATTGTGCAGCAGGCCCGCCGCCTATCTGCACCAGTAGAGTTGCTAGGACAGAACTATTTAGTTGGCTACCAAGAATCTTTGGCTGATGGGGAAGTTTTTCACTATCGGAGCCAGTATCGGGAAGAACTGCAACTGAAGACAGGGTTATTGGGACTTCATCAAGTAGACAATGCTGGTCTGGCTTTGGCTCTCTGCGATACCTTCTGTCAAGAAAAGGGGCTCTCCCTCTTGAACCAAGAAGAAATCCTCCAAGCTTGGGAGGGTGTCCAGTGGCCGGGTCGCCTAGAGATCATTTCTAACCAGCCCCTCATCATTCTAGATGGCGCCCATAATCCGCATGCAGTAGCCCCTCTTGTAACCACCATGAAAGAACGTTATGGACAACTGGACAAGCAAGTCTTGTTTACCTGTATCCAGACCAAGGCGATCGAGGAGATGCTGGATCTATGGAGTGGACTAGAAAAGAGTTCGTTGACCTTGACGACCTTTGAAGACCCACGGGCCTATTCCACAAAAAAAATGCAGAAAATAGCTCATCAAAAAGGCCTGCCTTATCAAGAGTGGAAGCTATTTTTAACGAATTATATAGAAAAAGAATCGCAACAAGCTGATCTCCTCTTAGTGACGGGATCCTTGTACTTTTTGGCTCAAGTAAGAGCCTTTCTAATCGAAGAAATCAGTAGGAGATGACATGGATACAAAGAAAATTCAAGAAGCCGTGAAGATGATTATCGACGCAGTCGGTGAAGACGGAAGCCGTGAGGGCTTGCAAGAAACTCCAGAACGCATTGCCAAGATGTACCAAGAGATTTTTGCAGGGCTTAACCAAACTGCGGAAGTCCACCTATCAAAATCTTTTGAGATTGTGGACAACAATATGGTGGTGGAAAAGGATATCTTCTTCCACTCTATGTGTGAACACCATTTCTTGCCCTTCTATGGCAAGGTCCACATTGCCTATATCCCCAATGGGCGCGTAGCAGGTCTATCTAAGTTGGCTCGGACGGTGGAAGTGTACGCCAAAAAACCTCAAATCCAGGAGCGCTTGACAGTGGAAATCGCGGATGCCTTGATGGAGTATCTGGGAGCACAGGGAGCCCTTGTTTGGGTGGAGGCAGAGCATATGTGTATGAACATGCGTGGAGTGCGGAAACCAGGAACGGCTACTGTGACGACAGCGGCGCGTGGCTTATTAGAGACAGATAAAGACCTGAAAAACGAAGCCTATAAACTGATGGGACACTAACCCCTAGATGAACTGAGGTGACTATCGTGGATCAATTACGGATCAAAGATTTGGAAATTTATGCCTATCATGGTGTTTTTTCCGCTGAAAAGGAATTGGGGCAGCGTTTTGTCCTGGATGTTTGTGTCGATTATGAGATGACAAAATCGGCGCGGACGGGTGATTTGACGGCTTCGATCCATTATGGAATCTTAGCTGAGCAACTGACAGACTGGCTTCAAGCTGAGAAGATCGATTTGATTGAGACAGTGGCTTTTCAGCTAGTGGAGAAGATTTTTGCGACCTATGAATTTGTCAAAAAGGTTCGACTTGAGTTGAAAAAACCCTGGGCTCCAGTTCCTCTGCCTTTGGATACCTGCTCGGTCACGATTGAACGAGAAAAAAGACGGGCCTTTATTGGTCTGGGAACCAATATGGGCGATAAGGGACAACAGTTGGCGACGGCTGTATCTAGACTAGAAGAAAAGGGGCTCACGATTCTCCAAACCTCTTCTCAGATTGAGACAGCACCTTGGGGAGGGGTCGAGCAGGATAGCTTCCTCAACCAAGTCGTAGAGGTCGAAACTTGGTTTACGCCCCAAGACTTGATTGAGACCTTGCTAGGAATCGAACTAGAAATGGGCCGGGTCCGTGAGGTGAAATGGGGACCACGTGTCATCGATTTAGATCTCCTTTATATGGAGGATCTGATCCTCTATAGTACAGATTTGATTCTCCCACATCCTTATGTGGCAGAACGAGCATTTGTCCTAGAATCCTTAAATGAAATTGCTCCTTACTTTGTGGATCCTGTCCAAAGAAGACAGATCCGACAACTGTGGGAGGCTGTGAAAGAAACAAAAGATACAGAAACTGTTTCTTGATATAAAACAACCTAAGTGATGTTGAAAAGAAGCAAATGCTCCATATTATTAGGTTTATTCAAACATGTACAGGAACTTTCAGCGGTGAAAAAAGTGCTAGAAACAATAGTGTTTCTAGCACTCGGGAGTTTTGGAACCTTAGATCCAAAACTAAGTCATGGAACTTCTTCGAAGTTCGCTGACGTCCGTACTCACCTAAGGAAAGTTTCTAAGATTACTTTGTATTCAATCAGAGGTAGCTGATCCAAGGGTCAGCTACCTTTTTTCACCTTGACAAGTTGATTGAGCAGGACTATACTGAGCTTAACTAGACTAGGAGTGGAGGGGCTGATGAAATCTTATCTTGTAAAATGGTTGATCGCGATTGTCTTGGCTGTTCTTTTCCTTTGGTTGAGTTTGGAAACGAACATACTGCCAAAAGAAGTGTATCCCATTCTCCTTGTCCTGATGCTGGTTGTGGGTCTCTATCTTTTTAAGGAGAGGTAATTTTCCATCCACTTAAACTATGAAAAATCCCCTGGGTGCCAATTGGTTCAGGCACTCAGGGAATTTTTTGTATATGGAGCTAGGACCAACGGTCTAGCCTTGATTTTCATTATTTGCGGTACAAGCGATCGTATTGGTAAACTGGATCCATAGTCACATGGATGCCCAGTTTGCGAAGAACGTTCTTGTCTTCGTCTGTCAACATGACTGTTGAATGGGCTTCGCTCCCTTTCAAACGACCTAATTCTTGCATGGCAAGATTAGCCTCTGGATGGTTCATGGCTGTAATGGCTAGGGCGATGAGGATTTCATTTGAATGGAGGCGAGGGTTGCGGCTGCCCAAGTGGTTGATCTTCAAGCCTTGGATTGGTTTCACATATTCTGGCTCAATCAACTTGGTTTCTTTATCAATATTGGCCAATTTCTTGATGGCGTTGATGAGAACAGCTGCCGTTGGACCAAATAAGTCAGAGGTCTTACCTGTCACGATTTCTCCGTTCGGTAATTCAAGGGCCAAGGCAGGGTCACCAGTTTCTTCTTCTTTTTGGCGGGCAAGTATGGTGACTTGGCGATCTTTTGGTGAAATACCTAAGTCGTTCATCAAGAGTTCAATTTTCTTAATAGCCCCACTGCCAACACGCTCCGCTTTCACATCCAGAATGGTTTGGTAGTAACGGCGGATAATTTCTTGCTTAGAGGCTTCAATAGCTGCGTCATTGTCCACTATGGCAAAGCCGACCATGTTCACTCCCATATCCGTTGGGGAAGCGTAAGGAGATTCTCCGAGGATGCGTTCCAACATCCGCTTCAAGACAGGGAAGATTTCGATATCTCGGTTGTAGTTGACCGTTGTTTCGCCATAGGTTTGGAGGTGGAATGGGTCAATCATATTGACATCGTCTAGGTCTGCTGTCGCTGCTTCATAGGCCAAATTCACTGGGTGGTGCAAAGGCAAGTTCCAAACTGGGAAAGTTTCGAACTTAGCATAACCAGATTTGATACCATTCAGTTGGTCATGGTACATATTGGACATGCAAGTGGCCAATTTACCAGAACCAGGACCAGGAGCTGTCACGACAACAAGGTTGCGGCTAGTCTGAATGTAGTCGTTTTTCCCCATTCCCTCAGGAGAAATGATGTGATCCATATCCGTTGGGTAGCCCTTGATTGGGTAGTGGAGGTAAGAGGCGATGCCATTCTTTTCCAACTGTTTACGAAAAACATCTGCGGCTGGTTGACCAGCATACTGAGTGATGACGACAGAACCAACATAGATGCCCAATTCGTTGAATTTATCGATCAATCGAAAGACCTCTTGGTCATAAGAGATTCCTAGGTCACCACGCGCCTTTGAATGCTCAATGTTATTGGCATTAATAGCGATAACAATCTCCACTTGGTCACGAAGTTCTTGGAGAAGCTTAATTTTGTTATCTGGTTCATAACCAGGAAGGACACGAGCAGCGTGGAAATCTTCCAACATTTTCCCCCCAAACTCTAGGTAGAGCTTACCATCAAATTGATTGATACGTTCGAGGATGTGATCGCGTTGCAAATTCAAATACTTTTCGGAACTAAAAGCTTGTTTCTTCATTTAAACCTCCAATAAAGAAGCGAGGGTGATCTTTAGCGGTACTCCGCCTTCCAGATAAGGAAAGGGGAGTGCAAAAGAACACCCGTTGCAATATTCATTCAGTATTATATCAAAAAAACCCCAAAATGGGGCTTTAAAACAATTATTTTGAGAAAAATATTAATAATTCTTAATTAAATCAACCGTTGAACGATCCAATTTTTGAACCAAGGCTTGAAGGAAGGCTTGGGCTTGAAGGAAGTCATCCATAGCGTAGAGGGTTTGGTGAGAGTGGATGTAGCGCGCGCAGACTCCGATGGTTGTAGATGGCACTCCACCACTTCGTAAGTGGGCCACTCCAGCATCCGTTCCGCCTTTTCCACAGTAGTATTGGTACTTGATACCCGCTTCTTCAGCAGTGGTTAGGAGGAAGTCCTTCATATTTGGCAACATGAGATGACCTGGGTCAAAGAAACGAAGGAGAGTACCCTCGCCGATAGCTCCTTGCCCTCCGTAGACATCTGCAGCTGGAGAACAGTCAACAGCCAGGAAGATTTCTGGATCAAACTTGGTCACAGAAGTCCCTGCACCACGCAGTCCGACTTCTTCTTGGACAGTCGCTCCGACATAGAGTTTGTTTGCTAGGGCTTGTCCAGAGAGGGCTTGTGCCAATTCGCTGACCATCAAGACCCCATAACGGTTGTCCCAAGCTTTGGAAATGATGTTTTTCTGATTGGCTGTTAAGATTGCAGTGCTTTCAGGGACCAAGGTGTCGCCTGGACGGATCCCAAAGCTCTCGGCTTCTTCTTTATTGGCAAAGCCACCATCAAATACAATATCCCCAATAGCTGGAAGAGCAGGACCATTTGCGCCACGCGTCAAATGTGGGGGAACAGATCCAGAAATGACAGGATAGGAATGGCCATCGCGTGTCAAAAGGGTGAAACGTTGGCTGCTAACCACCATAGGGTTCCAACCACCGATTTCAACCACGCGGAAGGTGCCGTCTGCCTTGATCTCACTGACCATAAAGCCAACTTCATCCATATGGCCTGCGACCATGATGCGAGGAGCGTGAGCCACTTCTGAGTAGCGCACTCCAAAAATGCTTCCCAAGCCGTCTGTGACCACTTCATCCACATGTGGGGTGATCTGTTTGCGTAGATAATCGCGAACAGGCGCTTCGTGGCCAGAGATGGCAGGAAGTTCTGTTACTTCTTTGATTTTAGAAAATAAATCAGTCATAAGTTACCTTCTTTCTGATTGTTATTTTATCACTTTTTTAGTCGAGATGGTAGTGGCAGTTGAAGGGGATGAGAGCAGATCGTAATTGTTGGTAGCAGTATTCTCCTTTCGTTGTCCCAGCTTGTATTTTGTGTTACAATATGAGGTATGAAAGCTAAAAAAATCATTTTATCCAGCCTTGCAGCAGCTAGTGCAAGTGCTCTTGCCCTTGGGGCCTATAAAATTGCCAAAGATCAAAAACGTCTGCGGACGCAAGAAGAGTTAGTCGCAGAAGTCCGTGAGCAGATGGAGAATATGGGAAAGATTGCGACCCTTTATGTGGAACTCTATGAATCAAGCGAAGAACGTCTGGTAGGAGGGCTCGTATTTGAGGATGAGCGCCACTATCGCTTTGTCTATGAAGAAGGCCTTCTTCAGTATGAAGAGGAAAAACTATGATCATACCACAGTCTTTAGAGGAATTAGCCAGCTACATCGAGCAAGAAGGAAAGAAGGTTTTCTTCTTTTCAGCGGATTGGTGTGGCGATTGCCAGTATATCCAGCCCTTTTTGCCAGAGATTGAAGCGGAAAACCCTGAATTTACCTTCATTTTGGTTGACCGAGACCAGTATCTAGACCTGGCTAAGCTTTGGGATATCTATGGCATTCCGAGTCTAGTGGTCGTAGACAAGGATCGGGAACTGGGTCGTTTCGTCAATCGCGACCGTAAAACCAAGGCTCAGATTTCAGAATTTTTAGCAGGATTGAAGTAGGAGAAAGAGAAAAAATGATTGTAACCTATAATAAAGAACAAGTCGGCGATGTCTTAATGCTCACCTTGAAAAACAGTGGGGATGCCAAATTAGCAGTAGAGCGCAAAGGCAAAGTAGCCCGTGTCTACCGTGAAGACAAGCAAGAAACAGTGGCCTGGAATATTTTTGAGGCTTCGACTTTCTTTGCACTTGATGGCAAGGGGCAAATTTTCTTGAGTGATGAGCAAGTTGCACGTCTCAATCAAGAATTGCAAGCGGAAGGATTTGCAGAAGTCTTGGTCAATGACAAGGAGCCTAAGTTTGTCGTGGGGCAAATCGTTGAAATGGTTGCTCATCCAGATAGTGACCACCTCAACATCTGCCAGGTGGCTGTCGGACCAGACAAGACGGTTCAGATCGTAGCAGGTGCGCCAAATGCGCGTGAAGGTCTCAAGACAATCGTGGCTCTACCAGGTGCGATGATGCCAGATGGAAGCTTGATTTTCCCAGGGGCCCTTCGTGGAGAAAAGAGCTTTGGGATGATGTGTAGCCCACGCGAATTGCACTTGCCAAATGCTCCACAAAAACGTGGGATTATTGAATTGCAAGATACAGAAGAGGTGGGAACTCCATTTGACCCCGCCCGTCACTGGCAAGGATAAGAGAGTAGGACAGAAATCGGTCATTCGTTAGAATTCGATTTCGTCGTCCCACCTCCGCACAGTTGAGTAGGGCTGTGAAAGCTGATGAAATCAGTGTAGTAGAGCCCTACTCAACGACTGCGTCTTGCTCGACAATCCAAAGACAATTGAGAGGCTAGGACTTTTGTCCCAGCTTTTTTTATTTTTTCCTCAAATGGCTAAAAAACTACGAATTATATAAGTAGGAGGAAGAAATATGTACAATAAAGTAATTTTAATCGGGCGCCTAGTGGCAGACCCAGAGCTTCATAAGACCAATACAGACAAGTCCGTTGCCCGCGCAACGCTGGCTGTTAATCGGCGTTACAAGGATCAAAATGGCGACCGTGAGGCGGACTTTATCACCCTAGTGGTCTGGGGGAAATTAGCAGAGACCCTTGTATCCTATGCCAACAAGGGAAGTCTGCTCTCTGTGGATGGAGAGCTTCGAACCAGACGCTATGAGAAGAATGGGACGACCCAATATGTGACAGAAGTGCTCTGTCAAGGCTTCCAGCTCTTAGAAAGTCGTGCTCAACGAGCGATGCGGGCCAATGGGGCAGGAGGGGATCTAGCAGATCTCATCCTCGAAGAGGAAGAACTTCCATTTTAAAAGAAGAAAACGGTGCAGTTGGTAAGCTGTGTCGTTTTTTCAAATTGATCAGTCTTTGTTTTCCTTACGTTGATAGAAGTTTCTTTAGACCATTCTTCTTTTTAAATAAAACTTGAATATTTTTTCTTGACTATTTTTGACCAAGTGATACAATAGAAACATAGGTTAGCACTCGATATCAAAGAGTGCTAAAATACAAGAATGGAGGAAGGCTATGTTAAAACCATTAGGAGACCGTGTGGTCTTGAAAGTAGAAGAAAAAGAACAAACAGTCGGTGGCTTTGTCATCGCAAAAGCAAGTCAAGCTGAAACCAAAACAGCAGAAGTCATCGCTGTAGGTGAGGGGGTTCGGACCCTCAGTGGTGAGTTGGTAGCTCCAAGCGTCAAAGTTGGTGATACTGTCTTAGTGGAAAATCATGCAGGCGTTGAAGTGAAAGACGGCGATGAGAAGTACACGATTGTTGGGACTGCAAGTATTCTTGCCATTGTTGAAGCTTAAAGAATCAGAAAGGAAAATGATCTATGTCAAAAGAAATTAAATTTTCATCAGATGCTCGTGCAGCCATGGTCCGTGGGGTTGATATCCTAGCAGATACTGTTAAGGTGACCTTGGGACCTAAAGGGCGTAATGTGGTTCTTGAAAAATCATTTGGCTCACCATTGATTACCAATGATGGGGTCACCATCGCAAAAGAAATCGAATTGGAAGACCATTTCGAAAATATGGGTGCCAAATTGGTATCAGAAGTTGCTTCTAAAACCAATGACATCGCTGGAGACGGAACAACGACTGCGACTGTCTTGACGCAAGCCATCGTCCGTGAAGGGATCAAGAACGTTACAGCGGGTGCGAATCCAATCGGTATCCGTCGTGGGATTGAAGCAGCGGTTGCGACTGCCGTTGAAGCCTTGAAAGATAATGCGATTCCGGTTGCCAATAAAGAGGCTATCGCCCAGGTTGCTGCTGTCTCTTCTCGTTCTGAAAAAGTCGGGGAATACATCTCAGAAGCCATGGAAAAAGTGGGCAACGACGGAGTGATCACGATTGAAGAATCTCGTGGAATGGAAACAGAGTTAGAAGTCGTTGAAGGGATGCAGTTTGATCGTGGTTACCTCTCTCAATACATGGTCACTGATAATGAAAAAATGGTGGCAGACCTTGAAAATCCTTATATTTTGATCACCGATAAGAAGGTATCAAACATCCAGGAAATCCTTCCCCTGCTTGAAAGTATCCTGCAAAGCAATCGTCCGCTCTTGATCATTGCGGATGATGTGGATGGAGAAGCCCTCCCAACTCTTGTCTTGAACAAGATTCGTGGAACTTTCAATGTTGTAGCTGTCAAGGCACCAGGATTCGGAGACCGTCGCAAAGCTATGCTGGAAGATATCGCTATCTTGACAGGCGGTACAGTCATTACGGATGATCTTGGCTTAGAGTTGAAAGATGCGACCATCGAAGCGCTTGGGCAAGCAAGTAAAGTGACAGTAGATAAAGACAGCACAGTCATCGTAGAAGGTGCAGGTAATTCTGAAGCCATTGCCAACCGTGTGGCCGTGATTAAATCACAAATTGAAACAACCACTTCAGAATTTGACCGTGAAAAATTGCAAGAACGCTTGGCCAAATTGTCTGGTGGTGTTGCGGTGATCAAGGTAGGAGCTGCAACAGAAACAGAATTGAAGGAAATGAAACTCCGTATCGAAGATGCCCTCAATGCGACACGTGCAGCGGTTGAAGAAGGAATTGTTGCCGGTGGTGGTACGGCCCTTGCCAACGTTATTTCTGCAGTGGCAACCCTTGAATTGGAGGGGGATGAAGCGACAGGACGCAATATCGTACTTCGTGCCTTGGAAGAACCTGTACGCCAAATCGCTCACAATGCAGGCTATGAAGGATCAATTGTCATTGATCGCTTGAAACATGCAGAAGTCGGAACAGGCTTTAATGCTGCAACAGGTGAATGGGTCAACATGATTGAAGCAGGAATTATCGACCCAGTGAAGGTGAGTCGTTCAGCTCTTCAAAATGCCGCTTCTGTAGCGAGTCTGATCTTGACAACCGAAGCAGTGGTAGCCAATAAACCAGAACCAACTCCAGCTGCACCAGCTATGGATCCAAGCATGATGGGTGGAATGATGTAACACGTTACCAATGATTGGTGCTAAGGCACCAAATCATTGGACGGTAGCCGCTATGTTGCGGCCTACCTAAACGTCTCACTAGCTCAAAGGGAGGAAAGTATCGTTCCTCCCTTTTTCGCGTCGTAACCTATGTGACTGAAGCACCTCATTAGGATACGGCAAGCACTATGGTGCCTTGCCTAAGCATCTTACTAAGAAACTAAAGAAGGCATTATCGGCCTTCTTTAGTTTCTGTCGTAACCTGTGTGTTTGATTGAGATTTCGCCTCTAATCATTTGACGCCAACCGCTATCAGGCGGCTTGGTTAAACGTCTTACTAGCTCAAAGGGAGTTAGTAGAATCTTTTCAATTTTCGACCAATCATAGGATGAACTGTCTGACGCAGTAGCTGATTGGACTCTCCCTTCGCTTTTCCAAGCTCGGGAGAGCCCTAATCAGCCTTGTGGGGGCGAGACAACGAACGAATGTTAAAAATATTCGTTCTGTCTCGCTCCCTTTTCACGTCGTAACCGCGTGGTCAATTTATTAGGTGGATTTGTAGTTTACGGCAAGCACCATGATGCCTTGCCTAAGCATCTTACTAAGAAAACAAAGAAGACATTATCGGCCTTCTTTATTTTCTGTCGTAACCTTTGTAAATGATTGGTGCTAAGGCACCAAATCATTGGACGCCAAATCGACTACATATTTATATATATTGTAATTGTTTGTGAAGTGCAATTGTTGAAATTTATTTTTCTGCAAATTCAGCTTTAACGACTAGATTAAAAAACTGCGATCGGAGTAAAAAAACAAAGGGTGGTTGAATTGTCGATTTTCTTTAAATGTAGTGATATAAATGCGTTCTTTTCAATTGAACAAACATCTATAGAAGTCCCCTTTTTTTAGTCATCCATCCGTTTTATGTTTGGAACAAAATTGCAATACAAATTCCTTTATTTTGTAACAAAGATAGGTTAAACTATATTAAGTAGAAAAAAGTTCTACATCAGAGCAAGGGGGGATACTTCCCACATACATGTCTAAAGACAAAAACTTGATCGAATAAATTGAAACTTTTTGATCCTTAATTTTTATCGACCTTTTTCATATTAAAAATGTTTCATACTCCCTTGCTAAAAGCTCCTCCAGATTTTTCTGGGGGAGTTTTTTTGTATTTCATAAACATTTCACATTTCTCCTCTATAATAAAAGCAACAAATGATGAAAGCGTCCACACTGTATCGCTGTGGACCTTGAAATGGAGGGTAAGATCATGCTCTTACAACAGGCAATCGCCTATATTTCTCGAAAAAGAACGAGGAATCTGGTCCTCTTTCTGATTCTCCTCTTGATCCTCTCTTGCTTGTATTTCTGTTTTTCACTGATGCAAGTGGGAGGAAAACTGGAGGACCACATCAAACAGTCGGCGGGGACCAGTTTTGCTCTGACCAGTAAACAAGGGGATAAGCCCTTTGCTCTGAAGGAAGCTGAAAAGGTGCGGCAACTGGACGGGGTGGGATCCATGGTTCCTCAATATGAAAGTCCCGTTCGTATTCTTGGTAAAGAAGCGGTGACGGGACAGCAGTCGGTAGAAAGGGATGATCTGGGACAGGAAGCCAAGCAAGCACTAGGCGCTGTCTTCACCCAGAAGACAGACCAGCACCTAGATTTTCGAAGTGGCAGTTTCCAACTGGTGCAAGGCAAGCACTTATCCGATAAAGCGAGCGGGCAAATCTTAATCCACGAAGAGTTGGCTAAGAAGAACAAGCTAAAGGTCGGAGATTCCTTGACCTTATCCAGCTTTCAGATGGGAGAGACTCCTGCCAAGGAGCAAACCTTTGAAATCGTTGGGATCTTTTCAGGTAAGAAACAGGAAAAATTCACAGGAATGACCTCTGATCTGAGTGAAAACCAAGTCTACCTTCCTTATGAGGATGCGACTAAGCTTCTTGGTCTCAGTCAGCAAGAAGTGACCCAGGTCACCTTTGGAGTCAAAGATCCTGAGAAAATCGATGCCCTCTTGAAGCAAGTTAAAAGCTTGGATCTGGATTGGCAGTCTCTCCGCTTGGTCGAAGATCGTAAGGCCTTTGACCAGATGAAGGAATCCTCTCAGACACTAGAAGGGCTGGTACGGATCATGATGATCGTCCTCCTGGTGACGGGAGCAGGTGCCCTATCGCTCTTACTGAGTCTCTGGACACGGGAGCGAATCCATGAAATCGGGGTGCTCTTATCCATTGGGAAGAGCAAGGGACGGATCTTTGGACAGTTCCTCTTGGAAGTGGTGCTGGTATCCCTACTAGCAGTGATTCCGGCCTTTCTCATCGGGCGGATGGTTAGCCAACGTTTCTTAGAACAATTTGTCGGAGAGACGGGGCAACAGCAGACCCTTGACCTACTTCATCAGATCCCTCAAGGTCTTTCCTTAGGAATCGCCTATGCTAGCCTCTTGGGCTTGATCCTTCTGTCGCTCGGTGCAACTACCAGCTTGATCTGGCGCAAGACACCAAAAGAAATATTAACAAAAATGAGTTAAGGAGAAATGACACATATGTTAGAACTCAAAAATGTAGCCTATAGTTACCAAAGCTATAGTGAAGATATCCTCTCAAATGTGAACTATCAGTTCGAGAATGGGACATTTTACAGTATTATTGGCCAGTCAGGAACTGGGAAATCAACCCTCCTTTCCCTCCTAGCTGGTCTGGACAATCCCAAGAAGGGGCAGGTTCTCTTTGATGGGGAGGACATCCAGACCAAAGGGTCTAGCTACCACCGCAAGCACCATGTTTCCCTGGTCTTTCAGAATTACAATCTGATCGATTATTTGACACCACTTGAAAATGTCCGCCTGGTCAACAAACAAGCTGGGAAAGAGATTCTTTTGGAATTGGGGCTGGACGAAACGCAAATCAAACGTAATGTCCTCCAACTATCCGGAGGGCAGCAGCAACGGGTGGCCATTGCGCGTGCGCTCGTTTCAGAAGCTCCTGTCATCTTGGCTGATGAGCCGACGGGAAATCTAGACGAACAGACAGCAGGTGATATCATTGCGATTTTGAAGAAGTTGGCCAAGGAACGCCAAAAATGTGTCATCGTCGTCACCCACAGCAAGGAAGTGGCAGAGGCCTCCGATGTGGTCTTGGAATTGAGTCGCCGTAGCCTCGTTGAGAAGAGCAAGTAAGGAGGGAATGCTATGTTGCGAAATGCTTTTGCTTATATCACACGTAAATGGCCCAAGTCTCTCTTGCTCTTTGCCATCATTCTCCTCATGGGGACCTTGAGCTTGATCGGACTCTCCATGAAGGGAGCAACCCAAAAAGCTTCATCAGAAAGTCTGGGTTCCATCACCAATAGCTTCTCCATGCAGATCAACCGCAGGACCAATCCGGGAACCCCTCGGGGAGCTGGGAATCTCAGAGGAGAGGATATCGAAAAAATCAGTCAGGTAGAGGGCATCACCTCCTCCATCAAGCGGATCAATGCCATCGCAGATATCCTAGACCACGAGATTATTGAGACAGAAGAAACTCTGCAAAATCAATCTCCAGAGCGGGCCAAGCACTTCAAAAACACCTTGATGGTGACAGGGGTCAATGACTCTTCAAAAGAAGATAAATTTGTCTCTGGGGCCTACAAGCTGGTTCAAGGGGAGCATCTGACCGATAAGGACAAAAACCAAATCCTCATGCACGAAGATTTGGCGAAAAAGAATGGCCTCAAGGTGGGCGATAAGGTGCGTCTCAAGTCCAACCTCTACGATGCTGACAATGAAAAAGGGGCCAATGAAACCGTCGAAGTGACCATTAAAGGCTTGTTCTCAGGGAAAAACCAAGCTCCTCTCACTTACGCCCAAGAATTGTATGAAGATACACTCATTTCTGACTTGGATACAGCTGCTAAACTCTATGGCAATACCGTACAAACAGCTACCTATGAGGATGCTACTTTCTTTGCCAAAGGAGATCAGGACCTCGATAAATTGATCGAAAAAATCAAAGCCTTGGATATCCCATGGAATTACTATGACTTGGTTAAGAGCTCTTCGAACTATCCAGCCTTGCAAAAATCGATCAGCAGCATGTTCCAAGTGGCGGACTACTTGTTTATCGGTAGCCTCATCTTTGCGAGCTTGCTTCTCACCCTTCTCCTTGTCTTGTGGCTCAATGCCCGTCGCAGAGAAGTTGGTATCTTACTGGCTCTAGGGCTTTCTAAGGTACAGATTGCGGGGCAATTCGTGGCAGAATTGGTCATGATTTCCATCCCAGCCTTCCTCCTCTCCTATGGAGTCGCAGGTCTTCTTGCTAAAGCAGTAGGAGATACGGTGCTCAAAAACGTAACCAGTGGCATTGCCAAACAAATGGCCCAAGAATCCTCTGCCGCCAACCTTGGTGGAGGAGCTGAGGCAGAAAGCTTCAGTAAGACCCTGACAGATATCCATATGGATATCCAACCGAGCCAATTGCTCGTGATTGTGTTGGTCGGTGGGCTTCTCTTGATTCTGGTGTCCATCCTTTCTTCTCAATGGCTCTTGCATAAGAAACCAAAGGAACTCTTGGTGGATGTCGAATAAGAGATTGTTTCCTAAAATAGAAATAGGGTATAATAGGAGGTAGAAGAAGTTTCTTAGATAAAAGGAAAGTATATGAAGATACTAATCGTAGAAGATGAAGTCCTGATTCGAGAAGGGATGAGCGACTATCTCATGGAATGCGGCTATGAGGTCTTTGAAGCAGGCGATGGGCAGGAGGCCCTGGACCTCTTTCACAGAGAGACACCAGATCTAGTCTTGCTAGACATCCAGCTCCCGATCCTCAATGGCTTAGAAGTCCTCAAGACCATCCGCAAGACCAGCTCAGTCCCTGTCCTCATGCTAACGGCCTTCCATGACGAGGACTATAAGTTGACAGCCTTTGGAGAGTTGGCAGATGGCTATCTGGAAAAACCCTTCTCCTTGTCCCTCTTGAAGGTCCGTATCGAAGCTATTTTTAAAAAGCTCCAGCCTTCCCGGGTCTTCACCTATGGAGAGGCACGGGTGGATTTTGAGAGCTACACAGCCAGCCTCGCCGGGCAAGCTATTTCCATGAATGCCAAGGAGTTGGAAATCTTGGAATACTTGCTCCAGCATGAGGGCAAGGCCCGGACCCGCTCTCAGATCCTCGATGCCGTCTGGAAGGAGACGGAGGAGATTCCTTTTGACCGGGTGATCGATGTCTATATCAAGGAACTACGAAAAAAACTAGAGCTGGACTGTATCGTAACGGTACGTAATGTCGGCTATAAATTGGAGAGACCATGACCAAACGGAGTATCTTTGCAAAAATCTTTCTGATCACCTTTGCCCTTTTTAGTAGCTTAGTCATCCTTCTACATGCTTCGGTTTACTTTATTTTTCCATCGACCTATATCGAGTCCCAGCGCCAGACGATTTTGAAGAAATCGCAAGCCCTGGCTAAGAGTTTCCAGGGTCAGGAAGAAGGGACCATTGAGTCGGTCATCGACCTTTATTCCAAGACCAATGATATCAAGGTCTCGATCAAGGGCAAGCAAAAACAAAATGCCCTAGAGGTCAAGGATGACCTGCTCGTGAACCCTGATAGCCAGAACAATTCCCTGGTCATTGAAGAGCGAAAGATTCAGACCAAGGAAGGGAAAGACTTGACCTTGCAATTCTTAGCGACCGTCGATTCGCAAAAGGAAGCGCGGGACATCAGTCTGGGCTTTCTTCCCTATAGTCTCCTTGCTTCCTTTGTTCTGTCACTGATTGCCTCCTATCTCTATGCCCGCATGATTTCTGCTCCGATCCTTGAGATCAAGCAGATGACCAAGCGGATGAAGCGGCTGGATCGGACAGCCAATCTCCCCATTCACTCGCAGGATGAGATTGGCGTTCTCAAGCAACAGATTAACGATCTCTATCACCATCTCCTAGAGGTGATCGACAATCTAGAGCAGCAGAAACAGGAAAATCTGAAGCTGGAGCAGATGAAGGTGGAATTCCTACGGGGAGCTTCGCATGAGCTCAAGACTCCTCTGGCCAGCTTGAAGATTATCCTAGAAAATATGCGGGATAAGATCGGCCGCTACAAGGACCGGGACCGCTACCTGGCGGTCTCCCTCGATATCGTCGATGAGATGAACCAGATCGTCCTGGAAATTCTGTCCCTGTCTTCTGTCCAGGAATTGGCTGGTGATAAGGAGTGGATCCAGCTGGATCAAGTCTTAGAGCAGATCCTCGACCAGTACAAGGTCTTGGCTCAATCCCGCGCGCTTACGATTGACAATCAAATCCCTGACAAAGCAGTTTATATGGACCCAGCCATTCTGAAATTGGTCCTCTCAAATGTCATTAGTAATGCCGTCAAACATTCGGATGCCGGTGGAGAGATCCAGCTCCGTCTCGAAGAAGAAGGGACGCACTTGGCGGTTGAAAATACCAGTCAAGAAATGGTAGAGATCGCTGAGATGCCAATGACCGCTAGCCGCCAGAAGAAGGAAGGTGGCTTGGGGCTCTTTGTGGTCCAACACTTGCTAGACCATGAGGAACTGGCCTACCAATTTGATAAAACGGCTATGGGCTTACGCTTCCGTATGGAACTGCCCAAAGATCCTCAAGAATAAAAAAATAGAGAGTGGGACAGAAATCGGTCATTCGTTAGAATTCGATTTCGTCGTCCCACCTCCGCACAGTTGAGTAGGGCTATAAAAGCTGATGAAATCAGCGTAGTAGAGCCCACTCAACCACTGCATCTTGCTCGACAATGCAAAGACAATTGAGAGGCTAGGACTTTTGTCCCAGCCTCTTTTTGTATTTAATCAACCTTTTCGACCTTTAGCAATTGGCCGTGTTTTAATTCATAAATGGTATCCACATAGGTCAGGATGGAGCGGTCATGAGTCACCATGATGGCGCTCTTGTTTTTGGATTTGACTTCTTTCCGGATCAACTGAGCGATTTCTTGCCCTCGATCTGGGTCTAGGCTAGCGGTTGGTTCATCGGCTAAAATGACCTGCGGATTTCCGATGAAGGCTCGAGCGATGGCTGCCCGTTGTTTTTGCCCACCGGACATCTGATTCGGGTATTGGTGGTAACAAGCTTCGATGCCCAGATCTGCCAACAAGGCTTTGACTTCTTCTTGGCGTTTTTTCTTGTTCTTTTCCCCCTTCAATTTGGCCACCAGTTCTAACTGGTCACCGATTTTCATATAGGAGAGGAGCTGGTGATCTTGAAAGATAAAGCCGAGCAATTCCAGCCGTTTTTGTGTCCACTGACCTTGGTTGAGGCCAGTCAAGTCTTGGCCAGCGATAGAAATCCGCCCCTCGTCTGCTGATAAGAGTAAACCAGCGATAGCTAAGAGAGTGGATTTACCAGATCCTGAAGGGCCCAAGATGGCGACAAATTCGTTGGGTTCGACGCTTAAATTAAGTTGGTTGAGGACATGGTGCATCTGGTTGCCATCGGCGTAGGATTTTCTGATATTTTCTAATGCGATAATGGCCATCTTATTCTCCATTTCCACCAATGACTTCGATTGGATCTACTTTTTTGATTTTGACAAGGGACAAGGCACCACACAAAATAGAGGTCAGGATAAAGCTAACCGAGATGGTGAGGTTGTCTTTCAGGGTCATAAAGGAAGGGACGCTATTGGGTAAAAATGGCGCCATCATAGTTGCCAAGCCAAGACCCAGCAGTACTCCGATGAGGGAGATGATGGTGAGCTGGGACAGTTGGACATAGGTGATCTGGCTCATGGACATGCCAATGGCCTTCAAGACGCCGAACTGTTTCAACTTCTGCAGGGTCAGGATATAGAAGAAGACCCCAAGGATAGCAGAGGAAGCGAGTAGTAGCACCCATGTGATCATCCGTAGCGTCAGGTTTTGAGCCTTGTAGCCAGGGATTTTATCGATCACTTGCTTCTTATCCGCCACCATTAAGTTACTGGATAGATCGTTAGAAGTGATGCTCTTCTTGGTCACAAGGGTTTGGGCTTGCCATTGATAGCTTGGATCTGTTTTTTGCCGCATGCCTGTGTAGGTCTCCGAGCTGATAAAACCAATCTCGCTATAGCCGTATTTGGCATTTTTTGCGAAAGCCACGACCTTGAGTTTTTGCTTAGAAGTTTTATCGATCACTTGATCGCCGACTTGGATCCCCTCATCCTCTTTGAAAGAACTGTCCAAAATGACCTCATTTTTCTTTAAGTCGGAGATCTTGATGTCACTATCTTCCATGGTTGGATTGAGGATCTCTTCTTCATTGTGGTCGGTTGCGAAGTAGGTGATATCTAGGGTATTGGAATCCTCTGATTTTGAGATAGTTGCCCGCTGGATCGACAAGCCAGAATAATCCAATCCTTCTATCTTGTTTATCTCATCTAAATCCTTAGCCGTAATGGTTGAAAAGGGGATAATCCCTTCTGAATCTGTCGAAAGGATGTAGTGCAGGGCCCCATAGTTATCGATTTGGGCCGATACCGAACGGCCCAGTCCATTTGTCAGTCCGGACAAAAATACCACCATAAACATGAGGATGGTAATGAGGAGTTCAATCAGGATAAACTTCTTGGGTTGGTATTTAATTTCATTCCATGCGATTTTCATATTCGTTCTCCTTTTAGCACGGAGGTACTCAAGTAGCTTGGTACCTAAACATACTATACCATCATACCACAAGTGGGAGGATAATAGGAGGCTGATATTTGGTAGAGTGTTTCAAAAACATTATTCTTATTATCTTTCCTTTAGATACTTAAATGCCTATGAAACTGTTATTCTTCTTGTTAAGTAGACTCTGATACATATGGTTTGTGGTATACTGGGATTATAGAGAAACGATGCTAAAAACCAAATCGGAGGATAACATGTTAGAAAACTTTGTAAAAGTGGCAGATATGCCCCAAGAAGTGATTGAAAAATACAAGGACCAAGTCCCTGCTGAGTTGTTACAGATTTGGCAGGAGGATGGCTTGGGAACCTTTTTAGATGGTTATCTCAAAGTCATTAATCCAGATGACTATCTTGAACTTCTCCAAGATAGTTATTTCAGAGGAGATATCGCTTTTCCTATGTTCGTAACAGCATTTGGAGATATTATTACTTGGGAAGAGAATGAATTTGTTGGTATTGTAAAATATAACCTTCAAGACTGCGACATTATTATAAAGAGCTTGAAATATTTCCTTCAGTATTTAGATAACTCATATGTGACTGACAACTTTGAACTTGATTTATATAGACAAGCTGTGTCAAAACATGGTGCTCTGTCTTATAACCAATGTTTCGGTTTTGTCCCACTCCTAGCATTAGGAGGCTTTAAAGATGTGGATCATATGGATAAGGTAAAAGTCCTGGAACACATTTACCTCATGTACCAGCTTACAGGCGGAGTGTTTGACGATTGATAAAAAAGAACGACCTTCGAGGCGGAGTTTTGGAAAATAGAAAGGATAATTATGGAAACAGAAAACACAGTGTCAATTTGGATTGGCAACTTTGCTACTAAGTTAGATTTAGATGAGTTTATAAATTTGAAATATGATGAAGAAGGGGAGGTGGTTCCGTCATTGTTTTATAATCAATACAATATTGATATTGATGACATTGATGATTACTTAATTGAAAAAGAAGTTTTTGAAACCAGCTTTACAAATTTGTTTGACATGCTAAAGGAGGCATCCTATAATAATATTATTGTAAACAATTTAAAGCAAAAAGGCATAAATCCCAATATTGAACCCAATAATGCGTTGATTTTGATATATAATTATCAGTTTGATAGCAATACTTTACGAACAATTAGCACAGAATTTATAGCGACTGTAGAGTACAAATAATTAGAAGATAAAAATGAATCGAGTTACATTTTATAGAGTAATTGGAGTGGTTAAATTCACAATCTAAAATCAAGAAAGAGGAAAATATGTTAGAAAACTTTATAAAAGAGGCAGATATGCCCCAAGAAGTCATTGAAAAGTATAAGAATCAAGTCCCTTCTGAGTTGGTTCAAATTTGGCAGGAAGATGGTCTGGGAACCTTTTTAGATGGTTATCTAAAAGTCATCAATCCAGATGACTATCTTGAACTTCTTCAAGATAGTTATTTCAGAGGAGATGTCGCTTTTCCTATGTTCGTAACAGCATTTGGAGATATTGTTACTTGGGAAAAGAACGCCTATGTGGGAATTGTCCAATATAATATTCAGGATTTGGATATTATTTGTAAGGGGATGGATTTATTCGTTCAATTTTTAGATAACGAATATATTACAAAAAAATTTGAACTTGATTTATATAGACAAGCTCTTGCCAAACATGGTGAATTGGCCTACGATGAATGTTTCGGTTTTGTTCCACTCCTGGCCTTGGGAGGCGTGAAGGATGTGGATCATATGGATAAAGTAAAAGTCCTGGAACACATTTACCTCATGTACCAGCTCACAGGCGGAGTGATGGACGATTGATAAAAAAGAACCACCCTAGCGGTGGTTTTTTCGATGAAAACGAGTGTTAGATAACTAGCGAGTCTTTGGATGAGACTTGCTTATTTTGTGAATATAAACTTTTTGGTACAAATTTTGGTACAAAAAACAAAATGACAAGCAAAAAAGCCTTGTAAATCAAGGCTTCTTCCTGTTGATTTAGATGCCCCCTGCATGAATTTGTAAGAACTTTTCATATTGAAAATAAACAAAAATGTTGAAATATAGCTGATTTTAGGGAAATACTTTTAGGTATTTTCAATGTCAGGATTTAAAAATGGGGCAAAAGTGGGGCAAAAACGAATGACTCACTTTTGGTTTGAAAACCTATAATACCTAATGATTATGCCATACTAGATATATAATGTTGTTATAAATAAATGTCAGTGCGAGTTCAAATCGGAGGATAAAATGGAAAAACAAATTAATGAAAGAAATAAAGCCTTGGTTCCCAAAGCTTTTTTATGTTATAAACTCATTAAAAGAACCCCCAGTTAGATTTGGAATATTTTTTATTCTGTGTCATATAAAAATAAATAAAATGAGTGGCTATAGCTAGAGCTAAAATGGTTGTTATACTCACTACTATTATAGGATTAGAAGCAAAGATTAAAGAGAGAATCAAGGCAGCCAGATAGAGTGTCGCTTGGACACAGTAGTAACTTTTCGAATAGCGAAGATAGTGTTTGTTATGGGGCCCATTTACTAGGACAGCAGCTTGAAAGAGGCCAAATCCGATATAAGAGAAGCTGGTTGCAAAGAGACGATTAGCTTCAGGATTCAGAAGAAAACTCATCGATACAGTCATCATCATAAGCCCAATGAAAATAGGATAGTGACTGTAAATTAGAAATAGTCCCTTTTGATTAGATTTTTGATCAATAGCATGGTCGAATTGACCAAAATAAAACAAGAACAGAGAAATCATAATTATGAAATAAAGAACCGAATAAATCGAGAAATTCTCGATTGTAAAGAAGTTAGCTAGCCCCATAATCATCTCTCCAAACGTAATAATGACAAGAAGGGAGATGCGCTCGATTAAATGGGGGAGATTTACCTGGTAATGCTTATCTTTACTAAGCAAGATAATTGGCATAATAAATGTTAGCAGAATACTAGCAAATAAGATAGAGACCCCAACGTAAATAGGAAGAAGAGCTGCTAGATAGACTCCTAAACTTCCTAGACCTGTTATCCATAGAAAACCTTTGATACTTTCCCGATTAGCATTATCGGTTGATTTTCTAAAAAATTCAACCAAATATTGTAAAAATAAGGTAAAGGTTAATGTACCAATAGCCCAACAGAGATAATGAAAATATTGTTGCCAATCAGGTCCCATCATATTGGCTATAAAGAGTAAAATTCCCATTTTGATAAACATGATTACCATGTTAAATAAAGAGTTCTTTCCATAGCGATTGGTATAAAGGGTTTGAATCATCCAGGAATCGGTGAGAACCAAGACAGCTATGAAAAAATCAAGGAAAGAATTCCAAGTCAAAATACCGTTATGAAGATGCTCAATTAAAGTAGTTACTTTTGAAATTGCAAAAACAAAAACTAGGTCATAAAAAAGTTCTGAAAATTCTACACGTTTATGTTTAATAAGAGTTGTCATATTAATACCTTTCTACTTTAGAAATACAATTCATTATAACAGAAAATGGTAATGAGAGAAAAAGGTTATGCTTAAATAATTTCATGTGGCGCGAATTGTAAAAACCTTGGACACATTTACCTCATGTACCAACTTACAGGCGGAGTGTTTGATGATTGGTAATAAAGAATGGGTGTTGAAACATTCAAGTTATTATCATACTGAGAAAGATGGAACAACAAAACGAGTTGAGTTCAATGCAACTAAGCAACCGGAAGAACTGAAGAATAAGATTATACAATAGAAAAAGCGAGCCTAAAACTCGCTTTTTTTATTTAATCTAATAGCTCCTTATTTTCAATTAAAAGTTCTAATGGAATGCGAAAAAGTGATAATTAAAGAGACAAAAAAGCTGAGAATATGATTTCCCAGCTTTTTTGAATGCGATAGAAATAGCAACTAGACTATTTACGAAAGGCCTCAATAATGTAGGTGAAGCCAGTAACTAAAACTGAAAAGGCAATGACATAAACGACAAAGACACCTGTAGCCACTGGATTGAACAGAATCACTAGACCTAGTAAAAATTCAAGCAAGGCTACCCACGTGATATTGCTACCAATAATAGGGAAAGTCAATCTTAGACGATTGCCTTTAAAGAAAGCAATAATGGCTTCTACAATTAACCAAATTCCTACAATGGTCGGAATGACGACCGGCAGGGTCACAAAGCCATAAGCAACGAGGTAAAGAGCTAAGAGAAGACTAACAAATCCTTGGAAAAGATAAACAGGTGAGCGAAGCTCTTTTGGTGCAGAGAAATAGCCTAAAATAGCTGCTATAGAAGAAACCAGTAAACCAAATGAAATCCACCAGCTGTAAGCAACAAGATTAGCTACTGGGTTTGTAAATAGGAAAAGTCCTAAAAGGACAAAAACAACTCCTGCAAGGAATAGCAGTAAACGATTAGAAAATTTCATTTCAATACCCCCTATATAGTATAGTTTTCTAATAAAACTATTATACTTATTTTTATAGAAAATGTCAATAAAATAAATAAACAATTTGGAAGTTTCAGTCTGACTTACAAAAAGAAAAGGAGTTTTCACTCCTTTTCACAGATTGAAGACAAAGTCCTTATAAAAGTGTCTTCTAAAGATTTTAACTTCAATCTGAAGCGAGGTTATCCTCGCTTTTTCTATTTATCAAACAATTCCTTATTTTCAATTAAGAGTTCTAGTGGAGATTTATCCCTTGCTTCAATAAAACCAGGTTCATATTGGTTATGAAGTGTTCTTTTCTGAGAAGTTGGATCAATATACAACTCATCTCCATCTTCTGTGTATAGTTGGTTGCCTCTTGTTAAGTAAAGTAAATCCTCTAAGTACTGTCCATCAGTTTCTAGAAAATCTTCGATGTATTTGACAGCTTTTAAAATCTCACTTACTTTATCAGAGTATTCATTAGATTCAAGAACACTCTTTTCTAACTCAATCTCTTTACTAGTTCCAAATAGTTGGGTTGGAGTTGCATTAAAATATTCTGCTATCTTATCCAAATTTGCAAAGGTAGGATAGCTTTTTTGTTTTTCGTAATCAGAGATGGACTGTTTACCGATTCCTAAATCTTCCGCAAGTTGAGTTTGACTTACTCCTTTTTCTATGCGTAGGCGTGCCAAATTGGGTCCAAAATTTTGAATAATAAAGGTCATGATAAACTCCTGTTTTTATTTTTAACTTATTTTATCACCTGTAAACTTACAAATCAAGTTTTTAGTTGACTACCCCAAATATTTTTTATAAAATATATTTATAACTTATAAATAAGTTATAAATGATACAAAATAGCTCATATGTTTAGGAATAGTGAGTGAGGAGGAAGTTGAAGACGAGACTATGACTTATGACTATTCGAAGCCTTGGAGCTAGAAATTGTGTGGACAAGGACAAGGGACGAGCCTGACGGGAAGTCAGGCGAAGTCCTGCGGACTGCCGTCCAGACAATTTCTAGCCAAGCAAAAGCTGGCTATTCTAACAGCCAGCAAAAAGGGACACTTAGGACAACGTCCAAAGAACGACGGAACGAGCAAACGTTGATTTGACGGTGTTTCTGAGGCCTAAAAAATCTAAAAGAAGGGGGGGACAATTTTGTTGGTTTCTATACAAGATTTAAGAAGCATTCAAGAACGATGTGATGTAGGAGAATTAGTACAGAGGTTAGATGTCAGTATTGATAGACTAACGGTTATCTGGGATACAGATACTGGTTCCCTAAGACGGATTTTCAAGAATCTGAAACAGGCAATAAGTACAAGAGTTGATTCATTTGAAATATATGATAATGTTCGAGATGATGTCTTTACTTTAGCTAAAGTTTTTAATGAGTATGATTCGATCAATATTATATTTTTTCAATTATCCATTTATGGAGGTGAACAATTGATTCGAATTGATTTCAATCCTAATACTTTAAAAGAATTTGATGGAATGAAAGTATGGAGGCAATTAATGTACTTTGCTCGATTGAATTCATTGACGGTACGTTTGTCTCGTTTTGATTTGGCATTTGACATTTTCAACAGGCCTGAAATCGTTAATTTGCAACATATTAAAGGTGGTGTTACACATAAGGTCTTCTATGGTCGAGGGGGCGAATTAGAGACGAAATATTGGGGTTCTAGCGGTAGTAATGTACAAGTTAGGTTATATGATAAGAATAAAGAAATCATTGCTCACAAGCGAGAAGAGAAGCTAGATTTGGATGTAAATCCGTTTTGGTGGAGACTAGAGTTCCAACTCAGAACCAAAGCGATTGGGGAGGAGATGGTCCAAGATATTATGAGTAGACTTGATAATTTCGGGTTTTATAAGCTAGATCATATTCGAGTGGAGCAAAGAGCATTTACAATTATCTTTCTAAACAATCCTGAACTGTTATCATTGGCTTTTCCAAATTTAAAATCAGACAGCATCAAAAAGAAAAAAACAAGAGTCCGCAAACTATTGAGAGAAGAAACGAATCAATTTGCGGAAGAATTAAAAGAAGTATTAATACAGAATCTCCCTAAATTAAATGCAGAATTACAACTACTTGTAGGCGAGTTTCTGAATTTAGAAAATAAATAAGGAGGATAACTATGGATCATAATTTAATTAGTAACAAAGAATTAATTGAAATGGGCTATCGCCCTCATACAGCGAATGATATCATCCATCAGGCAAGAGAATTACTTGTATCACGAGGCTATACATTTTATAATCGTAAACGTTTGATGGTTGTTCCAAAAAGTGTTGTAAATGAGATTCTAGGAACTGAGGTGGCGTAATATGGCAAGTGTTCGTTATCGAAAGCGAGGAGATAGTAACTTATGGACCTATGAAATTCGTAACGAAGGAAAAACTGTTGCTCATAATAGCGGTTTTAAAACAAAAAAACTTGCAGAGTCAGAAGCTGAGCCAATTCTGCAAGAACTTCGTTTAGGGAAAAGAATTTCTAGAGATATTTCTCTTGTCGATCTATATCAAGAATGGCTTGAACTAAAAATTCTACCGAGTAGTAGATCGGAAGAGACAAAGAAAAAATATCTTCTCCGTGAAAACACAATTGAAAGATTATTTGGAAATAAAAAAGTCACTCAAATTCGTGCGAGTGAATACCAAAGAATTATGAATAAGTATGGACAAACAGTTGGTAGAAATTTTCTTGGTAGATTGAATACTGGGATTCATCAGAGCATCCAAATGGCAATTGCCGACAAAGTTCTAATAGATGATTTTACACAACATGTCGAGTTATTTTCATCCAAAGAACAACAGATGACAGAAGAGAAATATTTACATACAGAAAAGGACTATCTGGATTTACTTTTAGCAGTAAAGAGAAAATTTGATTACCAACGTTCAATTGTTCCTTATATCGTCTATTTTCTATTAAAAACAGGCATGAGGTTTGGAGAGTTAATAGCGTTAACTTGGAATGAAGTTGACTTTGACAGAGGACTGCTAAAAACATATAGGAGGTTTAATACCCTTTCTCATAAATTTGTCCCTCCAAAAAACAAAACGTCTATTCGGATGGTTCCGATAGACGAAGAATGCATTAAGATATTACAAGTTCTAAAAATTGAACAAGAGAAGGCTAATAAAGAGCTAGGAATCAAGAATAGGTATAAAATGATTTTTCAGCATTATGGATATATTCACTCGGTACCAGATATTGGAAGTGTCAATAAAGCTTTGAGTGTTATTTTAAATGAATTGGACATTTATCCAATTATCACGACAAAAGGAGCACGTCATACCTATGGAAGCTACCTCTGGCACAAAGGATTTGACCTTGGAGTTATTGCAAAAATTCTAGGGCATAAAGATATTTCAATGTTAGTAGAAGTATATGGACACACTTTAGAAGAGAAAATTTTTGAAGAATTTAATCAAATTAGAGATGTCTGGAAAGATTGCTCATAAAAAAATGTGGGGCAAATGATGGGGCAAATCAGTTATAGACAAGCAAAAAAGCCTTGTAAATCAAGGCTTTTTCCTGTTGATTTAGATGCCCCCTGCAGGGCTCGAACCTGCGACCCATAGATTAAGAGTCTACTGCTCTACCAACTGAGCTAAGGAGGCAAACAAAAAAGCTGTATTGGTGCCGAAACTTCACGGTTTGTATTGAACCCGCGCAATTAAGCAGGTGGGCAACTTGCTCTAACTGAAGCTGCTTCCGCGTGATACGGCCTGCATGCTGTTAGAAGTCCTTTGTTTCCCTAATAATACAAAAAATAGTCGGTCAACACTTAAGTGTGAAGTCGTACACCACAGCGTTTCTATATGTATATGATACCATATTTCAAAAAAATTTCAAGGGAAAATCTCAATTTTTTGGAACCGATATCATCTTTTCTTGAGTTGATCAATCTTCTCTTTTGTCGCCCCTAGGGCTCGCTCGTATTTGCCATTTTCATTAGTAGTGAAATAGGAGGTACCCTTCAGCTTATCTGGCAGGTAGTCCTGTTGGACCCAATTGCCAGGATAATTGTGAGGGTATTTGTAATCTTGGGCATTCCCCAAGGTCTTGCTTCCGGCATAGTGGCCATCTCGTAAATGGCGAGGGATGGGAAGGTTGCCTGACTTCCGGAGGTCTGCCAAGGCCTTGTCCATGGCGACGTAGGCTGAATTAGACTTGGGTGAAAGGGCCAGGTCGATAATGATGTTGGCGATGAGGATGCGAGCTTCGGGGAAGCCGATCCGCTCGGCTGCCTGAAGGGCTGTCACCGTATGGATCTGGGCATCTGGATTGGCTAGGCCGATATCTTCGTAGGCAATGACCGTCAAGCGACGAGCTAAGCTGGGTAAATCACCAGCTTCGATTAAGCGGGCGGCATAGTGGAGACTGGCATCAACATCGGATCCGCGGATGGATTTTTGAAGAGCAGAGAGAACATCGTAGTGGCCATCTCCATCCTTGTCCATGGTGATGTAGCTGCGCTGGAGGCTGTTTTCCATGATGTCTAGCGTAATATGACGGATGCCTTCTGCATTTTCAGAGGTCGACAGCACAGCCAGATCGAGAGAGTTATAGGCAGAACGCAGGTCTCCATTGGTCGAAGTGGCGATGAAATCCAAGGCCTCCTCGTCGAGGGTAACAGGAAAGTCAAAGCCCCGCTCAGAGTCGCTCAGCGCCAACTGGATAGCCTCTTTGACCTGCTCATTGGTCAAGGGTTCCAACTCAAAAATCTGTACCCGACTGCGAATGGCAGGCGTCACGGAGAAGAAAGGATTCTCAGTCGTTGCGCCGATCATGATGACCAGACCGCTTTCGAGCAAAGGCAGGAGAAAATCTTGTTTGGTCTTATCCAAGCGATGGATCTCATCCAAAAGCAGGACTAAGCCACCTGAAAACTTGGCTTCCTCTGCGATCTCTTGCAGGCGTTTTTTGCTGTCGACGGTTGCATTGAAGGTCCGAAAGGCATACTTAGTCGTACCCGCGATGGCAGAAGCAATACTGGTCTTGCCAATCCCTGGTGGGCCAAAGAGAATCATGGACGAGAGACGATTGGCCTCCACCATGCGGCGGATGATTTTTCCTGGGCCGACCAGGTGTTCTTGTCCGATGACCTGATCGATGGTTTTGGGACGCATGCGCAGGGCGAGATTGTCCGGCATGAGGGTCTCCTTTCTAGCTTTGTCTCCTTTAAAAGAGGCAGTTTTTATGGTAAGATTGTAGTAACTATTGTATCATATTCCGCTCTAAGAGTGGGAAATTAGAAAGAGGACACGATGTCTAAATATGGATTTTTGGATGTTTTAGAAGAGGAAATGGAAAAGGTCTTTCCCTTTGACTTTGAGATCAATTGGGATAAGAAGAATCATGCGGTAGAAGTGGCTTTTCTCTTAGAAGTACAAAACACAGGAGGGGTTGCCTTGGTCGATGAGTCGGGCGAAGAATCTGACGAGGATATCTTCTTTGAAGAAGCCGTCATTTTCTACAATCCAGCCAAGTCGCATGTGGAAGAAGAGGCCTATTTGACTGCCCTTCCGTATGAGCCAAAAAAAGGCTTGTCTCGAGAGTTTCTAGCTTATTTTGCGACCTTCCTCAAAGATACAGCCGAGCTAGCCTTGGATGACCTCATGGATTTCTTAGCAGACGAGGAGGCAGAGAGCTTTGAAATCGTCTGGAACCAAGAAGTCTTTGAAGAAGGGAAAGTCGGCCTAGAAGAAAGCACCTTTTACCCTTATCCGAGATATTAAAAGGAAAGCGAGCTTGCTTTGAGTAAATGTAAAGGAAGGTAAAACTTGATAGCGGAAAAAAAATACATTGGTGCTTATAGCCGAGATTCCAGGGACTATTTTTCATTATTGCCTACTGAACGAGAAATAGTAGAACAATTACATGCTATTTATAGAGGAGGAAAAGGGATTTTTGTTTTATGTGGTAACAGAGGGTCAGGAAAATCAAGTCTTAAAAATATTTCTTTGGAATTTGATAGAAAGTATAGTGGTGATAAAGATGACAAAGGAATTCTTGTAGTGAATGTGTCTTTTTTCAGTGGTAATAAAGATTTTCATAGAGAAATTTTAATGCAAATTCCTAATGCTATTTCCAAAAGAATGGAGGATATTGAAGACTATCTTGATGGTTTTATTAATGATGATAGAGGGGTTTATCCAACTCTAGAATTTAATGTTGAGAAAAAGATAAAAGAATACAATTGGTTAGAACAAAATCAAATTAGAAAAAAATTTTCAACAATTCATAAAAAGTTGAAAAAAATTGAGGAAAAAGAAAATACTTCAAATATTCATAAATTATGTAACAAGTTATTAAATAAAACCAGCGATGTAGAGGAACAATTTAAGCTTTTAAATAAACAACATGGATTTCAAAAAAATAGCTGGTTTTCTTTTGAAAAAAATCGAGTAGATATTTCAAGTTTTCGAAGAAATATTGACGAACTGTATCATAAAGTTGAGCATTTTGAAATAAAATCGGATGAACTGAAAAAATTAGAGGAATTCTTCCGTATTTCTCACCAACAACTGCAATATTTTGATCTAGAAATAACAAATACAAAGAGGTATTTAGAATCAACTACTTCAGAAGTATCATCCGAGTCATCTATTGATTTAAGTGTTGATATAGGAATAATAAAATCGGGATTTCAATTAAGAGGGAACATTTCTTCAAGTGATAACGAAGAATTGTCTCGGGAGTTAAAAAGTATTGTTACTGAGGAGTTAAAAGAGCGTCAGCTACTACGACTTTTAAAAAATATGTCTGAATACTTTAACATTACTTTTTCTATAGATGAATTAGATAAATGTAACACAGCTACAATTATTGATTTGATTGATAAAAATAAAAGGTTATTCTTTGATTGTGGTGTTTCGACATTGCTAATTACAGATATATCTACTGCAATATCTTTATTGGAAAAATCAGATTATATTTCTGAACCTAATATCATTGTTGTCCCTGACTTAGGCATTTTGGATTATATTCACAGGGTTAATAATAAAGGAATGTCTCTGAACTCTAATTTTATAGACATTTTAGATTCTTATTTTATACATAAAATGAATAACAGAGAGCTAAACTATAGCGAACAACTCAAAAAAAAGGTTTGTTCAGAAGGGTTTGAACTTTATAAATTCATGAATTCTAATATCTATCGAAATGCTAATCGTCTTTATAAACCGATGATATTAAAGTTTTATTGGGAATTAATTGACTTATTGGGTTTTGTCGGTGAATTATCTAAAGAAGAATATGAACAGTTTGAGGATAGTTTTTTAAATAATAATGATTTGCATTCTTTAAAAGTTAAGTTTATTCTGCGTAAAATAATAGATCAATTAACAACACAATCTTTTGACTACTCTTTTATTCTCAAAGATAATCGAAGCCGGTATAGACAGACTGAAGCATTAATTGAGTTTAATAATAAGGAATCCTGTATTCGTGAATTTTTGGAACAGCTGGCTTTAAAACCAACGATAGTTTCCGATGAAACTGCCTTTTTGAAAATCAATCATATAGATCTTCAAACTGATAGGTTTTACGACTTTAACATAGAATTCTCAGATTATCTAAAAAAATTGGGTATTAATGATGGAATGTTCAAAAATATCTTGTTGCAACTATCTGAGCCAGTAAAGAAAGGCATATATGATGGAATAATCTATCGTTTTGCAGAAAAATTTTATGACCCTTCTAAAGGAGTTGATGATGCACGATCAATTGTAAATAGAGAGAATGTGGTTGGGGTCATTTTATTCTACCCACATGATTATTCGGAGGATGCTAATCCAAATCACCAGCCACTACGAAATGGAATTATTGTAACAGTAAATGATTTTGATGAAATTATATTATATCCATATCTAGGTTATATTGGTTTACATTCTCACAAACCATATTATCTAACAGAGTTTAAAAAAGAATTAAAGAACCAAGATATTCCAATTCATGAAATAAAGGATGATGAGTTATGGGAAGCTTGTTTTGAAAAAGATAATAAAGAACTTGAAGATAAGATTTTTGAAGTGTGTAAAAAAGAAATAGAAAGTTGGCTCTATGATATGAAATATAGCAGGAGCTGATAGGAATTTGAACTGAACTATTGATTTATAGAATTATGAAGTTTAGGAGATATTGTCTCTTCTTGGAAAAATTTAGTTGTCCCAAGTCTAATGAAAGTTAGCCGAATGAAATTTTAGCGCAAAATTACTAGGCGTTTTAGTTTGTCAAACAGAAAACGAATAACAGTAAGATGGTACGTGACGAAAAATGCCATTATGAAAACTGGCTAGCATAGTTGGAGAGAAGAATTAACAGGAGTAGTCTAACATGGAAATAGAACTCTCTAATTGCACAGGTTGTAAAATTGTCCTTTTTTATAGTTACGATTTTACGTGATGACAAGGAAAATATTCCTTGGGCCAATATGTGGGATTTATCAGGTGGTTGTCTTGAAGGGGACGAAAGTCCTTTTGAGTGCGTAGCACGTAAGGCATATGAGGAACTAGGTATTTATCCGACCGAAGATTGTTTACTTGGAGAAAGGTCAATCCCAGCATGCTTTTTGAAGGTCGACAGTCTGTCTTTGTGGTTGGTCAGCTAAGTCAAGAACAGTTTGACAATATGGCTTTTGGATATGAAGGCCAAGCATACAAACTGATGAGCATTTAGGGGTTTTTAAATTCAAAATAGGCTGTACCTCAGTTAGGGGAGAAGGAGGGATTGTTTGGAGGAAGTTGTTAGAGAGGGTAAAATTTAAAGATATGAATATTACTTATATAGTTGGAAATGGTTTGGATTTGCAATATGGTTTGAAAACAAGATATAGGGATTTCTATGAATTTCAAAATAAGGTTTACATAAGTAGGAAAGAGAACGAGGAAGAATACTCAAATTTCATTTATGAGTCTCTATTTTCTGATGAAGTAAATGATTATGAAAATTGGTCAGATTTTGAGTTGTCAATTGGTAAATTAACAAAAGATAACGACCTCATTTCCTCAAGTATAGAAATGAAGGAGGAATTTATAGACGATTTTAGTGAAGTAGTTGACGATTTAAGAAAATATCTACGATTACAACAAGAACAAAATCTCGAGGAAGGTATTGTAATAGATTTTGAAAGCACTCTAAATGATATGAAAAAATCTCTCCCTGTAATCAATCAATCTACTATCGATAAAAAATATAAAGAAAATTTATATCAACATGACATCGTGAATATATTAACCCTTAATTATACAAATGTGTTCGATACATTGTTTGATAGATCGAGAAAATCATTTGAAAACAAATTAAGAAACAATAGTTATAATTTTTATATTAAATCTCCAATTCATGTACATGGGACAGTAGATATTTGCACGGTTTTAGGAGTTAGCGATGATACACAAATTTCAAATAGTTTTGATGAAGAACAAAAAGAATCTTTAATAAAAAATTTAGTTTTGAAGAACTATAGAGAAAATATGGATGTAAAGAATAGTGATATTATAAAAAACTCTGACATCATTATTCTCTATGGGGTTTCTTTGGGAGATACTGATAGGTATATCTGGAGTCAGATCGCTGAACGATCAATCAGCGGTTCTGTTCCTGTCATAATTTACAATTATGTACCTCATTTTGATCCAGGGAATCCCACTAGAGTGAAGCGTTTATATAAAATGGTAGAAGACAAATTTATACAGAATAGTGGTATAGACTTAGAGTCAGAGAAAAAATTAAGAGACAACCTTATTGTCGTTATTGGTAAAACTATTTTTGATCTAGTAGAGAGGTAATTTTTTTAAAAAACAAAATGGAAACATGGCAAGAGTTAAAAGTTACAGTCAAGCGTGAGGGAGAGGAATTAGTTTCCAATCTCTTGATTGAGTTAGGTGCCCAAGGGGTAGCAATTGAAGACAGCATGGATTATGTGGGAAATGTGGACCGCTTTGGTGAGATTTTCCCGGAGGTCGAGCAACAAGAAGAAATCGTGGTGACGGCCTACTACCCGGATACGGTTAATGTAGCAGCAGTTGAAGCGGACTTGCAGGCTCGCTTAGCAGACTTAACCGACTTTATGGATCTGGGAGACGTCAAGATGGGTACGACTGCCTTGGCTGAGGAAGACTGGGCCGACAACTGGAAGAAATACTATGAACCAGCTCGCATTACCCATGATTTGACCATTGTACCGTCATGGACGGACTATGAGGCGACGGCGGGAGAAAAGATTATCAAGTTGGACCCTGGTATGGCCTTCGGAACAGGAACCCACCCGACGACCAAGATGAGCCTCTTTGCCTTGGAGCAGGTTCTTCGTGGTGGCGAAACGGTGCTCGATGTGGGGACTGGTTCAGGCGTTCTCTCTATTGCCAGCTCGCTACTTGGTGCCAAGGAAATCTTCGCCTATGACTTGGATGATGTGGCAGTTCGGGTCGCTCAGGAAAATATTGAGCTCAATCCTGGCATGGAAAACATTCATGTAGCCCCAGGAGATTTGCTTAAGGGTGTGCAGATTGAGGCAGATGTCATCGTGGCCAATATCTTGGCGGATATCCTTATCCATCTGACGGACGATGCTTATCGCTTGGTCAAGGACGAAGGTTATCTCATCATGAGTGGGATTATCAAGGACAAGTGGGACATGGTCCGTGAGTCAGCAGAAGCAGCTGGATTTTTCCTTGAAACCCATATGATCCAAGGAGAATGGAATGCCTGTGTCTTCAAGAAGACCAAGGATATCTCTGGTGTGATTGGAGGCTAGCATGCAACAGTATTTTATCAAGGGTGGCGCCATCTCTCCTGTTACCATCGAGGATAAGGAAACCAGCAAGCACATGTTTCAGGTCATGCGCTTGAAAGAAGATGACGAGGTGGTTCTAGTCTTTGATGATGGCATCAAGCGCTTGGCGCGCGTGGTAGATGTGGAGGCGCGTCAGTTGGAGCTAATCGAGGAATTAGCTGACAATGTGGAACTGCCTATTCAAGTGACCATCGCTTCAGGCTTTCCTAAGGGGGATAAGCTGGAGTTTATCACTCAAAAGGTGACAGAGCTGGGTGCTCGTCAAATCTGGGCCTTTCCCGCAGACTGGTCAGTCGCCAAGTGGGATGACAAAAAATTGGGCAAGAAAGTCGAAAAACTAGAAAAAATCGCCCTTGGAGCAGCCGAGCAAAGCAAGCGGAACGTGGTACCAAGCATTACTCTTTTTGAGAAAAAAGCAGACTTTCTAGCCCAACTCGACCAATTTGACCGCATCGTGGTGGCCTATGAAGAGTCAGCTAAAGAAGGAGAATCAGCTGCGCTTATCCAAGCTGTCGCTGGTCTTGAAAAAGGAGCTAAACTGCTCTTTATCTTTGGTCCAGAAGGTGGTTTATCCCCTGCAGAAATTGAAAGTTTTACAGCCAAGGGAGCGGTCCTTGCAGGACTTGGTCCTCGCATCCTACGAGCAGAAACAGCGCCACTTTACGCTCTCAGCGCAGTGAGTGTTGTCACAGAATTAATGAAAAACGCGTGAAGGTGATCTTCACGCGTTATTTTTTTGACTAGGAAAGAATTAGTTTTCTTCTTTCTTACGAGATGGAAGAAGGAAGCCAAGACTAGTCATCACCAATCCGACAAGGGCTAAGATAGAAGCACGTTCTCCTGTTTCAGGCAAGATTTTTTCGCTGATAGAAGAAGCGAATGCTGGCTTAGCAGTTTCTTGGCGAGCTTCTACAGGGCGAGTTCCTTCTTGACTTGGCGCAGGAAGGGTAATGGTTTGTTGGCTATGAGATAAGGTGATGGTTTCATCTTGTGCCGGTTTCTGATGGTTCGGTACAAAGACAAATGAAGGGGTTCTTGTTTCAGAACGTGTTGGTTCTTCTGGTTTTGTTTCAGGTTCTACTTTTGGTTCCACATATACAAAGCGGAATTCTCCAAATCCTTCTTGTTTAGACGGTTCAAGGTAGACGACATCTCCATCTTTACCAACCAGATCCTTGGCTTTATCAGCGGTCAAGAAGCGAACGTCTGCATCCTTGATGCTGCTTGTAAAGCGCCAGTTACCGTCTGCACTTGGGTTGATATTCTTTTCTTCCAAGATATAGTTAATGATAGCTTGGCGGTTTTCCAATCCAAGGAGTTGGTTCAGGCTAGCATCGCGAACGCCTGGGAATTTTCCGTTAGCTCGGTAGTTGTTGGTAACAACGATAAATTCTTGATCCGCAGTTACTTCCTTACCTTGGTATTTCAAATTGCGGACACGGCTAGCATCTGGGTTAACCGTTTTTCCTTCGCGGTCGTATTTATTTGGCTGGGTCACGTCGAACTCATAGGTTACCCCATCGATGACGTCAAAGTTGTAGGTCCGGTAGTTAGGGTTGACAAGCTGTTGAGGCTCTTTGCTAGTCGGGTCGATCGTGTTGAATTGACCAGCAGACATTTCCAACCATTCCTTGAGTTGGGAACCGGTCACCTTGAGGATGGCAGTGACATTATCATAGAGATAAAGGTCAGCAACGTTCTTGATAGCGATTGGGCCAGCTGGGATATCTGTGTAGGCAGTAGCATCCCCACGTGTCCCCGCCTTAAATGGTGCCGCAGCAGAGAGGATTGGAAGGTTGGCTTCTGGAGTTCCTGCCAACTCTTTCTTAGCATACCAAATCTGTGCATTGTTCACGATTTGGACAGATGGATCATCCTTCACAAGGGCAAAGTAGCTAGTGATTGGAGCAGAAGTAGTTCCGACTTGTTGGCGGACGTATTTGACGGTTCCTTCATGCGCTTCTTTCGCAATCTCGGTGATGCGCTCATCGGCTACTTTTGATTTGGTGTCGATCTTGCGGATGGCAGCCTTGCTTCCAACAACAGACCATTTACCATCGGTATAACGAAGATTGAGGTCGATTACCCCGAGGTGGTCGCCGTATTTTCCAGCCATGGTAACCGGTGTGCCGTTGATTTTACCGTTTACACCGTCTACACCAGCATATTTTTCGTAGAAGCCAGTTCCATTTCCACTAGGGAATTCTGCGTGTGAGTGTCCTGTTACGACAGCGTCAACACCTGGGAGGCTGGCAATTTGGTAGCCTTCGTTCTCTTCACCTTTTTCATACTTGTCATCTCCGATACCAGAGTGAGAAAGGACGAGGACGACGTCTGCTCCGGATTTGCGCATTTCTGGGATGATGGCTTGGATGGCTTCGACGGAGTCATTGACTTTGACCTTGCCTTCGAGGTTGGACTTGTCCCAGCTGAGGATCTGTGGAGGGACGATCCCTGTTACCCCAATATTAACATCGACGGAACGACCGTTCTTGTCAGTATAGGTCTTTTTAATGATCTTATATGGGTCGTAGACAAATTTACCAGTCTTTGCATCCACAACGTTGGCATTGACGATCGGCATACCAGCTGTTGCGATGACCTTTTTAAGGTAGTCTAGTCCGTAGTTAAATTCGTGGTTTCCAAGCGTTCCTGCATCAAAGCCCAATTTTTGAAGAGCTGTATACATCGGGTGTTGCTCACCATCTTTGATAGGATTGACGATGGCCTTGTAGGTCCCAAGAGGAGTTCCTTGGATAGTATCTCCGTTATCAACGAGGAGGACATTGCTGTTTTCTTTTTTTGCATCTTCGATCAAGACAGCAGTTTTTGCCAGACCGACATTTTGTGAGGGTTTGTCTTGGTAATAGTCATAGTTGACCAAGTTGGTATGAAGGTCCGTTGTCGCAAGGATACGGACATCGACTTCTTGCCCCTCAACTGGAGTGTTCGCTTTTGCGTCACTTGCGGTATTTTGAGGTGCAGCAGGAGTCGCTTCGCTTGCTGTAGCAGCGGCTTCTCCGCTAGTTGTCGGATTTGTATTGCTAGCTGTTGCTTCAGTGCTAGTCGCAGGAGTTGCTGCCTCTGTGACAGCAGTTGCTGACGAATCAGTTGTGCTTGAGCTTGTCGCTTCATCTGCCTGGGCAGTAGTTGTTGCCAAGAAAGCAGCAGCAAGGCTGAATAGGGCAGCCTGTTTACGGAATGATGACATGGTTGTCCTCCTAAATAAATTGATGTCTTTCTATTATATCTTATTTTGTCCAGAATTTATTCGTTTTCTTATTTTTTATATATTACAAATTAATGGATTTTTTATAAAAAATGGAGTATTTGTATAAAAAGGGAGCCTACGTTCGGGATTACTGGCTGGTAGTGCTGGAAAGCTCCTCAAATAGCATGAAAGTCAATCGGACTAGTTTTCATATAGAGCTAAAAGTGATAGAATAGAAGGCAAGAAAGTGGAGAAAACTAGATGCCGAAAGAAGAACCTTTAACAGGGGGCCAGGTTATTGCCCTTACCAAAAAATACTTGTCGGGAGAGGATGTTGCATTTGTAGAAAAAGCTCTCCTTTATGCAGTCGACTGCCATAGTGGGCAATTCCGTAAATCAGGTGAACCCTATATCATCCACCCTATTCAAGTTGCCGGCATTTTGGCAAAATTGAAGTTGGATGCTGTGACCGTTGCCTGTGGTTTTTTGCACGACGTTGTCGAGGATACAGACGCGACCCTAGATGATTTAGAACGCGAATTTGGACATGATGTCCGAGTGATTGTTGATGGAGTGACCAAGCTCGGGAAGGTCAAATACAAGTCCCATGAAGAGCAGTTGGCAGAGAACCACCGCAAGATGCTCATGGCCATGTCTCAAGATATCCGTGTCATTTTAGTCAAGCTAGCAGACCGCTTGCACAACATGCGGACTTTGAAGCATTTACGCAAGGACAAGCAAGAACGGATTTCCCAGGAAACCATGGAAATCTATGCGCCGCTAGCCCACCGTCTCGGGATTTCTAGCGTCAAGTGGGAATTGGAAGATCTATCCTTCCGTTATCTGAATGAAGTCGAGTTCTATAAAATTTCCCATATGATGAAGGAGAAGCGTCGCGAGCGGGAAGCCTTGGTAGAAGAAGTTGTCCAAAAGATCGAGTCCTATGCGGCAGAACGCCACCTCTATGGGAAAATCTATGGTCGTCCTAAGCATATCTACTCCATCTACCGCAAGATGCAGGATAAGAAGAAGCGCTTTGATGAAATCTATGATTTGATTGCCATTCGCTGTATCCTGGAATCACCGAGCGATGTCTATGCCATGCTGGGCTATATCCACGAGTTGTGGAAGCCGATGCCAGGTCGCTTCAAGGACTATATCGCCAATCGGAAGGCCAATGGTTACCAGTCCATCCATACCACTGTTTACGGTCCAAAAGGTCCCATCGAGTTCCAGATCCGTACAAAGGAAATGCACGAGGTTGCTGAGTACGGGGTTGCGGCACACTGGGCTTATAAGAAAGGAATCAAGGGCCAAGTCAACAGCAAAGAATCGGCTATTGGGATGAACTGGATCAAGGAGATGATGGAACTCCAAGACCAGGCGGATGATGCCAAGGAATTTGTCGATACGGTCAAAGAAAACTATCTGGCTGAAGAGATTTATGTCTTTACTCCAGATGGAGCGGTTCGTTCTCTTCCAAAGGATTCTGGACCGATTGACTTTGCCTATGAGATTCATACCAAGATCGGGGAAAAAGCGACTGGTGCCAAGGTTAATGGCCGTATGGTTCCTTTGACTACCAAGCTGAAAACGGGTGACCAGGTTGAAATCATCACCAATCCAAATTCATTTGGACCAAGTCGTGACTGGCTCAATATCGTCAAGACCAGCAAGGCCCGCAATAAGATCCGCCAATTCTTTAAGAACCAAGACAAGGAACTCTCGATCAACCGTGGACGAGAGTTGCTCATGGCCCAATTTCATGAGCATGATATGATTGCCAACAAGTTCATGGATAAGAAGCACATGGACAAGGTCTTGCAAAAGACCAGCTACAAGACCGAAGAGGCCTTGTTTGCGGCCATCGGTTTTGGAGAAATCGGAGCCATCTCTGTCTTTAATCGTTTGACGGAGGAAGAGCGTCGAGAAGAGGAAAAGGCCAAGGCGCGTGCAGAAGCTGAGGAGCTGGTCAAAGGCGGCGAAGTCAAGGTTGAAAACAAAAAAGACACCCTCAAGGTCCGCCATGAAGGTGGCGTGGTCATCCAAGGGGCTTCTGGTCTCTTGATCCGGATTGCTAAGTGTTGCAATCCCGTCCCAGGGGATACTATTGTCGGCTACATTACCAAAGGACGTGGGGTTGCCATCCACCGTCAAGACTGCATGAACCTGCGGGCCCAAGACAACTACGAGCAACGCTTGATTGACGTCGAGTGGGAAGACAATAACACGACCAAGGACTACATCGCCCATATCGATATCTACGGCCTCAACCGTGCAGGTCTTCTCAACGATGTCCTCCAAGTCTTGTCCAATACGGCTAAGATGATCTCAACTGTTAATGCTCAACCGACTAAAGATATGAAGTTTGCCAATATCCACATTTCCTTCGGGATTCCAAACCTGTCCATGTTGACAACGGTGGTGGATAAGATTAAGAGTGTGCCGGAGGTGTACTCTGTTAAGCGTACCAACGGCTAGTCTTCTGCGAAAATCGACTTCATACTGCGTTAGTTTCGACTGGCCTAACTACAGTTATGCCTGCGTCTCACTGCCTTGTCTGAAGTTGATTTTCTTTGAAGCAAGTAGAACATGGTTAGAACTCTTTTATAGCTTGGTTAGCTTGCCTTGCCGTACTTGAGTACTGTCTTCGTCTCACGACCTTGACTGAGGTCGATGTTCTTTGAAGCTTAGCAGTGAATGCCCAATAGATTGTATAAATAGGATAATAAGATGAAATTAGTGATTCAACGGGTCAAAAGGGCCTCGGTTTCCATTGATGGTCAAGTCTATAGTCAGATTCAAGAAGGGCTTCTTCTCTTAGTGGGAGTGGGTCCGGAGGATGACCAGAAGGACCTGGAATATGCGGTGCGGAAGGTCACCCAAATGCGGATTTTCTCGGATGAAGAAGGGAAGATGAACTTATCTGTCAAGGATATTCAAGGGGAAATCCTCTCTGTTTCGCAGTTTACCCTTTTTGCTCAGACAAAAAAAGGCAATCGTCCAGCCTTTATTGGGGCAGCTAGTCCAGAGATGGCCAGCCAGCTCTACGATGACTTCAATGATTTGTTGGAAAAGGAATTCCCTGTCAAACGAGGCGTCTTCGCTGCAGATATGGCAATTGAACTCATCAATGATGGCCCAGTGACCATCATCCTCGATACGAAAAATCCGTAGCAAGAAAAAAGAGGCTGAGACAAAAGTCCTAGCCTCTCAATTGTCTTTGGATTGTCGAGCAAGACGCAGTGGTTGAGTGGGCTCTACTACGCTGATTCCATCAGCTTTTACAGCCCTACTCAACTGTGCGGAGGTGGAACGACGAAATCGAATTCTAACGAATGACCGATTTCTATCCCACTCTCTTTTCTATGTAAAGTTGTTGGGCAATCAGATGATTGATCTGGATGTCTTGGTCTTTGATCTGGAGCTGATAGAGGCCAGTGTAATCGTCGTAGCCTTTGAAGAGAATGTCATCTCCAATGGATAGCTGGATCTGGTCTAAAAAATTCAGCAATTCAAAGCTATCTTGGACTCTTCGCAAACGAAAGGTTCCCGGTTCGCTGACATCACTCAAACGGTCCTGGTAAGCCTCGATGAGAAGTTTTCCTTTCGGTGGAATGGTTCCTCCGTGGGGGCAGGTCTTGGGAGTGTCTAACATTTGGTCTAGTTTATCGATAAAGCGGTCGGAGACAGTATGTTCGAGCACTTCAGCTTCTTCATGGACTTCTTCAGTCGTATAGCCAAGTTTTTTGAGCAAGAACACTTCGATCAAGCGGTGCTTGCGAAAGAGATCAGAAACCGTTTGGAGGCCGAGCTCGGTAAGCAGATAGCCGTGGGTCTTGTCCTTGATGAGGAGATTCTCCGAGATCATGCGTTTGACCATCTCAGTCACGGCTGGAGGCGAAACCTGCATCCGGGCCGCAATCTCTTTGTTACTAATTTTTTCATGTTGCGTGCCGATTTCATAGATGCACTTGAGGTAATCTTCTTTATTAGGTGTCATAGGGTCCTCTTTTCTTCGCTTCTTCTAGTATATCAAAAAAAGCGCAAAATGGCTTGGCCAGTGGATAGGAATTGTCTGTGAGGGAGAAAGATGATAGTATAGAAGCATAAACCGAAAACAATATGGAAAGGAGGGGGCAGATGCGAGGACAGGAATTGGAAAAACTGGGCTGGACGACCAGAGGTCTCAGCTACTTAGAAAGCCGATTGCAGTCTTGTGAGTATGAAGCAAGAAGGCGAGCTTGCTACCGCTCTGTCTTTGTTTTTGCCAGTCCTCTTTTCCAAGAGATGTGGCAGAGAGAATTGCAGGGTTTGACGGAAGGTCGTGCCCAGGCCCTCTTAAAAGGGGCCATGCATCTCTGTCTTATGCCACGGGATTTATCGGGGACCTGTGAGGAGACTGCCTTCTTACTGAAGCGGTTCTGGCCAGATTGCCCCCCTCATTCATCTTTTTGGTCCTTTTTTTCAAGAGTGGTTCAAGTAGCTTTTGCTCAGGATCCATTAGCCAGTAAAGAGGGAGATCAGCTCTTAAAACGCCAGATCCACCAGTTTCGCTATCTGCTCTCTGCCTACCAGGCCCAGTGGATTCGAAAGCACTTTGGGAGTAGAGAGGCAAGTGATGAAGAAGCTCTGCAAGCCTATCTGCAGGTTACAAAAAAAGTTCGTATTGATGCCTATGCGGCGGCCCGTCTCCACAATAAGGTCTATGTGGATCAAGACGGGCAACTTGCCTTCCCATCTCGTGCCCAGGCCCAGTTGAACTTCAAGGTCTTGCTCAAATTTCATACTGAGTATATCCTGGATCAGGGTGGCCAGTTTCTCAACGAAGTGGATCCGTATCAGATTTCTGAAAATGGCATTGTCAATGGAGCCAGTTTCAACTATGGCTTAGCCAAGGGCCGGACCCATAAGGACTTGGATATCGATCCCGTTAAACCATGGGATCCAGCTTTTCGCAAGAAGGTTCTCTATCAGCAAGGTGTTCGCTATCTAGCTCCGAAGAATGACCGCGGAGAGCAGGGTTATTGGAGCCGGAAGGGAACCTTTGCACAAGGAGGCAAGAGCTACAAGCAACAGGTAGCACGGCGCGTGCGGAGTTTCCTCAGAGGCATCCCACGCTTACGCTGGCGAGTCCTCCTCCAGAATGGACTCCATCGGATTTTATAGTAGTCCTCTTTCGGATTGAAGACAAAGGACTCTTAGAAACTTTCCTTAGGTGAATACGGACGTCAGCGAACTTCTTCGAAGTTCCAAGACTAATTATTGAGCCTAAGGTCTCAATAATTCCGAGTGCCTGAAACAATTATGTTCCAGGCACTTTTCTCACGGCGGAAAGTTTCAATGTATGTTGAATAAGCCTAATAGTGTCTACCTCATTTTAATTTTTTTCAGCATCATTTAGGTTCTTTTATGTAAAAGTAGTTTGTTTATATTAAAAAAAAGAGGTCGTAGACCTCTTTTTCGTTTATCCAAGTGCTTTGACGGCTTCGATTGCAGCCTCGTAATTGGGCTCACTATTGATGTTATCGAGGTATTCAACGTATGTGACCTTGTTGTCCGCATCTAGGACCAAGACAGCGCGTGCGAGCAAATGCCATTCATTGATCAAGAGGCCATAAGCCTTCCCGAAGGAATGGTCGAAGTAGTCTGAAAGCATGATGGCATTTTCGATCCCTTCAGCAGCACACCATTTGCCTTGAGCGAAAGGAAGGTCGACGGAAACCGTCAAGACCACAGTGTCCTCCATGTCAGAGAGGGCCTGGTTGAAGTGACGTGTTTGAGTGGAACAGATACCTGTGTCAATAGATGGAATCACGCTGAGGACTTTTTTCTTCCCAGCAAAATCAGCCAAAGATTTTTTCTCCAAGTTTGGTGTAGTCAGTGAAAAGTCATGAGCAGTATCACCAACTTGAAGTTGAGATCCAGTAAAGGTAACAGGGTTTCCTAAAAATGTTGTCATAGCAAAGACTCCTTTTTTCTTTTCATTGTACATCAATGAAGGGGGAAGAGCCACTAATTTGTTTGAGAATCTAATCAGTTTGGAATCTTATTTGTTCAAACCTTCTGCGATTTTCTCCAAATTCCATTTCATCATGCTGTAGTAGCTGTCGCCTTCTTCGCCTTCTTTGGCAATTGAGTCAGTAAAGATTTTTGAAAAGATTGGGATATTGGTATCTTTAGACACAGTTTTCATAGGACGCTCATCGACACTGGATTCGACAAAGAGGGACGGTACTTTGGTTTGACGCAATTTCTCTACCAGCGTTTTGATTTGTTCAGGTGTCCCTTCTTCTTCGGTATTGATTTCCCAGATATAGGCAGATGGGACGCCATAGGCTTTGGAGAAGTACTTGAAGCAACCTTCGCTGGTTACGATCATCTTCTTGTCTGCTGGGATGTTATTGAATGCTTGCTTGGCTTCTTGGTCTAGCTTGCTGAGTTTTTCAGTGTAGGCTGCTAGATTTTTTTCGTAGAAGTCCTTATTTTTTGGATCTTTGGCGATTAATTGTTTGGCAATGTTTTTAGCGTAGATAATCCCGTTTTCGAGATTGAGCCAAGCGTGAGGGTCTTCTTTTCCAGCTTGGTTTTGACCTTCTAGGTAGATGACGTCGACGCCTTCACTGGCAGCGAAATAGTCCTTGTTTTCTACTTTATTGGCATTTTTGACTAACTTGGTAAACCAAGCATTGCCACCGGTTTCGAGGTTGATGCCGTTGTAGAAGATGAGGTCTGCTTGTGAGGTTTTTTTGACATCTTCTGGGAGCGGTTCGTATTCGTGGGGATCTTGACCGACAGGGACAATACTGTGGAGCTCGATTTTGTCCCCAGCGATATTTTTGGTGATATCTGCGAGGATGGAGTTGGTGGTGACCACTTTCAATTTATCAGATGAGGACTTGGAAGAAGAGCCTTTGCTGCAGGCCAACAGGCCGAACAAGAGCGCCACAAAGAGGGCGAGGACAGAAGCGATTTTTTTCATGTGTTTCTCCTTTAATGAGGTGAAAGAGCGTGCTTATTCTTTCTCTGCTTAGGAGCGATAAAGAAGCTGATGAGAAAGAAGATGGCAGAAGTGAGGACAATACAAGACCCAACAGCGATGTTGAAGCTATAGCCAATAAAGAGTCCCAGGATGGAGGCAAGAGCACCTAATCCGGATGAAAGGAGCATCATGGACCAGAGGCTATTGGCATAGAGATAGGCTGTCGCAGCAGGTGTGATGAGCATGGCGACAATGAGAATGGTTCCGACACTTTGCATAGCAGTGACAGAAACCAAGGTCAAGAGCACCATGAGGAGGTAGTGATAGATCTTGACCCGGACGCCCATGGATTGAGCCAGAACGGGATCAAAAGAAGTGAGCAGTAGGGGACGAAAGAGCAGGACAATCACCAGTAAGACTGCCACCCCAACACCGATGGTCATCCACATATCCTGGTCTTGCACGGCCAAGATATTCCCAAAGAGGATGTGGAAGAGGTCGGTGGAACTTTTAGCAACCCCGATTAGAATGACTCCTAAGGCGAGGAAAGAAGAAAAGGTAATCCCAATCGCAGTGTCGCTCTTGATGATGGAGTTGCTCTTGATATAGGTGATGAGGATGGAAGCTAAAAGCCCGAAGGCAATGGCACCAATAAAGAAATTGATGCCCAGGATAAAGGACAGAGCTACCCCCGGAAGGACCGCGTGTGAAATGGCATCTCCCATGAGAGACATGCCTCGTAAAATGATGAAACATCCGACAGCTCCAGCGATAATCCCGATAGCAATGGCTGTGATCAGGGCATTCTGTAAGAAGTGGAATTGCTGTAATCCATCGATAAATTCTGTAATCATCCGACTCCACCTCCTATAAAGAGTTCATGCCCGTAGGCTGCATGCAGATTCTCTTTGGTAAAGGTTTCCTCTGTTTTCCCAAAAGCAATCAGTTTGCGATGAAGGAGGAGGACTTGGTCAAAGTAAGCTGGAACCTTGCTGAGGTCATGATGGACGATCAGAATGGTCTTGCCTTCTTGTTTCAAGGTCTGGAGGGTCTGCATGATGATGTCTTCGCTGACAGAGTCAATCCCAGCAAAGGGCTCATCCAAAAAAATGACATCTGCTTCTTGGACCAAGCAACGGGCGATCAGCACCCGTTGGAATTGACCACCGGATAGTTGACCAATCTGGCGATCTGCTAGATCAAGAAGATTGACAAGTTTCAAGGCATCTTCCACCTTTTGGAGATCCTCTTTGCTTTTTCTCTTGAAGATAGAAAGATGGGGGTAGAGGCCTAGTGAGACACACTCCCGCACCGTGATGGGGAAGTGGAAATCAATAGCTGTCTTTTGTTCGACGTAGGCCACTCGTTGAAGAACTTGGCCGAGATCTTGTTGATCGAGCAGGACCTTTCCCGAATGAGGGAGAAGTCCTAGCATGGCCTTGATCAGGGTTGATTTCCCCGCACCGTTGGGTCCAAGAATTCCTAGGATGGTTGGACCCTGGATGGTGAGGGAAAGATCCTCCAAGGCCAGTGTTTGCTGGTAAGCAACACTGAGATGTTCAATTTGAATCATGATTTTACTCCTTTACCATTAATATACATAAATAAAAAAATTAAGTCAAGTTAATTTTTAAAATAATTTAGGTTAAATCTCTTGTAATCATTGAAAAATAGACCTATTTTTGATAAGGTTATTAGAAAAGAATGAAAGCGAGAAGATCATGGTACGTTTACAAGATGATTTTTATGATTACGTCAATGGGAAATGGGCTGAGACAGCAGTGATTCCTGATGACAAACCGTCAACCGGTGGTTTTATGGACTTGATCCAAGACATCGAAAACTTGATGTTGGATATCACTGGAAAATGGCAACGGGGAGAAGAACTGCCTGAAGACAGCATTCTGCAAAACTTTGTCAAATACCATAAAATGGTGGCAGATTTTGATGAGCGAGAAACAGCTGGTGTGGCACCAGTCATGCCCTTGATCAATGAAATTAAGGCTCTGTCTTCTTTTGAAGACTATACCAGCAAGTTGGGGACCTATGAACTAGCTGGCAAACCAAATCTCTTGCCATTTAGCGTATCACCAGACTTTATGAATGCCCAAATGAATGTCTTATGGGGAGAAGCACTCGGTTTGATCTTGCCTGATACGACCTACTATGAAGAAGGCAATGAAAAAGGTCCAGAGTTATTGGCTGTTTGGCGTCAAATGGTTGAAAAGCTCTTGGCAAAATTCGATTTCTCAGAGGAAGAAATCAAGGATATACTGGATAAGGTCATTGCGGCCGATGCAGAATTGGCCAAATATGTCTTGTCAAATGAAGAAAAATCCGAGTACAACAAACTCTACCATCCTTATGAATGGGCAGATTTCAAGGCCTTGGTTCCAGAATTGCCACTTGATACCTTCTTTACAGAAGTGATTGGACAAACACCAGATAAAATCATCGTGCCGGAAGAGCGTTTTTGGAAGGAATTTGCGCCAAAATTCTACTCAGCAGCCAACTGGGAAACCCTTCATGCTAAATTGAAACTCGGCGCAGCTCTTTCTTGGACTTCCTTCTTGACCGAAGAAATCCGTGTCTTATCTGGTGAATATGGACGGACCATCACAGGGACACCAGAAGCACGTCCGAAAGAAAAGGCAGCTTTGGCTTTAGCAGAAGGGCCTTATAGCCAAGCGCTTGGCCTTTGGTATGCGGGCGAAAAATTCTCACCAGAAGCGAAAGCAGACGTAGAGCATAAAGTAGCGACTATGATTGAGGTCTACAAGGATCGTCTGGAAAAAGCAGACTGGCTTGCTCCTGAAACCCGCGAAAAAGCCATTGTTAAACTCAATGTCATCACACCGCATATCGGCTACCCTGAAAAATTACCAGAAACTTACGCTAAGAAGATCATCGACGAGAGCAAGACCTTGGTGGAAAATGCTCAAAAATTGGCGCAAATTTCGATTGCCCATGTCTGGAGCAAGTGGAACCAACCAGTCGATCGGAGTGAGTGGCACATGCCAGCTAATATGGTCAATGCTTACTATGATCCGCAACAAAACCAAATCGTTTTCCCAGCAGCGATCTTACAGGCGCCTTTCTATGACCTTCACCAATCGTCATCAGCTAACTACGGCGGAATCGGTGCGGTCATTGCCCATGAAATCTCCCACGCCTTTGACACCAATGGAGCATCCTTTGACGAGCACGGTAGTTTGAAAGATTGGTGGAAGCCAGAAGATTACGAAGCCTTTACTGCTCGCACGCAAAAGGTTATCGATCAGTTCGAAGGTCAAGACTCTTACGGTGCTAAGATTAACGGGAAATTGACCGTTTCTGAAAATGTAGCAGACCTCGGAGGAATTGCCGCAGCCCTTGAAGCCGCTAAGAAAGAGGCAGACTTCTCCGCAGAAGAATTCTTCACCAACTTTGCTCGCATCTGGCGCATGAAAGCTCGACCAGAGTACATGCAACTCCTCGCAAGTGTTGACGTGCATGCACCAGGAAAACTCCGTACCAATGTCCAATTGCCAAACTTTGATGAATTCTTTGAAACCTTTGATGTCAAAGAAGGCGACGGCATGTGGAGAAAACCAGAAGACCGCGTTATCATTTGGTAAACTAAGATACTAAGCCCGTAAAAAAAGCGAGAAGAAAATAGGAGATTGACGATGTGGGCCATGCCCACAAGTCAATCTCTCTTTTTCTCGACGCTTTTAGGGCGAGTTCAATTTCGCGCTACTGATTTTGTTGATCAAAGGAAGTAGTCTCGACTTCAGTTAAGCAATTTATTGATTTTCTCGACGCTCGTGAAAGAATAAAAAATCCCCGAAGCCAAGTTTCAGCTGACTGAAACTAGCTTTGGGGATTTTTGAGTGTATTAGAAATAACAGTGAATGTCATGATCTAAAAAAACTTGCTGGTAGTCATATAAATCTTCTGGATGCAGAGCCTTTATTCCTTCCATTTCATAGCGACGTCCTAAAAGCTTGTATTTGTTTTCTCCAAACTGGTGAAATGGGAGAAGCTGTACTTCATCGATGTTGAGAGAATTAAAAAGAGAAGCAAATTCTTCAGCATCGTTTAAAGAGTCATTGAAATTAGGAATGACTGGAATACGTAAAACGATTGTTTTGTTTTGAGCAAAGGCATAATGAATATTTTTAATAATCAGATGATTGTTGACTCCGACAACCCTCTTATGTTTAAGTGTATTGTAATGTTTAAGGTCTGTATAAATAAAATCGACATACTGAATGAGATCGACAAATTTTTCATGTTCAACAAAAGCTGTCGTTTCGATTGCAGTATGAAGTCCAACTTCTTTCGCAGCTTTTAAGATAGATTTGGCAAATTCAAATTGAGCAAAGATTTCTCCACCAGACAGGGTAAGGCCACCACCAGATTCTTCATAGAAATCAACGTCTTTTAAGACATCGTCTATGATTTCTGTGACTGTTTTTTCTTCTCCCGCGATAGTTTCCTTTTTAGTAACAGCATCTAACATTTTTTCAGGATTTGCACGCTGGGATTCAGGATTGGAGCACCATGGACAACGTAGGGGACATCCTTTTAGAAATACAGTAGTTCGGATGCCAGGGCCATCATGGATACTAAAGTGTTGGATGTTAAAGATAATGCCACGATTTTGTTCCATATTTTGCTCTCCTATCAATCTAGTAAATCTATTATACATTATTTAAGAAACTAATTCAATTACGAACGAAAGTTTATTTTGTTTTGAATTCACTCAGAAATTTGCTAAAATAGAGAAGAGGTAAAAACAATGCAACGTTTAGATGAAATATTGAAATTAGTATCGGAGTTTGAAAAGATAGATGTCAATAGCTTGTCGGAGAAATTACAAGTCTCTAAAGTAACCATTCGAAAGGATTTGGACAAGCTAGAATCAAAAGGATTATTGCATAGGGAGCATGGCTATGCAGTTTTAAACAGTGGAGATGATATCAATGTGCGATTGTCCTTTCAATATGATACCAAGAAAAGAATAGCCCGGGAGGCCGCTAAATTAATTAAGGATAACGACACGGTTCTGATTGAATCAGGCTCTACGTGTGCCCTACTAGCGGAAGAAATTTGCCAAACAAAAAAGAATGTCAAGATTGTGACAAATTCTTATTTTATTGCAGATTATATTCAGGAATATGATTCCTGTAAAATCATATTACTGGGTGGAGAGTTTCAAAAAGAGTCGAGAGTGACTGTAGGTCCGCTTTTGAAAGAATTAATTCGCTCGTTTAGAGTTCCCTTTGCTTTTGTAGGGGTTGACGGATATGATGATGAACTTGGCTTTACTGGGAAAGATATGATGAGAAGTGAAGTTGTTCAAGCTATGTCCGATGTTTCTAAAGAAGTGATTGTCTTGACAGATTCAAGTAAATTTGAGAAATGTGGGACTGTCAGACGATTTGCACTTTCACAAGTTTCTAGAGTCATAACGGATAAGAATATATCTCAAGAAGCGAAAGAAAAACTTGAGGATTCGCAAACGATTTTAAACTTAGTATAAGAAGGAGAAGTCAATTGAAAGATGAACGGAAAAAGTTACTTGCTAAATTAGCCTATCTATACTATGTTGAAGACAAAAGTCAATCGCAAATCGCAGCAGAAACTGGAATCTACCGTACAACTGTCAGCAGAATGTTAGCGGAGGCTAAAAAAGAGGGAGTTGTAAAAATTGAAATTGAAAATTTTGATACTCGCCTCTTCCATTTAGAAAATTATATCAAACAAAAATATGGCTTGAAAGCTATCGAGATTATACCAAATCTAGTTGATGAGCCACGAGAAAGCCTTGAAAAGCGGCTAGCGCAAGCTAGTGCTGTCATGCTTCGAAATTTGATTGAAGATGGAATGACAGTTGGTTTTTCATGGGGCAAGTCTCTCAGATTAATGGTGGAACAAGTTGGAACTAAGCGTTTGGATGGTGTTCAATTTTATCCCCTAGCTGGAGGTCCCAGTCATATCCATGCTCGCTACCATGTCAATACTCTAATCTACAGTATGGCGAGTAAATTTCATGGAGAATGTCATTTTATAAACGCGAGTGTCATTCAAGAAAATTCTGAGGTAACGGAAGGCATCTTATCTTCTAAGTATTTCGAGGACTTGAAAGCTAGTTGGCGTTGTTTGGATGTTGCTGCTGTAGGGATTGGTGGCCATGCAGATAGCAAGAATCCTCAGTGGTTTGATATGCTAACAACAAATGATTTTAAGAAATTGGAGTCGGAACATGCTGTAGGAGAAGTCTGCTGTCGTTTCTTTGATCAAGAAGGTATCCCCGTTTATCCTGAATTACAGGAAAGAACAATATCTATCACATTGGAGGAATTGAGAAAGGTTCCGAATACCATCTCGTTAGCCTACGGTGATCAAAAAGCAAAAGCAATTTTATCGGTTTTGAAAGCCAACTATATCAATCATTTAGTCACAGATGAAGCGACGATCTTAAAAGTTTTAGAATTAGATGGTGATCAGCAATTTACTAAAAAATAGGACAGCGAGGATGCAGTCCTTATTTTTTTGAGTTAAATAGCACAAATGTGCAAAAACTAAAAACAATAATCAAATGGTGTAGTTTTTTATTGACCGGCAAAAATATAAATGGTATATTGACAATAGAAAAAGCGCTTTCATTAGATTGACAAAGGAGTGTAGTGCACATGGAAATAATTGTTGCAGACCAAATTATTATGGGCTTAATTTTAAATGCGGGTGATGCTAAACAGCATGTTTACCAAGCTTTATCATATGCTAAGGAAGGTGATTTTACATCTTCTGAAGGCGAAATTGCAAAAGCAGATGCAGCATTGCTAGAAGCGCATAACTTGCAAACCCAATTTTTAGCCCAGGAAGCAAGTGGGACAAAGACAGAGATTACAGCTTTGTTTGTGCACTCACAAGATCACTTAATGACTTCAATCACAGAGATTAACTTGATTAAAGAAATGATTGACTTACGAAAAGAACTTTCAGCGAAACAATAAGGAGGAAAAGATGATGAAAATTGGATTGTTTTGTGCGGCAGGATTTTCAACAGGAATGTTGGTAAATAATATGAAGGTAGCGGCTCAGGAATTAGGTATTGATGCTGAAATTGAGGCATATTCTCAAGCGAAATTAGCAGATTTTGCCCCAGAAATAGATGTCGCTTTGTTAGGGCCTCAAGTAGCTTATACTTTGGATAAATCAAAAGCGATTTGTGAGGCAAACCATATCCCTATTGCTGTCATTCCTATGGCGGATTATGGGATGTTAGATGGTAAGAAGGTACTAAATCTAGCTCTAGAATTGCTAGGAGAAAAATAAGGAGGCTTCCCATGTCTAATTTTAATTCTCAGAAAATTATCGCTCCAATCATGCGTTTTGTAAACATGAAAGGAATTATTGCTCTTAAAGATGGGATGTTAGCGATCCTTCCATTAACGGTAGTTGGTAGTTTGTTTCTGATTATTGGACAATTACCATTTGAAGGCCTTAATCAGGCTATTGCTAGTGTATTTGGCGATACATGGACAGAGCCATTTATGCAAGTTTATTCAGGAACATTCGCCATCATGGGCTTAATTTCTTGCTTCTCCATTGGGTATTCTTATGCTAAAAACAGTGGAGTAGAACCCTTGCCAGCGGGAGTTTTGTCCCTGTCTTCATTCTTTATCTTGTTAAAATCTTCTTATGTACCAGCTAAGGGAGAACCGATTGGCGATGCCATTTCAAAAGTATGGTTTGGTGGTCAAGGGATTATCGGGGCCATTATTATTGGTCTGGTAGTTGGTGCAATTTATACTGTGTTTATCCAAAGACACATTGTTATAAAAATGCCAGAACAAGTACCTCAAGCCATTGCCAAACAATTTGAAGCGATGATTCCTGCTTTCGTGATTTTCTTACTATCAATGATTGTCTATATCGTATCAAAAGTAGTGACAAACGGCGGTACCTTCATTGAAATGATTTATGATGTCATTCAGGTTCCTCTTCAAGGTCTAACAGGATCACTTTACGGAGCGATTGGGATTGCTTTCTTTATTTCATTCTTGTGGTGGTTTGGTGTTCATGGCCAATCAGTTGTCAACGGTGTAGTAACAGCCTTGCTACTTTCTAACCTAGATGCCAATAAATCAATGTTGGCAGCTGGGAAGCTATCCGTTGAAAATGGTGCCCACATTGTAACTCAACAATTCTTAGATAGCTTCCTTATTTTGTCTGGATCAGGTATAACCTTTGGGTTGGTTGTTGCCATGCTATTTGCTGCTAAGTCAAAACAGTATAAAGCTTTGGGGAAAGTTGCAGCATTTCCTGCAATCTTTAATGTCAATGAACCCGTCGTATTTGGATTTCCGATCGTAATGAACCCAGTTATGTTCCTTCCATTTATTTTGGTTCCAATTTTGGCTGCAATAATTGTTTATGCATCAATTGCTATTGGATTTATGCATCCATTCTCAGGTGTGACTCTTCCTTGGAGTACACCAGCCATTATTTCTGGATTTATGGTTGGAGGTTGGCAAGGTGCTTTCGTTCAAGTGCTAGTTCTTGCGACCTCGACTGTCGTATATTTCCCATTCTTCAAATTCCAAGATAATCTTGCCTATAACAATGAATTACAAGCTGAAAAATAGTGCGTTTATCATGTATGCACAGATGTGCGACTAGAATAGAATTTATATGTATAATTCATAATTCATTGAAATTCGTAAAATTTAATGCTACTATAGTTACGAAAGAAAACAAAATAATTTCAAAAGAAAGGTTTTGAAAAAATGAAACAAGTAGAAGTAGCAAGTACAAGCATTAAAACAGAATATTTTGGAAGCCTCACTGAACGCATGAATAAGTATCGTGAAGATGTCTTAAATAAGAAGCCTTACATCGATGCTGAACGTGCTGTTCTTGCAACTAAGGCATATGATCGTTATAAGGAACAACCAAATGTTCTTAAACGTGCCTATATGTTGAAAGAGATTCTTGAAAATATGACAATCTACATTGAGGATGAATCCATGATTGCTGGAAACCAAGCATCCTCTAATAAAGATGCTCCGATTTTCCCAGAATATACTTTAGAGTTCGTTCTGAAGGAATTGGATCTTTTTGAAAAGCGGGATGGTGATGTCTTCTATATTACGGAAGAAACGAAAGAACAGCTCCGTAGTATCGCACCGTTCTGGGAAAATAATAACTTACGTGCAAGAGCTGGCGCTCTTCTACCTGAAGAAGTATCTGTCTATATGGAAACAGGATTCTTCGGTATGGAAGGGAAGATGAATTCAGGAGATGCCCACTTAGCAGTCAATTATCAAAAATTATTGCAATATGGCTTGAAAGGTTTTGAAGAAAGAGCTCGCCAAGCTAAAGCAGCCCTAGATCTAACGGATCCAGCTAGCATTGATAAGTACCATTTTTACGATTCTATCTTTATCGTAGTTGATGCTGTTAAGACCTATGCTCAACGATTTGTGGAACTTGCTAAACAACTTGCTGAAACAGCAACTCCTGAACGTAAGAAGGAATTGCTTGAAATTGCAGAGATTTGCTCAAAAGTTCCATACGAGCCTGCAAGTACATTTGCAGAGGCTGTTCAGTCTGTTTGGTTTATCCAATGTATTCTTCAGATTGAATCAAATGGACACTCACTTTCATATGGCCGTTTTGACCAATATATGTATCCATACGTTAAAGCTGATTTGGAAAGTGGACGGGAAACTGAAGAGAGTATTGTTGAACGCTTGACTAACCTTTGGATTAAGACTATTACAATTAACAAAGTACGTAGTCAAGCACATACCTTCTCATCTGCAGGTAGTCCGCTTTATCAAAACGTTACGATTGGTGGTCAAACACGTGATAAGAAAGATGCCGTCAATCCATTGTCTTATTTGGTGTTGAAGTCAGTTGCTCAAACTCACCTTCCTCAACCAAACTTAACTGTTCGTTATCATGCTGGTCTGGATGCCCGCTTCATGAACGAATGTATTGAAGTTATGAAGCTCGGATTTGGTATGCCTGCTTTCAATAATGATGAGATTATTATTCCATCCTTTATTTCAAAAGGTGTTCTTGAAGAAGATGCTTATGATTACAGTGCAATTGGTTGTGTAGAAACAGCTGTTCCAGGTAAATGGGGATATCGCTGTACAGGTATGAGTTATATGAACTTCCCTAAAGTTTTGCTCATTACGATGAATGACGGAATCGATCCTGCTTCTGGCAAGCGCTTTGCACCAAGCTTTGGTCATTTTAAAGACATGAAGAGCTTCGATGAATTGCAAACTGCTTGGGACAAGACTTTGCGCCACTTAACCCGCATGAGTGTGATCGTAGAAAACTCTATCGACCTATCTCTTGAAAGAGAAGTGCCAGATATCCTCTGTTCAGCTTTGACAGATGACTGTATTGGACGTGGAAAACACCTAAAAGAAGGTGGAGCTGTCTACGATTATATTTCTGGTTTACAAGTGGGTATTGCAAACTTATCCGATTCACTTGCAGCAATCAAGAAACTGGTATTCGAAGAAGGACGCTTAACGCCACAAGAGCTATGGCATGCTCTGGAAACCGATTACGAGGGCGAACGTGGAAAAGAAATCCAAGAGATGCTTATCCATGATGCACCGAAGTATGGAAACGATGATGACTATGCGGACAGCTTAGTTCGAGAAGCATACGATATTTATGTGGATGAAATTGCTAAATATCCAAATACTCGATATGGACGTGGGCCAATCGGAGGAATTCGTTACTCAGGTACATCTTCTATTTCAGCCAATGTAGGACAAGGTCGTGGAACATTAGCCACTCCGGACGGTCGTAATGCCGGGACTCCACTTGCAGAAGGATGCTCTCCATCCCACAATATGGACCAACATGGCCCAACATCTGTTCTAAAATCTGTCTCTAAATTGCCAACAGATGAAATTGTTGGTGGTGTTTTACTGAACCAAAAAGTAAACCCACAAACTTTATCCAAAGAAGAAGATAAATTAAAACTTATTGCTTTACTCCGTACGTTCTTTAATCGTCTACATGGATACCATATTCAATACAATGTGGTTTCTAGAGAAACGTTGTTAGATGCTCAAAAACATCCGGAAAAACACCGTGACTTAATTGTACGTGTTGCTGGCTACTCAGCCTTCTTCAATGTACTATCAAGAGCAACACAAGATGATATTATTGGACGGACAGAGCATACTCTATAGTAAAGAGGTATGTATATGGAATTTATGCTTGATACTTTAAATTTAGATGAGATAAAAAAATGGGCACGAGTGTTACCCCTTGCTGGGGTAACTTCGAACCCAACAATTGCTAAAAAAGAAGGGAACATTGATTTTTTTGATCGTATCCATAAGGTGCGGGAAATCATCGGAGGATCTCCTTCCATCCATGTTCAAGTTGTCGCAAAAGATTATGAAGGAATTTTAAAAGATGCGGCCGAAATTCGAGAACAATGCGATGAAAATACCTATATTAAAGTTCCAGTAACACCTGAAGGACTTGCTGCAATTAAAGTGTTAAAAGCAGAGGGTTACAAAATTACTGCAACAGCAATCTATACTGTTTTTCAAGGACTGTTAGCTATTGAAGCAGGAGCCGACTATTTAGCACCTTATTACAATCGTATGGAAAACTTAAACATTGATTCAGCTCAGGTTATTTCTCAGTTAGCGAGTGCCATAGAGCGTAATCATTCATCAAGCAAAATTCTAGCAGCTTCCTTTAAAAATGTGGCTCAAGTTAATCGAGCATTTAAAGAAGGAACACAAGCAATTACGGCAGGGGCAGATGTCTTTGAAGCAGCTTTTGGAATGCCTTCTATTCCAAAAGCAGTAGATGACTTCGAGGCAGATTGGTCAGCTGTTCATCATAAGAATACAATTTGATAAAGGAGGAGTGTATGAGAAATTTTGCCAGCCCATCCCGTTACATTCAAGGTGAAAATGCTTTATTTGAAAATGCAAAACCTATTTTAGAACTGGGGAGTCATCCCGTTTTACTCTGTGATTCAGTAGTCTATGATATCGTAGGGGAACGTTTTGAAAAGTATCTCCTTCGGTATGGCTTTACAGTCTTGCCAGTGTTCTTCAACGGTGAAGCTTCTGATAATGAAATCAATCGTGTGGTCAGTCTGGCAGAAGAAAATGGCTGTGACTTAGTCATCGGACTTGGTGGAGGAAAGACCATCGACAGTGCAAAAGCCATTGCTGATCTTTTAAAATCACCAGTTGTCATTGCTCCGACTATTGCATCTACAGATGCTCCGGTTTCAGCCTTGTCTGTTATTTATACGGATAAAGGTGCCTTTGCTCGCTATATCTTCTATTCTAAAAACCCAGAATTGGTCTTGGTAGATAGTAAAGTCATCTCTCAAGCACCAAAACGTTTGCTTGCTTCTGGTATCGCAGATGGACTAGCTACTTGGGTCGAAGCGCGTGCGGTAATGCAAGCCAACGGAAAAACCATGCTAGGCAAACACCAAACTCTAGCTGGTGTGGCGATTGCGCAACGTTGTGAAGAAATCTTATTTGCTGATGGTCTCCAAGCCGTGGCTGCTTGTGAAGCTAAAGTGGTGACGCCTGCATTAGAAAACATCATCGAAGCCAATACCCTTCTCAGTGGGATTGGGTTTGAAAGTGGTGGCTTGGCAGCAGCTCATGCCATCCATAATGGCTTTACGGCCCTTACTGGGGATATCCACCATTTGACTCACGGTGAAAAAGTAGCCTATGGAACCTTGGTTCAATTGTTCTTGGAAAACCGTCCAAAAGAAGAATTGAACAAATACATTCATTTCTATCAACAAATTGGCATGCCAACGACTCTGAAAGAAATGCATCTTGAAAATGCAAGCTACGAAGATCTTCTCAAGGTTGGCCAACAAGCAACCATTGAAGGAGAAACCATTCACCAAATGCCATTCAAGGTACAAGCATCTGATATTGCTCAAGCGATTGTAGCAGTAGATGCTTATGTCAAGTCCTTAGGCTAATCAAAGAAATACAGAAACCATCGCCTGTTGGCGATGGTTTTTTTGATGGTTGTTCGTTTTCGTTTAATTTGGAGATGTATACTTCTGAATTAAGAGATTCTCCACCCACATAGCTGAAAAATGCAACCATATAGAAAAAAGAAAAGGCAAAGGCTCCAATCTTTGATAGACTCAGGAGGTAGCGTTACAAATACAAATTGGAGGAAATGAAATGACAGAATGTAGTCAAAAAGAATTGGCACAGATTGTAGGAGGAGGAGGTTCTCGCCCAAATGTGGTTCAAGGTCAGTCAGATAAGATTGAGATTGGACGTCCTGGATTTGTGAAGCGACCACCGCTCGCTCGTATTTAAGACATGATAGAGTTCTAGGATGAAGTGTTCTGAGAGTTAGATCTTAAGGCAGATTGGAACTCGGTAGAAAGGATTAAATGAAAGGGTAAATGCAATGAGTAAGACAGACAGATTGTTTCAACTAGCGACAATTGGAATTCTCTGCATCAATTTTGCGCTTTTTAACGTGGGACTCCCAACGGATTTAGTGGGCCACCTATCGGATGATTCTTATTATGGCTTGCTCCTCTTGTTGATAGGATTGATTGGGGGGGTAGCCGTTACACTCTTGGTAAAGAGTCGTCGCTGGGACTTGTACGGGAAATTCACCTTTAAAGCTTCCTATTTGGCGGTGTTTGTGCTTGTTTTTCTTGCTCACTTTTTATGGGATATGTTTTCTGCAGCGGTATTTCCGCCCACTAAGAATTCCATAGCCCTTGCAGAAATATCTAGTGATTTGTCAGGCTGGGCCTTGGTGTTGATACGCTATGTCTATGCCTGCTTGCTGGCTCCCATTGTGGAAGAGCTAGTTTTTCGTGATTTGGTCATGACGGCTTTGGCACCTTATCAGAAGTATAAGCTGGATATGCTTGTTTCGGCCTCCTTGTTCAGCCTCTCGCATGTCTGGCAGCATGGCTGGGATTTGCCAAGCTTTATCGTCTACTTGGTACCGGGCCTGCTATTTTGTGCGGTCTTACGTTATACCAAATCGATTTACTGGTCCATCCTTCAGCATGCCTCTTGGAATAGCTTCCTTACCCTCTTATCCCTCCTGGTCAGTGGGATTTAAGCAGGGTAAGGTACTGGCAAGGGTCTTTATCCATCATCAAAGAGAGTGGGACAGAAATCGGTCATTCGTTAGAATTCGATTTCGTCGTCCCGCCTCCGCACAGTTGAGTAGGGCTGTTAAAGCTGATGAAATCAGCGTATTAGAGCCCACTCAACCACTGCGTCTTGCTCGACAATCCAAAGACAATTGAGAGACTAGGACTTTTGTCCCAGCCTTTTTTTCATGCAGTCAAAACAACTATTTTTTCTAACTTTTGAAATATTATACAGTTAAGCGTTTACATTTTTCCGTAAAGTGCTATAATTTAATATGAAGAATAACATTTTATACAGAGGTGATCCATATGAAAAAAGGGAAGCTACTCTTAGCCACCGGCGCTCTGCTTTTGTCTGTAAGCGCACTGGTAGCCTGCTCACAAGGAGGGAAATCTTCAAGTTCGGACAACCAGGTCTTTAGTTATGTATATACGCAAGATCCGGATACTTTGGATTATTCACTCTCTAATAAACGGTCAACTTCAGAATTTACAGGTAATGCTGTGGATGGTTTGTTAGAAGTTGACAAATACGGCAACTTAATCCCATCTCTTGCTAAGGATTGGACTGTTTCAAAAGATGGTCTGACCTATACCTATAAACTTCGTAAAGGGGTTAAATGGGTGACCGCTGAAGGGGAAGAATTCGGAGAAGTTAAGGCCCAAGACTTTGTGACGGGGCTTCAGCACGCAGCGGACAAGAAATCTTCGGCCCTCTATCTCGTCCAACAATCTATCAAAGGGTTGGATGATTATGTCTCAGGGAAAACCAAAGACTTCTCAACAGTTGGTATCAAAGCTGTCGATGACTATACGGTTCAATACACCTTGAACCAACCAGAAAGTTTCTGGAATTCAAAAACCACCATGGGCATTTTGATGCCAGTCAATAAAGAATTCTTAGATTCTAAGGGAGATGACTACGGTCAAGGTACGAACCCTTCTAGTATTCTTTATTGTGGTCCTTATTTGATTAAAGCTATCACCTCTAAATCTGTTGTGACGCTTGAAAAGAACCCAACCTATTGGGATGCTGATAATGTAAAAATTTCTAAGGTTAAGCTGACCTATTATGATGGACAAGATTCAGAATCTTTGATCCGTGGATTTGATAACGGAGACTATACCTTTGCCCGTGTCTTCCCAAATGGCTCTAACTATAAGAGTGTAGAGAAGAAACACAAAGATGACATTGTCTTCAGTGACCAAGGATCCTCTACTTATAACTTGTCTTTCAACATTGACCGTCAAGCTTATGAGATTACGACTAAAACTACAGATGCTCAAAAGAGCTCAACCAAGAAAGCAATCTTGAATAAAGACTTCCGTCAAGCCATTATGTTTGCCTTCAACCGCAAGGCCTATGTAGCGCAAGCCAATGGGGAAGCATCTGCAGACAAGGTCATCCGCAACACCTTCACTCCTCCAAACTTTGTTCAAATTGATGGCAAAGATTTCGGTGAGTCTGTAGAGAAAAACTTAGAAGAATATGGTGATGAATGGAAAGGTGTTTCTGTCGAAGATGGAAAAGATACCCTTTACAATCCAACCAAGGCCAAGGAAGAGTTTGCCAAGGCCAAAGAAGCTCTTCAAGGCCAAGGGGTAGAGTTCCCGATTCATTTGGACCTCCCTGTTTCATCCACCTATACAGAAGGAGTCAAGCAAGCTCAATCCTTTAAACAGTCGATCGAATCTACCCTAGGAGCAGAAAATGTCGTCATCGACTTGAATATGGTATCTGAGGACGATCTTAATCGAGTGACCTACTTTGCTGAAAATGCTTCTCAACAAGACTGGGATTTGAACAACAACTTGGGTTGGGGTCCAGACTATACCGATCCATCTTCTTACCTAGATATCACAAACTCTAAGAATGGTGAAAATGCAAATTCTTACTTCGGATTTGATGCTGGTACTAATAACGCAGCTGCTAAAGAAGCTGGTTTTGATGAATACGATCAATTGATTGAAGATGCACATAATGAAACAAAAGATGTCAATGACCGCTATGAAAAATATGCTAAGGCTCAGGCTTGGTTGACTGATAGTGCCCTCTTAATCCCGATTCATTCAGATGGTGCCTCTCCAGGTGTTCGTAAGACAGTTCCATACACAGCTGCCTTTGCTTGGACAGGACACAAGGGTCAAACCTTCAACTACAAGTACTTGGAATTGCAAGACAAAGTTTTGACAACCAAGGAGTACGATGAAGCGCGTGAACAATGGAAGAAAGAAAAAGAAGAATCCAATAAGAAAGCTCAAAAAGAACTAGAAAGTCACGTAGAAGACTAGGAGTTTAAGAGCGATTGTATATTGAACAGGGAAGAGAGTGGGACAGAAATCGGTAATTCGTTAGAATTTGATTTCGTCGTCCCACCTCCGCAGACAATTGAGAGGCTAGGACTTTGTCCCAGCCTCTTTTTGGTGGATAGAACCTTTAAAAATCCCCTAAAAATGGTATAATAGGAGCATCACGAAAATTGGAGAGACAGCATGAGTTTTTACAATCATAAAGAAATCGAGCCTAAGTGGCAGAAACACTGGGCTGACCATCACACCTTTAAGACAGGAACAGACGCTTCAAAACCTAAGTTTTATGCGCTTGACATGTTCCCTTACCCATCTGGAGCGGGTCTTCACGTAGGACACCCAGAAGGTTATACGGCAACAGATATCCTTAGCCGTTTCAAACGTGCCCAAGGCTACAATGTCCTTCACCCAATGGGATGGGATGCTTTTGGTTTGCCTGCTGAGCAATATGCCATGGATACAGGGAATGACCCAGCAGAATTCACAGCAGAAAATATTGCCAACTTCAAACGCCAAATCAATGCGCTTGGCTTCTCTTACGACTGGGACCGTGAAGTCAATACGACAGATCCGAACTACTACAAGTGGACGCAATGGATCTTCACTAAACTTTACGAAAAAGGTTTGGCTTATGAAGCTGAAGTGCCAGTAAACTGGGTTGAGGAACTAGGAACAGCCATCGCTAACGAAGAAGTCCTTCCAGATGGAACATCTGAGCGTGGTGGCTATCCAGTTGTCCGCAAACCAATGCGCCAATGGATGCTCAAGATCACTGCCTATGCGGAGCGCTTGCTCAATGACTTGGATGACCTGGATTGGCCAGAATCTATCAAGGACATGCAACGCAACTGGATTGGGAAATCAACTGGTGCCAATGTCACTTTCAAGGTGAAAGGAACAGACAAGGAATTCACCGTCTTTACAACACGTCCAGATACCCTTTTTGGTGCGACCTTCACTGTTTTGGCTCCTGAGCATGACTTGGTAGATGCCATCACAATTCCGGAACAAGCAGAGGCTGTAGCTGACTACAAACACCAAGCAAGCCTCAAGTCAGACTTGGCTCGTACAGACCTTGCCAAGGAAAAAACAGGGGTTTGGACTGGTGCTTATGCCATCAACCCTGTCAATGGCAAAGAAATCCCAATCTGGATTGCCGACTATGTTCTTGCTAGCTACGGAACAGGTGCTGTTATGGCCGTACCTGCCCACGATGAGCGTGACTGGGAATTTGCTAAACAGTTTGGTCTTCCAATCGTAGAAGTGTTGGAAGGTGGAAACGTTGAAGAAGCAGCTTACACAGAAGATGGTCTTCACGTCAACTCAGACTTCTTGAACGGGCTTAACAAAGAAGAAGCGATTGCTAAGATTGTGGCTTGGTTGGAAGAAAAAGGCTGTGGTCAAGAAAAAATCACTTACCGTCTTCGTGACTGGCTCTTTAGCCGTCAACGTTACTGGGGTGAACCAATCCCAATCATTCATTGGGAAGATGGGACTTCAACGGCTGTTCCTGAAAATGAATTGCCACTTGTCTTGCCAGTCACCAAGGACATCCGCCCTTCAGGTACTGGTGAAAGCCCATTGGCTAACTTGACAGACTGGCTGGAAGTGACTCGTGAAGATGGCGTCAAAGGTCGTCGTGAGACCAACACCATGCCACAATGGGCAGGTTCAAGCTGGTACTACCTCCGCTATATCGACCCACATAACACAGAAAAATTGGCTGACGAAGATCTCCTTAAACAATGGTTGCCAGTAGATATCTACGTGGGTGGTGCAGAACACGCCGTTCTTCACTTGCTTTACGCTCGTTTCTGGCATAAATTCCTCTATGATATCGGTGTCGTTCCAACGAAAGAGCCATTCCAAAAACTCTTTAACCAAGGTATGATCTTGGGGACTAGCTACCGTGACCACCGTGGGGCTCTTGTAGCGACTGACAAGGTTGAAAAACGCGACGGTTCCTTCTTCCATGTGGAAACAGGAGAAGAGTTGGAGCAAGCACCAGCCAAGATGTCGAAATCCCTCAAGAACGTGGTTAACCCAGACGATGTGGTGGAACAATACGGTGCCGATACCCTTCGTGTCTATGAAATGTTCATGGGACCACTTGACGCTTCGATCGCTTGGTCAGAAGAAGGCTTGGAAGGAAGCCGTAAATTCCTCGACCGTGTTTACCGTTTGATTACAAGCAAAGAAATCGTTGCGGAAAACAATGGTGCTCTTGACAAGGTTTATAACGAAACTGTTAAATCTGTCACAGAGCAAATCGAGTCGATGAAGTTTAATACAGACATTGCCCAACTCATGGTCTTTGTCAATGCTGCTAATAAGGAAGACAAACTCTATGTGGATTATGCCAAAGGATTTATCCAATTGCTTGCCCCAGTTGCGCCTCACTTGGCAGAAGAACTCTGGCAAATAGTGGCAGCAACAGGTGAGTCTATCTCTTATGTAGCTTGGCCAACATGGGACGAAAGCAAATTGGTTGAAGACGAAATTGAAATCGTCGTCCAAATCAAAGGTAAAGTCCGTGCTAAACTCATGGTCGCTAAAGACCTTTCTCGCGAAGAATTGCAAGAAGTGGCTCTCGCTGACGAAAAAGTCAAAGCAGAGATTGATGGCAAGGAAGTCGTGAAAGTGATTGCGGTACCGAATAAGCTTGTGAATATTGTTGTGAAATAAGGTTAAAAAGAGGCTGGGACAAAAGTCCTAGCCTCTCAATTGTCTTTGGATTGTAGAGCAAGACGCAGTGGTTGAGTGGGCTCTACTACGCTGATTTCATCATCTTTTACAGCCCTACTCAACTGTGCGGAGGTGGGACGACGAAATCGAATTCTAACGAATGACCGATTTCTGTCCCACTCTCTTTTCTATATTAATGACGTCGGGCCAAGTCAGCCCCAAATTTATAACCTGCATTAAAGACGGAAACGAAAAAGTTTGCAACTCCTGAAATAGCTACGATTTCAGCTAGGCCAATACCGCCCCGGGTGTTTTCCAATTCTTCAGTTGTTAAAAGTTGTAAGTTATTCATTGTTTTTCTCCTTTCTAATTTCTCTATATGCCATGCTTAGGATCCAAATAACAAGAATCCAAGAAAGTAAGTCACTTACTCCGTAAGTTTCAAAAGGGAGTGTGAGATAATGAAGGTCGTGTAGGATTTGTAGAACTGCTAAAAAGATCCTAGACAAAAGTAAAGTAGATATCGTGATGATGTGGAATAGGTGTCTTTTTTTCATCATTCATACCTATGGACGGTTGGCTAGATATCCTAGACCTGCTCCAGCAGCAAAAACTAGTCCGATACTACCGACAGCAGCTGTGGCAATTTTCCATGTAGCTACCCCTGCAACTACAGCTGGGATAAATCCCCCTTGAATAGTGGCTAGTTCATGATCTGATAGTATGTCATCAGAATGAATAGAAATTGTGTTCATATATCTTCTCCTTTCTTTGAAGAAAATTGATTCTTCACATATATTATTCGTAAAAATTCTGGAAAAACTCTCATTATTTGAAAATACATGAAAAAAGTTGAAAGTCACCTTCAGAGTGTGGTAAAATAAGGAACTATATTAGCTACGAAGAGATTGGAGAATGAGCGATGAAGAAACCAGTGATTGGGATAACGGGTAATCAACGTCCTTTTCGTGAAGAAGAAGGAATGTACCTCAGCTATACACCGACAGGCTTTGTCCAGGGAGTTCAAGAAGCAGGGGGCATCCCTCTGATCCTTCCAATTGGAGATCCTACAACGGCTGGCCACTATATTTCCTTGATTGACAAGTTGATTATCACAGGTGGTCAGCATGTCTCTCCTCAGTTTTATGGAGCAGAGAAGGAGATTGTCAGCGATGATTACTTGATCGAGCGCGACCTTTTCGAGTTGGCTTTGATCAAGGAAGCGGTAGCTGCTAAGAAGCCCATCTTTACAGTTTGTCGAGGCATGCAGCTTTACAATGTCGCCATGGGCGGGACGCTTTACCAAGATATCGACCACCACTGGCAGGAAAATCCTGCTAGCGAAGCCAGTCATTCAATCGAAACCGTCGAGGGGACCGTTTTGCGAGACTTGTTCGGAGAAGTTGGTCAGATCAATTCCTACCACCATCAAGGGATCAAGGATTTAGCCCCTCATCTAGAAGTGATTGCTGTTAGTCCGGATGACCAGATTATCGAAGCGGTTCAATCATCCTACGGGACAGCCTTTCTAGGGGTTCAGTGGCATCCAGAACTGCGCTATCAGATAAGCGAGGGAGACAAGGCTCTCTTTGATTATGTCGTCAATCAATTATAATGGAAACAAAACACGCTAGAAATCGGGTCTTCTGATAGCTAGCGTGTTTTTTCTATAATCTGCGTAAAAATGACTGAAAATAGTCTCTAGGAACCGCGCTGAAAGGGAGTATAATAGAGAGGAAGACAATGAGAGAGGATAAACACATGATTAAGTTTCCAAAAAATTTTTTATGGGGGACATCGACATCTGGTCCACAGACAGAAGGGCGTTTTGCCGGAGATGGCAAGGGGGACAACCTCTGGGACTACTGGTATCAAGTAGAGCCTCATCGCTTTCGTTTCCAAGAAGGGCCCGGTTTAACTTCGACCTTTTATGAAAATTGGGAAGAAGACATTGAGCTTCTAGTCGAGACTGGACATACCGCCTTTCGGACTTCTATCCAATGGTCTCGGATTTTCCCCGAGGGTCGTGGAGAAGTCAATCCAGTAGGAGTGGCTTTTTACCGCCAAGTATTTGAACGCATCAAGTCCAAAGGCATTCATTTGATGGTCAATCTTTATCACTTTGATCTTCCTTTTGCCTTGCAAGAACAAGGAGATGGTTGGGAGAACAAGGAAACGGTCTACGCCTATCGCGACTACGCTCGCTTCTGCTTTGAAACCTATGGGGACTTGGTCGATCAGTGGATTACCTTTAATGAGCCTATTGTTCCTGTAGAGTTTGGCTATTTTTATGATGCCCATTACCCACATAAGGTGGATGCCACTGCAGCAGTCAAAGTCGCCTACCATACCCAGTTGGCAAGTAGCCTTGCTGTCAAGGCCTGCCATGAGGTGGATCCAAGCTATCGAATCGGAGTAGTGTTGAACTTGACACCAGCCTACCCTCGGAGCCAACATCCAGCAGATCTCAAGGCGGCACGAATCGCTGAACTCTTCCAAGCCAAGTCTTTTCTCGATCCGTCTGTGCTTGGGACTTACCCACCAGAGTTGGTAGAGATTCTGCGAGAGCGCGATCTCTTGCCAGAGGTGGATCCAAGTGACTTAGAGCTGATAAAAGAACATACAGTTGACTTCTTAGGGGTCAACTATTACCAGCCAATGCGGGTCTCTGCGCCTCGTTATGCGCCAAACCCAGACTCTCCGATGCTGGTCGAGCAGTTCTACGAACCCTATGTTATGCCAGGAAGAAAGATCAACCCACACAGAGGCTGGGAAATCTATGAGCAGGGCTTATATGACATTGCACAAAACATCAAAGAAAATTATGGTAACATCGAGTGGCTCCTAACAGAGAATGGAATGGGAGTTGAAGGGGAAGAAAAATTTCGTCAAAATGGGGAAATCCAAGATGACTACCGGATTGACTTCGTCAAAGATCACCTGCGTGAGTTGCACGGGGCTATTCAAGAAGGAGCCAACTGTAAGGGCTACCTCATGTGGACCTTTATCGACTGCTGGTCTTGGCTCAACGGCTATAAAAATCGCTACGGCCTTGTCGAATTAGACCTAGCCACTCAAGAAAGACGCCTGAAGAAATCAGGCCATTGGTTCCGTGAGTTGAGCCAGCAGAATGGATTTGAAGAGTAAGTTTTTGAGGATGGTTGAGGATTCTATTGTCCAAGTATGATAGGACTCGTTCGTTTCAGTAGTTGGCAGTTTTATTTTCGGAAGTGTGGAACTTCATCAGATGCAGCTGTTTCTGATGGCATTCTTCATTTCCGATTTTTCATTTAGTGCTGGAAAATGTTAAAAAACGTTCAACTTTAATATGTGTTATAATAAAACCAGAAGAAAAGGAGCTTGTATGATGGATTTTAAAATAGAATTAGGAAAAAAAGTACAAACTCTACGTGAAAGTAAGGGATTAAGTAGACAAGCACTCTGTGGCATTGAGGATGTATTAACGACACGCCAACTCCAGCGAATTGAAAAGGGTCAGTCTTTACCAACGATTGCAACAGCAAAGTATATTGCTGAGCAACTAGGTGTTTCCCTAGACAAACTAACGAATCAAACGAGTTTAGAATTGCCAGCAGAATATCTGAACCTTAAGTATCAATTACGGACTTTATACCATTATGGAGATCAAGATCGTCTTCATCGGCATGAAGAAATTATTGAGGACATTTATGAAAACTATTTTGATAACTTGCCAGAGGAAGAAAAACTGTCTGTCCAGGTCGCCCAAGCTACGGTTGATATGATTGGATCCAAAAATCCTTCTTTTGATCAAGGTTTATTAGATGAGTATCTGGGGCAAGCCATGAAGAAAAAAGAGTTAAGTCCCAACGATGTGGAAATAATTAAATTGCGCTTGCTTTCTTTGGCTTTGGGGGTCTTTGATCAAGAAGAATTTATACACTTAGTGGAGAAGATTATACTTGCGATAGATTATTTCCCCTTATCAGAGTTGGAAATGCTACAAAACACTCTAATCTCAGCCGCAGGCGTGTTAGCCCATTATGGGATATACGACAGGTTGCCAGACATTGTTAAAGCCTTAAATGATATTATGACAAAGAGACATGATTTTCAGGATAATATTTTTGTTTATGCTTTAAATTGGAAAGTTGCTTTATTTATAGAAGATGATCTAGAAAAAGCAAAAAATGATTATCAAAAAGTATGCTTGATGGCAGACTTATTATCTGAGAATTTAGTGAAGAAAAACATGCAAGAAGAATGGAAAGAGGACCTTGCAAAAAAAGGTCTAACATACACTGAGGAATAGAGAATTGTTCATCTTTTAGTCTGTTGCTCTCAAAAAATATAAACTGAACATTGAGAGAGTGGGACAGAAATCGGTAATTGGTGAGAATTCGATTTCGTTGTCCCACCTCCGCACAGTTGAGTAGGGCTGTAAAAGCTGATGAAATCAGCGTAGTAGAGCTCACTCAACCACTGCGTCTTGCTCGACAATCCAAAGACAGTTGAGAGGCTGGGACTTTTGTCCCAGCCTCTTTTGTTGGTGAAAATGATGGGTAGACTTGGACATGAATGTCCTCACGTTAAATGATAGAAATTGGATATACTGAGAGTAGAAGAAAGGAAGGAAGAAGTTGCTTCAGGAAGGATGTTGGTGTCAGAAAATGGAAATTAGATTACACAATGTAAAGAAAAGCTATGGTTCCTTTGAGGCTTTGAAAGGAATTGATTTAGTTCTTGAGGAAGGAAAATTTTATGGACTTCTTGGACCGAATGGTGCAGGGAAAACAACACTCTTTAATTTGTTGATTAAAAATTTCAAGCCAAGTTCAGGAGAGATTTTTTGGGAGGTAGATGGAAAATCCTTGTCAACGAAAGATTTTTATCGACATATCGGTATTGTATTTCAAAGCAATCGTCTAGATGATCATTTAACGGTAGAGGAAAACCTGATTTCTCGAGGAGCCTTGTATGGATTATCAAAATCACAAGTACAAAAGCGTATTAAAGATCTGCAATCCTATTTGGATGTAGCTACTCTTAAAAAGAAAAGCTATGGCAGTTTATCAGGAGGACAAAAACGAAAAGTAGATATTGCCCGAGCTTTATTGCCACAACCGTCTTTGCTCTTGTTAGATGAGCCAACAACTGGTTTAGATCCACAATCTCGTCATGATTTATGGGAAGCGATTCATCAGTTGAATAAGAAAGATAATATGACAGTCGTTCTAATTACACACTATTTAGAAGAGATGGCTGCTTGTGATGTCTTAAATGTCTTAATTGAAGGGAACTTGTACTATTCAGGAGATATTGCCAATTTTATTAAACAGCATTCAACCACTAACCTGAATCTTACGTTAAAACCAGGAAGATCACTGAAATCATTATCAGTTTCTACGTTTGCTAATAAGTGTCAGATCCTTTCGGAGGCAGAAGTCGTATGTAAGGATGTTTCCGTTGAAGAGATGATGGAAATTATTGCAGAAAATCAAGGAAAATCAATTATTGAAACGTTTAATGTAGAATATTCAAATTTAGAAGCAGCTTATTTGAACTTACTAAGATCTAAAGGAGGAGAAGGGAATGCTTGAATTAATCTCTAGAAATCGGAAAGTCTATACAAGAGATCGCTTAGCTTTCTTTATGTCCTTCTTATCGGTCATCATCTTGATCTTGGTTTATCAAGTCTTTTTAGGACAAATTCAGATTGATGCCATCAAGGAGGCTTTGAATAGTGATACCGCCTCTACGGACACCGTCCAGATGGTCAATTATTGGTTAATCTCAGGTTTAACGACCATTATTTCAATGACCAGTACTCTTGGTGCATTTGGAGTGATGGTTTCGGATAGAGAAAAGAAATTGAGTGAGGACTTTAAAGTCAGTCCAGTTTCTAACTTTAAAATTGAACTATCGTATGCGATCTTTGCGATTTTATTTGGGATTATTATGACCATGTTCTCTTGTATCTTTGCAATTGGTATGTTTAATGGTTTTAGTGCTCTTCTTGACTATTCTATGATGGACTACTTATCTATTTTAGGAGTTGTCACAATGGGAACGATGTTGTCTGCAACTATTATTCTGCCAATCCTAGCTTTTATTCGAACCAGTTCAGCATTTACAACTTTGAGTACAATAGTTGGAACTTTTATCGGATTCATTTCAGGTGTTTATCTTTCAATTGGATCCGTAGGAGAAACCTTGCAACAGGTCATGACCTGGTTCCCTCTAACACAGGTGAATGCACTCTTAAAACAAGTTTTGATGAAAGATTCAATTGCTCAAGTATTTAATGACGCCCCATCTTCGGTCATTACGAACTACAAAGAATCTTATGGGATTATCTTGCAGAATGCGAGTGGTGAACATCTATCGAATCAGTTCATGTTTGCCTATATTTCTACTATTATAGTTGTTTTGCTGGGAGTTCATTTTATAATTAAAAAGGTAAAAAAATGAAGTGAAGCTCATGAAATTATTGGATAGGCATCTAGATTAGTTGAAATCAATTACTATCTTAAATGAAGCCAATCATCCTACCCTATCAACCAACATGTTGGTAGGTTTTTCTTAACCCTTTCTTAACTAGACCAATTTCTAGTATTTTTTAGGTTGACAAACAGGAAAAAGCATTGTATAATGACTCCGCTGATGATTTTTCTATCAAATCAGACTAGACCAATTTTATAAATTGGCTAAGAAAATAAGGGAACTCAAGTATGGATACCTATTTTCTTTCATTTTTATAGAAGGAGAAAGCACAGCTTGTCTGTGTCGTAAAAACTATGTGTGGAATTGTTGGTGTTGTTGGAAATACAAATGCAACGGATATTTTGATTCAAGGGCTTGAAAAGCTCGAATACCGTGGTTATGATTCGGCGGGGATTTATGTCCTAGGTGGTGCTGAAAGCCATTTGGTGAAAGCAGTTGGTCGTATTGCAGAATTGTCTGCTAAAACTGCCGGTGTTGAGGGGACAACTGGTATCGGACATACTCGTTGGGCCACTCACGGAAAACCGACAGAAGACAATGCTCACCCACATCGCTCTGAGACAGGACGTTTTGTCTTGGTCCACAATGGGGTGATAGAAAACTATCTTGAAATCAAAGAAGAATACCTTGCAGGTCACCACTTCAAGGGACAAACAGATACAGAAATTGCTGTTCACTTGATTGGGAAATTTGCCGAAGAAGACGGCTTGTCAGTACTTGAAGCCTTCAAAAAAGCTCTTCATATCATCCGCGGTTCTTATGCCTTTGCCTTGATTGACTCTGAAAATCCAGATGTCATCTATGTGGCAAAAAACAAATCACCACTCTTGATTGGTCTTGGAGATGGTTACAATATGGTCTGCTCTGATGCCATGGCTATGATTCGTGAAACCAACCAATACATGGAAATCCATGACCAAGAGTTGGTTATCGTTAAGGCTGATAGTGTTGAAGTGCAAGACTATGATGGCAACAGCCGTGAGCGTGCTAGCTATACTGCTGAACTTGACTTGTCAGATATCGGTAAGGGTACCTACCCTTACTACATGCTCAAGGAAATCGATGAGCAACCAACGGTGATGCGTAAGTTGATCCAAGCTTATACTGATGAGGCTGGTCAAGTAGTCGTAGATCCAGCTATCATCAAGGCTGTTCAAGAGGCAGACCGTATCTACATCCTTGCAGCTGGGACATCTTATCACGCAGGATTTGCTTCTAAGAAGATGTTGGAAGAATTGACAGATACGCCAGTTGAATTGGGAATTTCATCTGAGTGGGGCTACGGTATGCCACTTCTTAGCAAGAAACCACTTTTCATCTTCATCAGTCAGTCTGGTGAAACAGCTGATAGCCGTCAGGTTTTAGTCAAGGCCAATGAAATGGGGATCCCAAGCTTGACTGTTACAAATGTTCCGGGATCCACTCTTTCTCGTGAAGCTAACTATACTATGCTTCTTCATGCAGGTCCTGAAATTGCCGTAGCATCAACCAAGGCCTATACAGCACAAATCGCAGCCCTTGCCTTCCTTGCAAAAGCAGTTGGTGAAGCAAATGGCAACGAAAAAGCGCAAGCCTTTGATCTGGTTCATGAGTTGTCTATCGTCGCTCAGTCTATCGAGTCAACTCTTTCAGAAAAAGAATTGATTGAGAGTAAGGTTCGTGAGCTTCTTGAAACAACACGCAACGCCTTTTACATCGGACGTGGTCAAGATTACTATGTAGCCATGGAAGCTAGTCTCAAACTCAAAGAGATTTCTTACATCCAATGTGAAGGCTTTGCGGCAGGAGAGCTCAAGCACGGAACCATTGCCTTGATTGAGGATGGAACACCTGTTTTGGCCCTCTTGTCAGACCCAGTTCTTGCTAACCACACTCGTGGAAATATCCAAGAAGTGGCAGCTCGTGGTGCTAAGGTCCTCACCATCGCAGAAGAAAATGTTGCCAAAGATACAGACGATATCGTTCTTACGACCGTACACCCTTACCTCTCACCAATCTCAATGGTCGTACCAACACAATTAGTCGCTTACTTTGCAACCCTCCACCGTGGACTTGATGTAGACAAACCACGGAACCTTGCTAAATCCGTAACAGTAGAATAAAAAAAGAAGCTAGGATCCAGTCCTAGCTTCTTTTTTTATTAGAGGCTGGGTTACAAACAGTGAGTTAGAAAAGAGAAGGAAGAGTTATAAAGAGGCTGGGATAAAAGTCCTAGCCTCTCAATTGTCTTTGGATTGTCGAGCAAGACGCAGTGGTTGAGTGGGCTCTACTACGCTGATTTCATCAGCTTTTACAGCCTTACTCAACTGTGCGGAGGTGGGACGATGAAATCGAATTCTAACGAATGACCGATTTCTGTCCCACTCTCATTTGTTTGATGGCGGTAAGACATACTCTTGGATAGCTTGTGCTACGCCGTGTTCTTGGTTGCTGGTGGTGACAACTTGAGCTTCCTTCTGGACGGCTTCAGGAGCATTTCCCATGGCAACTCCAAGTCCAGCCAGACGAATCATGGGGAGGTCATTGAAGTGATCTCCGATGGTCATGACCTGTTCTAAGGGAATTTGATAGTAAGCCGCGAGTTCAAGGACAGCATCCTTTTTTGAGACGGATTTGGCAGTGACTTCTAGGTAGTTTTCCTTTGAAAGGTAAAAAGCAGTCTGCGGAAATTCTTGCGGATCCAGCTTCTGATAGAGTTCTTGAATATTCTGAGTCTCTCCAATCAAGAGCAATTTATGTAGATGGAGAGTATCATCAGAGAGGGTCTGAGAAAGTGATTGTATCTGGGGAGTTTCACCCGTAATAGCAGCCTCAACTTGGGTCCACTGGTCCTCTCTGGAGTTGAACCAGACTGCCCCGCTATAACAATTAATTGAAATGCTGGGATCTAGTTCGTCCACACGATGGAGGAAGGTGCGGATCTCATCTTTGTCCAGGCTGTGTTCAAATAGAATCTCTTCTTCCTTGACGATGAGAGCCCCATTGTAGCAAGCGATAGGTTCCTGATGGACGCCCAAACTTCTTGCGATAGGGGCAATCCCGATAGGAGAGCGAGCCGATGCCAAGATAAAAGGAATCTTTTTTTCTTGGAGCTGGGGAATGAGTTTGATAAGGTTGGGATCAACCTGATGCTGCTGGTCCAGAATGGTTCCGTCAATATCACTAACAATTAAACGAATGGAAGACATAGGCTCCTCCTTTTTCTTAAGTATACCACATTTTAGGAGAATTAAAAGAAGGGGTATAGTTGATTCTTATAACTGGGTCAAGTAATTTTCAAAGCAGACCCTTTTTCAAAAATAAAAAAATAGTTAAGAACGCGCGCAAGGCTTTATTTTCAAGGGACTTGCGCGTTTTTGCTACTCGACTCAATAAAGAAATTTTAAGGCCTTGATAGGGAAAATATATTAGTCAGCTCCTTTTCCAGGTGATATCATGGTTACTAATTTCCGGCAGGGAAGCAGTCGTCTTCCTTGTGGAGAAGATATTGAGGAGGTTGAAACAGCATGAGTAAAAAAGAGTTGGTTCTTCGTGCCATTCGGGGCGAAGCGGTTGAGCGAATCCCTGTAGGATTCTGGCTCCATTATGTGACTCAAGAAGAAAAAGAGTTGGGGCTAGACAATCCAGCCGTACTTGAAAAAAGTATCAAAGGACACCAACAGTATGTCGAAGAAATATCTCCTGATTTTGTCAAGATTATGAGCGATGGCTTTTTCCGCTATCCCAGTGCTCTTTATTCTAGAGAGATCACATCGATCCAAGAATTGAAGGACATTCAACCGATTGGAGAGCATCATCCATGGATTGAAAAACAAATTGAAGTGGTCAAGGAAATTCGTTCCCATTTCCATGAGGAAATTGCTTCTTTCTACAATATCTTCTCGCCCATTTCTTATTTGAAACGCTGGTTCCGGACGGATCAATCCCGCGGGGATCAAGTGATTGCAGATTTTATCAAGGAAGACCCAGAAAGCTTGGCTCATGTCCTTGACGTGATTGCAGGAGACATCGCCATTCTTAGTCGTCGCTTGATCCAAGAAGCAGGTGTTGAAGGGATTTACTTCTCCACCCAGCAAGTCCAAGATGAGCGCGTAACCCAAGAAGAATACCGTAAGATCATCGAACCGAGCAACATTGCTGTCTTAGAGGCGGCCAATGAAGCAGGTGGGATCAATATCCTTCATATTTGTGGCTTTGAAGGCGCCAGCAATGAAGTGGAACTCTTTAAGGATTATCCAGCTCAAGTCATTAACTGGGCGACCCATCATGAAGGGGTGAGTCTAGCAGAGGGAAGAAAACTCTTCGGCAATCGTGCCGTCTTGGGTGGTTTTGTCAATGGCAAGAAAGGCTTGCTCTACAGAGGCGAAAAAGAAGTGATCGAGCGAGAAACGCGTCGCTTGGTTGCAGAAGCAGGTAGTCGCGGTTTGATCCTTGGGGCGGACTGTACCGTACCAGACGATTTCCAATTGGAACGCTTAGACTGGGTGCGTCAGGCAGCCGTCTTGTAAGAAGAAAGGAGAGGGAGATGAAAAAGATCAATGTATGGTGTATCGTGGTAACCGTTTTGTTTTTGCTTCTCGGGCTAAGTAAAATCGCTCTAGCAAGCAGTCATGGGATTACACGGAAAGATCCAGACATCGAAAAATTGGAGAAAATTCCAGCTCATAGCCTCTCCCTTATGCGCCCGTCTGATCTAGCTGGACTTCTACTTCTAGACGGACAGTGATAAAAAAAGATGAAGAGCTTGATAAAAAATATATATTAGTCAAATAATTTTTGAAGTGATAAGATAACAAACAAGAAAAAGATAGAACGAGGTCAGAACATGTCTACAAAAAGAGAACTAGTCTTAAAAGCTTTTAAAGGGGAAGCGGTTGATCGTGTGCCAGTTGGATTTTGGCATCATTTTACAACAGAAGAAGAATGGTTGAAAGGATTTTCTAATCCTGAAATTATTGAAAAAAACCTCAATGGCCATAAAAACTTCCTTCACAAGGTCAAACCAGACTTTGTCAAACTCATGAGTGATGGTTACTTTGCTTATCCAAATCCAGCCATTCACAAAGGCCTTGAAAATATCTCTGACTTAGCAGGGATTGAACCACTCGGAGCAGATCATCCATGGATCACAGAGCAGGTAGAGCTCGTTAAAAAAATCCGTGCCGGTTTCGAAGAAGACATTGTGGCTATCTACAATATCTTTGCTCCGGTGACCTACTTCAAATGGTTGGTCGGAGAAGTTTCAGGAGGAGATGACTTGATCGCAAACTTCATCGATCAAGATGCAGCACCTCTTAAAAAAGTATTGGATACCATTGGCCAAGATATTGCCAGTTTGAGCCAACGAATCATCAAAGAAGCAGGGGCAGACGGGATCTACCTCAGTGTTCAAAGCATCCAAGATGCGCGCGTGAGCCAAGAAGTATATAAGAATATCATCGCGCCGAGTGAACTCCATGTCTTAGAGACAGCTAAGGAAGCCGGTGGCGTAAATATTCTTCATATCTGTGGCTACGAAGGAGCGCGCAATGATATCCACCTCTTTACAGACTACCCAGCTCCAGTCATCAACTGGGCAGTCGGACCAGAAGGTATCAGCCTAGCAGAAGGACGCGAAATCTTCGGTGGACGCACGGTTCTAGGTGGCTTTGAAAATGGTAAAACTGGTCTTCTCTACACAGGAGACAAGGCTGCCATCCAAGCAGAAACCAAACGCATCATCGCAGACACAGGAACCACAGGTTTGGTCATCGGTGCCGATTGTACCATCCCAAGTGACATTGATGAAGAACGAATCGAATGGGTTCGTGAAGCTGCAGCAGAATAAGGAAAAGAGAAAGAGAGAAAAGAGAGTATGAGTAAAAAAACATGGATTATCGGTGGGGTGGCCGTCCTTGCCCTTGCAGGTGCAACGATTATTGGTCGGAGCTTGAACCACGCAAACGACAGCAAAGGATCAACAGGATCTAATAAAGTAACAACCTTGAAAGTAGCCCACACGCAAAACTACGTACCGTATGATTTCGTTGATGAAAAAGGAGAATCAGATGGCTATGAAGTGGCCGTTCTTAAAGCCATTGACGAAAAACTACCAGACTACAAGTTTGAGTATACTGGAACCAGTGACGATGATCTCTTGATTGGTCTAGAATCTGGCAAGTACGATATCGGTACCAAAGGAGCTTGGTATACAGAAGAGCGCGCTAAGAAATTCATCATTCCAGAAGAACCAATCGGAGCCAGTATCATCGGATTTACCGTACGTAAAGAAGATGCGGATAAATACAAGAACATCGATGACTTCGCCAAAGAAAAAGGAAAATTGGTTCCAATCTCCCCACAAAATGCCCAATGGAATGTTATCAAAGAATACAATGACAAGCATAAGGACCAACAAATTGAGTTAACAGCTGCGGAATCTTTCAAAGTGGCAGATGCCTATGCATGGGTTCTGGAAGGTCGTTACGATGCCTTCTTTGACATCAAACTGTCCTTTGAAAAAGCGGTCACAGATAAAGATGGTTCTTACCACCAATATGCAGATAAACTCAGCTGGTTTGCCTACAAAGGAATTCCAACTTACCCATTGATCCACAAGGATAAGAAAAACGAAAAATTTGCGGAAGCCTACAGCAAGGCCATCAAAGAATTGGAAAAAGATGGCACACTTGCTAAACTATCAGAAAAATATTTCGGTGAAGATGTCTTCAGTTATGTAGATAAAGAAAAATAAGATGAAACTGGGTGCGTTTAGCCCCAGATTCCTTATTTCTATCCGGATAGAGAAAGGAAAAGAAACATGGTCTCATACGACATTTCCAAGGTCTGGACTTTTCTCCCAACCTTGGTCCAAGCCCTACCAGCGACCCTAGCTTTGATGGTGTTAACGACGCTTCTAGGTTCGGCATTTGGCTTGGTTTTGACCTGGGCACAAGTATCAGAAGATAAGGTAGGAGCAGGTCTGGCCAAAGGCTATGTCTTTACCTTGCGTTGTACCCCTCCGATTGTCTTGCTCTTTTTGGTCTTTTATGGACTGCCCCAATTTTTGAACTGGTGGTTGGGCATTGACATTGACCACTGGTCCAAGTTTGTCTTTGTCCTGATTGCCATGTTTCTTCTCTTTGCGGCAATGATCTCCGAGGTCTTTAAGGCAGCCTATTTGGCCATTCCAAAAGGTCAGATGGAAGCGGGCTTGAGTATTGGTTTGACACCAGCTCAGACTATTTGGCGGATTGTCCTTCCACAAGCCTTTCGCGTGGCTCTTCCAAATATGACGACTGCCATCTTGAACCTCATGCGCGATGCGGCATTGGCTTATACCATTGGCTTTATCGATATCATGGGAGCAGGAAACAACTTGATCAGTCGCAATCTTGGAAATTATTCCCTCGAGACCTATACAGCCGTAGCAGTGATCTACTGGGCTATTGCCCTTGTGATTTCCTTCTCCGCTCAATTGCTTGAAAAACGACTCAGTGTAACAGAAAGGTAGCTTATGGATTTCAATTTTATTAGTAAAACGTTTCTAGCCACCTTGGGTGGTGTTCCAGTGACCCTTCTGATCATGGTCGTATCGATTCTCTTGAGTTTTTTTCCAGCCCTCTTTTTGGCACTCGGCCAGATCTATAAGGTCAAAGGGGTTCGCAGTTTCTCAGTGGTTTACTTAGCCTTTATCCGCGCGACACCTCCAATTCTCTTGATTCTCTTCTTTTATAGTCTCTTTCCCAGTCTCTTAAATAGCTTTTTTAAGAGCATAGGCAGTCACTTTAATGTCTTTGAGATCAATCCCATTTACTATGCCTTTATCATCTTTAGCTTGATGACGACAGGAAGTCTGGCTGAAATTTTACGGTCAGCCATTCTGACGGTGGATAAGGGCCAGCTAGAAGCAGCGCAAGCCATTGGCTTGACCAACCGCCAAGCCTATATCCGCATTGTTTTTCCACAAGCCTTGCGTGCGGCCCTGCCTAATCTGTGTAACCTGGTCATCAACTTGGTCAAAGGAACCTCCCTTGTCTTTGTCATGACCATCAAGGATATCACCGCCATTGCCAAGGTCGAAGCCTCTTATGGCTATCAATATTTTGAATCCTATTTAGTGATTTTTATTCTTTATATTGTCATTTGTGGGGTGATTCAGTGGGGATTCAACCTCTTAGAAAAACGCCTGACACTCGCATAGAAGAAGGAGAAATGAGAAGATGTTAGAAGTAGAACACGTATCGAAAAAATTTAAGGACCACCAAGTCTTGGTAGATGTTAATCTCAAGGTCAACCAAGGGGATGTCGTCGTTATTTTGGGTCCATCTGGATCAGGAAAAACAACCTTCCTTCGCTGCCTCAATCACTTGGAAAAGGCAGACACAGGCCGTTTGACTTTGGGTGGAAAAGAGTATGATCTCTCAAAGCTCAGCAAAAAAGAAATTCTAGAAATCCGCCAAAAGACAGCCTTTGTCTTCCAGCATTACAATCTCTTTGCTAATAAAACAGCGATTGAAAATATCTTAGAGGGCCTGATTGTGGCTCGGAAGATTCCAAAAGAAGAAGCCATCCAACGGGCAGAATCCGCCCTTGAAAAAGTCGGCCTCCTCGCTTATAAGGATTACTATCCTTCTCAATTGTCAGGTGGTCAGCAGCAACGGATCGGGATTGCGCGTGCCATCGCAGTGAAACCCGACGTGATCTTGCTGGATGAGCCAACTTCAGCGCTAGACCCAGAATTGGTCGGGGACGTCTTAGATGTCATGAAGCAATTGGCTCAAGAAGGCGTAACCATGGTTGTCGTAACCCATGAGATGGGCTTCGCGCGTGATGTGGCCAACCACGTCATCTTTATGGATGGCGGGCACATCATCGAAGAAAATGAACCGCATGAATTCTTCAACAGTCCAAAAGAAGAACGAACCAAACAATTCCTTTCACGGATTCTATCCGACGCCACCTACAGCGTCGAATACATGATTTGATAAGAGGCACACCCTGGTAAGGGTGTGTTTTTTTGCTTCGGAAAAATTTTTTTAAAAAATGTAAAAAATTATGTAAAAAAGTGTTGACAAAAAACCCAGTCTGCTTTATAATAATTTATGTAAACAAAAAGAGGTTGAGAAAATCTCAAAAGTTTACAGGATCAATAGTGGAAAGGAGATGGTGAAATGCTATTTCCAAAATATAGAAAACTAATTGATAAAAGAAGAAATACAAGATCCTAGCCCTCGAGGCTATTCATTTAAAAGTAAAATAAAATTATGTAAAAAACGTAAAGTAGCCAAATTGGCTACTCATTTTCAAGAATAAATTAAAATTATGTAAACTAGAGGTAACAACTATGAATAACAACTTTAACAATATGGATGATCTTTTCAATCAACTAATGGGAAACATGGGAGGTTTTCGTTCTGAAAGCCGTCGCTATATGATCAACGGTCGTGAAGTGACACCGGAAGAATTCGCTATTTACCGTCAAACTGGACAACTTCCAACTGAAGGAAGCGAGCAAGTGCAACACCATCAAGGTAAAGGCATGAAACAAGATGGGATCCTTGCAAAACTTGGTCGTAACTTGACTGAAGAAGCTCGTGAAGGAAAATTGGATCCAGTTATTGGACGTAATAAAGAAATTCAAGAAACTTCTGAAATTCTTTCTCGCCGTACCAAGAACAATCCTGTCCTTGTCGGGGATGCAGGTGTTGGTAAGACGGCTGTTGTAGAAGGATTGGCTCAAGCTATCGTGAACGGTGATGTTCCAGCAGCTATCAAGAACAAAGAAATCATCTCGATTGATATTTCTGGTCTAGAAGCTGGTACGCAATACCGTGGTAGCTTCGAAGAAAATATCCAAAATATGATCCAAGAAGTCAAAGCAATGGGCAATGTCATCCTCTTCTTCGATGAAATTCACCAAATTCTTGGTGCAGGTAGCACAGGAGATGGACAAGGATCTAAAGGTCTTGCGGATATCTTGAAACCAGCTCTTTCTCGTGGTGAATTAACCGTGATTGGGGCAACTACTCAAGATGAATACCGTAACACCATCTTGAAAAATGCTGCCCTTGCTCGTCGTTTCAACGAAGTCAAGGTCAATGCTCCTTCTGCTGAAGATACCTTCAAGATTCTCCAAGGAATCCGTGATCTTTATGAAAAACACCACAATGTTGTCTTGCCAGATGAAGTCTTGAAAGCAGCAGTTGATTATTCTGTTCAATACATTCCACAACGGAGCTTGCCTGATAAGGCCATCGACTTGGTTGATGTGACAGCTGCTCACTTGGCAGCTCAACATCCAGTAACAGATGTGCACGCAGTGGAACATGAAATTGATGAAGAAAAAGCAAAACAAGAAGAAGCTGCAGCTAAAGAAGATTACGAAGCAGCTTTGAAAGCAAAAGTTCGCATCGAAGAACTGGAAAAGAAAATTGCTAACCATACGGAAGACCATAAAGTAACAGCAACAATCAACGATGTGGCTGAATCAGTAGAACGGATGACGGGTATTCCAGTTTCTCAAATGGGAGCAACCGATATCGAACGCTTGAAAGATATGGGACACCGTTTGCAAACGAAAGTTATCGGTCAAGACAAGGCCGTTGAAGCCGTTGCCAAAGCGATTCGTCGGAACCGTGCAGGATTTGATGAAGGCAACCGTCCAATCGGTAGCTTCCTCTTCGTCGGACCTACTGGTGTCGGTAAGACTGAGTTGGCTAAACAATTGGCCCTTGATATGTTTGGTACCAAAGATGCCATCATCCGTTTGGACATGTCAGAATACAGCGATCGTACAGCCGTCTCTAAGTTGATTGGTACCACTGCCGGTTATGTTGGTTACGATGATAACAACAATACCTTGACAGAACGTGTACGTCGCAATCCTTACTCTATCGTCCTTCTTGATGAGATTGAAAAGGCGGATCCTCAAGTGATCACCCTGCTCCTTCAAGTCTTGGATGATGGTCGTTTGACAGATGGTCAAGGAAACACCGTTAACTTCAAGAATACGGTCATTATCGCTACTTCAAACGCTGGCTTTGGTTATGAGGCTAACTTGACAGAAGATGCTGACAAACCAGAACTCATGGATCGTTTGAAACCATTCTTCCGTCCAGAATTCCTAAACCGCTTCAATGCTGTCATCGAATTCTCACACTTGAGCAAGGAAGACCTTTCTAAGATTGTTGACTTGATGTTAGCAGAAGTGAATAAAACGCTTGCTAAGAAAGACATTGATTTGACAGTTACCGATGCAGCTAAAGAATATATGACTGAAGAAGGATACGATGAAGTCATGGGTGTTCGTCCACTCCGTCGTGTGGTTGAACAACAAATCCGTGATAAGGTGACTGACTTCCACTTGGATAACCTTGACGCAAAACACTTGTTGGCTGATATGGAAGATGGAGAATTGGTTATTAAAGAGAATGGAACCTCAGAAGAATAACCGAAACATCTAGCTCCATAAACAAGAGAAAATCAGTTTGAAAAAGAAGGCTAGGAAGAAATTCTTAGCCTTTTTAATGTCAACAAAAGAAAATATATGAGGTATAGTTTTATCGTTTTTTTTCCCAGAAAGTGAAAAATGATAAAAAATAGGTATGTTTTTTCATAAATTAGTGCAAAATACAGCATGAAAATGCCTTAGAAAGCGTCTGTAAGCAAGATTTTCTTATAAATGAACAAATAAATTATATAATATATAAAAGACTAAATTTAAGGGGATAGGATGATTTTATGAAAAATCCAATTGATATTTATTCGACAAAAGATTATAAGAAAGTTGAAGCTGTCGTTCAATTGATGGTGGATGGAAAGGTGACAAGTTATAGAGTAGCGACTGAGACAGATATTAGCAAGATGAGTCTAGCTACCTTGACAAAAGGAACCAGTAAAATTAAAAATATTACCTATCAAACAGCCATGTTGTTGATTGAATGGTATGATAAAAATCATGAAAAATATGGAATCACAATCGATTAGCAAAAACCTATTTTTTATGGTTTTTTCTTTTTCTAAAAAAGAAAGCACTAGAAAAGCTGTCCGAATCAAATAGTGGTTGGACACCTCCATCTAAGGACTTATTTTTTTGAAAATCAAGGGTTCGTATTGAAAATACCTATAAAATTTGCTATAGTAGAGCATATATGATTTAAAAAGGAGAAATGGGATGCAAAGTGGTACAACCTTGCTATTTATGCTTGCGCTAATGGTCGGAATGATGTTCTTCATGAGCCGTAGCCAAAAGAAACAATACCAAAAACGGATGGAAAGCTTGAACAAGCTTCAAAAAGGGTATGAAGTGATTACCATCGGTGGTTTGTATGGAACAGTTGATGAAGTAGATACTGAACGGAAAACCGTTGTCTTGGATGTGGATGGCGTATATCTCACATTTGAATTGACAGCTATTAAAACAGTTTTGCCAGTTTCAGAAGGAGTGACAGCTAGTGCAGTTGAAGGCGCTGGCGAATCAGATTCTATCATCGACGGTGAATAATAAGAAGGAGCGATCAAAAGGTCGCTTTTTTCATTTTTAGCTAGATCCCCCTAGAAAAGGGACAAGACTGCCATTTTAAGCGGATTTATGATATAATGAAGCGATAAAAACAGTGAAATAGGTAGAAAAACATGTTTCGTTTTAAAAAGAAAGAAAAATTAAGTGTTCCCCTAGAAGTGCCCAAGCATATTGGAATTATCATGGATGGGAATGGTCGTTGGGCCAAAAAACGGATGCAACCTCGTGTCTTTGGGCATAAAGCTGGTATGGAGGCTTTGCAAGAAGTAACCATTGCAGCCAAGGAGATGGGTGTGCAGGCCCTAACGGTCTATGCTTTCTCAACTGAAAACTGGACACGTCCTCAACAGGAAGTGAGCTTTATCATGAATCTTCCAGTTGAATTCTATGACCGCTTTGTTCCAGAGCTTCACAAAAATAATGTGAAGATCCAGATGATTGGCGAGGTTTCCCGTCTTCCGAAGGAAACCTTGGAGGCTCTGGAAAAGGCAGAGGCCTTAACACGCTCCAATACAGGCTTGATATTGAATTTCGCCTTGAACTATGGAGGACGGGCAGAACTGACCCAAGCAGTCAAACAAATTGCCCAGGAAGTCCTAGATGCGCGCTTGAATCCAGGCGATATTTCAGAAGAGATGATTGCCAATTATTTGTATACCAGTAGTCTACCCAAGGACTTACGAGATCCTGACCTGATTATTCGGACAAGTGGGGAGCTTCGCTTGAGTAACTTTTTGCCTTGGCAAGCGGCCTATAGTGAGCTTTACTTTACCGATGTGATGTGGCCGGATTTTGGAGAAAAGGCCTTGCATGATGCAATAGAAGAATACAGCCATCGTCATCGACGCTTTGGTGGTGTATAGGAGAGAAATATATGAGAAAAGATTTACAGAAGCGAGTGATTTTTGGAGGAATCGCCTTAGCTTTCTTTATTCCAGTCGTCCTTATTGGAGGAGTTGTTTTTCAGATTGTAGTGGGACTCATCGCTATGTTGGGTGTTCATGAATTGCTGAAGATGAAAGGCTTGCAGACCGAAACCATCGAAGGAGCCTTGGCTATGCTAGCAGCTCTTGTGTTGGCTCTGCCGTTAGAGAGTTACCTCCCTTTCTTGCCAGCAGGTGGCAATTTCATCGCCTACGGCCTTTTGGTCTTATTATTGATGGGGACAACTGTCTTGGCGCAAGGCTATACCTATGACGAGGTTGTCTATCCGATTGCTTCCAGCTTTTATGTTGGTTTTGGCTTCCATGCCTTGATTCAAGCTCGCTTAGCAGGTGTGGATAAAATTCTTTTGGCTCTCTTTATTGTTTGGGCAACGGATTCAGGGGCCTATTTCATTGGGAGCCAGTTCGGTAAGAAAAAACTCTTGCCAAGAGTATCGCCCAATAAGACTGTTGAAGGAAGTCTAGGTGGGATCGCTTGTGCTGTCGTCGTGACACTAATCTTTATGATACTAGATCGTACTGTTGCAGGATCTTACGGTTGGGTGACCATGATTCTCTTTACTATTCTTTTCAGTATAGCAGCTCAGTTTGGTGACTTAGTTGAAAGTGCCATCAAGCGCCATTTTGGAGTGAAAGACTCTGGCCGTTTTATTCCTGGCCACGGTGGTGTCTTAGATCGATTTGATAGCTTGATTTTTGTCTTCCCACTGATGCTATTCTTCGGTCTGTTTTAAACAGAAATCATACAATCATCAGATAAAACGAAGGAGCGTGTATGCAATTTATTGCCTTTATTATCATTTTTGGCGTCATTGTCCTAGTGCATGAGTTCGGTCATTTCTATTTTGCAAAAAAATCAGGCATCCTAGTCCGCGAGTTTGCGATTGGGATGGGGCCGAAGATTTTTGCCCATGTAGGCAAGGACGGAACAGCCTATACTATTCGAATCCTTCCATTGGGGGGCTATGTCCGAATGGCAGGTTGGGGCGAAGACACGACGGAGATTAAGACAGGAACTCCTGTCAGTCTGACGTTGAACCCTGAGGGAACAGTTGTTCGGATTAACCTTTCTGGAAAAAATATCGACCAGACAGCTCTTCCCATGAATGTCACAGATTTTGATTTTGAGGATAAACTTCAAATTACAGGAATCGTTATCGAAGAGACCAAAACTTATCCTGTCCACCATGATGCAACCATCGTTGAGGAAGATGGGACAGAAGTACGGATTGCTCCTCTGGATGTGCAGTATCAAAACGCTAGTATCTGGGGACGCCTGATGACCAACTTTGCTGGTCCAATGAACAACTTTATCTTAAGTATTGTCGTGTACTCTCTCCTTGCCTTTATGCAGGGAGGTGCAGTGGACTACTATAGCAACCATGTTCAGGTCGTTCCTCAAGGAGTGGTGGCTAAGGCTGGTTTGAAAGACAATGACCAGATTGTTCAAATCAATGAATACAAGGTCTCCAACTGGGATGAGTTGACAGATTCTGTCCAGAAGGCGACCCGTAACCAAGGGAAAAATCCAGAAGTAACGATCACCTATGAACGAGACGGGAAGACTCAAAAAGTGACGGTTCAACCAGAAGAAGATGGGGGACGGTATTATATCGGTGTGACCAATGCTGTCAAGACAGGCTTCCTAGATAAGCTTCTCTCAGGTGTGACAGATACCTGGTACACAGCAACTCGTATTTTGACGGCCTTGAAGGATATCATCTTCCACTTTAGTTTGAACAAGTTGGGTGGTCCGGTAGCAATCTACAAAGCTAGTTCGCAAGCTGCGGAGCTAGGACTTCCAGCGATCTTATCTTTGATGGCCGTGCTGTCTATTAATATCGGAATCTTTAACTTGATTCCTATTCCGGCTTTGGATGGTGGGAAAATCTTGATCAATCTGATCGAGCTTGTTCGTAGAAAACCTCTTAAACAGGAGGTAGAAACCTACTTGACCCTTGCTGGAGTAGCGGTCATGGTTATCTTGATGATTGCTGTGACTTGGAATGATATCATGAAATTATTTTTGAAATAGAAAAGGAATGAATCTGAATGAAACAAAGTAAAATGCTTATTCCAACACTTCGCGAAATGCCAAGTGATGCGCAGGTCATCAGCCACGCTTTGATGCTCCGTGCGGGTTATGTTCGTCAAGTATCTGCAGGTGTCTATTCTTACCTGCCACTTGCTAACCGTGTGATCGAAAAAGCTAAGAAGATCATGCGCCAAGAATTTGATAAGATTGGTGCGGTTGAGATGTTGGCTCCAGCCCTTCTCAGTGCGGACCTTTGGCGCGAATCTGGCCGTTATGAAACCTACGGTGAAGACCTTTATAAACTAAAAAATCGTGAGAAGTCAGACTTTATCTTGGGTCCAACTCACGAAGAAACTTTCACAGCAATTGTCCGTGATTCGGTCAAGTCTTACAAGCAATTGCCACTGAACTTGTACCAAATCCAGCCTAAGTATCGTGATGAAAAACGTCCACGTAATGGCCTTCTTCGTACCCGTGAGTTCATCATGAAAGATGGCTATAGCTTCCACGCTAACTACGATAGCTTGGATGTAACTTATGATGAGTACAAAGCAGCCTACGAACGCATTTTCACTCGCAGTGGCTTGGACTTCAAAGCCATCATCGGTGATGGTGGTGCTATGGGTGGTAAGGATAGCCAAGAATTTATGGCCATCACTCCTTCACGTACAGACCTTGACCGTTGGGTGGTCTTAGACAAGTCAGTCGCATCATTTGATGAGATTCCTGCAGAAGTGCAAGAAGAAATCAAGGCAGAATTGCTCAAATGGATGGTTTCTGGTGAAGATACGATTGCCTACTCAAGTGAGTCAAGCTATGCAGCTAACTTGGAAATGGCGACAAACGCCTACAAACCAAGCAACCGTGTTGTGACGGAAGAAGAAGTGGCTCGTGTGGAAACACCAGGTGTCAAATCAATTGATGAAGTAGCGGCCTTCTTGAATATCTCTGAAGACCAAACAATCAAGACCTTGGTTTATATCGCAGATCAAGAGCCAGTTGTAGCTCTATTGGTTGGCAACGACCAACTCAATGAAGTCAAGTTGAAAAACCACCTTGGAGCAGACTTCTTGGAACCTGCAACTGAGGCAGAAGTGAAAGAATTGTTGGGAGCTGACTTTGGTTCTCTTGGTCCAGTCAATCTTCCAGAAACTGTCAAAATTATTGCAGATCGCAAAGTGCAAGATAGCCGCAATGCTGTTGTGGGTGCTAACCAAGATGGTTACCACTTGACGGGTGTCAACCCAGGTCGTGACTTTACTGCCGAATATGTGGATATCCGTGAAGTGCGTGAGGGTGAAATCTCTCCAGATGGACAAGGTGTTCTCAACTTTGCGCGTGGGATCGAGATTGGTCACATCTTCAAACTTGGTACTCGCTACTCAGCAAGTATGGGTGCAGATGTCTTGGATGAAAATGGCCGTGCTGTGCCAATCATCATGGGCTGCTATGGTATCGGTGTGAGTCGTCTCCTTTCAGCAGTCATGGAACAACACGCTCGCCTCTTCGTTAATAAGACACCAAAAGGTGAATACCGTTACGCTTGGGGAATCAACTTCCCTAAAGAATTGGCGCCGTTTGATGTGCATTTGATTCCAGTAAATGTCAAAGACGAAGCCTCTCTTGAATTGACTAGCAAGATCGAAGACCAATTGGTCAAGGCTGGCTACGAAGTCTTGGTGGATGACCGTAACGAACGTGCAGGTGTTAAATTTAGCGATAGTGACTTGATTGGTTTGCCAATCCGCATCACTGTTGGGAAGAAAGCAGCTGACGGTATCGTAGAAGTGAAAATCAAAGCTTCAGGAGACACGATTGAAGTGCATGCAGACAACCTGCTTGAAACCCTTTCAATTTTAAATAAATAAGCAATAGTAGAAGGCTAGGATGCTCAACACCCTAGCCTTCTTTTTTGTAAGCTGAGCCAGCTAGACGAAAGGACCTTCTGACAGTCGAAAAGTTAGGCGAAATATGATAAAATAAAGGCTAGTAATTCGTCAGGGAGAAATCATGTCAACTAGCTTTGAAATTTTAATGAATCAGTTAGGGATGCCTTTGGAAATGCGTGAATCAGGCGCTTTTGAAGGGGCTGAAATCCAAGAGGTCATCGTCCATAAGCTCAGTCGTGTTTGGGAATTTCGTTTTGTTTTTGCCGAAATTCTTCCCATCACGATTTTTCGGGAGCTCAAAAACCGCTTGGCTGAGGAGTTTTCAAAGACAGGCAATCGAGCGGTGTTTGAGATTCAGGTAAAGAATCCAACTTTTAGTGAGGAGCTCTTGCAAGCCTATTACCAGGAAGCTTTTGAAGATGGTCCCTGTGCGAGCCAGGGCTTTAAGAGCATGTATCAACACTTGCAGGTTCGTGCACAGGGAGAAGAGCTGATCATTAGTGGCCCTTCATCTGTGGATACGGAGCATCACCGGAAAAACCATCTGCCAAATCTTGCTAGTCAATTGACCAAGTTTGGTTTTCCTCATTTTCAGTGTCGGGTAGAAGCTGATGACCAGTTGACAGAAGAACTCCAACAGGCCTTCGAAGCTGAGAAGGATCAAATCTTCCAAGCAGCCAACGAAGAAACTTTGCGGGCTATGGAGTCCTTGTCTCAAATGGCTCCTCCACCAGCAGAGGAAAAACCAGCCTTTGATTTCAAAGCCAAAAAGGCTGCGGCCAAGCCTAAGCTGGATAAGGCAGAGATCACTCCTATGATTGATATCACGACAGAAGAGAACCGCATCGTTTTTGAAGGGGTAGTCTTTGATGTCGAGCAAAAGGTAACTCGGACAGGTCGAGTCTTGATCAATTTCAAGATGACCGACTATACCTCCAGTTTTTCGCTCCAGAAATGGGCTAAAAATGAAGAAGAAGCTCAGAAGTTTGATATGATCAAGAAAAACTCTTGGTTACGGGTTCGTGGGAATATCGAGGTCAATAGCTTTACACGAGATTTGACTATGAATGTTCAAGATGTTCAAGAAGTGGTCCACTATGAGCGTAAGGATCTGATGCCAGAAGGCGAGCGTCGGGTCGAGTTCCATGCCCATACCAATATGTCGACCATGGATGCCCTACCTGAGGTAGAGGAGTTGGTCGCAAAAGCAGCCAAATGGGGCCACAAGGCAGTTGCTATTACCGATCATGGCAATGTGCAGTCCTTCCCTCATGGTTACAAGGCAGCTAAAAAAGCTGGTATCCAACTCATCTATGGGATGGAAGCCAATATCGTTGAAGACCGTGTACCGATTACCTACAATGAAGTCGATCTAGACCTTCATGAAGCGACCTATGTGGTTTTTGACGTGGAAACGACAGGACTCTCAGCAATTTACAATGATTTGATTCAGGTTGCCGCTTCTAAAATGCACAAGGGTAATATCATTGCTGAATTTGATGAGTTTATCAATCCAGGGCACCCCATTTCCGCCTTTACAACGGATCTGACAGGCATTACCGATGACCATGTTCGCAATGCTAAACCTTTGAAACAGGTCTTGGAGGAGTTCCAGGAATTCTGCAAGGATGCGGTTTTGGTTGCCCACAATGCCACTTTTGACGTGGGCTTCATGAATGCCAACTATAAGCGTCATGGCCTTCCCAAAATCACTCAGCCAGTAATTGATACGTTAGAGTTTGCTCGGAACCTTTATCCAGAGTACAAGCGTCATGGTTTGGGCCCCTTGACCAAGCGGTTTGGGGTTGCCTTGGAACACCACCACATGGCCAACTATGATGCGGAAGCGACGGGTCGCTTACTCTTTATCTTTATCAAGGATGTAGCAGAAAAGCATGGCGTGACCAATCTTGCCAAGCTGAATTTGGATTTGATTAGTCCGGATTCCTACAAAAAGGCTCGGGTCAAACACGCAACCATCTATGTCAAGAACCAGACGGGCTTGAAAAACATGTTCAAATTGGTCTCCCTTTCCAATACCCAATATTTTGAGGGAGTTCCTCGGATTCCGCGAACGGTTTTAGATGCTCACCGGGAAGGCTTGATCCTGGGATCGGCTTGTTCTGAAGGAGAAGTCTTTGACGCGGTCGTCTCTCAAGGAGTTGATGCGGCAGTGGAAGTGGCCAAGTATTATGACTTTATCGAGGTCATGCCTCCAGCCATCTATGTGCCCCTCATTGCTAAAGAGCAGGTCAAAGACATGGATGAGCTCCAGACTATCATCAAGAGTTTGATTGAGGTGGGAGATCGTCTTGGCAAGCCAGTCCTCGCGACAGGGAATGTCCACTATCTAGAGCCTGAGGAAGAGATCTATCGGGAAATCATTGTCCGCAGTCTCGGGCAAGGGGCCATGATTAACCGGACCATCGGCCATGGAGAAAACGCCCAACCAGCACCCCTACCAAAAGCCCATTTCCGTACAACCAATGAAATGTTGGATGAATTTGCCTTTCTAGGGGAAGACTTGGCACGAAAACTGGTCATTGAAAACACCAATGCCCTGGCAGAAATCTTCGAACCTGTCGAAGTGGTCAAGGGTGACCTCTATACCCCATTTATCGACAAGGCCGAAGAAACAGTTGCCGAGTTAACCTATCAGAAGGCCTTTGAAATCTATGGAAATCCACTACCTGATATTGTGGATCTGCGGATTGAAAAGGAATTAACCTCTATCTTGGGGAATGGCTTTGCCGTGATTTATCTGGCCTCGCAAATGCTGGTGCATCGTTCCAATGAGCGGGGCTACCTGGTTGGATCGCGTGGATCCGTTGGCTCCAGCTTTGTCGCGACCATGATCGGGATTACCGAGGTTAATCCGCTCTCGCCTCACTATGTCTGTGGCCAGTGCCAGTACAGTGAGTTTATCACGGATGGTTCTTATGGTTCAGGCTTTGATATGCCCAATAAGGACTGTCCAAACTGTGGACACCAGCTTAGCAAAAACGGCCAAGACATTCCGTTTGAGACCTTCCTTGGTTTTGATGGGGACAAGGTACCCGATATTGATTTGAACTTCTCAGGGGAAGACCAGCCGAGTGCCCACTTGGATGTTCGCCATATCTTTGGGGAAGAATATGCCTTCCGGGCAGGAACAGTAGGTACGGTTGCGGCCAAGACGGCCTATGGGTTTGTTAAAGGCTATGAGCGGGACTATGGCAAGTACTACCGAGATGCAGAGGTAGAACGTCTGGCCCAAGGTGCTGCTGGAGTCAAACGGACGACCGGTCAGCACCCAGGGGGAATCGTTGTTATTCCTAACTACATGGATGTCTATGACTTCACCCCTGTTCAGTATCCAGCAGATGATGTGACAGCCGAATGGCAAACCACTCACTTTAACTTCCACGATATCGATGAGAACGTTCTCAAGCTCGATGTCCTGGGACACGATGATCCGACCATGATTCGCAAACTTCAGGACTTGTCAGGCATTGATCCAAACGATATTCCTATGGATGATCCTGGTGTCATGGCTCTCTTCTCAGGAACCGATATCTTAGGAGTCACACCGGAGCAAATCGGTACCTCAACCGGTATGCTGGGAATCCCAGAGTTTGGGACCAACTTTGTTCGGGGAATGGTGGATGAGACCCATCCAACCACCTTTGCCGAGTTGCTTCAGCTGTCAGGGCTGTCTCACGGTACCGACGTGTGGTTGGGAAATGCCCAAGACTTGATCAAGGCGGGAATTGCCGACCTATCGACCGTTATCGGCTGTCGGGACGATATCATGGTTTACCTCATGCACGCTGGCCTAGATCCAAAAATGGCCTTTACCATCATGGAGCGGGTGCGGAAAGGCATGTGGCTCAAGATTCCTGAAGAAGAGCGCAATGGCTATATCGAGGCCATGAAGGCTAACAATGTCCCAGAATGGTACATCGAGTCTTGTGGAAAAATCAAGTATATGTTTCCTAAAGCCCATGCGGCAGCCTACGTTATGATGGCCTTGCGGGTGGCTTACTTTAAGGTTCATCATCCGCTCTACTATTACTGTGCTTACTTCTCAATCCGTGCCAAGGCCTTTGATATCAAGACTATGGGTGCAGGCCTAGAAGCCGTGAAAGCGCGGATGAAGGAGATTGCTGAAAAACGCAAGAACAACGAAGCTTCCAATGTGGAGATTGACCTCTACACGACCCTTGAAATTGTCAATGAGATGTGGGAGCGTGGCTTCAAGTTTGGTAAACTAGACCTCTATCGCAGTGATGCGACGGAATTCATCATCGATGGAGATACCCTTATCCCACCATTTGTCGCCATGGATGGATTGGGAGAAAACGTCGCCAAGCAGATTGTACGAGCTCGCAAAGAAGGAGAATTCCTATCTAAAACAGAGTTGCGCAAACGTGGCGGCGTCTCCTCAACCCTGGTGGAAAAGATGGACGAGATGGGAATCCTTGGCAATATGCCAGAGGATAACCAGTTGAGCCTCTTTGATGATTTGTTCTAATTTAAAGTCAACTTGTTCAAATAAGCCGACTAAGTTTCATCTAATTAAGACTTAACAGTAAAACCAGTAGAGATGATTTTTTATGATTTTCATTTCTACTGGTTTTTAGATATGATAGAGTATAAGTAAGTTTTTATCCAAAGACTAAAACTTTAGGAAGTTATATATTGAAATTATCAAAAATGATTGCTATAAATTACTAATAATGATACTCTCAAACAAGAGTAAGCTTAATGGAAGTAGTGTTTGCTATACCTTAATAACTTTTCGATATGGAATGGAGATAAGTATGATTTTAGGTGAAACTTATAGGAAAATAAGAGAAGAAAAGGGGATTTCTATTTCTTCATTAGCAGGTGCTGAAATTTCAAAATCTCAAATATCTAGATTTGAATTAGGAGAAACAGAGATTTCTGTCTTTAAGTTATTGTATCTTCTTGAAAGAATAGGAGTAACACTAGAAGAATTTCTGCTTATCTGTAATCATTATCAACCTTCGGATTTTAATACCTTAATAGCTTCTGTTAAACAGGCCGCATATAATGAAGATGCTCAAGCATTACTAGATATGGTAGAGAAAGAAATAGAACTTTTTCATGAGACAAATTCTCATTACCATAAATTAAATGCTATTTTCATCGAAAGTATTGTTTCGGGAATGGATAAGAATCATCAATTGAGTCGTCAAGACGCCTCTTATCTTACAAACTATTTATTTTCCGTTGAAAACTGGGGTTATTACGAAACGCTCATCCTTGGAAATTGCTGTCGTGTTCTATCTCCAGATTTATTATTTAGATATGCCAAAGAGGCGCTCAAAAAAGGGAAGTTGTATAGTCCTATACCTAGAAATAGACAATCTCTCATTCAACTACTTCTCAATTCTTTGATTATAATGATTGAGAACGACTTATATGAGGAATCTTTATTTTTAAAACAGGCTACGAAGAATATATTAGCGGATTCCACAGATTTTTTTGAACAAACTATTTTGCTATATTTAGATGGATATTTGGAACTGAAATTCTATCATAATCAAAAATCACTTTTAAAAATCAAAGAAGCTTTAAAAATTTTCGAACTCTTCAATAAAACAATCTACAAAAATTACAAACAATACTTTGAGAAACACATCATTCATTTAGTAGACTAGGCCATTTATCTATAAGGTAATAACGTGATCAAACTCTTCCAATATTTCTGGATTTTGATCATGAGTAATGACAATAACAATTGCATCTTTAATGGATAGAATGTAGTCCATTATTTCTTTTGCTTTTATTGGATCAAGGTTACTTGTAGGTTCGTCAAATATATAAACTGAATATGTTTTGACTAAAAACCTAGCTAAATCAATTCGTTGCTTTTCTCCTTCTGAAATGATTTTGTTTGATTGAGCTAGGTTTTTACGAAGGAAGTCTTCATTAAAACCTAAGGATTTTCTTAATTTTTCAGTTAAATGAAGGTTTCTAGCCAATTTGATATTCTCTAGAATATTGCCTTCAATTAGAAAGTCATTTTTTTGCACAAACGCAATATCTTTATATAACTCCTCTGAGGGAATATCAATATTCTGTTTTCCGTTGATTTTTATTTCTCCATCATAAAGATTTTTTGGATAATAATTTAGTATTAATTTTACTAAAGTTGTTTTCCCAGTTCCTGAAGCACCGATAATCGCATAGCGCTTGCCTTTTTTAAATTCATAGGAAAAATGATCAAATAATATTCTATTTTCAATTTCATAATATAATTGGCTAATAGAAATAGTCGAAATGTTATCACAATCAATTGTACTTGTTTTATGGAAAGTTCCATGATTTGTCTCATATAGATTTTCTTGGATATTATCAATAATGGACTTGCTACTGCTGATTAAATTTTTATTGTAAAGAATAGATTGTAATGGAGCAAAAACACCGTTTAATAATTGAATACTTGCTACTAGTAGTCCAATAGTCAGTAAGTTATTTCTTACAAAAAAGATACCAGCGACCATACAGGATAGTTGAGAGCCAAAACTTAGTAAAATTCCAGTAGTTGAAGCTAAGTCTTTTAAGAATTGATATGTCTTTCTGGACTCTTCAAATTCTAAACTGATTCCCTGAATTTTTTCTTGGGTCCAGCTTTGAATATTTAATAACTTAATTTGTTCAAAACCATTAATAAAGTTTGTCATTTTTGACAAATAGTGACTATTTTGTAGGGAATAATTATTAGTTGCTTTAGTCATTAACTTTCCAGGAATTTGAGATAGAAAAATCGTTATACTCGACAATAAAAGAAAGACTAATGCTAATCGCCATTCTATATAGATAATGGCAACCACACTCATGATAAGGGTCCCTAAATTTGCAATTAGAGAGATTCTAGGAATCAATAAATTTTCTTGAATAAGGTCACTATTTTTGGTGATATTATTTAAGAAATCTGAATGGTTACGGTTGTCAATTTGGTTAAATTCACGCGATAAATAATGTAATAAGAGACCCTTTTTTAGATCTATAATAACTTTTTTTACATATTGATTTTTAAGATAGGAATAAGAACAAGAGATAAAGAACCACAGTAAAATTAAACTTACACAAATAGTGATATGAAAGAGTAATCCACTATTTGAATTAGTTATACTATCAAGTATTCTTCCTAATTGAAGAGAGAAGAATGTCATTAAAAGAGCACTTGTCAAACTTAATAAAATAATCAAGAAATATAGTAATTTATATTGTTTCATAATCTGGTTCATATTTTTCACCTCTTAATCTATGATAGCAACATTATATTCTAAAACTAAAACTCAGGCTGAGATCTCCCATATTTGGGACATTAATTTTATTTCTTTACTATATTTTAGCTAACAGCTATCCATTGTATATCCAATGGGTTTACATTAGCCGTCTTTTTTGTTAAAATAATAAATAGAAAGAAGGTGAGAATATGCCAAAGACGAGTATGAGCATCCGTCTGGATAGTGAGGTTAAGGAGCAGGCCCAACAGGTTTTTAATCATTTAGGAATGGATATGACAACAGCTATCAATATTTTCCTTCGTCAGGCAATTCAATATCAGGGTTTGCCTTTTGATGTTAGGCTTGATGAGAATCAAAAATTGCTCCAAGTAGTAATGGATGTAGACCAAAATCGTAATATGAGTCAGTCTTTTGAATCTGTCTCAGACTTGATGGAGGACTTGCGTGCTTAAAATTCGTTACCATAAACAGTTTAAAAAAGATTTTAAGTTGGCTATGAAGCGTGGGTTGAAGGCAGAATTATTAGAAGAAGTATTGAATTTTCTTGTTCAAGAAAAAGAACTTCCTGCTAGATATCGCGACCATCAATTGACGACGTCCAAACATTTTCAAGGGGTTCGTGAGTGTCATATCCAACCAGATTGGCTTTTGGTCTATAAGGTAGACAAGTCGGAATTGATTTTAAACTTGCTGAGGACAGGAAGTCATAGTGATTTGTTTTAATGGATTCAAGGATCCTCGCTCGCTTTGAGGTTGGCTAATGATAGAAAAGAAAAAAAGAGCAACACCCTGGAAGTCAGGGAAAGTCATTTCCATTCGCCTACGGAATGGCGTCTATGTCTTAGCGCAAATGGTACGAGAGCCCTATCTGGTGTTTTTTAACCATTTTAAGGAGGATAATAGCTGGAAGGGAGTGACCTTGAAAGAGGAGGATATTCTCTTTTGTAAAGCAGTCACTCGTCAGTTTCTACGCTCTAGTCCTGTAACGATTATCAAAGATCTTGAGCCTCTGTTAGATTATCGGCTACCCAAAGAATGGATTTACAGCCATATGGAAGGGCATCCGATTACGGTTTCGGTGAAGGGACGGGAGCGCCAACTTGCAGGTTTTGGTAGACGTTGTTCTTTGGTTCTAGCGGATAAGGATAGTGGACAACCAGAGGATAATCCTCTAATGGGACTCTTCCAAGCCTATATCCTACCAGATATCCAAGAGCAAGATTGGGAGCGGGTAGGTCAGGCTGAGCTCATGTCGATTGAAGCCTTTCCGACGCTCAATGAACGTCTCTATCTCTGCTTTCTCCATGGGAAAAATGTGAATCCAGAGCTAGATATCTCTTTAGGAAAGCCCCTGCCCAATGATTATGAAACCTATATCGATATTCTTACCAACAGCCCAGAGGCACGACTCCTCTATCTAGGTGAGGAGGATGACTAAGAAAGGAATGGAACGATGAGGGTGAAAATTTTTGCAGAAGACAAACCTGCTCAAAAAACATTTAACTATCAATTAGAGTTAGATACCGATACAATTTTAAAAGTCACTGCCTTGGTCTGCTCCACTATCGTAGTAGCAAACCTCTTGTCACTCTTAAAGGATTAATATAGAAAAGGATTGAAAAATGGTTTTACCAAATTTTAAAGAAAACTTAGAAAAATATGCTAAATTGTTAGTTGCGAACGGAGTTAATGTGCAACCTGGCCATACCTTGGCTTTGAACATCGATGTGGAGCAAAGAGAATTAGCCCACTTGATCGTGAAAGAAGCCTATGCCTTGGGTGCTCACGAAGTCATTATCCAATGGGCGGATGACTTCACTAACCGGGAAAAATTCCTCCATGCCCCGATGGATCGCTTGGACAATGTACCTGACTACAAGATTGCAGAGATGAACTACCTCTTGGACCACAAGGCGAGTCGCTTGGGTGTGCGCTCGTCTGATCCAGGTGCCTTAAATGGCGTTGATTCAGAGAAACTTTCTTCTTCTGCTAAGGCTTTGGGCATGGCCATGAAACCCATGCGTATCGCCACTCAGGCTAACAAGGTCAGCTGGACAGTTGCAGCAGCAGCAGGGGTAGAATGGGCGAAAAAAGTCTTCCCAAATGCGGCTAGCGACGAAGAAGCAGTGGATCTCCTGTGGGATCAAATCTTCAAGACTTGTCGAGTTTACGAAGAAGATCCGGTTAAGGCTTGGGAAGAGCATGCTGCTATTCTCAAGAGCAAGGCAGATACACTTAACAAAGAGCAATTCTCAGCCCTTCATTACACAGCACCTGGAACAGATTTGACCCTTGGTTTACCGAAAAACCACGTTTGGGAATCAGCCGGAGCGATCAATGCCCAAGGCGAAGGCTTCTTGCCAAATATGCCGACAGAAGAGGTCTTCACAGCTCCTGACTTCCGTCGCGCAGAAGGTTATGTCACTTCTACAAAACCGCTTAGCTACAATGGGAATATCATCGAAGGGATCAAAGTGACCTTTGAAAATGGGGAAATTGTAGATATTACAGCTGAAAAAGGTGATCAAGTCATGAAAGATTTGGTCTTCAAAAACAAGGGAGCGCGTGCCTTGGGTGAATGTGCCCTCGTACCAGACCCAAGCCCAATTTCCCAATCAGGCATTACCTTCTTTAATACCCTCTTTGATGAAAATGCCTCTAACCACTTGGCCATCGGAGCAGCCTATGTAACTAGTGTAGAAGGTGGCGCAGAGTTTACAGAAGAAGAACTCGAAGCAGCAGGACTTAACCGCTCAGACGTCCACGTCGACTTCATGATTGGCTCAAGCCAAATGGATATCGACGGCATCCGAGAAGACGGCACTCGCGTCCCAGTCTTCCGTAATGGAGATTGGGCAATATAGGGAGCAGGACAGAAATCGGTAGACGCAGTCTCGATTTCGTAGTCCTGCCCCCGCACAGTTGATTAGGAAGTACGAGTACCGTAGGTAGGAGTAGTTCCAATCAACCACTGCGCCGAGAGACAGAAATCGGTAGACGCAGTCTCGATTTCGTAGTTTTGCCCCCGCACAGTTGATTAGGAAGTACGAGTACCGTAGGTAGGAGTAGTTCCAATCAACCACTGCGCCGAGAGACAGAAATCGGTAGACGCAGTCTCGATTTCTTCCTCGCTTCTCGATTTCAAGGCTCGGGCAAAAAAGGTCCCCCGAACCTTTTTAGTCCCCCCGCCCAGTTGATTCAAAAGGGGCTTGCTCCGCAATCTCTATCCGCACCTTAAAACTGTGTTTTGAGCAATCAACCACTGCGCTAAGAGACAGAAGTCGGTAACTCAGAGCGTTTGTTTTTTGAGAATAAAAATAAAGAGTTTGGTTTTAACAGTCAAGCTCTTTTTCTTGTGTCCGCTAGTTTTAATAAAATATAGGGATAAAATTTTATAGCTTCTTCTCTTAATTAAAGAACATTTCAAAGAAGCCTTGACGAGGGCAGGCTTTCTAGATAGACTGAGAGTAAGCGTTTACACACAACAAAATTTAGGAGGTCCTGATGAAATCACATCAACCACGTTATGCTATTCGCAAGTATGCTGTAGGAGTTGCTTCGGTACTGGTTGGCTTTTTTGCCAGTGGTCAAGTTGTAGCAGCAGATACGCCGAGCGTTACAGAAAGTCCTGCAACGACTCTTCCGACGCAAGCAAGTGAAGGAGCCTTGCCTCCCTCTACTACTGAGGAAGCTACTCAGCCAGCAGTAGAAAAACCAATTGTTCCTGCTCCGATCGTCGATCAAAGTCAACCGACCCTACCTGATCGAGAATTACGCGCATCCGATCTTGATCGCTTGATTCGTGAAGAAGCAATCTCTGTCACAGAAGCTGATGTGGCAGCTCAACCGGTAACAGCAACGACTGAAACACCAGCTAAAGATCCAGAGCAAGAAGAAAAATTGGCCAAGAAAAAGGTCATCTCGATCGATGCCGGTCGCAAATACTTCTCACCTGATCAAATCAAGGAAATCATTGATGAAGCTAGTAAGACAGGCTATACCGATTTACACCTATTAGTTGGAAATGATGGTTTGCGCTTTGTTCTTGACGATATGTCCTTGCAGGTAGGAGATACGTCCTACTCTAGCCAGGCAGTGAAGGAAGCAGTCGAAAAAGGAACTAAGGCTTATTATGACGATCCAAATGGAACAGCCTTGACTCAGGCTCAAATGGATGACATTTTGGCTTATGCCAAATCCAAGAATATAGGCGTGATTCCAACAATTAACAGCCCAGGGCACATGGATGCCATTCTGACAGCTATGGAGCAATTGGGGATCGAAAACCCTCACTTCAATTACTTTGGTACGAAAAAATCAGAACGGACCGTTGATTTAGACAACCAAAAAGCCCTAGATTTCACCAAAGCTTTGGTGGACAAGTATGCAGCTTATTTCAGTGGCAAGACAGACATCTTTAACATTGGCTTGGACGAATATGCCAATGATGCAACAGATGCCCATGGTTGGCAAGTCCTTCAAGCCAGCAAGCATTGGCCAGATGAAGGCTATCCAGACAAAGGATACGAAAAATTTATCCAATATGCCAATGATCTAGCGGCTATTGTGAAAAAACACAAGATGAAGCCAATGGCCTTCAACGATGGTATCTACTACAATGGCGATACTTCCTATGGAACTTTTGATAAGGATATCATTGTATCCTACTGGACAGGTGGTTGGAATGGCTATGATGTTGCTTCATCCAAGCTTTTGTCTGAACTACGCCATCAAATTCTTAATACCAATGATGCTTGGTACTATGTCCTCGGTCGTGACAAAGCTGGATCAGGTTGGTACAATCTTGATCAAGGTCTCGAAGGAATTTCTAAATCAGCGATCGATTCCGTTCAGAAAAATGATGGGGCTAAGGTTCCCTTCATCGGTGGAATGGTAGCTGCCTGGGCAGATACGCCATCCGCAACCTACAAAAAAGACCTTCTCTTTAAGCTCATGCACGCTTTTGCGGACAAGAACGCGGACTACTTTGTAGCAGATCCTGAAGTCGTTGAAAAAGCTCTTGCAGAAGCTCCAACTGATTTGGATCACTATACACCAGAGTCTCTAGTAGCCTTTACAGAAGCTAAAAAAGCTTTGGAAGGGGTAGGAGCAGACACGACTCGAGCAGAAGCGAAAGAACTGATTGCTTCTCTCAAAGCCGCTCAAGAGGCCTTGGTTCATACAGAAAGCTATGCCAAAGAGTTGGCGGACAAGGAAGCCGCTGAAAAACTAGCTAAGAGCAAAGTGATTTCCATTGACGCAGGGCGCAAATACTTCTCACTGGATCAGTTGAAACGAATCGTGGATAAGGCCAGTGAGCTAGGGTACTCTGACTTGCACCTCCTTGTCGGAAATGATGGTATGCGCTTTGTCCTCGATGATATGACCCTGGAGGCAAATGGCAAAACCTACACTAGCGACGATGTGAAAGCTGCTATCCTTGAAGGAACCAAGGCCTATTATGACGATCCAAATGGTCAAGCCTTGACCCAAGCAGAAATGGATGAGTTGCTAGCTTATGCTACCTCAAAAGGCATTGGTTTGATCCCAGCAGTCAATAGTCCAGGCCACATGGATGCCATTTTGGTAGCGATGCAAAAACTAGGTATCGAACATCCGCAAGCGACCTTTGATACGGTTTCCAAGACAACTATGGACCTGACCAACGAAGAAGCAGTCAACTTTACTAAGGCCCTAATTGGCAAGTACATGGACTATTTTAAAGGCAAGTCTAAGATCTTTAACTACGGAACAGACGAATACGCCAATGATGCCACTAATGCTCAAGGTTGGTACTACCTCAAATGGTATGAGCTCTATGGTAAATTTGCGGACTACGCCAACAGTCTTGCTGCCATGGCCCGCGAAAAAGGCTTGCAGCCAATGGCCTTTAACGATGGCTTCTACTATGGAGACGAAGATGATGTTGCCTTTGACAAAGACGTCTTGATTTCTTACTGGTCTAAAGGATGGTGGGGCTATAACCTCGCATCACCACAGTACCTAGCGGACAAGGGCTACAAATTCCTCAATACCAACGGGGACTGGTACTATGTTTTGGGCCACAGAGGAGATCAAAGCTATCCACTCGATAAAGCTCTTCAACATTCAGAAACTGTTCCATTTGAACAATTAGCTTCAACCAAATACCCTGATGTGAAATTACCAGTGTCCGGAAGTATGTTGGGAATCTGGGCAGATGAACCGGCCAATGAATACAAGGAAGAAGAAGTCTTCCAGGTCATGGAAGCATTTGCCAACCATAACAAAGACTATTTCAAAGCTAACTATACAGCCCTTCGTGCGGCCCTTGCAAGCGTTCCAACAGATCTTTCCATCTATACAGAGGAATCTCGTTCAGCTCTTGCAAAAGTCTTGGATACATTGAACTGGACTGTTAGTCGTGCCCATCAAGAAAAGGTAGATGAGCAAGTGACAAGCCTAACGCAAGCTCTCAGCCAGTTGAAACCAATCACCCAAGTGGGAAGTCAAGCAGAAAATGATGTCAGAGCCTTGGTAGCAGACATACCAAGTTTGGAAGTTGTCGAAAAAGAACTGGATTTTGAAGTTGTCGAACGGACCAATCCAGATCTAGCCAAGGGTGAACGAAAAGTGGTTCAAGTAGGTGTCAAAGGCCAGCAGCGTGAATTTGTTGCGGTTTCTACCCTTGATGAGAGCCGCCAAGTAGTAGGAACTGAAGTTTCGAAAGAAGCTGTTGCTGAGATTGTGGAAGTGGGCACCAAGGAGGCAGAAGTGATCACTCCGACTCCAGGTTTACAGAATGGTCCAAGTCCTCAACCAGACTTACCTCAAGTTGATCAAGGAGGTCATCTTCAAGTAAGACCAATAGTCTCTGAAGTGAAGCCACTTGTGAACGCTCAGCCAGCTCCAGTCGCTTCAGAACAAAAAACAGTAGAAGAAGCTCAGCCAGCACCGGTGCAAGACCAAACACCGTCTAGTCATCAGCTTCCTCAGACTGGACAAGAATCTGTGCTAGGTTTGGCCTTGCTTGGAGCGATCTTAGGAGCGACAGGCATGAGTCTCAAAGGACGGAAAGAAGACTAATCAGCCCCCCGATTGAACTAAGTTTTTCTATTTTCCAGACATGGAAAAGGAAAGACTTGGTTCTTTTTTTGCCTCGGAAACTGTACCCGGACAGTTCTCTCTTTTCTGCCTTGTTCCGCTTGGATGAACTTGATAAAATAAAAACATGACACGATACAAAGCAACTATTTCTTACGATGGAACTCTATTTGCGGGTTTCCAACGACAACCGCATGCACGTAGTGTGCAAGAAGAAATCGAGAAGACCTTGATGCGTCTGAACCATGGACAGGCAGTGACCATCCATGGCGCGGGCCGGACGGATGCAGGCGTCCATGCCCTTGGGCAGGTCATCCATTTTGATCTCCCTCAGCCACGGGATGAGGAGAAGCTCCGCTTTGCTCTGGATACCCAGACCCCAGAGGATATTGATTTCATCCGGGTGGAGCAAGTAGCAGATGACTTTCACTCACGTTACAAGAAGCACAGCAAGACCTACGAATTCATCGTGGATTATGGCCGCCCCAAGAATCCCATGATGCGCCACTATGCAACTTCCTATCCTTACCCCTTGGATGTGGCCAAGATGCAAGAAGCCATCCAAAAATTGGAGGGGACCCACGATTTCACTGGCTTCACAGCTTCGGGAACCAGTGTGGAAGACAAGGTTCGCACGATTACAGAGGCTCGCTTGGTCGAGGACGTGGCAAATCATCGTCTTCTCTTTACCTTTTCGGGCAATGGCTTTCTCTACAAGCAAATCCGTAATATGGTGGGAACTTTGTTGAAGATCGGAAATGATCGGATGCCGATCGAGCAGATCGATCTGATTTTAGAAAAGAAGGACCGCAATCTAGCAGGTCCTACAGCAGCGCCAAATGGCTTATATTTAAAGGAGATCCGTTATGAGTAATGAATTGATTCTAGCTATTTCAGGAAATGATATTTTTAGTGGGGGAGGTCTTCACGCTGACCTGGCCACCTATACAACCAACAAACAGCATGGCTTTGTAGCAGTGACTTGTTTGACCGCTATGACCGAGCACGGTTTTGAAGTCATTCCGGTGGATCCGACGACCTTTGCTCAACAGCTCAACTCTCTCAAGGATGTTCCTTTTTCTGCTATTAAACTCGGCCTCTTGCCAAATGTCCAAGTGGCAGACTTAGCCTTGGACTATGTCAAAGCCCATGCGGAGATTCCTGTGGTACTAGACCCTGTCTTGGTCTGCAAGGAAACTCATGACGTGGAAGTGTCAGCCCTTCGAGACGAATTGATCAAGTTCTTCCCTTATGTGACCATCATCACGCCAAACTTACCAGAAGCTGAGATCTTGACTCAAAGCAAGATTCAATCGCTCGACGATATGAAGGAGGCGGCGCGCAAGCTCCATGAATTGGGAGCAGCGACTGTCGTGGTCAAAGGGGGCAACCGCCTTAACAAGGAAAAAGCCATCGATGTCTTTTATGACGGCCAAGACTTTACGGTCTTCGAAGAAGATGTTTTAGAAAAGAATAATACAGGAGCTGGTTGTACCTTTGCCTCTAGCATAGCAAGCCAGTTAGTCCAAGGGAAGGCAACCTTAGAAGCTGTCAAAGCCTCTAAAGACTTTGTCTACCAAGCCATTCAAAAATCAGATCAATATGGAGTAGTTCAATATGACCAATAAACGGACCCAAGTAATCGCGCATTTAGCCATTTTAACCGCCTTGACAGTTGTACTAGGCTATTATACCAAGTTGCCAACTCCTACCGGGATGGTGACCTTGCTGGATCTAGGCGTCTACTTTACCGCCTTTTATTTGGGGCGCAAAGAAGGAGCAGTGGTCGGTGGTCTTGGTGCCTTTCTCTTAGACCTCCTCTCTGGCTATCCTCAATGGATGTTCTTTAGTCTCTTGTTCCACGGAGCTCAAGGCTACTTTGCTGGCTTTAAAGGAAAAGCCCGTTACATCGGTCTGTTTCTAGGAACGGTTATCATGGTAAGTGGTTATGCCCTAGCTTCAGCACTCTTTTTAGGAAATACCTGGGTAGCGGCCATTGAAGAGGTTCCTCATAATCTGGTTCAAAACTTCGTTGGGATGGCTCTGGGATATGCTCTGTATCATTTCTTACCAAAGAAGGGAAATTAGAAGATGGAGTTAGAGCAATTAAAAAGAGAAACCCAGGAAATCTTGCTGGATCTATTATCCAAGGCCAATCTGCATCAGGGACAAATCCTCGTATTAGGCCTGTCCACCAGTGAAGTCGCTGGCGCAAGTATCGGGAAGAACTCAAGCCTGGAGATTGGGCAAGCCATTGTGAAAACCATCCTGGATACCCTAACTCCCAAAGGAATTTACTTAGCTGTCCAAGGATGTGAGCATCTTAACCGCGCTCTGGTGGTCGAACGTGAACTAGCAGAAAAGAAAGACTTAGAAATCGTCAATGTACTACCGAGCCTCCATGCGGGGGGTGCCGGTCAGTTGGCTGCCTTCGGTTATATGAAAGACCCTGTCGAAGTGGAATACATCACAGCCCAGGCTGGTTTGGACATCGGGGATACTTCGATTGGGATGCATGTCAAGCATGTGCAAGTACCCGTTCGCCCTGTCTTGAAAGAACTAGGTGGCGCTCATGTGACGGCTCTAGCGAGTCGACCAAAGTTGATTGGTGGGGCGCGTGCTACTTACCAGGAAGATCCGCTTCGGAAGTCCTAATAGGAAGGAAACTAGTTCAGGTAAGGACTAGTTTTTTTGTTCCGGGACAATTTTTAGGATAGGAATGAAATTTTAAATCTTTTTGTCTTCATAAACCACTATAAAATTCCTCTAAAAAGAAGCAGTTTCTACAAAACCAAGATGCCCAAAAACTTGCATTTTCGAAGTTTTATGGTAAAATTATTAGGAATGACTATATTATTTTAAGGAGAGACAGAATGTCTGTATCATTTGAAAACAAAGAAACAAACCGCGGAGTATTGACTTTCACTATCAGTCAAGACCAAATTAAACCAGCTTTAGACCGCGTGTTTGAGTCTGTTAAGAAAAACTTGAACGTACCAGGATTCCGTAAAGGTCACCTTCCACGTCCGATCTTCAACCAACGTTTTGGTGAAGAATCACTTTATCAAGATGCTTTGAACGATCTTCTTCCAGCAGCTTATGAAGCAGCAGTAAAAGAAGCAGGTCTTGAAGTGGTTGCTCAACCAACTTTTGACGTTGTATCAATGGAAAAAGGTCAAGATTGGACATTGACAGCTAATGTTGTTACAAAACCAGAAGTAAAATTGGGTGCTTACAAAGACCTTGAAGTATCTGTAGAAGTTTCTAAAGAAGTAACAGATGAAGATGTAGATGCACGTATCGAACGCGAACGCAACAACTTGGCTGAATTGGTAATCAAAGAAGGACCAGCAGCTGAAGGTGATACAGTTGTGATCGACTTTGTAGGTTCTGTTGACGGTGTTGAGTTTGACGGAGGAAAAGGAGATAACTTCTCACTTGGACTTGGTTCAGGTCAATTCATCCCAGGTTTCGAAGACCAATTGGTTGGACACTCAGCTGGTGAGACAGTTGATGTCATCGTAACTTTCCCAGAAAACTACCAAGCAACTGACCTTGCAGGTAAAGAAGCAAAATTCGTGACAACGATCCACGAAGTAAAAGCAAAAGAAGTACCAGCTCTTGACGATGAATTGGCAAAAGACATCGATGAAGAAGTTGAAACTCTTGCTGAATTGAAAGAAAAATACCGCAAAGAGTTGGCTGAAGCAAAAGAAGAAGCTTACAAAGATGCAGTTGAGTCAGCAGCGATTGACCTTGCAGTAGAAAATGCAGAAATCGTTGACCTTCCAGAAGAAATGATCCACGAAGAAGTACACCGTGCTGTCAATGAATTCCTAGGAAACATGCAACGTCAAGGAATCTCTCCAGACATGTACTTCCAAATCACTGGTACAACTCAAGAAGATCTTCACAAACAATATGAAGCAGATGCAGCAGCACGTACTAAGACAAACCTTGTCGTAGAAGCGGTTGCTAAAGCAGAAGGCTTCGAAGCAACTGACGAAGAAGTAACTGCAGAAATCGAACAATTGGCAGCAGACTACAACATGCCAGTTGAACAAGTTCGTAGCTTGCTTTCACCAGAAATGTTGAAACACGACATTGCTGTGAAGAAAGCTGTTGAAGTGATCACAAGCACTGCAAAAGTAAAATAAAAAAGACGATTTTCCATCTTGATGGAAACAAGTCATAAGAAGAAAAGCTGAGGCCATGTGTCCCAGCTTTTCTCTTCTTATTGGCACGGAATTTTCCTTTGACGAAAGGGGAAAATTATCGTACAATAGAGTGTAACGATAAATGATGTATTCTAGGGGTATCCTCTTTTTTAATGAAAAAGAGTGTTGCCTTGAGATAAAAATGAAGGAGATCTACCTTGGAATTAGAAGTATTTGCTGGACAAGAAAAAAGTGAACTTTCAATGATTGAAGTAGCCCGTGCGATCTTAGAATCACGTGGCCGTGATCATGAAATGTATTTCAATGACCTGGTCAATGAAATTCAAAACTACCTCGAAAAATCAAACAGTGAAATTCGTGAAGCTCTTCCATTGTTCTATACAGAATTAAATGTGGACGGAAGCTTTATCCCACTAGGAGACAACAAATGGGGACTTCGCTCATGGTATGCGATCGATGAGGTAGATGAAGAAATCATCGCTCTTGAAGAAACAGATGAAGACGAAGAGCCTAAGAAACGTAAGAAAAAACGCGTCAATGCCTTTATGGATGGAGACGAAGACGCGATTGATTACAATGCGGATGATCCAGAAGACGAAGATGTCTATGAAGCAGATCCAGCGCTTACTTACGATGATGAAAACCCAGAAGATGAGAAGGATGAAGTGGAAGCATATGACGCTGAAATTAATGAAATCTCACCAGATGAGTTGGATGTGGAAGTTGAGTTAACTGACGAAGAAGACGAAGAAGAGTCTTACGAAGAAGAAGAATAATCCAAAAAAGAGGCTGGGACAAAAGTCCTAGCCTCTTTATTTTCTTTGGATTGTCGAGCAGGACGCAGTGGTTGAGTGGGCTCTACTACACTGATTTCATCGGCTTTTACAGCCCTACTCAACTATCCCACTCTCTTTTCTTTACTTGAAGGATGGTTCAAGGAGGAGTATAATGAGGGTGTAAGCCTAACCTAGCACAGAAGGAGGAAGGAAATATGGACTGGATACTGAATCAAAGTTTGGTGGATTTAGGGATTGAGACGGTAGTGATTGGAGTAGCAAAACAGGTGAATCCACAAGCTCCCTTATCTGAAGAATTTTTAGCTAAAAAGAAGGAAATGGAAGATTGGGCTTTAAATTGCGACCTCAGCTCGGTGAAAGAGGAGCCGGTTGTACAAGGCTACCTTGACTTATTGAAGGATGTGGGGCGTAGTGTTAAGAAGAACCCACCGACTATTCTTGCTTTGATTAAGAATATTCAAAGTCGTGGCTTCCTTCCTACGATTAATAGTGTGATTGATATCTATAATGTCGAATGCCTCAGTTCCTTTTTAGCCATCGGAGGGCATGATTTAGATAAGATCCAGGGGCCAATCGAATTTACGATTAGCCAAAGAGAGGATAGCTTTTTGCCCATCTTATCAACCGAAAAGCATGTTAGTGAAAGCGATCCGGTCTACCGAGATCAACAAGGTATTATGGCCTGGCTAGATGTGAGAGATGGTGAACGCTACAAGATGGAGGAGACTACCCGTAATGTCCTCTTTATCATACAGGGGAATCGAGCGACCTCTGTAGAGATGCGCTTGGAAGCACTCGATCAGATCAGAGAAGATTTGCTCTCATGCATGCCTGATTTAGAATTTGAAAAGTTTCTGGTTACGCCCAGTGAGACAATTCCAGTCCCTTAAAGGAGTCCTTCATCAAGGAGGATTTGTCAGCATCTAAACAGGAGAGAAAAGTGTAGACTTTGAAAAAAGTTTGAAAAAAATCTTGACAAGAAAGTAGAAGATTGATATACTAGTAAGGTACTCAATCGCGGGGATGGCGGAATTGGCAGACGCGCAGGACTAAGGATCCTGTGACCGCTTTAGGTCGTGAGGGTTCAAGTCCCTCTCTCCGCATCGGATTATCGAGATAGCTTCGGCTATCTTTTTTTCTTGTTCATTTAGCAGAAAGACAGCTTGAAAAGAGAAGAAAACGCTTTAAAGGTTCAGGAAAAGCTAGCATTTTCAATGAAAAAGTGATAAAATAAACAATGTAAGTGGTTTAACCACAAAAAATTAGAGGAGGCCTACTACTAATGGCAATCGTTTCAGCAGAAAAATTTGTCCAAGCAGCTCGTGACAATGGTTACGCAGTTGGTGGATTTAACACAAACAACCTTGAGTGGACTCAAGCTATCTTGCGTGCAGCAGAAGCTAAAAAAGCTCCAGTTTTGATCCAAACTTCTATGGGTGCTGCTAAATACATGGGTGGTTACAAAGTAGCTCGCAACATGATCGCTAACCTTGTTGAAGCAATGGGTATCACTGTACCAGTTGCAATCCACTTGGACCATGGTCACTACGAAGATGCTCTTGAGTGTATCGAAGTTGGTTACACTTCAATCATGTTCGACGGATCACACCTTCCAGTTGAAGAAAACCTTAAATTGGCAAAAGAAGTTGTAGAAAAAGCTCACGCTAAAGGTATCTCAGTTGAGGCTGAAGTTGGTACAATCGGTGGTGAAGAAGATGGTATCGTTGGTAAAGGTGAATTGGCACCAATCGAAGATGCTAAAGCAATGGTTGCTACAGGAATTGACTTCTTGGCAGCAGGTATTGGTAACATCCACGGTCCATACCCAGCAAACTGGGAAGGTCTTGACCTTGACCACTTGAAGAAATTGACAGAAGCTCTTCCAGGATTCCCAATCGTATTGCACGGTGGTTCAGGTATCCCTGATGACCAAATCCAAGAAGCTATCAAACTTGGTGTTGCGAAAGTTAACGTAAACACTGAGTGCCAAATCGCATTCGCTAACGCAACTCGTCAATTCGTACGTGAATACGATGCAAACGAAGCAGAATACGACAAGAAGAAACTCTTCGACCCACGTAAATTCTTGAAACCAGGATTCGAAGCAATCACAGCTTCAGTTGAAGAACGTATCGACGTATTCGGTTCAGAAAACAAAGCTTAATTTCGCTTGAAACGATATTAACCAGAGGCTTATCCGTGAGGATAAGCCTTTTTGATTTCTCTTTTTTGGAAAAATGTTTGTTTCAAACAAATAATGATTGCGATTCTGACAGTTTAAGGTTATAATAAACAAAAACGAAGCAAGTAGGTAGGAAATGAAGAAACAGGAAAGACTGAATGAGATTATCAATCTAGTCAATAAGGCTGGAACCGTTTACGTTCAAGATATAATGGAAAGTATGCAGGTGTCGGATATGACGGTCCGTCGTGATTTGATTGAACTGGAAAAACAGGGGCTGATTATTCGGGTTCGAAACGGAGCTAAAAGTAACCAATTCCTCCCTTCACGAGAACTTCCTCATGAAGAGAAGTTGCTCAAGAATATACTGGCTAAGCGTGAGGTAGCGAAGAAAGCTTGCGAACTGATAAAAGAAGGTGAGAGTATCTTCCTTGGACCTGGGACCTCTGTTGAAGTTCTTTCCGAAGCTATTAATAATAAGGAATTGCGCGTGGTGACCAACTGTCTGCCGATTTTCCAAGAGTTGTTAAAGAAGAAAAGTGATACCTTTAAGGTAATCCTCTTGGGAGGGGAGCTACGAGAAACCAGCCAAGCTTTTGTCGGCGAGATAACGAACACTCTCATGGAAAGAATGTACTTCCACAAGATGTTTTTTAGTGGGAATGGCATTGTGGATGGGCGCGTTCTGACCTCTTCTTTTGAAGAAGCCTATACGCAAAAGTTGGCCTTAGAACGTTCTTCCGAAGCCTACCTACTGATTGATTCCTCCAAGATTGGCAAGGAAGACTTTACCTCTATCTGTTCCTTAAAAAAAGTGACGGCAGTGATAACGGACGATGCATCTGAGAAAGCACATGAAGAATTAGAGGAATATACACGTGTGATTGTATAAATAATAAACTGAAAAGAGAGAGCGATTCTCTCTTTTTTGTTTATTACAAACAATTTAGGGCTAAAAAATAATAAAAAATAAAGAAAAATGAAAAATATAAACAAAAAATAGTTGACAATAAACAAAATTGGCGCTATACTGTGTTTGTGAATAACAAAACGAAGTCGAATGAAGAAAGAGGAGAACTTTCTTTGTTGACGGAAATGCAAAAAGGAGAAGCATATGGCAATTGTAGTTGGTGCGGATGCGGCTGGTATCCGCTTAAAAGAAGTAGTCAAAGAATTTTTGGAAGCAGAAGGTTTCCAAGTGGTGGACGTGACAGAAGAAGGGCAAGACTTTGTCGATGTGACCTTGGCTGTTGCAAAAGAAGTGAAACAAGCAGAAGACAATCTTGGGATTGTCATTGACGCATACGGAGCAGGTCCATTCATGGTCGCAACTAAAATTAAAGGAATGGTTGCAGCAGAAGTTTCAGATGAGCGTTCTGCTTACATGACTCGTGGGCACAACAATTCTCGCATGATCACCATGGGTGCTCAAATCGTGGGTGACCAATTGGCGAAAAATATTGCCAAAGGATTTGTAAATGGTAAGTATGACGGTGGTCGCCACCAAATCCGTGTGGATATGCTCAACAAGATGTGCTAAAGGGAGGAGTAAAAGAATGAAAATTGCAATTGGATGTGATCATATTGTCACAAATGAAAAAATGGCTGTTTCTGAATTTTTGAAATCAAAAGGCTATGAGGTTCTTGACTTCGGAACCTATGACCACGCGCGCACCCACTACCCAATTTTTGGGAAAAAAGTCGGAGAGGCAGTAGCTAGTGGCCAAGCAGATCTTGGAGTATGTATCTGTGGGACTGGCGTTGGCATTAACAATGCGGTTAACAAGGTCCCTGGAATCCGTTCAGCCTTGGTCCGCGATATGACAACTGCTCTTTATGCCAAAGAAGAACTCAATGCCAACGTCATTGGTTTTGGTGGGAAAGTAACTGGTGAGTTGCTCATGTGCGATATCATTGAAGCTTTCATCCACGCGGAATACAAACCAAGTGAAGAAAACAAGAAATTGATTGCCAAGATTCAACATTTGGAAACCCACAACGACCATCAAGAAGATGAGGACTTCTTCACAGAATTCCTTGAAAAATGGGACCGTGGGGAATACCACGACTAAGAGGTGAGTCTATGATACTAACGGTAACCATGAACCCTTCAATCGACATTTCCTATCCATTAGAAACCTTACACTTGGATACGGTCAATCGAGTTGACAAGGTAAGCAAAACCGCAGGTGGTAAGGGACTCAATGTCACACGGGTCCTAGCAGAGATTGGAGATCCTGTCTCAGCAACTGGTCTGATTGGTGGTTCAACAGGCCAATTTATCTTGGACCATCTGGATCAGGAAATCGGCAAAGAATTCTTTAAAATTCAAGGGGAGACCCGGAATTGTATTGCGATCCTTCACGAAGGACAACAAACTGAAATCCTGGAAAAAGGTCCGTCTGTTTCTGAAGAAGAAGGGCAAGCCTTTCTTGATCACTATGAAGCCTTGCTTCCAGATGTAGAAGTCGTTGCTATCTCAGGAAGTTTACCAGCTGGATTACCAGTTGATTATTATGTGAAATTAGTCGAGCGTGCTAAGAAGGCAGGAAAACCAGTTGTTCTTGATTGTTCAGGTGTTTCCTTAGAAAAAGCTCTAGCAGCCCCTATTAAACCAACGGTTATCAAGCCAAATAATGAAGAATTGTCCCAATTACTGGGCTATGAGGTGACCAAGGATTTTGATCAATTAAAAGAAGTTCTTCAAACTGACTTATTTGAAGGCATTGACTGGATCATCGTCTCCCTAGGAGCTGACGGTGCCTTTGCCAAACACGGAGATGTCTTCTATAAAGTGGACATTCCAAAAATTGAAGTCGTCAACCCAGTGGGGTCTGGTGATTCAACGGTTGCTGGGATTGCCTCAGCTCTCTATCATCAGGAAGATGACCAAGCGCTTTTAACCAAAGCCAATGTCCTTGGCATGTTGAATGCTCAAGAAGCAACGACAGGCCATATCAATATTCATCACTATGATGATTTGTATCAACAGATAAATGTAAAAGAGGTATAAGATGGTATTAACAGAACAAAAACGTAACTATTTAGAAAAATTGAGCACCAAAGAGGGTGTGATCTCTGCCTTGGCTTTTGACCAACGCGGTGCTTTGAAACGTCTCATGGCCCAATACCAAGACACAGAACCAACAGTGGCTCAAATGGAAGAGTTGAAGGTCCTAGTGGCTGAAGAATTAACACCATTCGCATCTTCTATGCTCTTGGACCCTGAGTATGGACTTCCAGCGACCAAGGTTTTGGATGCAGAAGCAGGGCTCTTGTTGGCTTATGAAAAAACAGGCTACGACACTTCTAGCACCAAGCGTCTGCCAGACTGCCTCAACCTTTGGTCAGCTAAACGCATCAAAGAACAAGGTGCAGATGCAGTGAAATTCTTGCTCTACTATGATGTGGATAGTGCAGACGAACTCAATCAAGAAAAACAAGCCTACATCGAACGCATCGGTTCAGAATGTGCGGCAGAAGAAATTCCATTCTTCCTTGAAATCTTGGCTTACGATGAAACAATCGCTGATGCAGGTTCTGTAGAATATGCTAAAGTAAAACCTCGCAAAGTCATCGAAGCGATGAAAGTCTTCTCAGACCCACGCTTCAACATCGATGTCTTGAAAGTAGAAGTGCCAGTCAATGTCAAATATGTAGAAGGATTTGGCGATGGAGAAATTGTGCATAGTCGTGAGGAAGCTGCGGCCTTCTTTAAAGAACAAGAAGAAGCAACCAACCTTCCATACATCTACTTGAGTGCAGGTGTTTCTGCTAAACTCTTCCAAGAAACCCTAGTCTTTGCGCATGAAGCAGGCGCAAACTTCAACGGGGTTCTTTGCGGACGTGCAACTTGGGCTGGATCTGTAGAAGCCTACATCAAGAATGGGGAAGAGGCGGCTCGTGAATGGTTGCGTACCGAAGGTCGTCGCAACATTGAAGAACTCAACCAAGTCTTGGACCAAGTCGCAACTTCTTGGAAAGAGCGTATTTAAAAGTGTAGACCACTCCTTTAACGATGGGCGTTCAAATTTCCTTGAAGAGCCCAGAGAAGACAGCTATAAACAGCTATTTGTTAGGAAAAAACAAAAAAGTTAAAAAGTTGTTAAGAAAGGGTTTACAAAAACAAAAGCGTGTGCTATACTTAGTCCATAAGTGAATACAAGGTGAGTGTTAGTAAGTTAGATTACGCATGATCACAGATGAATCGGGGAGAACCCTCTCTGATCTCATTTGTGGTCATTTTTTATACCCTAAACCTTAAATAAACTAGCAAGGAGAGTACCATGTATCGGATTTTAAATCCACTCAATCACAATGTTGCTCTGGTGAGAAATGACAAAGGGGAAGAACTGATTGTCATTGGAAAAGGAATTGTTTTTGGGAAAAAGAAGGGCGACCTAGTCCCTAAAGAAAAGGTAGAAAAGCTCTTTCGGATGAAAACAGAGGAATCCCGAGAGAACTTTATGACCCTGCTAAAAGATGTTCCGTTAGATTTCATCACAGTGACCTACGAGATGATTGATTACTTGACCAAAAAGTATCACTATCCCGTTCAAGAATATATCTATGTGACCTTGACCGACCACATGTTTTGCTCTTATCAAGCAATGACCCAAGGCAGGTATAAGGAAAGTAATCTTTTGGATATCTCGGAGAACTATCCAGTGGCTTTTGAGATTGCCAAAGAGGCAGTAGATATCTATCGGGAGAAGCTCACAACTAGCTTCCCTGAAGATGAGGTCACTCGCATCGCCTATCATTTCATCAACGCAGAAGGTGAAAATGGAGTGGAAATCGTGGATTCCATGGACCAGCGCAAAGAAATCTTAAAAGGTGTGGAAGAGGTTTTGGATAGTTACTCAATCAAACGAACCGAGACCAACAATAACTTTTATGATCGCTTCATGATTCATCTCAACTACTTCTTGGATTACCTGGATCGCAATCGAGACGATAATCAATCACTTCTAGATATGGAGGAGCACATCAAAAGCTCCTATCCCAAAGCCTTTGAGATTGGTTCCAAGATTTATGATGTGATTTCTAGGGAGACTGGAGTTGACTTGTACAAGAGCGAACGGGTCTATCTTGTCTTACACATTCAACGATTATTGTAACAACTTTTAAAAATTAAGAAATTCAAATTGGAGGAATTGGTCATGACCAAAGAAGAAATGACACTATTAGGTTTTGAGATCGTTGCCTATGCAGGGGATGCTCGTTCTAAACTTTTGGAGGCCCTCAAGGCAGCTGAGAAGGGTGACTTCGCTCAAGCGGAAAGCTTGGTAGAAGAAGCAGGAAGCTGCATCGCAGAGGCTCACAAGTCTCAAACAACTATGCTAGCGCAAGAAGCAGCCGGAGAAGACCTCCCTTACAGCATTACCATGATGCATGGGCAGGACCACTTAATGACAACGATCCTATTAAAAGATGTGATTCATCATCTCATTGAACTATACAAAAGAGGAGTAAAATAATGCATAAATTAATTGAATTTATTGAAAAAAAGAAACCTTTCTTTGAAAAATTATCGCGGAATATTTATCTCCGCGCCATCCGTGATGGCTTTATTGCGGGAATGCCAGTCATTCTCTTTTCAAGTATCTTTATCTTGATTGCCTTCGTACCAAACTCATGGGGCTTCCAATGGTCTGATGATGTAGTGGGCTTCTTGATGAAACCTTACAGCTATTCCATGGGGATCCTTGCTCTATTGGTAGCAGGAACAACAGCCAAGTCCTTAACAGACTCTGTCAATCGTAATATGGAAAAAACCAATCAAATCAACTATATGTCAACACTTTTGGCAGCAATCGTTGGTTTGTTGATGCTGGCTGCTGACCCAATTGAAGGTGGTATTTCTACAGGTTTCCTTGGAACAAAAGGTTTGCTTTCTGCTTTCCTTGCGGCCTTTGTTACTGTTAATATTTACAAGGTCTGTGTGAAAAACAATGTTACCATCCGCATGCCGGACGAAGTTCCACCGAATATCTCTCAAGTTTTTAAAGATGTGATTCCATTCACACTCTCAGTTGTTTCTCTTTATGCTCTTGATTTGATTGTTCGTCATATTGACGGGGCAAGTGTGGCCGAATCGATTGGTAAACTCTTCGCTCCTCTCTTCTCTGCAGCAGATGGCTATGTAGGAATTACCATTATCTTTGGGGCCTTTGCTTTCTTCTGGTTTGTTGGGATTCACGGACCATCTATTGTTGAACCTGCTATTGCAGCGATTACTTACGCAAATGCCGAAGTTAACTTGAATTTGCTAAAAGAAGGGATGCATGCGGATAAGATTCTCACTTCTGGTACGCAAATGTTTATCGTTACCATGGGTGGAACAGGTGCGACCCTAGTAGTTCCATTTATGTTTATGTGGCTATGTAAATCGAAACGAAATCGTGCTATTGGACGTGCATCAGTCGTTCCTACTTTCTTCGGTGTAAACGAGCCAATCTTGTTCGGTGCACCACTTGTATTGAACCCAATCTTCTTTATTCCATTTATCTTTGCGCCAATCGCTAACGTTTGGATCTTTAAGTTCTTTATTGAAACGCTTGGGATGAACTCATTCACGACCAACCTTCCATGGACTACTCCAGCACCACTTGGCCAAATCTTGGGTACGAACTTCCAAGTCTTGTCCTTTATCTTGGCGGCCCTCCTGATTGTTGTAGACGTTGCTATTTACTATCCATTCCTCAAGGTTTATGATGAGCAGATTCTTGAAGAAGAACGCTCTGGTAAAGCAAACGATGAATTAAAAGAAAAAGTAGCTGCAAACTTCAATACTGCCAAAGCAGACGCTATTCTTGAAAAAGCAGGTGTTGAAGATGCACCAGCTGAAAATACGATTACAGAAGAAACAAACGTCTTGGTTCTCTGTGCAGGTGGAGGAACCAGTGGCCTCCTTGCCAATGCCTTGAATAAGGCTGCAGCTGAATATAAGGTTCCTGTCAAAGCGGCAGCAGGTGGTTACGGTGCCCACCGTGAAATGTTGCCAGAGTTTGATCTAGTCATCTTAGCTCCTCAGGTTGCTTCAAACTTCGAAGATATGAAGGCAGAAACAGACAAGTTGGGCATCAAACTGGCTAAGACAGAAGGTGCTCAGTACATTAAACTAACACGTGATGGACAAGGTGCTCTCGCCTTTGTTCAAGCTCAATTTGAAGAATAAGAACTAAGAAGTGAGATGGAGATGGATGGCTCACTAGCTCCTCTCCTCTCACTTTTCATTTGATTCAATCAAGAAATAGGTGAAATAATGACAAAAACACTTCCTAAAGATTTTATTTTTGGTGGGGCAACGGCTGCCTATCAAGCAGAAGGTGCTACTCATACTGATGGAAAAGGTCCAGTTGCTTGGGACAAATACTTAGCTGATAACTATTGGTATACAGCAGAACCAGCAAGTGATTTCTACCACAAATATCCAGTAGATCTTCAATTGGCTGAAGAATACGGTGTCAATGGCATCCGGATTTCCATCGCTTGGTCGCGGATCTTCCCAACTGGCTACGGGGAAGTCAATCCTAAAGGGGTTGAATTCTACCACAATCTATTTGCGGAATGCCACAAACGCCATGTGGAGCCTTTTGTAACCCTCCATCACTTTGATACACCAGAAGCTCTTCATTCAAATGGAGATTTCTTGAATCGTGAAAACATCCAACACTTTGTAGATTATGCTGCCTTCTGTTTTGAAGAATTCCCAGAAGTTAACTATTGGACAACCTTCAATGAAATTGGTCCCATCGGTGATGGTCAGTACCTGGTAGGTAAATTCCCGCCAGGAATCCAGTATGATCTTGCCAAAGTTTTCCAATCACACCATAATATGATGATTTCGCACGCCCGTGCTGTGAAATTGTACAAAGACAAAGGTTATGCGGGTGAAATTGGTGTCGTACATGCTCTTCCAACTAAGTATCCTTTGGATCCGAAAAATCCAGCAGATGTTCGTGCGGCTGAGTTGGAAGATATCATCCACAACAAATTTATCTTGGATGCTACTTACCTTGGACACTACTCAGATGCAACCATGGAAGGGGTAAACCACATCTTATCAGTAAATGGTGGTAGCTTGGATCTTCGTGACGAAGACTTTGTAGCGCTTGAAGCAGCTAAAGATTTGAACGACTTCCTTGGAATTAACTACTACATGAGTGATTGGATGGAAGCATTTGATGGTGAAACTGAAATCATCCACAACGGTAAAGGGGAAAAAGGAAGCTCTAAGTACCAAATTAAAGGTGTTGGTCGTCGTGTAGCTCCTGACTATGTACCTCGCACTGACTGGGACTGGATCATTTATCCTCAAGGGCTATATGATCAGATCATGCGTGTGAAGGCGGATTATCCAAATTATAAGAAAATCTACATCACTGAAAACGGACTGGGCTACAAAGATGAGTTTGTGGACAATACAGTTTATGACGATGGACGGATTGATTATGTGAAACAACACTTGGAAGTTCTGTCCGATGCGATTGCGGATGGGGCAAACGTCAAAGGCTACTTCATTTGGTCACTCATGGACGTCTTCTCTTGGTCAAATGGTTACGAAAAACGCTATGGTCTCTTTTATGTGGACTTTGAAACCCAAGAACGTTATCCAAAGAAATCAGCTCACTGGTACAAGAAAGTAGCAGGAAGCCAAGTGATTGAATAAAGAAATAAACATGTGAGAAGGCTTATCCGTGAGGATAAGCCTTTTTTATTGAGCAAGAGGAGATGAAGCCTATGTCTTCTAGTCCCCATTGACACACTCTTTTAAAGTGCTATAATATACCTTGTAAAAGCCGAATTAGCTCAGTTGGTAGAGCAACGCACTCGTAACGCGTAGGTCACAGGTTCGATCCCTGCATTCGGCATCAAATGACATCAAAAAAAGCCCGTTGCAACGGGATTTTTTGATATTGAATTTCTGTTTGTACCAAAAATTATAAAAGTTTTTGAATGTTATCAAGTTCATCATTTATTTTATCTTGTAATGTACAATCGTAGTCTTAGCTATTGCAGATGACTTTTATAGAGAGTGCCTCAGTGTATTAAGGAACCTAAAAATAGTTGACAAACTAAAAGAAAACGCTTCAATACCACTATGTTGCGACTTCTATTTTTGGCAACCTAGAATTGCCCAGAAGAAGGAAAGGCCATGAAAATGGATAACAAAACAACACTTGCCATCTTAACTGTAAAAGATATTGTACTCAAGAAAATTGAGTGCAATAATCAAAGGCTGGAAGGCTAGAGTCTGGGACAAAACAATTTCTCAGACTCTTTCTAATATCGATAGGAGATTTCCATCCTAAAGTTTGCATAGGGAGTTGATTGGAGCGATAAAGATAGGTTTTCATCTGCTTGATGAGATCGTCATAAGAGTAGAAAGTAAGGTGTTGGTAGAAACGTCGATTGTCATTTCGATGACTGCGTTCAACCTTGCCGTTATGCCTTGGTGTTCGAGGACGAATCAGCTTGTGTTCAATGCCAAGCTCTTGACAAAGTAGATCGAGTGGGTGAACTTGTTTAGTCTCTTTGAAATGAGTGAACTCGAAGCCGTTATCTGTTTGAATGATTTTTGGTTTATAGCCAAAGTGTTTGATAGCCATTTTGAGAAAATGAACCGTTGAGTGGGACGATTGCTCTTTGAAAGGGAAGATAAAACGTTCTCGGCTGGCCTCATCAATGACAGTATACTGGTAGAACTTGTCAGGTAGCTTACCTGTGTAGCAGTGAGTCGGTACGTATTTGACATCCATCTTCCACTTGATACCGAGTTTAGTCGGAGTGTCATATGGTTTCGGTACATAAGGCTTCTGCTTTGTTTTAGGGGATTTGAAGAAGTCCAGTTTTCTCAAGATTCGAAAGAGTGAGCAAGGATGCCTATCATATCCCTTATTGGTTTTGAGCTTGTAGAAGATTTCGATGAGGGTTGCCTTTGGATTTCTTTTGATGCAGTTTTTAATCCAGGTTAGCTCTTGCTTGGTATGAGCTTTTGGATGCGGTGTTAGAGGGCGATGAGAGCGGTCTTTCAGAGATTCTTTTATGCCGTCGAATCGCTTGTTCCAGCGCATGAGAGAGGCATTTAAGACCTTGTAGCGTCGACAGATGAAGGCGACAGAGGCACCATTTCGGTAGGTTTTAACAGCGTGGTAGCGTGTTTCTAGAGTATGTGATAGATAGCGAAGATTTTGTGATATACTAGTCATGAGAAGATTCCTTTTTTGGTGAGTGGTGGTACTCTTATCATATCAGGGAATCTTCTTTTTGACTTCTAGAAGTCTCACATCTATTGTAACGCTACAAGTTATTTTATTAAAATTAAGAGAAATTCTTGAATATAACGAATTTTTGGGATATAATTATTATGACACCATATATAGTGTCACTTTAGGTGAGGTATGTCATGGGCAAAGAAAAAGAGTTGCAAAAAATAAAAAATGACCCCAAATCTGTTACCCCTGAACGTTTAGAAACTCTGTGCAAAAAGTATGGTTTTATGTGGAGAGAAGGAAGCAATCATTCAATAACGACTCATCCTTTGTTACAGGAGAGTTTTCCAATACCGCGACATAAGCCTATTAAACTAGTTTATGTTAAGCAGATTATAAAGATGATTGAGAAAGTGATAGAATTAGAGGAGGGTTTAAGTAATGAGGGATAAAGAATATTATCTTGGACTAAATTATCCTATTTTGATTAACAAAATATATGAAGATGGTGAGTGGTTATTTACTGCTTCTATTAAAGAATTACCTGGATTAATTGTTTATGGCGAAACTTTGGAAGAAGTTTATGAAGAAATTGAATTAGCTAAAGCTGATTGGATTGAGGCTAATCTTGAGTGGGGCAGAGAAATTAAAGAACCTCTTGGAAATTCTTTAGAGGAATATAGTGGGAAGATAACCCTAAGAATAGCCAAAACATTACACAGGAATTTAAAAGAACGTTCTGAAATCGAAGGTATTAGTTTAAATCAAACTATAGTGCAATTGATTAATGATGGAATATATAAGCAGAGTCAAAATTCTTTTGAACAATTAGCTAGCAAATTTGAAATCATGACTAAGCAATTTAGCAGAACCATTGAAGAAAAGGTCTCTTCACCAGTACAACATATTCATTACATTGTGAAAAATGAGTCCGAAACTAGGTTGCCATATAAAGAACAGAACATTCCTAATAGAAGGAATGCAAAAGGTAATGTTATTTCATTATCAGTTGGAGGCTAAAATGAAATCAACAAATATAGAAATAAGAAAAATTACATTTAATAAATTTGAATTTTCCGTACATCAAGATGAGGTAACGAAGGAGGATGGGAAAGCTACTATTAGCGTGAATCTTCCTGATAGAGAAGAGGGGCAAAATAATCAGATTATTATAATGAATATGGAAATTACCTACCCAGACAGTAGGTATAATATTTGTGCTGAGATTAAAGCCGTATATTCAGTTTTAATCACTGATTTACCAGAAGATCTCTCTACAGATGTTGAATTTCAACAAGCATTAATTCATCCAATGATAGAGAAACTTAGACTTTATACTGGTTTCTTTTCAGAGGGTGCTTACGGAGCTATTCAAATTCCAAACATACATTTCAATAATGATTAATTATTTATTTATTTTTAACTGAAGTATCTTAATCAGTTAAAATTCAATTATTTTGCTAAAATTAAAAAAAGCCTTTGAAATGCTGATATGTACCCTCTTTACTGGACACCCAGTAAGGAGGGTATTTTCATGCGTTACAGTCATGAGTATAAGTTAGAGTGTATTGAGCTATATAGAAAAGGAATATGGCCTGAAACACCAGAAGGAATAAAAACATCAAACTTTCATCTAATGGTTCGATACTGGGCTCGTATCGAAGAAGAAAATGGACCAGATGCATTAAAGCACTTAGGTAATAACAAAGTGTGGACCCCTGAAGCGAAATATGAATTAGTTGCTAAAGTATTAGCAGGACAATCCAACAAGTCAGTTGCTGTTTCTGCAGGTATAAATAATGGAATGCTATATACCTGGGTTCGCAAATACAAAGAATTAGGTTACAATGGTCTTGTGAATAAAAAGAAAGGTCGCAAGAGTAAGAACCCTGTTATGAAAAAGAAAACGATTAAGCCCAAACCTTTAACTGAATCAGAACGTGAAGAGTTAATCAGACTAAGAGAAGAAATTGCGGCAATGAAAGCGGAGATTGAAGTAGTAAAAAAAAGGATCGCCTTGAGGCAAGAAAGATGGGCTGCGCAACTCAAGGCGAAAAAGCAGCAATCATCAAAGCGCTCAGAGAAGAAGGATACCAATTAAAGCACCTACTAAAAGGTTTAAATATGCCTAAATCAACTTACTACTACGAAATCAGTAAAGTTGATACTGTAGACTTTAGAAATATTAAGCTCACTGAAGAAATCAAGAAAATATTTAGCCAGCATAAAGGTAGATATGGTGTGAGAAGAGTGTATAGAGAGCTCTTAAGACGTGGAAATTCTGTCAATCATAAAAGAGTACAACGTATCATGCATTCACTTGGATTGCAAGGCAAAAGACCTAAAGAAAAGTATCACTCATTCAAGGGTGAAGTAGGTAAAGTAGCACCAAACATAATAGATAGAGACTTTACAGCAACAGCACCACTTCAGAAGTGGACAACTGATGTATCTCAGTTTAACTTTTCATGGGGAAAGTGTTACCTTTCTCCGATAATTGATATGTACACAAATGAAGTTATTTCATATGACTTGTCGATGAGTCCAAACCTAAATCAAATCAAGAGAATGCTAGAGATGGCGTTTAAAAAGTTCAAATCACTTACAGGATTAATATTTCATTCAGATCAAGGATGGCAATATCAACACAACTACTATCGTCAGGAACTAAAAAACAGGGGAATTATCCAATCAATGTCTAGACGTGGCAATTGTATAGATAATTGCATTATGGAAACATTCTTTGGACGTCTAAAGAATGAAATGTACTACAGCTACGAGAAAGAATATGAATCATTTGAGAGCTTTTCAAAAGCACTAGATGAATACATAAGTTATTACAACAATGAAAGAATACAAGGAAAAACAAAATGGATGCCACCTGTAATGTACAGGATAGCATCCATGTGTTCCACTTAGTTCATAACATGTGTCCAGGATTCTGGGTACATATCATGCTGATTTCATAGGCTTTTACTATATCTAATTATTTAACTTCTGTAAAAATAGAATCTCAGAATACTATAATCTAAATTTTCAAATGTTTACAATTACTACTTATTCATCAGTGACATATTAGTTAGAGAAAAAGGTAGAATTTGAAAAAATAAGTAAGTTCAAGAAAAGCAACCAAGATTTAGAAAGTTATTGATTTCTTAGTCTATTTTGTAAAAAACTTCATCTGGATTTGTTGGTGGCACATGGCCTGCAATGAGTCTGTCCTTGCTTAAATCAGAATCAACCCATGTCATAGCAACACCAGACGGATAGATACTCATACTATATCCTGTATTACCTGCACTGATATTAAAGCCAATAATTCCACCATTTTTTACTTCCACTTTTGAAATCGTACCACTATGTACTAGACCATTTTTATCGAATACAAACTCCATTCCTTGGCCATTTTTCCATGTACCGGCTATACTGGAATAGTCTCTATTTATGATAGCTTGAGTATCAATTACTTGCGATTCAGAATATACTTCTTTCTTTTCCGTCACATTTTGTGTAGACAGAACAGCATCTGTAACAACCCAATATTGAAACTTCTCCGAGTCTTCTATAATTTTTACAATAAAGGTAACAATTTGTCCTTCTTTCCATCCATAAGTTAGATTTTTATTAATTTGAATTTCTATACCAGCAATTGCAGCATTGCTAGCTTTAACTTTTATATTGTAGTAACTATTTAAAGAACTGAAATGACCATAATAATCTCCCCAATCTTCCTGACGAAACAGTTCCGCTGTAAATCGATAGAGTTGCCCAGTTTTTAATGTTCCATTATTCTCCATATCTCTAAGTTCTTCAGCTGTAGTATCAATAATATTAATCTCAGAAGACTTTGATGATGAACTAGTTGTTGAAGAAGAGCTAGCCTTTGAAATACTGCTAGTTTTTGAAGTACTACTAGTCGAAGAAACTTGCTCTGAAATATCAGTATTTGCTGCCTTTATATCTTGCTTTTGATGATTGAGTAGGAAAAGAGTAGCAAATACAACCAAGGCAGGTATAATGCTCACTAACATAAATAAAATCCAGTTCGGAACCGCCACTCCTGAACGTCTAACTATTACACTTTCATTATGATTATAAACCTCTACAGAGTCATTTAATTTAGGTTTAAAAGTCAATTCATGAATAGGCACAATAATAACTTGTCCTTCTTCAGAACTTCCAGTTTTAAAACCTATATAGACATTTTCTTCACTTATTTTAATTATTTTCCCTAATTGCATTTTTAACTCCCTGATACTTTTTTCCCAACACTCTTTCCTCTAATTATATCATACTGATTTCGATAATCTGTTCCCTTTCCCAAAACTATTTATGAATTTACTAAATTAAATAGATCACGCTAAACTAAACAAAAATAATAATGTCTTTTATACATTCATAGAATTTTTATGGTATCCATAAAAATCTCAATTCCCAAATACTATATTGAAAATTTTAGAAAATACAGTGCACTTTATAAATTTGGACAAAAAAATTTTAATAAAAAGAAATATTCATTAGTTAAAATTAGTGATATAATTAAGAAACTAAAAACATTAGATATAAAAGAGATTACATTGTTTAAGGGAAGGAATAAATAATAACTATTATGGAATCTGTCAATAAAAAAATTTTTTGGTATTTTTTTGGTTTTATTTGTATATTCTACTTGTTAGGTTCTATGTTTCCTAATGTAGATTATAATAAAGATACAAATAAACAAAATGATAGATATACTGAAGATATACAACGTGTCACTAAGCTAGTTGAATCACTGGAAAATAACACAACTGATGATAAACTAAACTTAACACTAGAAGATATTTTGAAACTTGTTTCTGACGATAGCGAACTATCAACTGTTAAGAAAGAAATAGAAAAACTGAAAGATAAATATGAATATGATTATGAATACGCATATGATGACACAATTAGCGATTTATCAGATCGAGTAGATGCAGTAGAATTAAAACTTAATAATCAGATAGAAGACACTAAACAAAACATTAAGGATAGGGAAGAACGAGAAGCTCTTGAAAAATCTCAAGAAAAAGAGAAAAATTATCAAGAAGAAACTAAAAAAGTGGATTTAGAAGCCTATTATAATGCTATTCAAAATGCAATAAATCAAGTAAATACAGAAGTCGGTTATAATTCACTCGAAATGGAAAAAACTTATGAGACTCCTGGCATTAGAATCACTCTCTCTGAAGATAACGCTTCATATTCTAACAATGAGCTTAGAGCAATCATCAATGCTTTAAATAAATCTCTATATAACATTGCTAAATCCTACGGAATCAATAGTCCTAGATTCTATTATACTTTAAGTGGTGAAGAAGTTGCTGTTAACCGTTATATAATGGCTCCAGATGAAGTTAAATTTTCCGGAGTATTAAAGCAGTAGATTGATAACGATACATATTATTATGTATTACTGGGAACAAATTTAATTTTAATAAAATTGTTAATAGTACATTTTTCTGACACATTTAAATCCCTCCTTTCAGAAGATGATATGATTTAAAATTGACGATTATTTGTACCAAATTGTATTTCAAATCACTTTTATTCAAAGAATATTTTTAATAAGAATCCCTCTATTTCAAGTATCTATTACTATTTTCTTCTATATAAAAATGAGGATTTATTTGCAACCAGCATCAAAATACGCAAGAAAAAGCCTATTGTGACGGGCTTTTTTTTTTGATGTTGAATCACTTTTTGTACCAAAATTTGTACCAAATTATTATAAAAGTTTTCGGATGCTTTCAAATTCATCGTTAATCTTCTCGATCGACAGGTACTTTAATTGTTTAATGAAAGAGAGGAACCATAACCTAAATATGGATACTTCATCTGGCTCATCAATGTTCATGTGACCAGATAGTCCGATAATTTGACCACTTATCCAAATTTCCTTGTCACTCTTGCCTCTGTTTGCTATAGTAGGATTATCAAAAGAAGCCAGTCTTCTGATAACATTACAAAAAGAGGTAGTATCATGAAAAAATTAATTGGTTTTGGATTTATCCTTGCAGCTCTCGCCGTCATCACCTTTAGTATCATTGGTTACCCGAAAATAGATGCCAATCTTTGGCCCTTGCTTCCAGTTGTCTTGTTTGCTTTCTTTACGCTTGAAAATGCACTCAAGAAAGACTACAAGTCCAGTTTGATTTGTGCAGTGATTGGCTTTATCTTGCCAATGCCATCTATGATCTTCTTCCGATTTCAAATGGGGTCGTGATTACTGCTGGGGTTTTGGCTTGTCTTGGTTTAGGTTTTCTTTTTCCAGATGCACCAAAAGAAAAATAATGCTTCCGCTTTTATTCGCTCTAAGGGGCTTGGCATGAAGAGATTTCTTCAGACCAAGTCCTTTTTAGCTGTCTGAAAGAACCACTTAGGGGCTGAAAATAACCACTTACTGAAAAGGACTTGTAAGATTTTGAACAGCTGTTATAATGTTACTAACAAAGGTTAAGAAAGGAGTCATATGAAAGTTCGCATCGAATTAGATCCTCAGATGGATGAGCCAGAAATGATCATTCGGGCTCCTCGATTGACGGAGGATGTCGCCCGCTTGCAACAGTTGATCTTGGAGCAAAAAATGACACCACTGACCTTTTACAAGGATCGCAGCGAATACTTTGTAGATGTGTCAAAAATTCTCTTCTTTGAGACAGATGGTGAAAAGATCTATGGTCATACCAGAGAAGAGGCCTATGAGGTTCGTCAAAAACTCTATGAGTTGGAAGAGATCTTGCCGATTGCTTTCTGTCGTATCTCCAAGTCGACCATTGTCAATACTAAGCAGATTTATTCCATCGAAAAATCTTTTTCGGGAACCAGTACAGTGAATTTTTATCAAACCCATAAACAAGTACACGTGTCCCGACACTATTATCAACTCTTAAAAGAACGGTTAAAGGAAATGAGGTAACAAGATGAAAAATAAATTAATTGGGATTTTCTTAATCCTCCTAGCAGCTCTAGTTCTCTTACAAGGCTATTTTGTAAAATGGGAAATCAGTATTTGGACGCTGGCATGGGTTGTTTTGCTAGCGGTCCTTTCCCTCTCAAGTTTTTTGAAGCGGCACTTTGGCTGGGGCTTCCTATATGGGATCTTGGCCCTGTTCTCTCTTAATGGCCAATATCATTTTCTTCCGGTAACCAACTCGGTGGTCATCTTTTCTTCTATTTTAGCGGTGATTGGTCTGAATATTCTCTTTAAGCCCTCTAAAAAAGCAAAAGCGACTTGGAACTCCTATTCAGCAGGATCATCTTCCCAAACTGCTGGCAATGACATCGATGTCTCCTTCTCTACAGTGACCAAGTATTTGAATGACCAGAATTTTACTGGCGGAAGTGCGGATGTAAGCTTAGGAGAAGCTTCTATCTATTTTGACAATTGCCGGATCGAAGGGCCGTCAGCTCAGTTTGCGGTGGATGTTTCCCTTGGAAGTTTGAGTCTCTATGTTCCAAGCGACTGGCGGGTTCATGTCAATGTAGAAAGTTCTCTGTCAGCTATCCAACACCAGGAAAATCCTAGCAATTTAACCAGCAAGGACTTTTACATCGTCGGAGAGGTCTCACTGGGGAACCTAGAAATCATCTATGTAGGTGAGAATTCCTTTTCATAAGCCGATCTAAGAAAAACTTATTCAAAGGTCTTGCCAAGAGAAATTTTTTTTGGTAATATAGTACGGTATGTGGTGCTAGCACATCCGTAATATTAGATCTAATAGGAGGCAAAACAGAATGGCTAAAGTATGTTATTTCACTGGTCGTAAGACTGTATCAGGAAACAACCGTTCACACGCGATGAACCAAACCAAACGTGCCGTAAAACCAAACCTTCAAAAAGTAACTGTCCTTATCGATGGTAAACCTAAAAAAGTTTGGGCTTCAGCTCGTGCATTGAAATCTGGTAAAGTAGAACGCGTTTAATCAGAAATAAGGATCTCTTGGAGGTCCTTTTCTTTTTTCTTCATTTTTCTCTTTTTGGACATTTGTATCAACCGATAGGAGAAAGATGTATCCCTTTTACACGCGCCCTCTTTTATGGTAAAATAGAATATAAAATACTTTTGAGGTAGAAATTATGACAGTAAAAATCAATACAAAAGATGGTCAAATTGAATTGACCGATGATGTCATCGCAACTGTTGTAGGCGGTGCAGCCACTGAAATTTTTGGAGTGGTTGGAATGGCTAGCAAAAACGCGATTAAAGATAATTTCCAAGCTCTCTTAGGTAAGGAAAACTACTCTAAGGGTGTCGTTGTGAAAACAGCGGAAGCAGGAAGTATTGCGGTTGATGTTTACACTGTTTTGAGCTATGGTACAAAGATTAGCGAAGTCTCAAAAAATATTCAAGAGCGTGTCAAATTCAGTTTAGAAAATCAACTTGGAATCACAACGGATACAGTCAACGTCTATATCCAAAACATTAAAATTGTGGGAGAATAATCGTGTCTAAAATTACAACTAGTTTATTTCAAGAAATGGTCCAAGCAGGGGCTACTCGCTTAAATAAACAAGCCGAGTATGTCAATTCATTGAACGTTTTTCCTGTACCGGACGGTGATACTGGAACCAATATGGGAATGACCATTGAAAATGGTGCAAAAGAAGTAGCTGATCGCTCTGCTTCAACTGTTGGAGAAGCAGCAAATATCTTTGCTAAGGGGCTTTTGATGGGAGCGCGTGGAAACTCCGGAGTCATCACTTCTCAGTTGTTCCGCGGATTTTCTCAAAGTGTCAAAGACAAGGATGAATTGGATGGAGCAGCTCTTGCAGCAGCCTTCCAAGCAGGGGTTGAAGTTGCTTATAAAGCAGTTATGAAGCCTGTAGAAGGAACTATCTTGACCGTTTCTCGTGGTGCTGCCATCGGTGCTAAGAAAAAAGCAGAATCTACTAATGATGCGGTTGAAGTCATGCGTGCGGCTCTTGAAGGAGCTAAGACAGCTCTTGCCAAAACACCAGATATGCTTCCTGTCTTGAAGGAAGTCGGTGTGGTGGACTCTGGTGGTCAAGGTTTAGTCTTCATCTATGAAGGGTTCCTATCAGCTTTGACAGGAGAATTCATCGCTTCTGAAGAATTTGTGGCGACTCCAGCAACCATGTCAGAAATGATCAACGCAGAGCACCACAAATCAGTAGCAGGTCATGTGGCAACCGAAGATATCCAATTTGGTTACTGTACAGAGATCATGGTAGCGTTGAAACAAGGTCCAACCTATGTGAAAGACTTTGACTACGACGAATTCCGTAACTATTTGAACAACCTTGGGGATTCTCTATTAGTCGTCAACGATGATGAAATTGTCAAAGTCCATGTCCATACTGAAGATCCAGGTCTTGTCATGCAAGAAGGATTGAAATATGGTAGCTTGGTCAAAGTAAAAGTGGACAACATGCGCAACCAGCATGAAGCACAAGTTGAAAAAGAAGAGCGTCAAGCTAAACCAGCTGAAGCAAAAGAATATGCCATCATCGCAGTCGTTGCGGGTGATGGATTAGCGGATATCTTCAAAGCGCAAGGAGTGGATTACATCATCTCTGGTGGCCAAACAATGAACCCTTCAACAGAAGATTTTGTCAAAGCTGTTGAAGAGTTGAATGCGCGCAACATCATTATCTTGCCAAACAATAAGAACATCTTGATGGCTGCTCAATCAGCAGCAGAAGTCATTGAACAATCTGCAGCCGTTGTAGAGACCAAGACCATCCCTCAAGGATTGACCAGTCTTCTTGCCTTCGATGAAAGCAAGTCTATCGAAGAAAACTACGAGCGCATGAGCGCTTCATTGGAAGATGTTGTTTCAGGTAGTGTGACGACAGCTGTTCGTGATACCACTATTGATGGTCTTGAAATCCATGAAAACGACAATCTTGGAATGGTCGATGGTAAAATCGTTGTTTCCAATCCAGATATGATGGAAACCTTGACTGCTACCTTTGATAAGATGTTGGACGAAGATAGTGAAATTGTTACGATCTATATCGGTGAAGATGGTCAAGAAGATCTAGCCAATGAGTTGGCTCAAAACTTGATGGCTAAATATGAAGATGTTGAAGTCGAAATTCATCAAGGAGATCAACCGGTTTACCCATATTTGTTTAGCGTCGAATAATCAAAAAATTTCAAAAATAGAAGGAAAAAGAGCCAAAAAAATGATTTTTTGGCCCTTTTTTTGATGAAAAAAGCTTTATGAAAGCGATTAGATAGCTGTTTTTAGACAATTTTTATTTGATATGTTATACTTTAGAAAAATAGAAATAGGAGAAAAAGCAAATGAAAAAGGTAATCTGCTTTTTAGGAGCTTTGCTTTTTGTGATGACAGGTTGTGCCACTAAGTCTCAGTCCACAGAAACATCAAAAAGCTCAACCACTACTTCGATAGAAAAAAGTGAAACTGTTACAAGTGAGGCAAAGGAAGAAACCAAGGTTCTCACTGCAGAAATCAATGGCAATCATCATCGCTACACCATCACGACAAAAGGTGATAAGGTTCAGAAATTGAAGTTAGATGTTTTATCTGCCCTACCTGAAAAAATTGCTAGTAATTCAGCTAATCTAAGTCCTGAAGAGATGACAAAAATTATTAATGAAGGCTTGCAGTCAGATTCAGAATACACAGCACTGAAAGACATGGCTGGTTTCAATATCGAATATAAGGTCACTCCAGAGAAAAAATTAGCCTCAACAGTTTCTGTTGATATGGAAACCATTGATTGGGACAAGGTCAAAGACTTATCTTACTTTAAAGATCTCGGTATTGGTGACCTAAAAGACATCAAGGCCTCTACTGTTTTCACAGGATTAAAACTCCACGGTTTCAAAGAAGAAACGCCAGCACCATAGGTTCGGACTCATGTCCGGCCTTTTTTATTTTCTATGACATTTGTCATGTGAGCCAGTGACAAAATCATCTAGTAGCCTTTCTTTTCTTTGGCTATAATAAAGTCAGAAAGTGAGAGGTATAAAAATGAAACAGTGGTTAATGAAAGTTTTTACGATGACAATTATTGGAATGGTTGTTTATTTAATATTTTCAGGAGATGATAGTCTTTATTACCATTTCCCATGGGAATTGTTTGCGGGAATTGGTATCATGAGCTGGGCTGTTCAAGAAGTGTTGAAAATGGTCAAGGTTGTTGAAAAGGAGATGGAGTAATGAACAAGAAACTAGAAATTGGCTGGATGTTTGCTTTGTGTATGGTCCTCTGGGTAACTGAGCAGATGACGGGTTGGTTCTCTGCCCATTTCCCTAGCTGGTTTTTCCAAACGGTTTGGGGAGTGACCTTGGTCGTCTCTGTCATCATTCCAGCTGGCCAAATCTGGTTGAAAGGAGAGCATCATGAGTGTCATTAGAGTTGAGAGCTTGAAGAAAAGTATTAAAGGGAAAATGATTCTAGAAGATCTTTCTTTCAAGGTTGAACGAGGAGACTGTTTGGCCTTGATTGGGCCAAACGGAGCTGGGAAAACAACCTTGATGAATTGCCTCCTAGGAGATATAAAGGCAACAGCTGGAATCATTGAAGTGGAGGGAAAAGCTCCTGGTCATCCTCAATTAAAGGCTAGTGTCTCTTACCTCCCTCAAGAGAATGCCATCGTGCAAAAGCTAACCGTACAGGAACTGATCAGCTTCTTTCGCTCTATTTATCCTCAACCCTTAACGGTCAATGAAATCGATGATCTATTGTGTTTTACTCCAGAACAAAAGAAGCAATTGGCCAGTAAGCTGTCTGGTGGGCAAAAACGTCTCCTATCCTTTGTACTGACCTTGATTGGTCGTCCCAGTCTTCTGTTTTTGGATGAGCCAACGGCCGCTATGGATACGTCCACTCGTCAACGCTTTTGGGAGATTGTTGAGCATTTAAAAGATCAAGGTGTGACCATTGTCTATTCTTCCCATTACATCGAGGAAGTTGAGCATACGGCCGACCGGATTCTGGTCTTGCATCAGGGGCGTTTGCTTCGGGATACGACTCCTCTTGCTATGAGAAGCGAAGAAGTAGAAAAACATTTCACCCTGCCTTTGCGCTACCAAGCTCTAGTGGCAGGAATGGACGGAATTGGTCAAGTGACGGTCAAATCCGATGCCCTCCAAGTTGTGACAGGCGATGCCAATCGCTTGTGGACGCGATTGCAAGAAGAAGGATGTTCGATCCAAGAGATCGAAGTCACCAATCGAAGTTTATTAGATTCTATTTTTGAAAATACAAAGGAAGTAGGTTGAGAAGATGAAACGCATGAAAGCTCTCGGCGTGGTTGAGTGGCATTTGACCAGACGCCAAGCCATTTATTACTTGTTATCAATTGGGATGCCCACGGCCTTTTATATCTTTTTTTCAGGGATGTACCAGGACACACCAGGGGCACCTGCTCATTTTATGAGGGATTATCTCCTCTCCATGACGGCTTTTTCCATGATGTCTACGGCCCTATTTTCTTTTCCAACAGTTCTTGAAACCGATCGGCTTAATAATTGGCAAAAAGTCTTGCGCCATACCCCCGTATCTATGGTAGAATATTATCTAATAAAGGTTGCGGGTCTCTTTGTAGACTTTCTTCTCTCTATTGGGGTCGTCTTTACAGTGGGTCATGTGGTGCGCCATGTGAACATGCCCTTACAGGATTGGGTCTTAGCAGCCTTCCTTCTCATCCTAGGAAGTCTAGCTTTTGTAGCTATCGGTCTGGTCTTGACCTTGCTTCCTTCCAGTCAATTGATGTCGGTTGCGGGCAATCTCCTCTATATGGGACTGGCTGTCATGGGTGGTCTATGGATGCCGATTAGTGTCTTTCCAGAATGGATGCAAGCTATTGGTAAATGCCTGCCAACCTATCAATTGATGGAGCTGATCAAAACCTTTTTAAACAAGGGGCAGGTCAATGTTGTTGCTAGTCTCTATTTAAGCTTGTTTACCCTGGTCTTGTTTGCTCTTGTCATCGTTTATCGTCGTCATTCTGAGGTTCGTTCATGATTGAAAAACTGAAACGTATTCATTATATGTTTTACGTAAGCTTGGTCTTTATGACCTTCCCTTTTGCTACTATTTTCTTTGGGCAAATTCCCTGGTGGCATTTCTTTTTTGCCCTCTTCTTTATGGTGAGCTATCTAGGGATCCTCATTACGGAAGATAAGAAACTGACCTGGTTTTTTTGGCTCTATCTTTTGTTTTATATTGCAGGGAGTACCTTTTATATTGGAAGTAACTATATATGGTTTTACTACTATATTAGCAATATTTTAGTCTATCATTTTCGAATCTATCATTTTCGTTCCCCTTTTCTTTGGACGGCTGTTTTATCACAATTAATCCTCTTTGGAGCCTTGTTATTTAATCCCTATTTGAGAAAAGACGATTGGCTTTTTATACTGATTATTTGTTTGTTCATCGCGGTGATGACCTACGGCATGGTCCGGATTCGAATGATGGATGAGCTGAAAGTTGATCATGCCAAGCAAAACGCCCAGATAAATCTCTTGCTGGCGGAAAATGAACGTCAGCGGATTGGCCGCGATCTACATGACAGTCTAGGACACACCTTTGCCATGCTTAGTGTCAAGGCAGATCTAGCCGATCAATTCTTAGCATTCGGACAGGTTGAGAAGGCTCGGGAGCAGGTACAAGAGATTCAAGCCATTAGCCAAGAGTCCATGCACCAAGTTCGGGAGATTGTGGAGAACTTGAAGCAACGAACGCTGGCAAGAGAGTTAGAAACTGTCAAGCAAATGCTAGAAGTGGCGCAAGTAAAAGTGGAGATCCAAAACGAGCTCGATACAGCTAGTATCTCGCCGATCCTAGAGTCAGCTCTGGCTATGGTGTCTTTGGAATTAGCCACTAATATGATCAAACATGCTAAAGCGACGCAGGCCCTTCTCTCTTATCGCTCCACCGAAACAGGGGTAGAAATGGTCACAGAAGATAATGGCATCGGCTTCGCAAAAGTCTCCGCCAAGGACCTGCACTCGATTCGCGAACGGATTGCCTTATTGGGAGGAGAGCTAGAGATCAGTCATCGTCACAAGCCAACCCGCATAGAAATACGGATCCCCTATCAAGAAAGGAAATAAGATGCGCTTATTAGTTGCTGAAGACCAAAGTATGTTGCGCGATGCTCTCTGCCAGCTCTTGCTTTTGCAAGAGGACGTGGAAGAAGTCTTGCAGGCTGGAGATGGACAAGAAGCTATTCGCTTACTCGAAAGCCATCCAGTTGATATTGCTATCTTAGATATCGAGATGCCGATCAAAACAGGGTTAGAAGTCTTGGAATGGGCTAAAAGTCAACACCCCCAGCTCAAGGTTGTCATCGTTACCACCTTTAAGCGACCGGGTTACTTTGAGCGGGCCCTCAAGGCTGGAGTTGATGCCTATGTTCTAAAGGAACGCCGCATAACGGATTTGATGGCCACCCTTCATACAGTCTTGGCAGGGCAAAAAGAATATTCTCCTGAATTAATGGAGGGAATCCTCACCCATCCTAATCCTCTGAGCTCTCAGGAGCAAGCGGTCCTAAAAGAAGTTGCCAAAGGAGCTTCTAACCAAGAAATTGCTGATCGTTTATTTCTCTCTAACGGGACTATCCGCAATTATATGTCAGCCATTCTGACCAAGTTGGATGCAGAGAATCGGACTGAGGCAGCAAAGATCGCCCAAGAAAAGGGTTGGTTATAAGAAAGAAAAGAGAGTGGGACAGTAATCGGTAATTTCGTTAGAATTCGATTTCGTCGTCCCACCTCCGTACAGTTGAGTAGGGCTGTAAAAGCTGATGAAATCAGCGTAGTAGAGCCCACTCAACCACTGCGTCTTGCTCGACAATCCAAAGACAATTGAGAGTAGCTGGGTCAAAATGAACAACCCGCTATATGTATCCTACCATGATGAGGAGTGGGTACAACCCCTCCACGATGACCAAGCGCTCTTTGAGTTGCTTTGCTTAGAGACCTATCAAGCTGGCCTTTCTTGGGAGACGGTGCTCAATAAACGCCAGGATTTCCGAGAGTCTTTTCATGGCTACCACCTTCAAGGTGTTGCAGACATGACGGATGTGGAACTGGAAGCTTTATTAGACAATCCAGGCATCATTCGAAATCGAGCGAAGATCTTTGCGAAACGGGGCAACGCCCAGGCCTTTTTACAAGTCCAGGCAGAATTTGTATCATTTGATGCCTATATCTGGTCTTTTGTAGATGGGAAAACCATTGTCAATGATGTTCCAGATTACTGTCAAGCACCAGCTAGGACGCCTTTATCTGAGAAATTATCCAAGGATCTTAAAAAGCGGGGTTTCAAGTTCACCGGACCAGTCGCAGTTTTATCCTTTCTACAGGCTGCAGGTTTGGTTGGTGACCATGAGAATGATTATGAATGGAAAGGAAATTAAAAGATGTCTAATAAAAATAAGGGAATCCTTGGTTTTGGTATTCTCTATACAGTTTTATTTGAGTTTGATGGCGATAAATTGCTGGCTTCTTTGATGCCATCTGCCATTGAGAATTATCTACAATATCTACTCTATGTAGTATTAGCTCTATATGGCTCTTTCTTGTTCAAGGATGGATTGATTCAACAATGGAAGGAGATTAGAAAGACGAAAAGAAAATTCTTCTTTGGCGTTTTAAAAGGCGGGCTCTTTTTCATTCTGATGACTGTTATCTTTGAATTTGTATCAGAGATGTTGAGGCAGTTTTTTGGGCTAGTCGGACAAGGTCTAAATCAGTCGAATATTCAAAGCACCTTTCAAGAGCAACCGCTACTGATAGCTGTTTTTGCTTGTGTCATTGGACCTTTGGTAGAAGAATTGTTTTTCCGTCACACTCTATTGAAATATTTGAGAAAAAGTCTGCCAACTTGGCTGAGTATCTTTATAGTCGGATTTGCTTTTGCCTTAACTCATATGCACAGCTTGGATTTATCCGAGTGGATCAATGCAATTTATTACTTGGGTGGAGGCTTAGCCTTTTCTATCATCTATGTGAAAGAAAAAGAAAATATCTACTATCCCCTACTTGTTCACATGTTAAGCAACAGCTTTTCCATCATCGTTTCAGCTATCGGTAGTATGTGATGAAAATGCTAGTAACGATACTGGAAAAGAGGCTGGGACAAAAGTCTCTTATCTCCAAAAAAAGCAACGGTTCCGCAATTGGGAATCTCTAGCTTTTTTGTGACTGAGAACTTTTTGTCCCAGCCTCTTTTTTGATTAGATTTGTCAATTTTTTAGGAGAGCTCTCATTATTCGGATTTGGATAGAAAATTCAGAAAATTTGTGATTTTTACTTGAAAAGTTATTTGAAAAAAGGTATGATAGTAGCATGCTCATTTGATAATCAAAGAAACAGAAAGGAGAGACATGGAGAAAATTACCTTAGAAACTGCAAAGACAGGTTCAGAGCTTGTGCTAGAAACGCTTCGAGACCTTGGGATCGATACCATTTTTGGTTACCCGGGTGGAGCTGTTTTGCCCCTCTATGATGCTATTTATAGTTTTAAAGGGATCAAACATATTCTTGGTCGACATGAACAAGGATGCTTGCACGAAGCTGAAGGCTATGCCAAATCAACTGGGAAGCTAGGTGTGGCCGTCGTCACAAGTGGACCTGGGGCAACCAATGCCATTACAGGGATTGCAGATGCCATGAGTGATAGTGTTCCACTTCTTGTGTTTACTGGACAGGTCAATCGTTCTGGGATCGGGAAAGATGCCTTTCAAGAGGCAGATATTGTTGGGATTACCATGCCGATTACCAAGTACAATTACCAAGTACGTGAGACAGCGGATATTCCACGGGTTATCACGGAAGCCGTTCATATTGCGACAACTGGGCGTCCAGGACCTGTCGTCATTGACCTTCCAAAAGATGTCTCTGCCTTAGAAATAGATTATATTTACAATCCGGCCATCAATATTCCAAGTTACCAGCCGACTATTGAACCAAATGAATTACAGATTAAGAAAATCTTGAAGCAACTTGGCAAGGCTAAACAGCCAGTTCTTTTAGTTGGGGGTGGCGTCAGCTATGCAGAAGCGGCGGACGAATTGGTAGCCTTGGCTGAGCGCTATCAGATTCCTGTGGTAACTAGTCTTCTAGGACAGGGAACGATTGCGACCAGTCATCCTCTCTTCCTTGGGATGGGAGGTATGCACGGTTCCTTTGCGGCCAACATTGCCATGACCGAAGCGGATTTTATGATTAGCATCGGTTGTCGTTTTGATGATCGTCTGACAGGAAATCCAAAAACCTTTGCGAAGAATGCCAAAGTCGCTCACATTGACATTGACCCGGCAGAGATTGGTAAAATCATTGCAGTTGATATTCCAGTCGTTGGCGATGCCAAAAAAGCCCTCCAACAGTTATTAGCAGAGCCAGTGGTTCATAACAATACGGAGAAATGGGTTGAGAAGGTTACCAAAGATAAAAATCGGGTTCGTTCTTATGATAAGAAAGAACGTGTCGTCCAACCCCAAGCGGTTATTGAACGTGTTGGTGAGTTGACTAAGGGGGATGCCATCGTCGTGACAGACGTTGGACAACACCAAATGTGGGCAGCTCAGTACTACCCATATCAAAATGAACGGCAGTTGGTGACTTCTGGTGGACTAGGAACCATGGGATTCGGTGTGCCAGCCGCTATTGGTGCTAAGATTGCCAATCCGGATAAAGAAGTCGTACTCTTTGTCGGAGATGGTGGTTTCCAGATGACCAACCAGGAATTGGCTATCTTGAATGTTTACAAGATTCCAATCAAGGTCATCATGCTCAACAACCATTCACTGGGGATGGTTCGTCAGTGGCAAGAAGCCTTCTATGATGGACGGACATCAGAGTCTGTCTTTGAAACCTTGCCTGACTTCCAATTAATGGCCCAAGCCTACGGGATTAAAAACTACAAATTTGATAATCCTGAAACCCTTGAGAAAGATTTAGAAGTCATTACCGAAGATGTACCGATGTTTATCGAGATTGACATTTCTCGTAAAGAGCATGTATTACCGATGGTACCAGCTGGTAAGAGCAATCATGAGATGTTGGGGGTGAAGTTTAATGCGTAGAATGTTAACAGCCAAACTTCAAAACCGGTCTGGGGTCCTCAATCGTTTTACCGGTGTCTTGTCGAGACGCCAAGTCAATATTGAGAGTATCTCAGTAGGGGCAACAGAAAATCCTAATGTATCACGGATTACTATTATCATTGATGTCGCATCTCATGATGAAGTGGAACAAATCATCAAGCAACTCAATCGCCAGGTCGATGTGATTCGCGTTCGAGATATCACAGATAAACCTCACCTAGAACGTGAAGTGATTCTGATCAAGGTCTCAGCGCCTGCAGAGAAACGGGCAGAATTGCTGGCTATTATCCAGCCTTTCCGCGCGACTGTGGTAGACGTAGCTCCGAGCTCCATCACCGTGCAGATGACAGGGAATGCAGAGAAGAACGAAGCTCTTCTGCGTGTCATTCGTCCTTATGGGATTAAGAATGTCGCACGGACTGGTGCAACTGGATTTACCCGCGACTAATACTCTTCGAAAATCTCTTCAAATCACGTCAGCTTCGCCTTGCCGTAGGTATATGTTACTGACTTCGTCAGTCTTATTTACAACCTCGAAGCAGTGATTCGAGCAACCTACAGCTAGCTTTCTAATTTGCTTTTTGATTTTCATTGAGTAAAAAATAACCTAAATTTGTTAAAATAGCCTAACAGGCAATAAATATAGAAAAGAGAGAAAAAACAATGGCAGTAAAAATGGAATATGAAAAAGATGTTAAAGTAGCAGCACTTGACGGTAAGAAAATTGCTGTGATCGGTTATGGATCACAAGGGCATGCCCATGCTCAAAACTTACGTGATTCAGGTCACGATGTGATCATCGGGGTTCGTCCTGGTAAATCTTTTGAGAAAGCAAAAGAAGATGGTTTTGATACTTACACAGTAGCAGAAGCAACTAAATTGGCGGATGTCATCATGATCTTGGCACCAGACGAAATCCAACAAGAATTGTACGAAACAGAAATTGCGCCAAACTTGGAAGCTGGTAACGCTGTTGGTTTTGCTCATGGTTTCAACATTCACTTCGAATTCATCAAAGTTCCTGCAGATGTTGACGTCTTCATGTGTGCGCCTAAAGGGCCAGGACACTTGGTACGTCGTACCTATGAAGAAGGATTTGGTGTGCCAGCGCTTTACGCTGTCTACCAAGATGCTACAGGAAATGCTAAAGATATCGCCATGGACTGGTGTAAAGGTGTTGGTTCAGCACGCGTTGGTCTTTTGGAAACAACTTATAAAGAAGAAACTGAAGAAGATTTGTTTGGTGAACAAGCCGTTCTTTGTGGTGGTTTGACTGCTCTTATCGAAGCAGGTTTCGAAGTCTTGACGGAAGCTGGATACGCTCCAGAATTGGCTTACTTCGAAGTTCTTCACGAAATGAAATTGATCGTTGACTTGATCTACGAAGGTGGATTCAAGAAAATGCGTCAATCAATTTCAAATACTGCTGAATACGGTGACTATGTATCAGGCCCACGTGTCATCACTGAGCAAGTAAAAGAAAATATGAAGGCTGTCCTTGCTGATATCCAAAGCGGTAAATTTGCCAATGACTTTGTAAACGACTACAAAGCAGGTCGTCCGAAAATGACAGCTTACCGTGAACAAGCTGCTAACCTTGAAATCGAAAAAGTTGGTGCAGAATTGCGTAAAGCAATGCCATTCGTCGGAAAAAACGATGACGATGCATTTAAGATTTACAACTAAGCCATCGAGATTGAAGTTGGGAGAAATCCCAACTTCTTTTTCATCAATGGTAGATATGGTTTGGAAGGTATTTTCAACCACTTAGCAGAATCTGTATGAAGAGACGTGCCATTGCGAGCATTTTGGGTGATTTTTCTGAAAATTTGGAAAACACGATGAAATTTTTGCAGTCTTTTGATATAATTAGATGAAATAAGGAGAAGAAGAGGAAGACATGATAACATCGAAAGATATTATTAAAGCCCACAAGGTTTTAAAAGGTGTGGTTGTTGAGACTCCCTTAGATTATGATCATTACTTATCTGAAAAGTATGGAGCGAAAATCTATTTAAAAAAGGAAAATGCCCAGCGGGTACGTTCCTTTAAAATTCGTGGTGCCTACTATGCAATTTCTCAGCTGACTGCTAAAGAAAGAGAGCGAGGAGTTGTCTGTGCCTCCGCGGGCAACCACGCTCAAGGAGTTGCTTACACCTGCCGGGAGATGAAAATCCCAGCAACCATCTTTATGCCCATTACGACACCTCAGCAGAAGATTAGCCAGGTTCGTTTCTTCGGTGGAGAGTATGTGACCATTAAATTAGTAGGAGATACCTTTGATGCTTCTTCTAAGGCAGCGCAGGAATACACCGAGGTTAAGAACTGTACCTTCATTGATCCATTTGATGATGCCAACGTCCAAGCGGGTCAAGGGACTGTAGCCTACGAAATCCTAGAGGAAGCTAAAAAAGAGTCGATTGACTTTGATGCTGTGTTAGTACCAGTTGGTGGGGGAGGTCTCATCGCCGGAGTATCCACCTATATCAAGGAACAAGCGCCGGAAATCGAGGTGATTGGGATCGAAGCAGATGGCGCTCGGTCGATGAAGGCAGCCTTTGAAGCCGGAGGTCCAGTAAAACTCAAACAGATTGATAAGTTTGCGGATGGGATTGCTGTTCAAAAGGTTGGTCAGCTGACTTATGAAGCAACGAAAAAAAATGTTGAGACCCTAATTGGAGTAAACGAGGGCTTGATTTCCGAAACCTTGATTGATCTTTATTCTAAACAAGGCTTGGTTGCAGAACCAGCTGGAGCTGCCAGTGTTGCGGCTTTAGAAGTATTGAGAGAGTATATCAAAGGGAAGACCATTTGTTGTGTGATTTCTGGTGGGAACAATGACATTAACCGGATGCCAGAGATGGAAGAGCGGGCTTTGATCTATGATGGTATCAAACACTATTTCATTGTTAATTTCCCGCAACGTCCAGGAGCCTTGAGAGAGTTTGTAAATGATATCTTAGGTCCAAATGACGATATCACGCGGTTTGAGTACATCAAACGGGCAAGCAAGGGGACGGGCCCAGTCTTGATTGGTGTCGCTTTGGCAGATAAGCATGACTATGCAGGACTGATCAATCGGATTGAACAATTCGACCCTTCTTTCATTAACTTAAATGGAAATGAAACCCTCTACAACATGTTGGTATGATGGATTCTTTAACAAAGAATCACTTCTAAAAAGTAAATAAAATATAAAGGAGAATCAGGAAATGATTTGGATTTTTCTATTGGCTATTCTAGTAGTTGGAGCTACTGTATTCATTAGCTCGCTCTATGTGGTGAAACAACAATCTGTTGCGATTATTGAGCGTTTTGGACGCTATCAAAAGATCAGCAACAGTGGGATTCATGTCCGTGCACCATTTGGAATCGATAAAATTGCGGCGCGTGTGCAATTGCGTCTCTTGCAAAGCGAGATTGTGGTCGAAACAAAGACACAAGATAACGTATTTGTTACCATGAATGTAGCGACACAATACCGCGTAAATGAAAACAATGTAACGGATGCTTACTACAAATTGATGCGCCCAGAAGCTCAGATCAAGTCTTACATTGAAGATGCCTTGCGCTCATCTGTTCCCAAGTTGACCTTGGATGAATTGTTCGAGAAAAAAGATGAAATCGCCCTTGAAGTTCAAAAGCAAGTAGCTGAAGAAATGTCGACCTATGGGTACATTATCGTAAAAACCTTGATTACTAAAGTTGAACCAGATGCCGAAGTGAAACAATCCATGAACGAGATTAATGCGGCTCAACGGAAACGTGTGGCAGCCCAAGAACTGGCAGAAGCTGATAAGATCAAGATTGTTACAGCAGCCGAGGCAGAAGCTGAAAAGGATCGTCTTCACGGGGTCGGAATTGCAGAACAACGGAAGGCTATCGTAGATGGTTTGGCTGATTCTATCAAGGAATTGAAAGATACCAATGTGAATTTGACAGAAGAACAGATTATGTCCATTCTTTTGACCAACCAATATTTGGATACTTTGAATAACTTTGCAGAAAAGCAAGGAACCAATACCCTCTTCTTACCAGCAAATCCGGATGGCGTAGAGAATATTCGTACTCAAATACTTTCAGCTTTAAAAGCAAAATAATAAAATATCTGACTTTTTTAAAATTGTTCGTACTTTCAGCTATTATGGTTGACAAAATATGCAAAAAATTTTATATTAGTATTGGAAATAATAATATAGGAGAATGATCATGGCTAAATCGAACTTCGAAAAAGTGGAATCAGTTGTTGGTTGGGTACGTGATAAAAAGATCACTGGGTATCGTATCAGTAAAGAAACGAACGCCCGTGAAATGTCTATCATTGCACTTGCGCAAGGTCGTGCAAAAGTGAAAAACATCTCGTTTGAAACTGCGCTTGGCTTAATCGATTTTTATGATAAGAATCATCAAAAATTTGAAAATTAAAATACTATATAAAAAAGAAGGGAACAAGCTTCCCTTCTTTTTTATATAGTATAAATCAGGATATCGTAGGAAAGTATCACTAGCTGGATCCCTGGCTATTAAAGGATTTTAACAAGTTTATGTGTGTAATTTCACTTTCATTTAATGGTATTCGAAAACTCCCTCATCGGAATCATTCCAGTGAGGGAGTTTGTTTTAATTTAAGAAACGTTGTAAGAATTCTTTGGTCCGTTCTTCTTTTGGATTGGTAAAGATTTCTTTTGGATCACCTTGTTCAGCGATGACCCCTTTGTCCATAAAGATAACACGACTTGAGACGTCTCGGGCAAATTCCATTTCGTGGGTGACCACGATCATGGTTAGGCCTTCTTTGGCTAAGTCTTGCATAATTTTAAGAACTTCTCCGACCATTTCAGGGTCCAGAGCTGAGGTTGGTTCATCAAACAAAATGGCATCAGGATCCATAGAAAGGGCTCGAGCGATAGCCACCCGCTGCTTTTGGCCGCCTGAGAGTTGTTTTGGACGAGCAGCCCAATAAGGTTCTCCCATGCCAACTTTCTCTAAGTTCGCTTTAGCAATTTTCTCTGCTGTTTCACGATCACGCTTGAGAACGGTTGTTTGTGCCACAATGGTATTTTCCAAGACATTTAAGTTTTCAAATAGATTGAAGCTTTGGAAAACCATGCCCAATTTTTCCCGATAGTGGGTGAGATCGTAATCAGGATCAAGAACGTTCTGTCCCCGGTAGAGGATTTCTCCATCAGTCGGAGTTTCTAAGAGATTAATGGAGCGAAGGAAGGTAGATTTCCCGCTACCAGAGCTCCCAATGATGGAGATAACTTCGCCCTTCTCAACAGAAAGAGAGATGTCCTTCAAAACTTCGTTTTGACCGTAGGATTTTTTTAAGTGTTTGATTTCAAGTATTTTTTCTGCCATTATTTCACCTCTTTGACTTGCATTTGATTGGCACCAGTTGTGTAGGTATCAGAGTCTAAGCGACGTTCGATGTATCGAAGGATACGGGTGATGGTGAAAGTCAGGATAAAGTAAATTACCGCAATAATGGTAAAGGTTGGGAAGTATTGGTAGTTTTGAGTTGCGACCGTATTTCCTGTAAAGTAGAGTTCAACCACAGAGATAACATTCAAGACAGATGTATCCTTGATGTTGATGACAAATTCATTCCCTGTCGCTGGCAAGATATTCCGAACGACCTGTGGGAGAACGACCTTGCGCATGGTTTGTCCATGGGTCATCCCCAGAGCGGTAGCCGCTTCAAACTGGCCAGTATCCACTGCTAAGATTCCTCCACGAACAATCTCACTCATATAAGCTCCTGTGTTGATCGAAACAATAAAGATAGCAGCCCAGGTACGATCCAAGGAAATGTTAAAGGCTTGGGCTGAACCGTAGAAAATAACCATGGATTGAACGATCATCGGAGTACCACGGAAGATTTCAATGTAGACATTGAGGAACCAACCGAAGAATTTTTGCAAGGTAGCTAGAGCCTTGTTTTTAGACGTAGGAGCAGTTCGGAAAACACCGATTAACAAACCGATAATCAAACCAGCAATGGTCCCTGTCATAGAGATTAAGAGGGTCATTCCAGTTCCTCGTAAGAACTGTGGTCCATTATCTTTCAAAATTTTCATCATTTGGCTGAAGAAAGTCTGCTCATCATCACTAGCATCGTTGGAAGCGGGTTGCTTCTCAATCATATCATCCATGAGTTTGACTTGGTCTTCAGCCGAAATTTTAGCTAGTGTAGCATTGACTTGGTCGATTCGACTGTCGCCTTTTTTCATCCCGATAGCAATGGTCGCATCTTCCTCCCCGACTTCAAAACCTTTTTTGAATTGGATCATCTTAAATTTTGAATTAGCAGATTCAGCTGTCAAGGCTTCAGGCCGCTCAGAAACATAGGCATCGATAACGCCAGATTCTAAAGCTTGACGCATCTGGGCGAAATCCCCCATAGCGGTTTCTTGTTTGGCGCCCTTGAGTTGGGAGATGAGAGAATAGAGGTAGACCCCTTGTTGAGAGGTGACCTTTGCATCCTTGAAGTCATCTAGACTAGTGGCATTCGCATAGTTTCCGTCTTTACGCACCAGCATGACCGGCTCACTGGTATAGTAGCTATTAGAGAAAGCGACCTCTTTCTTGCGCTCGGCAGTCGGACTCATTCCAGCGATGATCATATCAATTTTACCAGAAGTGAGGGCGGGGATTAGTCCGTTCCAAGATGTTTTAACGATCAGAGGTTTTTTACCTAGTCCCTCAGCAACCTTTTTTGCGATTTGGACATCGTATCCGTTGGCATATTGGTTGGTGCCATCAATCTTCACGGCTCCATTTGCATCATCCTCTTGGGTCCAGTTGAAAGGAGCGTAGGCGGCTTCCATCCCGATCCGGAGATATTCGTCTGCTTTTACAATATGGCTCATTCCCAGGCATAAAAGTAGTCCGGTAAAGAGAGCATAAATTGTTTTTTTCATGTAGTCTCCTCTTCCTATATAAATAGTATCATCTTATTGTACAGGAAATTGGCCTACTTTTCAAACCTGATAGCCTTTTCATGAAAAAATGCTATAATATACCAAAGGAGTATAGGAAAATGAAAAAAATTCTGTATGTTCTATTTGCAGTGATGACCTGTCTATTTGTAACGGGTCTTGTCAAGGCGGATGGTCCTTCCTATGAGATTCAGTCTTATCGGGGGACTTTAATCTTGGAAACTTGGGACGATGCTACTTATGAGGAAGAATTGGTCTATCATTTTACAACTTCCTATAATGGTCAATATGTCACCTTGGGATCAGCGGGTAAAATGCCTCAAGGTTTTGAAATAGTAACTCCTCCCCTGGTGGAAGTAGAAGGCAGAACCTTGTCACAAGAACCAGAAGTTCAAAATTTAGGTGATGGTTATCAGGTTAAGATTTACAATGGCGGAAGCGCAGGGGATACTGTTAAGGTGAAGGTTACCTGGCAGTTAAAAAACCTGCTCTATGTTCATCGGGATATCTTGTTATTGAACTGGAAGCCGATCAGTGATGGGGATCAGGGGGTCAAAAAAGTAGAGTTACAGATTATCCCGAAATTTGCTTCAGAGGTTTCAAAATCAGAATTAAATATTCATACATCTTATATGGGTCCAGATGCATCGATACAGAAGGAAGGTGCCAACTATATTGCGAGCTTAAAAAATTTAAAGCGCAAAGAAGGTGTTGAAATTTATGCTTACTGGTTGAAATCGGATGTAGCTTCCTTTGGGGAATCAGATAGAGATACAGGCTTGATGGAGGAGGACAACTATTATCGGACGGAAGCTGGAATTGTTCAAAAACGGACCTGGATTCGCCTATTTATGAAGGTCCTACTTCCAATCCTTGTTCTGCTTTTCCTTCTTCTTGCTATTTATTATCGTCATCGCTTCATGCAATCTGTTACTTCTACCAAGGTTTTTCCGAAAAATAGTCGCTTGTATGAGATTCCAAATAACGTTGCGCCTCTACTAATGGCTTCAATAGTTTATTCTACAGAGCTAGATGAAATCTCTCCAACCAAAAAACACGCTCGGGGAGCCTTTAAATTTGATCAGTTGGTGCAAGCTACCTTACTTGATTTGATTGATCGAAAAAATATCATCTGTGAGCAATACGACACACATACAGTTTTAACGATTCAAAATGAAGATACATTGGATGAATTTGAGCGAGAGTTTCTTAGACTTGCATTCGGTTCTCAAAAATATTGTAGAACAGATGACTTGTTTTCAGATTATGAAATTTCAGATTCCCTCTATAAATACGCTTCTAAGAAAGACCAAGATGAGATTCGCGAGCGAGGAAAACAAGCACAAAATCGGATTGATGCAGCGATTTCTCGTGTCGCTCAAGCTGTTCAGCAGAAGATCCGAACATTTACCCTTCCTTCTTATTATCGTCCCTTAGAGGCTGGGGAGGAAAGTGCAGGACGTAAAAGTCTCTTCTTTGGATGGGCTGCGTGGAGCATTGCCTTGGTAGCTGGTATAGTAGCTTATGTTGTCTTAAACTGGCTCTCTATCTTTTGCGTGATATATGTGTTAGTGATGTGGATCCTTCAGACATCCTTCCAAGGGAAGTTCAGCCTCTATCAACGGGATGGGGTCCCAACGGAGCTCGGGGCTGAGCAACGCTATTATTGGGATAGTTTCCGTAATATGTTGCGGGATATCGCTCATTTGGAAGAAGCAGAAATTCAATCGCTGGTTTTATGGAATCGCTTATTAGTCTATGCTACTTTGTTTGGTTTTGCAGATCAAGTAAGCAAAGTGATGAAACTTCGTCAAATCCACTTAGAGAACCCAAGTATGGATGCCTATGTCTACACTCCGTTTCGTAGTAATCTAATCCATTCCAGCCGTCTCTTGTCTAATTATGGAACGACTGCTACGACCGCTAGTCATTTCACAGTATCGTCAGGCGGAAGTTCAGGGGGTGGTTTCTCTGGCGGAGGCGGAGGCGGAGGCTTCGGTGCTTTTTAGAGTCACAAATGTGTCGGCTAGCCAATCTTGTGTGTACAATTTCATAGGAGGCTGGGACAAAAGTCCTAGCCTCTCAATTGTCTTTGGATTGTCGAGCAAGACGCAGTGGTTGAGTGGGCTCTACTAGGCTGATTTCATCAGCTTTTACAGCCCTACTCAACTGTGCGGAGGTGGGACGACGAAATCGAATTCTAACGAATGACCGATTTCTGTCCCACTCTCTTTTAGTCTATGCATCCTTGCGATGCATCTGGTTCTATAGCTAGAAATGTGTTATAATATAGCAAATGTAAGTTTAGGAGAAAAAGATGTTTATCATTGAACTGATAAAAGCGATTCTTTTTGGAATCGTTGAAGGAGTCACAGAGTGGCTTCCAATCTCAAGTACAGGTCATTTGATTTTGATTCAAGACTTTATCCAGTTTAAGGATCAAACCCCTGCCTTTATGGAGATGTTTAATGTCGTTATTCAGCTTGGTGCCATTATGGCTGTCGTTGTGATTTACTTTGACAAGCTGTATCCATTTAAGCCTGGAAAATCGAAAAAAGAGGTGAGACGGACTTGGCAGTTGTGGGCCAAGGTTGCTGTGGCGACCCTACCATTGCTCTTTGTCTTTAAATTGGATGATTGGTTTGAAGCTCATTTTCATAACTCTTTTTCTGTAGCCATCATGCTGATCACCTATGGTTGGGCCTTTATTTACCTTGAAAAGCGCGAACAAGTAGAGCCGGAAGTGACGGAATTACACAAGTTGCCTTATAAGACAGCTCTCTATATTGGTTTGTTCCAAGTCTTGTCGCTTTTTCCAGGAACCAGTCGGTCAGGTGCAACAATTGTAGGTGGTTTGGTCAATGGAGTTAGTCGCTCAGTTGTGACAGAATTTACCTTTTATCTGGGGATTCCTGCCATGTTTGGGGCTAGTCTATTAAAGGTCGCTAAGTTTGTCTTGGGAGGAAATGCGTTAAGCTTCAGCCAAGGAACAATCCTTTTAGTTGCTATGGCGGTAGCCTTCGGTGTTAGTATGGTAGCGATTCGCTTCTTGACAGACTATGTCAAAACTCATGACTTCACAGTCTTTGGGAAATATCGGATTGTTCTGGGAGCGATTTTGCTCGTCTACGCAGTGATTAAAATCTTTATCTAATAATGAAATTGGAGTGCTTCTGCCTTTTCTTCAAACTGCTATGTTTGCGGGGGAGGAAGTGCTCTTTTGTTTAAGTCTTGTTTCCTATCTAAGGAGGGGGTCATGTTTTGAAAAATATGTCCCTTTTTAGTATAATAGAAAGACTAATAGTATGAGGTGCAGTCATGAAGATGAAGCAAATCAGTGATTCAACCATTAAAATCACGATTCAATTAGAGGATTTAGAAGAACGGGGCATGGAAATGGCCGATTTTTTGGTGCCTCAAGAAAAAACAGAAGAATTTTTCTATACCATCTTAGATGAATTAGAAATGCCAGAAAGTTTCTTAGACAGTGGCATGTTGAGTTTTCGAGTGACACCTAAGCCAGATAAACTCGATGTTTTTGTGACCAAATCAAAAATTGATCAGCATTTAAATTTTGAAGATTTTTCCGATTTGCCTGATATGGAAGAATTGTCGCAAATGTCTCCGGACGAATTTATCAAAACCTTGGAAAAAACCATCTCTGAAAAGAGTAAGGGAGACGGCGATGCGATCCGTCATTTAGAAGCTGAGGAATTGGCTGACGAAAATCAGCTTTCAGAAGAAGATACATCGAATCATCCAGTAGATACACGGTATATTTATTATATCCTCCAGTTTTCTCAGTTAGAAGAAGTGATTCGGTTTACAAAAACAGTTCATTATGCTGTTGAGACTTCTGAACTTTATAAAATGGACGGGATGTACTATTTAACCATCCTGATCGATTTGGAAGGGTGTCCGCAGGATTATCCAGGTTGGCTTTTGGCAACCATGCGTGAATATGCGGAAGATACAGATACTACTAGAGCTGTCCTTCAGGAACATGGCCATCTCTTGCTCGTCTCAGATGCTATTCACGAACTTCAAAAGGTTAATTTGGTATGATTACTTTTCCGTTACAATTTATCCTGGTCCTGATTGCAACTTTTTTGATCAGTTTGATTCTAACTCCCTTTGTGAGGTTATTGGCGTTTAAAATAGATGCCGTAGACTATCCAAATGCGCGTCGGATCAATAAGAAACCCATGCCCAGCGCTGGTGGTTTAGCTATTATTCTTGCTTTTACCATTGCAACCGTCATTTTGTTGCCGATGATTACAAAGGGGCATGTAACTAAGACATCTTATCTGACCTATACCGTACCAGTTGTCGTTGGAGGATGGATTATTGGACTGACTGGTTTAGTCGATGACATAAAAGAATTATCACCGCGGTTAAAGATGCTGGGGATTTTCCTAGGAGCTAGTGTGATCTGGTTTTTTACAGATTTTCGCTTAAATGATTTCAAGATACCTTTCGGGGGACCATTTCTTCATTTTGATCCTTGGTTATCGTATATTTTAACAGTCATTTGGATCATTTCTATTACCAATGCAGTCAACCTAATTGATGGTTTGGATGGCCTGGTCAGTGGAGTTTCGATTATTTCCTTGGTGACGATGGGGATTGTTTCTCATTTCTTTCTCCCAGTGCCCAATCTCTTTTTGACCATGACGATTTTTGTCTTAGTCATGGCCATTGCTGGTTTCTTCCCCTTTAATTATCATCCAGCGATTCTTTATTTAGGGGATACAGGAGCCCTCTTCATTGGTTTTATGATCTCTGTTTTGTCCTTGCAAGGTCTTAAGAATGCGACAGCTGTTGCGGTTGTTACGCCGATGATTATCTTGGGAGTTCCAATTACGGATACCTTTTTAGCAATTGTCCGTCGGACTCTCTCTGGTCAGAAGTTTTATGCACCAGATCGGAATCACTTGCACCATCGTTTACTTTCTTTGGGCTTAACGCATCGCGGAACCGTTTTGGTTATCTATGGGATTTCGATGATTTTTGCTATGATCTCTCTGCTGTTGAATATCTCTACTCGTATCGGCGGAGTTCTTCTTGTCATTGGTTTGGTATTAGGGGTTGAGCTCTTAGCGGAATTAATTGGAGTCCTAGGTCCTCACCATAGTCCGCTCCTCAATTGTTTACGCTATATAGGGAATTCTGCCTATCGAGAGGAAGTTCGACAAAATAGAAAAAATAAGACTAAATAAGAACGATTCTAAACACAAGAAAAGCCTTTTAGGCTTTTTTTTGTTATACTAGATAAGACAAAACTCTATAGCAGAAAGGAATACAAATGTCAGTATTAGAGATTAAAGATCTTCATGTAGAAATTGAAGGCAAGGAAATTTTAAAAGGTGTGAACTTGACCCTTAGAACAGGAGAAATCGCAGCCATTATGGGTCCTAACGGAACAGGGAAATCAACCCTATCTGCAGCCATTATGGGGAATCCAAACTATGAAGTTACCAAAGGTGAAATTCTATTTGATGGCGTAAATATCCTTGAGTTGGAAGTGGATGAGCGTGCTCGTATGGGACTTTTCCTTGCTATGCAATATCCATCAGAAATTCCAGGAATTACCAATGCTGAATTCCTTCGTGCAGCTATGAATGCTGGAAAAGAAGAGGACGAAAAAATTTCTGTTCGTGATTTTATCACAAAATTGGATGAAAAAATGGAACTTCTCAACATGAAGGAAGAAATGGCAGAGCGTTATTTGAATGAAGGCTTCTCAGGTGGTGAGAAAAAACGCAATGAAATTCTGCAATTGTTGATGTTGGAACCGAAGTTTGCTCTTCTTGATGAGATTGACTCTGGTTTGGATATTGATGCCCTTAAAGTGGTTTCAAAAGGGGTCAATGAAATGCGTGGCGAAGGTTTCGGTGCTATGATCATTACCCACTACCAACGTCTCCTAAACTATATTACTCCTGATGTGGTTCACGTGATGATGGAAGGTCGTGTGGTCCTTTCAGGTGGTCCTGAACTTGCTGTGCGTTTGGAACGTGAAGGATACGCGAAATTAGCAGAAGAGTTAGGTTATGACTACAAAGAAGAACTCTAATCTTGTGTCAACAACTGAACAGGATCTTTGAGGAGGAGTAAATGACCAAAGAAAATATCAAACTTTTTTCAGAAATGCATGCAGAGCCTCAATGGTTGCAAGAGTTGCGCCAGAAGGCTTTTGATAAAATGGATGACTTAGAACTACCTGTGATTGAACGTGTGAAATTTCATCGTTGGAATCTTGGGGATGGAACGATCACAGAAAGTGAACCACTCACTGCTGTGCCAGACTTCACTGCGATTGACAATCAATTAAAATTGGTTCAGTATGGGACCCATACAGTATTTGAACAGATTCCAGTTGACTTGGCGAACCAGGGGGTCATCTTTACAGATTTCCACACAGCCTTGGAAGAAATTCCGGAGGTCATAAAAGAATTTTTCATGTCATCTGTTAAATACGATGATGACAAGTTAGCGGCTTACCACACAGCCTACTTTAACAGTGGTGCTGTTCTCTATATTCCAGATAATGTAGAAATTGCGGAACCAATCGAGGGTGTATTCTACCAAGATAGTGATAGCGATGTGCCATTTAACAAGCACATCCTGATTATCGCTGGTAAAAACAGTAAGATTAGCTATCTAGAACGCTTAGAATCTCGCGGAGAGGGAAGCGCTAAAGCAGCTGCTAATATCACGGTTGAAGTGATTGCTCGTTCTGGAGCGCAAGTGAAGTTTGCAGCGATTGATCGCCTCGGTGAGAATGTTACTGCCTACATTAGTCGCCGTGGCAAACTAGGCAAGGATGCTAGCATTGACTGGGCTATCGGTGTCATGAACGAAGGAAATGTCGTTGCTGACTTTGATAGTGACTTGATAGGAAATGGAAGCCATGCAGACCTTAAGGTTGTAGCCTTATCTAGTGGGCGTCAAATTCAAGGGATTGATACCCGTGTAACCAACTATGGTTGCAATTCAGTCGGGAATATTCTCCAACATGGTGTCATTCTTGAAAAGGCAACCTTGACCTTTAACGGGATTGGCCACATTATCAAGGGAGCTAAGGGAGCGGATGCCCAACAAGAAAGCCGTGTGTTAATGCTTTCTGATCAAGCTCGTTCCGATGCCAATCCAATTCTTTTGATTGATGAGAACGATGTGACAGCAGGTCACGCGGCTTCTATTGGTCAAGTGGACCCTGAAGATATGTATTATTTGATGAGTCGTGGCTTGGATCAAGCAACTGCAGAACGCCTAGTGGTTCGTGGCTTCCTTGGATCAGTGATTGTGGAAATTCCAGTCAAAGAAGTTCGTGAAGAAATGATCCAAACCATTGAAGATAAATTATTGAAGAGATAAAGATGATAGATGTCGAAAAGATTCGGAAAGATTTCCCGATTTTAGATCAAATTGTGAATGATGAGCCACTTGTCTATTTGGATAATGCAGCGACGACACAAAAACCAAAAGCTGTCTTAGAAGCTGTGAATCGATATTACCAAGAGGATAATGCTAATGTTCACCGCGGGGTCCATACCTTGGCCGAACGGGCGACTGCTTCCTACGAAGCAGCAAGAGAAACTGTCCGTCGCTTTATAAACGCTTCCTCAACCAAAGAGGTCTTGTTTACAAGAGGGACCACGACAGGTTTGAATTGGATTGGTCGGTTTGCAGAAGAAATCCTAGAAGAGGGGGATGAGGTTCTCATTTCCATTATGGAACACCATTCCAATATTCTTCCTTGGCAGGAAGCTTGTCGGAAGGCAGGAGCAAAACTGGTGTATGTCTATTTGAAAGACGGTGGTCTGGATCTAGAGGATTTCCGAAAAAAATTGACAGATCGAACCAAGTTTGTTTCCATTGCTCATGCCTCTAATGTACTCGGGGTGATAAATCCTGTCCAAGAAATCGCTCAATTGGCCCATGAAAAAGGAGCCATTGTGGTAGTGGATGGGGCTCAATCAGTCCCTCATATGAAAATAGATGTTCAAAAACTAGATGCAGACTTCTTTGTCTTTTCGGGCCATAAAATGGCTGGACCTACAGGGATTGGAGTCTTGTATGGAAAAGAGCAATATCTCAACCAAATGTCACCTGTTGAATTTGGTGGAGAAATGATTGACTTTGTCTATGAACAATCAGCAACCTGGAAGGAACTTCCTTGGAAATTCGAAGCAGGGACTCCCAATATGGCTGGCGCCATTGGTTTGGCTGCGGCGATTGATTATTTGGAGGCTATTGGCATGGATGAGATTGAGCGTCACGAGCAAGACTTGATTGCCTATGTCTTTCCCAAACTTCAGGCGATTGAAGGCTTGAAAATTTATGGCTCCCAAGATTTAGCGAAACGTTCAGGGGTGATTTCCTTCAATTTAGGGGATTTGCATCCTCATGATCTTGCGACTGCCTTGGATTATGAAGGGGTTGCCGTTCGGGCAGGCCACCATTGTGCTCAACCTTTGATCCATTATTTGGAGGTTCCGGCGACTGCTCGAGCTAGCTTTTATCTTTACAATACAAAAGAAGACTGCGATAAGCTTGTAGAAGCGCTGATAAAAACAAAGGAGTTTTTCAATGGCACTTTCTAAATTAGATAGCCTCTATATGGCGGTAGTGGCTGACCATTCAAAAAATCCCCATCATCATGGAAAGATTGAAGGAGTTGAACAAATCAACCTGAACAATCCTACCTGTGGGGATGTGATTAGTTTGTCTGTTCAGTTTGATGATAATGGAGTAGTCAAGGATATTGCCTTTGTCAACTCAGGTTGTACGATTTCGACGGCTTCTGCTAGTATGATGACGGATGTTGTCCTAGGAAAAACCAAGGAAGAAGTGCTAGAGTTAGCGACTATTTTTTCAGAAATGGTCCAAGGCAAAGAAGATGCCTGTCAAGACCAGTTGGGAGATGCTGCTTTTTTAGCTGGGGTTGCTAAATTCCCGCAACGGATCAAGTGTTCGACCCTAGCATGGAATGCTCTCAAAAAAGCAATTGATTCTCAATCGTAATGATGCATAAGAGTGTGCAAATTCTAGTGTGCCCTTTAACCGATTTTCTTCTTACTTAATTGACTCAAAACTCGGATGCTTATGATCAAGACTAGAAGATGAATCATATGGAAAGAGCGCAAAAAAGAAACTGAAAGGAAAGATATGACAGAAGAAAGAGTAGAACCAAAACCAATTGATCTTGGTGAATATAAATTTGGCTTTCACGATGATGTAGACCCGATCTTGTCGACAGGAAAAGGGTTGAATGAATCAGTTATTCGTGAGTTATCTGCTGCGAAAAATGAGCCGGAATGGATGCTGGAGTTCCGTTTGAAGTCCTATGAAGCATTTAAAAAAATGCCTATGCAAACATGGGGGGCAGACTTGTCAGATATTGATTTTGATGATTTGATTTACTATCAAAAACCATCTGATAAACCTGCACGTAGCTGGGATGAAGTGCCCGAAAAAATCAAGGAGACCTTTGAACGGATTGGGATTCCAGAAGCAGAGCGTGCTTACTTGGCTGGAGCAGCAGCTCAGTATGAATCTGAAGTGGTTTACCACAATATGAAGGAAGAATTTGAGAAGTTAGGAATCATCTTTACCGATACAGATTCTGCCTTGAAGGAATATCCAGACTTGTTCAAGCAATACTTTGCTAAGTTGGTACCTCCGACAGATAACAAGTTAGCAGCCCTCAACTCCGCAGTATGGTCAGGCGGAACCTTTATCTATGTACCGAAGGGTGTAAAGGTAGATGTTCCTTTGCAGACTTACTTCCGAATTAACAATGAAAATACAGGTCAGTTTGAGCGGACCTTAATTATTGTCGATGAAGGAGCAAGTGTCCACTATGTAGAAGGATGTACAGCGCCAACTTATTCAAGTAACAGCTTGCATGCTGCTATTGTCGAAATCTTTGCCTTGGATGGCGCTTATATGCGTTATACAACTATCCAAAACTGGTCTGATAACGTTTATAACTTGGTAACGAAACGGGCCAAAGCGATGAAAGATGCGACGGTCGAATGGATCGATGGGAACCTCGGTGCCAAAACGACCATGAAATACCCATCAGTTTACCTAGATGGAGAAGGTGCGCGTGGGACCATGTTGTCGATCGCTTTTGCCAATGCTGGGCAACACCAAGATACAGGTGCTAAAATGATCCACAATGCTCCTCACACGAGCTCTTCAATTGTTTCGAAATCTATTGCTAAAGGTGGAGGAAAGGTTGACTACCGTGGACAAGTGACCTTCAATAAAGATTCAGCGAAATCGGTTAGTCACATCGAGTGTGATACCATTATTATGGATGACTTGTCTGCATCTGACACCATTCCATTTAATGAAATCCATAATTCACAAGTTGCATTGGAACACGAAGCTAAGGTCTCAAAAATTTCAGAAGAACAATTGTATTACCTCATGAGTCGAGGTTTGTCAGAATCTGAGGCGACTGAAATGATTGTCATGGGATTTGTAGAGCCCTTCACCAAAGAACTTCCGATGGAATATGCAGTTGAGCTTAACCGCTTGATTAGCTATGAAATGGAAGGATCTGTCGGCTAAGAGGATAAAAGGAGAAGTAAATGGGATTCTTAAAAAAATTATTTGGTAATGTTGAAAAAGCGAATAAGGGCGAAATTCTTGCAGAGGAAATTGTTCCCCCATTTACAAACGATCTAGCCGAAGAAGCGGATGATTATTGGAGACAAATGGAACAAAATCTCTTGATTAATGCTGTGAAGGCTGTTGGTGGCCCTGATAAAGCTGATCGTGCCTTTATGCTAGTGAATTTTAAGCCAGGTCAAGAAACATTTGACTTGTATTATCAAGTTGATGGGAAATTAATTTCTTGGCAAGAATTAGATCCACCGCTTGTGGAAAAAATCCGTCTTCAACTCTTGCCGCAAGCTTCAGCTGTAGCCCATGCAGTAAATGAAAATTACGAAGCTGCGAATGTTCCTGTGATTAGCTACGCCATGCTTCAATTAGAAACAGCGACCATGGCTTGGTTTGGTCGTAAATTAACAACAGCTACTCCTGAAGCTAGCTTATCTTTTGAAGAATTGGTAGCAGGTTGGCGTGGGGTGATTGAAGAAGGAATCCCGACTCATCCAATAGACAGTGACACTGCTTTTCCTTATTTCGAAGTTCGATAGAAGTTCTATTGATTGATTCAACTAAACAAAGAGGCTGGGACAAAAGTCCTAGCCTCTCAATTGTCTTTGGATTGTCGAGCAAGACGCAGTGGTTGAGTGGGCTCTACTAGGCTGATTTCATCAGCTTTTACAGCCCTACTCAACTGTGCGGAGGTGGGACGACGAAATCGAATTCGAACGAATTACCGATTTCTGTCCCACTCTCTTTTGTTTATTAGTATTTATAGCTTTTCGTTAACGTAACGAACAAATTGATTCCACCATACCTTTAAGAAGAAACTTTTTTGGATATTTTCTCCGCTCACCATTTCCATACTAGGAGCTTTACCTTCGATATACCCTCGCCCGATGGGTTCTGGGTCGGTGTAGGTAAGGGTCCCTAAGGAAGTACCTTTCTTTAAGGGAGCGCTAAAAGAAGGTTGGCTGCTTTCGAAGGTGATTTTAGGTTCTGCTTGACTTCCTTGCCGTTCGATCACGATGAAGTCATCCTTGGCAACAGCAATAGCGCTGGTTTTCTTGCCATCAAGAACCGTTGATTTGCTGTTGTTGTAGGCTTCGCCTTTGCTGACAATCAAGCTTGCAATGAAGTTCTGGCTCACATAATTCATCAGGTTGGCTGTTGCAACAAATCGTGCGTAGGGATCTCCATCGATTGCCTCAACACCAATGACAACGGTAATCATTCGAATACCGTTTTGGTTAGTAGAAGCTACAAATGAAATGCCTCCTTTTTCGGAATTTCCAGTTTTTAGACCATCCACTCCTGCTCGATAGCTGGGCATGTTCTCTAGCATATAATTGCTGCTTTCCAATTGAATTCCAGCAAATTCTGCATGGGAAAGGGAGGTGATTTTGGTAACTTCAGGGTAGTCTTCTAAGAGATGTTTTGCGATGACTGCAACATCATAAGCACTCAGCTTGTTTTCAGTATTCTTCTTTTTAGATTCCTTATTATCGTCAATAAGGGCTTGATCCAGTCCGCTGGCATTTACAATGGTGGCGTCTTTAATCCCCCATTTCTTTAGTTTTGCTTGCATGAGGATGATAAATTTTTCCTCGCTTCCAGCTACTTTTTCAGCTAAGGCGATGGCAGCGCTATTGGCGTTTGATACAAGGAGAGCAGTGAGCAGGTCTTTAACCTTGTACTTGCGAGCTTCCATGGGGACGTTACTGATTCCTTCGATAGCTGTTAGTTGGTAGGCTTTGTCCGAAATCTCCACGTCGTCATTTAAAGATAATTTTCCTTGTTGAATGGCTTCATAGACGAGATAAGTGGTCAAAAGGTTGCTGATTCCACCAACCTCTTTTTTCTCTTCGCTATTTTTTTCGTAGAGTATTTTACCTGTTGTCCCATCAATCGCAATAGCATGCTGAGCACCAAGCTCTAGGTCCTCCGCTCTTACAGGAGAAGTACTGAGAAGTGTAAAAAGTAGACAAAGAAGTAAAGTGATTATTTTTTTCACGTTTGAATCCTCGATTGTTTATTGTCTATACTATTGTATCATAAAAGAAGGCAACTGCTCTAATCCTATTTTGACCTCTTAGGACTCAAAGGTCATAGGCAAATTTTAAAGATAGTTGGTAAAATGAGAGAAATAGTGTATAATGGTAGAAAACCTAACATAAGGAGATAGTGATGAAAGTAAATAAACGGTTCGTATTGGCCGCTGTTTCTCTAGCCAGTGCTCTTCTATTGACAGCCTGTGGCGGTGGAAGCAGCAATCAATCTACTTATTCTTATATTTATTCAACAGATCCAAATACTTTGGACTACATTGCATCGACTCGTACAACGACGTCTGATATTACAAGTAACCTTGTTGATGGTTTGTTAGAAAATGATAAATATGGAAATTTAATCCCAAGTTTGGCAGAAGACTGGACTGTTTCGGAAGATGGCTTGGTGTATACCTATAAACTTCGAAAAGATGCAAAATGGTATACCAGTGAGGGAGAAGAGTATGGTTCTGTAACAGCCCAGGACTTTGTGACAGGTATCAAACACGCTGTGGAAGCAAAATCTGAGGGTCTTTTCTTAATCCAAAATTCGATTAAAGGCTTAGATGCATTTGTCAAAGGTGAAACAAAAGATTTCAATACAGTTGGCGTGAAAGCCCTAGATGATTATACCGTTCAATATACCTTGGAACGTCCAGAAAGTTTTTGGAATTCTAAGACGACATCAGGCGTCCTCTTCCCGGTTAACAAAGCTTTCTTAGAATCTCAAGGGAAAGACTTCGGTTCTTTGAAGCCAAGTAGTATTCTCTATAATGGTCCTTATTATTTGAAGAATTTAACTTCAAAATCACAGATTGAACTTGTGAAAAACAAGGAATATTATGATGAAAAGAATGTTCATATTGATCATGTGAAGTTGACCTATAATGACGGATCAGATCCAGAATCTGTCATCAAGAAATTTGAGAATGGACAATATTCATTTGCGACAGTAATGCCAAATAGCTCCACTTATAAGAGTGTGAAAAAGAAATTTGGTGATAATATTGTTTATGGTGTTCAATACGGAACATCATACTACCTCGGATTCAACATTGATCGTCAGAAGTATAACCATACAGCCAAAACAACAGATGCTCAGAAATCGTCCACAAAACAAGCGATTTTAAACAAAGACTTCCGTCAAGCTGTGAATTTTGCCTTTGACCGTGAAGCCTATGCAGCTCAAACATCAGGAGCAGATGCAGCGACCAAAATCCTTCGGAATACCTTGGTTCCACCGACTTTTGTTCAAGTGAATGGCGAAGAGTTCGGTAAGGTTGTTGAGAAACAATTGGTGACCTATGGAGATGAGTGGAAAGATGTAAATCTAGATGATGCCCAAACCACTCTCTACAATCAAGAAAAAGCCAAGGCTGAGTTTGCAAAAGCTAAAGAACAACTGCAAAAAGAAGGGGTAGAATTCCCAATTCATTTGGATTACGTTGTCAGTCAAACGGATAACAGTCAGGTACAACAAGCTAGCTCCTTTAAACAATCCGTAGAAGCTGTTCTCGGTGCAGACAATGTTGTCGTAGATATTCAGAAATTATCTGATGATGACTTTAACAATATTACCTATTTCACAGATACTGCTGCTGAGAAAGATTATGACCTTGCAGGCGGAGGATGGGTTCCAGACTACCAAGATCCATCTACTTATTTAGAGAGTTTAAGTCCTGTTAACGGTTCTGTTTTCTACTATCTAGGTGTGGATGCAGGCTCAAACAGTCCTGCTATTCCAGCAGTTGACTTTGGGAAGTATGCAGAACTCTTAAAAGATGCCAATTCTGAAGTGAATGATCAAGCTTTACGCTATGAGAAATACGCAGCTGCTCAAGCATGGCTAACAGATAGTTCATTGATCTTGCCGACTGTTTCAAATGGTGGAACTCCAATGTTGCAACGGACTGTTCCATATAGTCGTGCGGCTTCATGGGTTGGAACAAAAGGAACTGGAACCAACTATAAATATCTTGAACTTTCAGAAGAAGTCATCAAGACAAAGGATTACGATGCAAGCAAAGAAAAATGGTTAAAAGAAAAGGCTGAATCCAATAAAAAAGCTCAAGAAGAATTAAAGAACCACATCGAATCGAAATAGAAAAAAATAACTAGGATAGTAAGAGTGCATAAGTTTATGTAGGGAAGGAGCCACTAAAAGGATTGATTTTTTAGACAGTCCCCCACTCAGTGGCTCCTTTCACTTGCCAAATATTCAGAAAATTTAGTTTACTTTTTTCCTCACTTATGCTATAATTCTATCTAAATTCAATAAAATGGAGACTCAAAATGAAAAAAAGTAAAGTTTTTGCATTTGCCGGAGTAACATTGCTCGCAGCAACATTCCTTGCAGCATGTTCTGGCTCAAAAGATAGCAAGTCTGCATCAAAAAAAGATACAACATATGGCTATGTTTATAACGATGATCCAACAACTTTGGATTACACTGTATCTTCAAAAGCTTCCGTTCACGACATTACAACTAACGGTGTAGATGGTTTGTTGGCAAACGACAAATACGGCAACCTTGTACCATCTATTGCTGAGGATTGGTCTGTTTCAAAAGACGGCTTGACCTATACTTACAAAATCCGTAAGGGTGTTAAATGGTATGATGCTGATGGTGAAGAGCATGGTGAAGTAACAGCTCATGACTTCGTCACTGGCTTGAAGCATGCGGCAGACAAGAAATCAGAAACTCTTCCGTTAGTTCAAGGTTCAGTTAAAGGATTGAAAGACTATGTAGATGGAAAAATCACTGATTTTTCTCAAGTTGGGGTAAAAGCGGTAGATGACTACACACTTGAATATACCTTGAATCAACCAGAAACTTTCTGGAATTCTAAAACAACCAATGGGGTGCTCATGCCAATCAATGGTGAATTCTTGGAAAGCAAGGGTGACAATTTTGGTCAGCCAGGTGATGTCAAATCAATCTTATTCAATGGCCCATTCCTTTTGAAATCAATCACTTCTAAATCAGAAATTACTTTTGAGAAGAACGAAGACTATTGGGACAAAGACAACGTTCATATCGACAAGATTAAATTGTCTTATTATGACGGATCAGATCAAGATTCCTTGGCGCGTGGTTTTAGCGATGGATCGTACACAGTTGCTCGACTCTTCCCAGCAAGCTCAAACTTTGCTTCTGTAGAAAAGAAATACAAAGACAACATCTACAACACACAACCTGGAGCTGGTGTAGCAGTCTTCGGTTTCAATATTGACCGTCAAGCTTACAACCATACTTCTAAAACATCAGATGAGCAGAAATCTTCTACGAAGAAAGCTATCTTGAACAAGAATTTCCGTCAAGCTATCACCTTTGCCTTGAACCGCGAAAATTATTCAGCGCAAGTCAATGGTAAAGAATATGCTAAGGCTGCTATTCGAAATATGTACACTGCACCTGCCTTTGTTCAAGTAAACGGTAAAGACTTCGGTGATGTTGTAGCTGATAAGTTGCAGACATATGGAGATCAATGGAGTGGTGTAAATCTTGCAGATAGCCAAGATGGTCTTTACAACAAAGATAAAGCAAAAGCTCAGTTCGAAAAAGCAAAAGCAGAACTCCAAAAAGAAGGCGTTCAATTCCCAATCCACTTGGATGTTCCAGTTGTTCAAAGTTCAACAAACTTTGTAGCACGGATGCAATCCTTCAAACAATCAGTTGAAGATACACTTGGAACAGAAAATGTTGTGGTGGACCTTCAAATGATGGACCAAGATGCTATCTTGAATATCACTATTAACGTACCATCTGCAGCGGATGCTGACTGGGATCTTCAAGGGCTTGTAGGCTGGAATCCAGACTATGATGACCCATCAACTTATCTTGATACTTTGCAACCATCTTCTCCTGACCAGACCAAAACTTACCTTGGATTTTCTGGTGGTGTAGATAATGCCTCTGCTAAGGCTGTTGGCTTAGATGAATATGCGAAGTTGCTTGATGATGCAGGAAAAGAAACCCAAGATGTGGTTGCACGTTATGAAAAATACGCAGCAGCGCAAGCTTGGTTAACAGATAGCGCATTGGTAATTCCAACTATGACAAGCTCAGGAGCAGCTACAGTAGTTTCAAAAGTGGTACCATTCTCTGGACCTTCATCACAAACAGGTAATAAAGGTTCAACTTATTTCAAATATGTTGAAGTTCAGGACGAACCGGTTACTAAAAAACAATATGATCAAGCACGTGAAAAATGGTTGAAAGAAAAAGCTGATTCAAACAAAAAAGCTCAGGAAGAACTAGAAAAACACGTCAAATAATCGCCTTCATCAGAACTTTCTCTAATAGGGGAGAAAGTTCTTTTGAACATTAAAGGAACGGAATATGAAAAAATATATATTTATGCGTATTTTGCGTTCGTTAGTGTCGATCTTTTTGGTTACGACATTGACCTATACAATTATTTATACGCTAACCCCAAGAAATTTAATTTTCAAAAACGACCCTAACTATAACAAGATTGCGAAAACAAAAGACTCTAAAATCAATTATGAAAATACAGTCTATGATCGCATGGGGTATATAGAATATCTTGATTCAAAAGCTTTGAAAGAAAAAGCAAGCAAGGAAGACTCATCAGTAACAGTAGAGCCTACTAAAGAAAACGAGAAGATCTACAAAAAGTACATTTCTAACCTTGGAAATGGCTGGGTATTGAAACGTTTCCCTGAAAACAAAGGTTTTTACGCTACTCGTGAAGTCCCTGTCTTTGAACGTGTTATTGGATTCTATGGTAATCTGATTCAGATTGACCATCCAAATGTCATCAAAGATGCTTCTAATCCAAAACTTGAACGCTATATTCGAATTGAAAATGACCCAGCTATTGGTTGGTCAGTAGTTGGTTCGGGGACTAAACATAAATATCTTTTGTATTTCAATGGTCAATTCCCGTTCATTCATCAAAACTTTGTATCCTTAAACTTGGGTGAATCTTACCCAACTTATTCAAATACACCTGTTCTTCAGGTTATTACACAAGGACAAGGTACAACTAAGAAGAGTGAAGTAAACTTCCCAACAGGAATAAAAGAATCTTCTATCAATATCTACTCTCGTACATACAAATCACCAAGCAAGGCAGATGCTCAAGATATCGCCCGCTTTGGTAAAGGAGATGCTTATACAGCAACATTGAGCAACTATGAAAATCCATCCATGATTGTGAGCTCAGCCATTATCGGTTTAATCGGGATTGCGATTGCCTACTTGATTGCTATTCCTTTAGGATCTTATATGGCCTTGTTGAAGAATACTTGGTTTGATAGTGCATCTACGGCAACTTTAACATTTATGATGTCATTGCCGACGATTGCCTTGGTTTACATCGTTCGCTTGGCTGGCTCTTCTATCGGCTTACCAGATTCCTTCCCAGTGTTAGGGGCTCAGGATTGGCGCTCTTATGTACTACCTTCTGTGATTTTGGGTCTCTTGAGTGCACCAGGATTGGCAGTTTGGATTCGCCGTTACATGATCGACTTGCATTCTCAAGACTTTGTCCGTTTTGCACGTGCCAAAGGGCTTTCTGAGAAAGAAATTTCCCGCAAACATATCTTCAAAAACGCCATGGTTCCGATCGTTACAGGGATTCCTGTTCAATTGGTTCTAGTCATTTCAGGGGCAACTTTGACAGAAACTGTCTTTGCCTTCCCTGGTATGGGTAAAATGTTGATTGATTCTATCAAGGCATCCAATAATACCATGGTAGTTGGTCTTGTCTTCATCTTTACTGTTCTTGCTGTATTTGGAGCAATGGCTGGAGATATCCTTATGGTTATGGTAGACCCTCGTATCAAACTAACAACTAAGAAAGGAGGCAAATAATGTCTACAATCGATAAGAAGAAATTCCAATTTGTGGAACGTGATGATTTTGCCTCTGAGACAATTGATGCGCCGTCTTACTCCTATTGGAAATCCGTATTCCGTCAATTCTTCAAAAAGAAATCAACCATTTTGATGTTAGCCGTTTTGGTTGCTATTCTCTTAATGAGTTTTGTATACCCAATGTTTTCAAACTTTGATTACAATGATGTAAGTAAAGTAAATGACTTTACTGCCCGTTTGAATCCGCCAAGCACCAAGGCCTTCTTTGGTACGGATAACAATGGTAAATCCTTGTTTGATGGAGTTTGGTTTGGTGCCCGCAATTCGATTATCATCTCCTTTATTGCTACCTTGATCAACGTTGTGATTGGAGTAGTGATCGGCGGGATTTGGGGTGTGTCAAAATCAATCGACCGCTTCATGATGGAAGTTTATAACGTTATTTCAAATGTTCCATTCATGTTGATTGTTATTGTCTTGACTTACTCAATTGGTGCTGGTTTCTGGAACTTGATTTTGGCGATGACAGTGACAGGATGGATTGGGATTGCTTACTCTATCCGTGTCCAAATTATGCGTTACCGCGATTTAGAGTACAACTTGGCCAGTCGCACCTTGGGTACACCAACCCTTAAAATTGTGACGAAAAATATTTTGCCACAGTTGGTTTCTGTTATTGTGACGACAACTACACAATTGTTGCCAGCCTTTATTTCGACTGAGGCCTTCCTTTCCTTCTTTGGATTGGGATTGCCGATTACAGTTCCAAGTTTAGGTCGTCTTATTTCAGACTACTCACAAAACGTAACAACCAATGCGTATCTTTTCTGGATTCCATTGACAGTCTTAGTCTTGGTATCCTTGTCATTCTATATCGTTGGACAAAATCTTGCAGACGCCAGCGATCCACGTACACATAGATAGGAGGAGTAGATATGACAAATGATAAAAATGTAATCTTATCTGCTCGCGATATCGTAGTAGAATTTGATGTTCGGGATCGTGTCTTAACAGCTATTCGCAATGTCTCTTTGGATCTTGTTGAAGGAGAGGTCATGGCGCTTGTTGGTGAATCAGGTTCTGGTAAATCTGTTTTGACAAAAACTTTTACAGGAATGTTAGAAGAAAACGGACGAATTGCCAATGGGACCATTAATTATCGCGGGCAAGAATTAACAGAACTCAAGTCAAACAAAGATTGGGAAGAAATTCGTGGTGCAAAAATTGCAACGATCTTCCAAGACCCAATGACCAGTTTGGACCCGATTAATACAATCGGATCACAAATTACAGAGGTTATTATTAAACACCAAGGCAAGAGTGCAAAAGAAGCCAGAGAAATGGCTATTGACTATATGGAAAAGGTGGGAATCCCGGAAGCAGAACGTCGCTTTGATGAATATCCTTTCCAATATTCAGGTGGGATGCGCCAACGGATCGTTATTGCTATTGCGCTTGCTTGCCGTCCTGATATCTTGATCTGTGACGAGCCTACAACGGCCCTCGACGTAACTATTCAAGCCCAAATCATTGACTTGTTGAAATCATTGCAAAAAGAATATAACTTTACAACAATATTTATCACCCATGATTTGGGTGTGGTGGCAAGTATTGCAGATAAGGTTGCCGTAATGTATGCTGGTGAAATTGTAGAATTTGGTAAAGTAGAAGAAATTTTCTATGACCCAAGACATCCTTATACATGGAGTCTTCTTTCAAGTTTGCCACAGTTGTCTACTTCTAAGGGTGATTTATTTTCTATCCCAGGGACTCCTCCATCATTGTACTCACCGGTAAAAGGGGATGCCTTTGCTTTGCGCTCAGACTATGCCATGCAAATTGATTTTGAGGAACATCCACCAGTTTTCAAAGTTTCAGATACACATTGGGCTAAAACGTGGCTCTTGCATGAAGATGCACCAAAAGTCAATAAACCAGAAATTATTGATAATCTTCATGAAAAAATAAGTGCAAAAATGGGATTCACTACAATCAAGGACTAGGAGAAGGAAATGACAGAAAAATTAATAGAAGTTAAAGATCTAGAAATTTCCTTCGGTGAAGGAAGTAAAAAATTTGTAGCCGTAAAGAATGCAAATTTCTTCATCAATAAAGGGGAAACATTTTCCCTCGTTGGTGAGTCAGGTAGTGGGAAGACAACAATTGGTCGAGCAATCATTGGTTTGAATGACACTAGTGCAGGTGACATCTTATATGATGGTAAAAAGATCAATGGGAAGCAAAATCGCAAGGATGAAAATGAATTAATCCGAAAGATTCAAATGATCTTCCAAGACCCAGCAGCTAGCTTGAATGAGCGTGCAACAGTCGACTACATTATTTCAGAAGGTTTGTACAATTATCATCTATTCGAAAATGAAGAAGACCGAGTACGTAAAGTAAAAGAGATTATGCATGAAGTGGGTCTTCTAGCAGAACATTTGACTCGTTATCCCCATGAATTCTCTGGTGGACAACGCCAGCGGATTGGTATCGCTCGTGCCTTGGTAATGGAGCCAGAATTTGTTATTGCAGATGAACCAATTTCTGCCCTAGACGTATCCGTACGTGCGCAAGTTTTAAATCTCCTTAAGAAATTCCAAAAAGAGTTGGGCTTGACTTATCTCTTTATAGCACACGATCTTTCAGTAGTTCGTTTTATCTCTGATCGTATTGCGGTTATTTACAAAGGTGTTATTGTAGAAGTAGCTGAAACGGAAGAATTGTTTAACAACCCAATTCATCCTTATACACAATCTCTACTATCGGCAGTTCCGATTCCAGATCCAATTCTAGAACGCAAAAAAGTTCTGAAAGTTTATGATCCTGATCAGCATGATTATTCAACCGACAAACCAGAAATGGTTGAAATCAAGCCAGGACATTACGTTTGGGCAAATAAAGCAGAACAGAAAAAATATAAAGAACTTGTATAATCATAAGAAAACGAGAAGAATCCACTTCTCGTTTTCTATTTTTTTAAAAAAAGAAAAACTTTTTTTAAAAAAATAGAAAAAAGATATTGACAAGGTGAAGTGGACGTGATATACTAATATAGTTGTCGCGCGAGAGCGACAAAGACCTTTGAAAACTGA
>NZ_QTNK01000004.1:0-113442 GCF_003603595.1 Streptococcus sp. AM28-20
TTCAGTTTTCAAAGGTCTTTGTCGCTCTCGCGCGACAACTATATTAGTATATCACGACCTTCTCTACTTGTCAATAACTTTTTTCTATTTTTTTATTTTTTTTGTTATTTTTTTGATTTTAAAAAGGAAATGCTGTTAAATTAGCACTTCCCTAACTCATTCATTATTCCTTCGAGATAAAGTTCTTCTTGCTTTCCACGATCAATCAATCCTCTTTTAGAGATTGTTAGTAGATCCAATGAATAGTGTTTAATTTTCTCCAATTCATTTTTAGTTAAATGTTTTTTAGAGTATTGCCTTCTTAATTCTTTTGGATTTTCTTTGCTAAAATCAAAATAGTTGTTTTGAGCTAAATACTCTTCCAATTCTTTGATATTATGATGCAATCCTACATGAAAGGCAATTGGTGCAAATGTTTTATGTAACGGTTGAGTACAAACACTTCTGTATTCGATGGTTCCTCTTGTTGTTAAATCTTGAAAATGGTAGCTTCTATGATTCTTTAGGTCTTCTTCTTGTGGTTTTATATCTTGTCTCGTTCCATTTAATCGATAAGCTACTATTTTTTCTCTCCCTAGGTAATCCTCTACTCTAATTGGTTCAAAATATAGTATTTCTTCCTCACGATAAACATAAAACAAGGCTGTCTTCGCTAAATAATCCAGAAAGTCCTGTTCATTTATAAACGCTTTTGAGTTCACACCAACATTTTCCTGGTAATAACCATGCATAGACTCTTCCCAGAAAATATCTCTTGATATCGTTGTATCCCAGTTTTCTCCATCGAAAATGGAATTAGCAAACAGATATGCTTTTGCAGGTTCCACCTTATTCATCGCGTTAATCACTTTTAAATAATTATTTCTTGAAACATCCAGTTGCACTTGATTTCCGCAAATAAAGGTTCCATAGTCTGGATAGTTATGAAATTGACGGTTGGTAGTTTGTTCAGCTAGTTGTAAGAATTGGATCAGCATTTTATAACGATCAATTTTTACAGGTTGATTATCGTTTATTCTCCAATAAGGATGAAGGCCACGTCCTTCAATTTGATGTTGTTTCTCTCTTAAAAATGGTTGAATGATGCTTAAATAGTGATTAAAACGTCTTTCAACTTCTTGAATTGTTTTAGCTTTTTCAAACGCAAATTCAATGGTATTGTAGGATAACTCGAATACAATTTGATCTTTATTTATTTCATGTTGCAACTGGACTGGATTGCCGTCTTCATCTAGTTTAATCGCTACAAATTCTTCAACCTCTTGTAGATACTTAAAAAGAGCCTTTGCAACCAATACATCCGTTTTATTTCCCAAGGTATTTACGATCGGAAATTCTAGTTCAACTCCAATGTACTGATCTGGATTTTCTTTCAGGGAAGCCAGGTAACGCTTCGCCAATAGTTGCTGGGCCAGTGTTTGTGATTTTTCTTTTACTGTCATAACTCTTCCATTATATCAAAAAACGCCTGCTTACGAAATTGTTTTAAATTAAAGCAATTTCGTAAACAAGCGTCTACCATTTACCTCAATATGATGAGTGTTACCGCTAGGATAAATCCTAGCGGCAGACCAGAGCTAGACTAAGAAGAACTGTATAGTCCTCCCAACATCATAACACTCAACAAAATTGATGATTTTATACTAATTCGATAATTGCCATTGGCGCAGCATCCCCACGGCGTGGTTCAGTTTTAAGGATACGAGTATATCCACCATTGCGCTCAGCATAACGTGGTGCAAGTTCAGAGAACAATTTTTGAAGTGCTGTTGTTTCTGAATATTTACCAGTTTCTTCATCAAAGTTTTGTGATGCAACTTCATTACGTACATAAGCAGCTGCTTGACGACGTGCATGCAAGTCACCACGTTTACCTAAGGTAATCATTTTTTCAACTGATTTACGGATTTCTTTTGCACGTGCTTCAGTTGTTACGATTGCTTCATTGATGATAAGATCTGTTGTCAAATCACGAAGCATTGCTTTACGTTGTGAGCTAGTGCGTCCTAGTTTACGGTAAGCCATGTATTCCTCCTCTATTTATCGTTTTTTAGCCCAAGGCCTAAATCGGCAAGCTTAACTTTAACTTCTTCGAGACTCTTACGTCCAAGGTTACGAACCTTCATCATTTCTGGTTCAGATTTTTCTGTTAAATCATACACAGTGTTGATACCGGCACGTTTCAAACAGTTATATGAACGGACAGAAAGATCTAATTCTTCGATGGTACGTTCTAATACTCGATCATCTGATGCTGTATCTACTTCCTTCATTACATCTGTCGCAATTGCGATTTCTGTTAAGTTAGTAAAGAGGTTAAGGTGTTCTGTCAAAATACGAGCAGATAAACCTAAGGCATCTTCTGGAATAATTGTTCCATTTGTTAAAATTTCAAGGGTTAGTTTGTCAAAACCATCGTTGCTACCAACGCGAGCTGGTTCAACTTGGTAATTAACTTTTGTCACTGGCGTATAGATTGAATCTACTGCAAGTGTACCAACTGGTGCATCATCTTTTTTATTCTGATCAGCTGGAACATAACCACGACCGCTATTCACAGTCAAAGTTGCTTTAAAGCTTGATCCTTCACCGATTGTAAAAAGATAATGATCAGGGTTTACAATTTCAATGTCACTATCCGTAAGAATATCTCCAGCAGTTACTTCTGCAGGACCTTCTACATCAAGTTCAATAATCTTTTCGTCTTGGACGTAAGATTTTACAGCGATCCCTTTAACGTTAAGAATGATTTGCATAACGTCTTCGCGGACACCTGGAACTGTATCAAATTCGTGCAATACACCTTCAATATTAATTGAAGTAACAGCAGCACCTGGAAGTGAAGCCAATAATACGCGACGAAGAGAGTTCCCCAGTGTTGTACCATAACCACGTTCAAGTGGTTCTACTACAAATACACCGTAATCTTTATTTTCATCAATTTTTGTTATATTTGGTTTTTCAAACTCAATCATTTGCTATACTCCCTCTGAAACGAAAAGCTGTGTAATTGTTGATGATTATACACGGCGACGTTTTGGAGGACGAGCACCATTGTGTGGCACAGGAGTCACATCGCGGATTGCAGTAACTTCAAGACCAGCAGCAGCAAGAGCACGAATAGCAGACTCACGACCAGAACCAGGACCTTTAACAGTAACTTCTACTGATTTAAGACCATGTTCTTGAGCTGATTTTGCAGCAGCTTCTGAAGCCATTTGTGCAGCAAATGGTGTAGATTTACGAGAACCTTTGAAACCAAGAGCACCTGCAGATGACCATGCAATTGCGTTACCATGCACATCAGTAATCATAACAATTGTGTTATTAAATGTTGCGTGAATATGAGCAATACCTGATTCGATATTCTTTTTCACACGACGTTTACGTGTTGGTTTAGCCAAGATTTTTTACCTCCTTATTTTATTTTCTTATTTTTTCTTACCAGCAATCGCAACAGCTTTACCTTTACGAGTGCGAGCATTGTTTTTAGTGTTTTGTCCACGAACAGGAAGTCCACGACGGTGACGGATACCACGGTATGAACCGATTTCCATCAAACGTTTAATGTTCAAGTTCACTTCACGACGAAGGTCACCTTCTACTTTAATTGCGTCAACTTCACGACGGATAGCATCTTCTTGATCTGGTGTAAGGTCACGAACACGAATATCTTCAGAAACGCCTGCAGCAGCAAGAATTTTCTTAGATGTTGGAAGTCCAATACCGTATACATAAGTCAATGAAATTACTACACGTTTGTCATTTGGAATGTCAACTCCAGCAATACGAGCCATGTTTTCTCCTTTCTATCTTATCCTTGACGTTGTTTGTGTTTTGGATTTGCTGGGCAAATTACCATAACACGACCATTACGACGAATTACTTTACAGTATTCGCAAATTGGTTTGACCGATGGTCTTACTTTCATTTTTATCCCTCCAAGTTTTTCGATTATTTAAAGCGGTATGTGATACGTCCACGTGTCAAATCGTACGGACTCATCTCCACTGTAACACGATCTCCCGCTAAAATACGAATATAGTTTTTACGAATTTTACCAGAAACTGTTGCTAAAATCTGATGTCCATTTTCAAGTTCAACCGTAAACATAGCATTCGGCATTGTATCAACTACCTTGCCTTCTACTTCAATCACATCGTCTTTTGCCACGCAAAAGTACCTCCATAAATTTCGATTCATTCCTCTGAGCACAGAGGTAACAATTATAAGTCAGACTAATTCATTGTATCACTTGTTGTCAATTATTGCAAGCAACTAAAACGTTTTTATTTCAAATTCTCTAAGACTTTTTGGATATCCTTAAAGACGTCGTTAATATCTTGGTTTCCTTCGATATCATGGACTAAACCTTTAGCACGATAATGAGCAAGAATCGGCTCACCTTGAGCGATATTCACATCCAAGCGACGTTTAACCGTTTCTGGTTTATCGTCCTCACGTTGGTAATAGTCTTCTTCCTTGTAATCAGCTGGTGGGTTGAATACTTTATGGTAGGTTTCACCTGTTTCGCGGTGAATAATACGACCGCTCAAGCGTTCAAGAAGGCAAGATGGATCCACTTCGATGTTGATTACACCCTCAAGTTCAAGGCCAAGATCTACCAAAATTTGATCCAAAGCATGTGCTTGTTCAATCGTGCGAGGAAAACCGTCTAAAAGGAATCCTTTTTCCTTAATATCGTCTTGAGCCAAACGTTCTTTTACAATCCCGTTGGTTACATCATCCGGCACCAATTCACCTTTATCGATGAATGATTTTGCCAACACACCCATTTCGGTTTGATTGGCCATTGCAGCACGGAACATATCCCCTGTTGAGATATGTGCAACTTGAAATTGTTCTACAATTTTAGCTGCTTGCGTCCCCTTACCTGCTCCAGGCAATCCCATGATTAATAAATTCATAATCATTTGCTCCTTATTTTGTTTTTAAATAAGCCTGTTACAATTTAACAAACTTATTCAAAAACAAAATAGAAGGTTGACAATGTCAACCTAATTCTATTCTGTTGTATCCATGAAACCAATGTATTTGCGTTTCAATAAGTAACCTTCTAATTGTTTCATTCCTTCAATACCAGTCGAGATGATGATCAAGAGACTAGTTCCTCCGAGAGCAACTGTATCTGTCAGACCAAAGATATCCCGAGCAAGGATTGGAATAATGGTGATAAATCCAAGGAATAGAGAACCAACCGTAGCCAAACGTCTAAGAAGACGTGACATGTAGTCTTCTGTTCCCTTACCAGGACGCACACCTGGAATGTAAGCACCACTCTTTTGTAGATTTTCCGCAGTTTTTTCTGGGTTAATCTGTACAAATGTGTAGAAGAAAGTAAACAAAATGATTAGCAAAGCATACATTGCTACACCAGTAGGTGTATTGGTTGCTAACATAGATTGTGCTGTTCGAACCCATCCAGCATTGTAACCCATGGCACTAATGACCTGGAAAATTGCTGCCGGTGCAGCCGTGATCGAACTAGCAAAGATGACAGGAATAACTCCAGCTGGGTTTACCTTCAATGGAAGATATGAGCTAGATGGTGCTCCTTGTGCAATCTTTGTGTATTGGATTGGAATTTTATACTGAGCTTGTTCCACGAAGGTTGTGAAATAAATAATCACTAATACCGCTAAGATTAACAGACCTACGAAAATTAGTGAATTAGTCAATTGTCCAGAACGAACGTTAACAAATGAATCTTCATAAACACCTTTGATCATCTCTGGAATTGAAGAAACAATCCCCGCAAAGATAATCATAGAAACACCGTTTCCGTATCCTTTGTCTGAAATCTGTTCTCCTAACCAGGTCACAATCATCGAACCTGTCGTTAAAATTGCACCAATTAAGATGTAGGTTTCAACGTTTGGTGTCGACACTAATTTAGCCTGTGACAAGGTGTGGAAAGTAGCTGTAATTCCAATGGATTGAACAAAAGCTAGAACCAAAGCGATATAACGTGTTGCCTGATTCAACTTTCTCCGTCCAACTTCTCCTTGTTTCCCCCACTCAACAAACTTTGGAAGCAAGTCCATTTGAAGGAGCTGAACAACGATGGAAGCCGTGATGTAAGGACTCACCCCTAGGGCAAAGACAGAGAAGTTTCTCATGGCATTCCCTGACACCAAACTCATCATATTCAAGAAGGAAACATCTTGTAAGTTGTTAAGGATTTTCGCATTCACACCAGGAACCGTAATCGTGGTTCCGATTCGAAAAACAAGTATGATAAAAATGGTAAATAAAATTTTTGATCTTACTTGTTTCACCTTAAATGCATCTTTTAATAATTTAAAGAACATAGGTCACCCCTCTTAGATGACTTCTACTGAACCACCTTTAGCAGTGATAGCTTCTTCAGCTGATTTAGAGAATTTAGCTGCCTTAACAGACAATTTCTTAGTCAATTCCCCGTTACCAAGAATTTTAATCCCTGATTTTTCAGCTTTTACAATACCTGCTTCAACAAGTACAACTGGTGTTACTTCAGCACCATCTTCGAAGACGTTCAACTGATCAAGGTTTACAATAGCATATTCTTTAGCGTTGATGTTTGTAAATCCACGTTTTGGAAGACGACGGAACAATGGAGTTTGTCCACCTTCAAAACCAAGACGTACACCGCCACCGCTACGAGCTTTTTGACCTTTTTGACCACGGCCAGAAGTTTTACCATTACCAGATGAAGTACCACGACCAACACGGTTGCGGACTTTACGTGAACCTGCAGCAGGTTGTAATTCATGAAGTTTCATTATTTAATTTCTCCTCTTTTGTAAATTGCTAACGCATGCAATCAGGAAAAGGTGTCCCGACTACAAACTCGCCTATACTTATATTTAGTTTTAGGGGATGAGAAATTTCCCATACCCCTGAAAACCTTGTTCTATTATAAATAGATTATTTTACTTCTTCAACTGTTACCAAGTGAGATACTGCAGTGATCATTCCACGTACTGCTGGGTTATCTTCTTTAATAACAGAGCTGTTCAATTTGCCAAGTCCAAGTGCTACAACAGTTTTACGTTGTGACGGGATGCGTCCGATTGGAGACTTAGTCAAAGTAATTTTAATTTGAGCCATTTGAATCTCCTTTCTTAAGCCAAGTCAGAAACTGAAATACCACGAAGGGCAGCAACTTCTTCAGCGCGTTTCAATTGTTTCAAACCTTCAACAGTTGCACGAACAATGTTGATTGGAGTGTTTGATCCAAGTGATTTAGATGTTACATCTGCAATACCTGCCAATTCGACAACGGCACGAACTGCACCACCTGCAGCAACCCCAGCCCCTTCGATAGCTGGTTTCAACAATACACGAGCTCCACCAAATACTGATGTTACTTCGTGTGGAATTGTTGTTCCAACCATAGGAACTTCAATCAAGTTTTTCTTAGCATCTTCTACTGCTTTACGGATTGCTTCTGGTACTTCTTGAGCTTTACCTGTACCAAAACCAACACGTCCGTTACGGTCACCAACAACTACAAGAGCTGCAAAGCGAAGACGACGTCCACCTTTAACAACTTTTGTAACACGGTTGATGGCAACTACACGTTCTTCAAGTTCAACTGCATTGTCTTTAAATGCCATTTTCTAGTGTCCTCCTATTAGAATTTCAATCCGTTTTCACGAGCTGCATCAGCCAAAGCTTTAACACGTCCGTGATATAGATATCCACCGCGGTCGAACACCACTTCAGAAATACCTTTAGCAACTGCACGTTCAGCAACAAGTTTGCCGACAACAACGGCTTGTTCAGTTTTAGTTCCTTTTGAAACTTCTTTGTCAAGAGTTGAAGCGCTTGCGAGCGTTACACCCGCTACGTCATCAATTACTTGAGCGTAGATGCCTGTATTAGAACGGAATACGTTCAAACGTGGGCGATCAGCAGTTCCAGAGAGTTTTCCGCGAACGCGACGGTGGCGTTTTTGACGGATTTTATTTTTATCTGGTTTCGAAATCACAATTTTCACCTCTTAATTTTAAAATCATGTGCTAAGCACTGAGTTGGAAAATAGGTGGGTGGTTGATAGACAACCACTCAACATTATTTACCTGTTTTACCTTCTTTACGGCGAACGAATTCACCAACGTAACGGATCCCTTTACCTTTGTAAGGTTCTGGTGAACGAAGGCTACGTACGTAAGCAGCTGTTTGACCAACTACTTCTTTTGAAATTCCGCTGATAACGATAGTCGTTGGGTTTGGAAGTTCAAAAGTAATTCCTTCTGGAGCTTCAACTTCGTCTGGGTGAGATTTACCAACAGCCAAGACAAGTTTGTTTCCTTGAAGTTGTGCACGGTAACCAACCCCGCGCATTTCAAGTTCTTTCTTGAATCCTTCTGATACACCAACAACCATGTTGTTCAAAAGGGCACGAGTAGTTCCATGGATGGTTTTCATTTCTTTTGAATCGTTTGGACGGTGAAGAGTTACTTCAGTACCTTCCACACGGATTTCAATATCTTTTGAGAACTCACGAGTAAGTTCTCCTTTAGGTCCTTTTACAGTTACTACGTTGTCATTGTTAGTGAGTTCAACACCAGCAGGCAACACGATAACTTTATTACCAATACGTGACATGTTTTTATTCTCCTGTTAAATTGTCAGGCCATGACGGCCAGTTTTCACGGGGTTTAAATCTTTTTGATTTAAAAATTAATGTTTAGGTCTCAATTTCTAAGTGAATCGAGGCATCGTCTCGCAGGCATAACTTTGAGTTAGGCAAGAGACGATAACGAAGAGTCACAACGAAATTGGGAGCTAAATATTACCAAACGTAAGCGATAACTTCCCCACCAACGTTCTTTTGGCGTGCTTCTTTATCAGTAAGCAAACCTTCAGAAGTTGAAAGGATAGCAATTCCAAGTCCGTTAAGAACTTTTGGAAGATCTTCACGTTTTTTGTAAACACGCAAACCTGGTTTAGAAACACGTTTCAAGTTTGTGATAACTTTTTCACCGTTTGCTCCGTATTTCAAGAACACGCGGATGATTCCCTGTTTGTCATCTTCGATTACTTCAACGTTTTTTACAAAACCTTCGCGTTTAAGGATTTCAGCAATCCCTTTTTTGATGTTTGATGCAGGTACTTCAAGTACTTCGTGTTTTGCTTGGTTAGCGTTACGAATACGAGTTAGGAAGTCTGCGATTGGGTCAGTCATAACCATTTTATATTTCTCCTCTTACTAGTAGTTTGAAATTTTCACTTGCTAGTTAATGATTGAGCTAGGCTCAGAATATGTTTCTAGGTTTCAATTCCTAAGTGAGTCTAGGCATCTGCTTGCAGGCATAACTTGAGTTAGGCAAATGCAGATAACGACGATTCACGACGGGATTGGAAGCTAGAATTACCAAGATGCTTTAGTGACACCAGGAATTTGTCCTTTGTATGCCAATTCACGGAAGCAAACACGGCAAAGTTTAAACTTGCGGTAAACTGAGTGTGGACGTCCACAACGTTCACAGCGAGTGTATGCTTGAGTAGAGAACTTAGCTGGGCGTTTGTTCTTAGCAATCATAGATTTTTTAGCCATTAGTTTTACCTCCTATATTATTTTGCAAACGGCATACCAAGGCCAGTAAGCAATGCACGTGATTCTTCGTCTGTGTTCGCAGTAGTTACGATTACGATATCCAAACCACGAGTTTTATCAACATCATCAAAGTTGATTTCTGGGAAGATCAATTGCTCTTTCACACCAAGTGTGTAGTTTCCGCGTCCGTCAAATGATTTTGTTGGAACACCGTGGAAGTCACGAACACGTGGAAGTGAAACTGAAACCAATTTGTCCAAGAATTCGTACATACGTTCGCCACGAAGAGTTACTTTCGCACCGATCGCTACACCTTCACGAAGACGGAAGCCGGCGATTGATTTTTTAGCTTTTGTGATAAGTGGTTTTTGACCTGAGATCAATGCCAATTCTTCAGCAGCTTTCTCAAGGTTTTTAGCGTTAGAAACAGCGTCTCCAACACCCATGTTCAAAACGATCTTATCAACTTTTGGCACTGCCATAACTGATGAGTAGTTAAATTGTTCAGTCAAAGCTGGAACTACTTCATTAAGGTATTTTTCTTTTAAACGATTAGCCATTATACTTCTCCTTTCCTTCGTGATTAGTCAAGCACTTCGCCTGATTTTTTGTTATAACGAACTTTTTTGCCGTCTACGAATTTGTAGCCAACACGTCCAGCAACACCGTTCTTGTCCAAGACTTGAACGTTTGATACATGGATTGGAGCTTCTTTTTCGATGATAGCACCTTGAGGGTTTTCGTTATTTGGACGTTGGTGTTTCTTAACAAGGTTTACACCTTCAACAACAACTTTATTTACTTTTGGAAGAGCAGCAACGACTTTAGCTTCAACACCTTTGTCTTTACCAGCAATTACACGAACTTTGTCGCCAGTTTTTACAAACATTTTATTCTCCTTTTATTCTTACGCCCGTTGGGCACCCTGGCCAATGAGCCAGGGGACTGTGTTTGTGATTTTTATATTAAAGTACTTCTGGAGCAAGTGATACGATCTTCATGAAACCACCGTCACGCAATTCACGAGCGACTGGGCCAAAGATACGAGTTCCGCGAGGAGTTTTGTCTTCACGGATAATCACTGCAGCATTTTCGTCGAACTTGATGTATGAACCATCTTTACGACGAGCACCTGATTTAGTACGAACGATAACAGCTTTTACAACGTCACCTTTTTTAACCGCACCACCAGGAGTAGCTTGTTTTACAGATGCTACGATAACATCACCGATACCTGCGAATTTACGTCCTGAACCACCAAGAACTTTGATGGTCAAGATTTCGCGTGCACCACTGTTGTCAGCAACTTTCAAACGAGTTTCTGTTTGAATCATTTAAGTTTTCTCCTTTCAGGTCAGATTAGATGATGACCGCTTCTTCAACAACTTCTACAAGACGGAAGCGTTTTGTAGCTGAAAGCGGACGAGTTTCCATGATACGAACGATATCGCCTTCTTTGGCAACGTTGTTTTCATCATGTGCTTTGTATTTTTTAGAATAGTTGATACGTTTACCATAGACTGGGTGGTTACGTTTAGTTTCAACTACAACTGTGATTGTTTTGTCCATTTTGTCAGACACAACGCGTCCAACAAGAACTTTACGATTATTGCGTTCCATTGAAATTCTCCTTCCCTAGTCTATTATTTAGCTTCTGATTGAACAGTTTTGATACGAGCGATTTGTTTTTTCACTTCTTTCAAACGTCCAGTTTGTTCCAATTGACCAGCAGCTGCTTGGAAACGAAGTTCAAACAATTCTTTCTTCAATTCATTTTCACGCTTCGCGAGTTCTTCTTGAGAAAGACCACGAAGTTCTTTAACAAATTCTTTTACTTCTGTAAGTTTCATGACCTCTCCTTATTTTGCTTCACGTTTTACGAATTTACATTTAACTGGCAATTTGTGGCTTGCAAGACGAAGCGCTTCGCGAGCGATCTCTTCAGATACACCAGCAACTTCAAACATTACTTTACCACGTTTAACTGGTGCTACCCAACCTTCAGGTGCCCCTTTACCAGATCCCATACGTACCCCGATAGCTTTAGCGGTGTATGATTTGTGTGGGAAGATCTTGATCCAAACCTTACCACCACGTTTCATGTAACGAGTCATGGCAATACGAGCAGCTTCGATTTGGCGGTTAGTGATCCAGTGGCTAGTTGTAGCCTGAAGACCGTATTCACCGAATGATACTTCTTTTCCACCTTTTGCTTCACCGCGCATTTTACCACGGAATTCGCGACGGTGTTTTACACGTTTAGGTACTAACATTGGTTATTTACCTCCTTTAGCGTCTTTACGAGCTGGAAGAACTTCACCACGGTAGATCCATACTTTAACACCAAGTTTACCGTAAGTTGTATCTGCTTCTTCCCAAGCGTAATCGATGTCTGCGCGAAGTGTGTGGAGTGGAACTGTACCTTCAGAGTATCCTTCAGCACGGGCGATATCTGCACCGTTCAAACGACCTGATACTTGAGTTTTAATTCCTTTAGCTCCAGCGCGCATAGTACGTTGGATCGCTTGTTTTTGAGCACGACGGAAAGCCACACGTTGCTCCAATTGACGAGCAATTCCTTCACCAACAAGGTGAGCATCCAAGTCAGGACGTTTGATCTCGATGATGTTGATGTGAACTTGTTTACCTGTCAATTTGTTAAGAGCTGCACGAAGTGCATCGACGTTTGCTCCACCTTTACCGATAACCATACCTGGTTTAGCAGTGTGAAGTGAAACGTTAACTTTGTTTACTGCGCGTTCGATTTCAATAGTAGAAACCGCTGCGTCAGCTAATTCTTTTTGAATAAATTTGCGGATTGCAAGATCTTCATGAAGGTAATCCGCGTATTCTTTTTCAGCATACCATTTGGCATCCCAATCACGGATGATGCCGACACGCATTCCAATTGGATGTACTTTTTGACCCACGATGTTACCTCCTTATTTTTCTGTCACAACCACTGTGATGTGGCTTGTGCGTTTGTTGATTGGTGAAGCTGAACCTTTCGCACGTGGACGGAAACGTTTCATAGTTGGTCCTTCATTTGCGAATGCTTCAGATACTACCAAGTTTGCTTTTTCCAAACCAAAGTTGTTTTCAGCGTTTGCTACTGCTGAGTTCAATACTTTCAAGATGATTTCAGCTGCTTTGTTTGGAGTGAATTTCAAGATTGCTACTGCATCGGCTACGCTTTTACCACGGATGTTGTCAAGAACAAGACGTGATTTACGAGGTGAAACACGCACTGTACGAGCCATTGCTTTAGCTGAAGTAATTTCTGCCATTTATGTTCTCCTTATTTTCTACGTGTCTTCTTGTCATCTGCAGCGTGACCTTTGTAAGTACGAGTTGGTGCAAATTCACCAAGCTTGTGACCTACCATGTCTTCTTGGATGTAAACCGGTACGTGTTTACGTCCATCATAAACTGCGATAGTGTAACCAATGAAACTTGGGAAGATCGTTGAACGACGTGACCAAGTTTTGATAACTTTTTTCTTTTCGTCATTAGCTTGAGCTTCAACTTTTTTCATCAAATGCTCATCGACGAAAGGTCCTTTTTTAAGACTGCGTCCCATTTTATTATTTTCTCCTTTAAATATAGTACCACAGCGGCTTGCGCTCCCAAGGAGCGCTACCGAGCTGGCGGATTCTCTAGCCACTTAAGCGACTAGTTTAAAATTATTTCTCGTTGCGACGACGAACGATAAGTTTGTCAGATTTCGCTTTCTTGTTACGAGTTTTAAGACCAAGAGCAGGTTTGCCCCATGGAGTTGATGGTGCTTTACGACCAACTGGTGCTTTACCTTCACCACCACCGTGTGGGTGATCGTTAGGGTTCATTACAGAACCACGAACTGTTGGGCGGATACCTTTCCAACGGCTACGTCCTGCTTTACCAAGGTTAACAAGTCCATGTTGTTCATTTCCGACAACACCAACTGTAGCACGGCAAGTACCAAGGATCATACGAACTTCACCTGATTGAAGACGAACAAGAACATATTTACCTTCAGAACCTAACACTTGAGCAGAAGCTCCAGCAGCACGTACCAATTCTCCACCACGACCTGGTTTCAACTCGATGTTGTGGATCAAAGTACCAACTGGGATGTTAGCAAGTGGAAGAGCGTTTCCGACTTTGATATCTGCTTCTGGACCTGAAACGATACGTTGATCAACTTCAAGACCTTTTGGAGCGATGATATATGCTTTCACACCGTCAGTGTAGTGTACCAAAGCGATGTTTGCAGAACGGTTTGGATCGTACTCAATTGTTTTTACAACTGCTTCAACGTTGTCTTTGTTACGTTTGAAGTCGATCAAACGGTAATGACGTTTGTGTCCACCACCTTGGTGACGAACTGTGATACGTCCGTTGTTGTTACGACCTGCTTTGCTCTTCAATGAAACAAGCAAAGATTTCTCTGGTGTGCTTGTTGTGATTTCAGCGAAATCCAAAGAAGTCATATTACGGCGACCGTTTGTTGTTGGTTTATAAACACGAATTCCCACGATATTTCCTCCTTAGATTATTCAGCTTCAGTAGCGAACAACTCGATTGCTTTTGAATCAGCTGTAAGCGTGATGATAGCTTTTTTAGTTTTTGAAGTAAAACCAGTGTAACGTCCAACACGTTTTGCTTTTGGTTTTACATTTACAGTGTTCACATTCGCAACTTTCACACCTTCAAAGGCAGCTTCAACAGCTTGTTTGATCAAAAGTTTGTGAGCGCGAGTGTCAACTTCGAATACATATTTGCCTGCTTCAAGTTGAGCCATTGACTTTTCAGTGATAACAGGTTTTTTGATAACATCATACAAATTCATTATGCAAGAACCTCCTCGATTTTAGAGATAGCTGCTTGAGTAACAAGAAGTTTGTCACTATTTGCGATGTCAAGAACACTTGCAGTTGTAGCAGTCGCAACTTTCACGTTTGGAAGGTTACGAGCTGAAAGAGCTGCGAATTCGTTTCCTTCTTCAAGAATAACAAGGACTTTAGAATCGATGCTCAAAGCTGCAAGAACTTTTGCAAATTCAGCAGTTTTTGGAGCTGTAAATTCAAGAGAATCAACGGCTACAAATTTGTTTTCAGCAACTTTTTCTGAGTAAACAGATTTAAGCGCAAGGCGACGAACTTTTTGAGGAAGTTTGTACGCATAGCTACGTGGAGTTGGTCCGAAGACGATTCCACCACCACGCCATTGTGGAGAGCGGATAGAACCTTGACGAGCACGTCCAGTTCCTTTTTGACGCCATGGTTTGCGTCCACCACCTGAAACGGCAGAGCGGTTTTTAACTGCGTGAGTTCCTTGACGAAGGCTAGCACGTTGGCTGATGATTACATCAAATACAACTGCTTGGTTTGGTTCGATACCAAAGATCGCATCGTTAAGAACAACTTCGCCCGCTTGTTTACCAGTTTGGTCGAATAATGTTACATTTGCCATTTTGACTGTATTCCCCTTTCCTTATTATTTACCAGCTTTAACTGCTGACTTGATAGTGATAAGAGATTTCTTAGCACCTGGTACGTTACCTTTGATAAGGATAACGTTCTTTTCTGGAACAACTTGTACAACTTCAAGGTTTTGAATGGTTACACGATCGCCACCCATACGTCCTGCAAGGTTTTTACCTTTGAATACGCGGTTAGGTGCAACAGGTCCCATAGAACCTGGACGACGGTGGTAACGAGAACCGTGAGCCATAGGTCCACGTGATTGTCCGTGGCGTTTGATAACACCTTGGAAACCTTTACCTTTAGAAGTACCAGTTACATCAACAATGTCTCCAGCTTCGAAAGTATCAACTGTGATTTCAGCACCAACTTCTAAGCCTTCAACGTTTTTGAATTCACGAATGAAGCGCTTAGGAGCCGTGTTAGCTTTTGCTACATGTCCTTTAGCAGGTTTGTTACTCAATACTTCGCGTTTGTCATCGAAACCAACTTGGATAGCGTTGTAACCATCTGTTTCAACAGTTTTAACTTGAAGAACAACGTTTGGAGTTGCTTCGATAACTGTTACAGGGATCAATTCGCCAGCTTCAGTGAAGATTTGAGTCATTCCCACTTTTTTCCCTAAGATTCCTTTTGTCATGAGAAAATAGTTCCTTTTCTATAATTTTTTATTCAAAAAGTTTTTAACGAGCGTTTTTTATGCTCAATGTATCAAGCTTTAGATTAAAGTTTGATTTCTACGTTTACACCACTTGGAAGATCCAATTTCATCAAAGCGTCAACTGTTTTTTGAGTTGGGTTGATGATGTCGATCAAACGCTTGTGTGTACGCATTTCGAATTGTTCGCGAGAATCTTTGTATTTGTGAGTCGCACGAATGATTGTGTAGAGGCTACGCTCAGTTGGAAGTGGGATTGGACCCGCAACTTGTGCACCTGTACGAGTAGCTGATTCTACGATTTTTGCAGCCGCTGTGTCAAGTGTACGGTGTTCGTACGCTTTCAAACGGATGCGGATTTTTTTGTTTGCCATCTTTTTCTCCTTTTCGTCTATTTAAGATAATAGGCTAGCTCCACAAGAAAACCGACATGCGTTGCGTGGCAATGCAACCGAGCGTGTCGCAACCTCTTGCATCAAAGCTAATAGCTGTTTTTCACAGCACCATAGTAGTTTAACACAATGAAAGGCTCAATGCAAGGGATTTGAACAGATTTTTTTCGTTTTTTTAATGAAAGTGTTTTCGAAAGAAATAGAGTACTAAAAAAGTTGCTATTATATAGAAAAAAGAAGCAAGACAGAACAAATTTATATCCAAATTTGTTCTGTCTTGCTCCCTCACAGTTGATTGGGTTATCTTCGGAGCTTCATAAGCTCCAAGGATAGCAATCAACCACTGCGTCTAGCAGTTGTTTCTATTATTCTCAGATGGCTGTAGTCTTTTCTCCAGCCTTTGTTCTTTATATGTAGCTCTTCCTAGAAATTCCGACCTGACTTGTTATAGCCATATTTTTCGACGAAATGCTCACGGAATTCTAAGAGATTGTCATCCATGATCGCTTGACGGACCTGCTTCATGAGGTTAATCAAGAAATAGAGATTGTGGTAGCTAGTCAAGCGGATCCCAAAGGTCTCATCCGCCTTGAGGAGGTGGCGGAGATAGGCCCGGGTGTAATTCTTACAAGTGTAGCAATCACATTCGTGATCTAGCGGCGTAAAGTCTTCAGCAAATTGCGCATTTTTCACCACCAGGCGTCCTTGACTGGTCATGCAGGTACCATTTCGCGCAATCCGCGTTGGCAAGACACAGTCAAACATATCCACTCCACGAATTACCCCATCGATTAGACTGTCTGGAGCTCCCACTCCCATGAGGTAACGAGGCTTGTTCTCCGGCAAGAGAGGAGTTGTAAAATCAAGCACCGCATTCATTTCTTCATGGCTTTCTCCAACAGCTAACCCACCGATAGAATATCCTGGGAAGTCCATGCTGACCAGATCACGGGCAGACTGACGGCGCAAATCTTCAAATCCAGCCCCTTGAACAATCCCGAAAAGGCCTTGATCATGAGGACGACGGTGAGCCTTAAGACCACGCTCTGCCCAACGGCTGGTCCGTTCGATCGATTTTTTCACATAATCATAGGGTTGATAGAACTGAGGACATTCATCAAAGGACATCATGATGTCGCTTCCTAGATTATTTTGGATGGAGATGGCCTTTTCTGGAGAGAGGAACATTTTCGAGCCGTTGAGGTGGTTTTTAAAGGTTACCCCTTCTTCAGTAATATTGCGGGTATCCGCTAGTGAATAGACTTGAAAACCTCCACTGTCTGTCAAAATTGGCTGGTCCCAGTTCATGAATTGATGCAGTCCTCCTGCTTTTGCGACCAAGTCATCCCCTGGACGAAGCCAGAGATGGTAGGTGTTGGCCAAGATAATTCCTGAACCCATTTCCTTGAGCTCTTCTGGCGATTGGGTCTTAACGGTTGCCTGAGTCCCTACAGGCATAAACATTGGGGTTGGAAAGGTTCCGTGAGGGGTAATAATTTCTCCCAAGCGGGCACCTGTATGCTTTTCTTTTTTGATCAAGCGATATTGAATCGGTGAATCTGTCATGGTTACCTCCGTACTGGGAAAGACAGTCCCAGCCTTCTTATTCCTGTCACAGGTTCTCCTGTGAGCACCTGTACGATTGTACCAAATTTTACCAGCTCTGTCACGGACTTGTGTTATAATAAAGGGTACTACTACCATGAAAGAGGACATTATGAATATCAAATTGGTTCGCGCTCAAGCCCGGCAACTGCAATTGCAACACCCTATGGTCTTCTCCTACTTCGCCTTGCCAACTTTCCTGACAATTCTTGCAAGTTACATTTTGACAGGGACAGACATCACTGAAACACTTGCTCACATGGAACTCAGAGAAGGGATGCTCTTTCTTCTAAGCCGACAGATTTTCCCTGCCATCATTGGATTTATCCTTTCTTTCCTCTATTTAGGAGCCACCTTTCGCTTTTTAATGTCTGCCTCTAGCAAGGGAGAAAAGAACTTTGCTCTCTTCACCATCTTTCAGAGCCAATATTTTACACCAGCATTTTTGACGCTATTCATTAAGCAAGTTATCCTATCTTTGTGGGGGAGTCTCCTCTATGGGAGTCAGCTCCTCTTAACAGTGGTCAGCTATCAAGTTCTCACTATCAATGAATCCCTCTCCTCTACCTCTCCCCTTAGAGCGGATACTCCAGAAGTTCAAGCGATTCTCAAGTTAGCGCCAACAATGACAACTGGGCTCTTAATGGCTCTGGTTGGCCTCCTGCTCTTCCTCCCTTTTTATTATCAGTATAGTTTGGTCGAGTTGATCCTGTATAGTCGACTGATGACAGGAACCTATGACGGTCCCATGTCTATCCTCCGTCAAAGCAAGGAAGAGATGAAAGGTTTTAAGAGCCACCGCCTTGTTCTTGATTTGAGTCTGATCGGTTGGCAACTTCTATCTTTTTTCACTTTGGGAATTGCTAATTTTTATGTCAAACCTTATGCAACCAGTTGCCAAATTGTCTTTTACCATACCCTCCTTCAAAAACGGATGCAGGCGGACAGTCGCTTTCAGCAAAAGGCGCCGGATCTACCTAAGTCTAACCCACTCGATTAACAAAGAAAACAAGAGAACCCACCTTCGATTGGAGCCATTCTCCAAAGCACTAGGTGGGTTCTTTATTCTCTAAAAGGAAATCATTCCTCATTTATTTTACCCCTTGTGTCATCTTCATCACTGGATGAAATAGACGAGGTTCTGAGATGAATCAAAGACTATTCTTCTCCCAAGACCAAACGAGTATGCTCACGTTTGATACAGCGGTTCATGACAATATCTTCTCGTCCAGCTCCACGAAGGATTTCTTCTGCTTCTTGATTTTCCAGCTCCAATTGGGCCCAGAAGATCTTGGCATCCGTCTCAATAAAATCACGCGCAACATCTGGTAAAAATTCACTGCGACGGTATATATCTACAATATCTACTGGGAAAGGAATTTCCTGCAAGCTAGCATACACCGTTTCTCCAAGGATCTGGCCTCCTGCAGCACGAGGATTGATGGGAATAATCCGATAGCCCCGCTCTTGCATCTCCTTGCTGACACGATGGCTGGTCGTATCCTCACGGTCAGATAGTCCGACTACGGCGATAATCTTGCTGGTTTCTAGGTAATGTTTGATAACGCCATCACTAGGATTGCGAAAAGAATAAGCCATATGAATCTCCTTTTTATCTATTTCTTGCTATAACAATTTGGATAGCACTAGACGTGCTTTTCCAACCTCAATCTTATTTGGCCTCATACCAGGTTTGCCCTTCGTTCTCATCAGCTTCCAGTGGAACCGCTAGCTCAATAGCAGATTCCATGGTCTCTTTGACCAACTGCTTGATCTTGGTCAACTCTTCTTTCGGCACTTGAAGGACGATTTCATCGTGGACCTGAAGAAGCATCTTGGTCTTATATGCCCCTGCTTCTAGCGCTTCATCCAAGTGGATCATAGCAATTTTCAAGATGTCTGCTGCCGATCCTTGGATTGGTGAGTTGATGGCTGTCCTTTCTGCAAATCCTCGAATATTGAAGTTGCGAGAATTGATATCTGGAATTTCCCGGCGACGCTTAAAGAGGGTCTCTACATAACCCTTATCACGCGCTTCCCGCACCACTCTCTCCATATAATCCTTGATGCCCGGGTAGCGTTCAAAGTAGGTCTCAATGTAGGCTTTAGCTTCTTTTCGACTGATCCCTAGGTTGTTAGACAGTCCAAAATCGGAAATTCCATAAACCACGCCGAAGTTTACTGCCTTGGCATTGCGACGGTCATTTGCTGTCACATCTTCTGGTTTTTCAATATTGAAGACGCGCATAGCAGTCGATGTATGGATATCTGCCCCATGCTTGAAAGCATCAATCAAATGCTCATCTCCCGAAATATGGGCCAAGACGCGCAATTCGATTTGTGAATAGTCCGAGCTGAGCAAGACACTGTTTTCCTCTTCTGGAACAAAAGCCTTACGAATGAGACGACCTTGTTCCAAACGGACAGGGATGTTTTGCAGGTTGGGATCCACACTAGACAAACGGCCTGTCTGCGTCAAGTCTTGCACATAGCGGGTATGGATTTTCCCATCTTCCAAAATCCAGTCTTGAAGCCCGATGACATAGGTCGACTGAATCTTAGCAATCTGGCGGTATTCGAGAATCTTAGACACAATCGGTGCAATTGGAGCCAGGCGTTCCAAAACATCAACAGCAGTCGAATAACCAGTTTTGGTCTTTTTGGTATATTCAAGAGGGAGTTCCAATTTTTCAAAGAGGATGACCCCCAATTGTTTTGGAGAATTGATATTGAACTCTTCTCCTGCTAACTCGTAGATTTCTTGGGTCAGGCGCTCCAAGACTGCTTCGTTTTCCACCTGCATGTCTTGGAGGGTCTGGCGTTCTACCTTAATCCCCGCGATTTCCATCTTGGCCAAAACAGCTGCTAGTGGTTGCTCCATATCATAGAGCAGATCTAGTTGGTCGTGAGCTTTTAGTTGCTCCGTCATAGGCTCTTCAGTGTCTAGTAAAACAGCGACTTTTCGTGCCAAATGCTCTAATAGGACCGCCTTTTCTGGAATGGCTTTTTTGGCTCCCTTGCCATAAACCACTTCATCGAGCGGTAGCGCAATCTGGCTATAGAGGCTCGCAATAGTTGAAATTTCATTGTCCTCTACGGTCGATAAGAGATACTTGGCCAACCGACTATCAAAAGCCGGCTTTTGCAAGGCAATGCCCAAGTGGCTGAGCAAGACCTTGGCCCGCTTGAAGTCATAAACCTTGAGGGGCGTTTTTTCAAGAAATTCTTTAAAAATTGGTGTTTGTAAAAGACTACTGTCTGTGCTAGCGTAGAGCTGACCTTTTGTCCCCCATGCAAAACCGATGATCGGTTCTGTATGGTAATTGTCTCCAAAGATCTCAAAATGGAAGAAACTATCTTCTGTGAGCATATCCGAGGTGACCTGCTCTACCTCCGTGTAGTTAATGGTTATGGGAGCAGCTTCTTCTCCGCCTAAATCCAAGGCCTGACGGAGTTGCTTGAAGCCCATCTCCTCATAAAACTTAGCCAGATTTTCAAGATGGGGACCTGTATAGGTGATATCGTCCAGGCCAATCTCAATAGGTGCATTGGTATCGATGGTCGCAAGGGTCTTGGACAGGTAAGCCTGCTCCTTGTCGTTGATGAGATTTTCCTTCATTTTAGAAGGCTTCATCTCGTCAATATGCTCGTAAATGCCATCAAGAGACCCGTACTCTAGGAGTAGTTTGATCCCGGTCTTTTCTCCAATCTTGGTAACACCTGGGATATTATCCGACTTATCTCCCATCAAGGCCTTGAGGTCGATAAATTGCTCCGGTGTCAGCCCCATCTTTTCTTTCAGATAGGCTGGAGTGAATTCTTCAAACTCAGCCACTCCTTTTTTAGAGATTTCAACCACCGTATTGTCATCCGTTAGCTGGATCAAGTCCTTGTCCCCAGAGACAATAGTGACTTCAAAGGGCACCGAGGTGGCTTCTGCCATCTTATCTAGCGTTCCAATAATGTCATCCGCTTCATACTGGGCCAGCTCATAATGGCGAATTCCCAGATGGTCTAATTGCTCGCGAATGAAAGGGAACTGCTCGCGGAATTCATCTGGTGTCTTTGCCCGCCCCCCTTTGTAGTCGGCATACATCTCCGTCCGGAAGGTGGTCTTTCCTGCATCAAAGGCGACGAGAACATGGGTTGGTTGGATGCGCTCCAAGAGATGGCTTAACATGAGATTAAAGCCATAGACCGCATTGGTATGCAACCCATTGGCATTTTTAAAGCGATCGATTTGATTATAAAGTGCGAAAAAGGCACGAAAAGCGACGGAAGAGCCGTCGATGAGTAGTAATTTATTCTTTTTTTCCATAGGCCTATTATACCACGAATCACAAGGTCTCTGGTACATAAAAACTCTACCCTTTCGGGTAGAGTCTTCTTTAGGAGTTTCTTATGAAAAATGAGGAGAAGCGTCTACTCACCGTAACAAGAACCTTGTTGTGGCATTTTCTTAAAACGTTTTGGATAATTTACTGAGATTTTCATTTTCTGTACCTCATTTCTTATTGGATGAGTACAGTATACAAGAGAAACCTAAACGATTTCTTATAGAAAGCTTCAAGAAAACTAAAAGTTGAGTGCGGAAGGCGTGGTTGGTGTTTCCTGCAGACCGGTAGCTGAAGATGAAGTCTTTATCATCGTAGACCCAAGAGAAGGAATGAAAAAACTCTCTCACTTCCGAAAAAGTTGACAGTTAACCAAGCAGAAGAAAGCTGGCTAAGGCGACTATCGCTGGCCCACCCTGAGTCAAGATAATTTTTTTATTAGAAGTCACAGCACCATAAGCTGCTACACCAATAATAAAGAACAGAAAGATCGCGACAATTTCACTATTTTTAGCTATAAAGAGGCCATAGAGGAGAAAGACACCAATCAGAGCATTATAAATGCCTTGGTTTTTGAAGAGGACCGTCACAGATGGACGAGTCAATTCTTCCTAATCCATATTAAAGACACGGCTAGTCGATGCCGAGTGGGTTGCCACACTCTCTAGATAAAAAATATAAAAATGTTCGAAAGCAGCAAAGCTTGCAAAAACAATGGTTAAAACAGACATATCATTCTCCTTTTAAAGTGTCATTTGTTCGAGGCCAGATACCAACTTTTCGAGTAAGTCATTCAACTGATTCCGCTCTTGTTCAGAGAGAATCTGATCCATCTGGGTTTTTACCTGTAGATGATGCGCTGGAGGATGGACCAACAACCGATCTCTGGCAAGCTCCTTCAGTTCCACCACAACCTCTCGTTGATTTTCTGGATTGCGACTACGAGTAACATAGCCCCCAGCCTCTAAGACCTTGAAGTGGCGGGTTAAGGCTGCAGGGTCAATCGCTAGTTTCTCCTGAAGGGCCGCTTGGCTACACGGAGCTTCTGCTAATAAGAACTGAAGCATCTGATAACGGGTCAGACTAATTCCCAATTGCTTTTCAAATAATTGGGTCGAAGACTGATCAGCTAGCTTCAACCGATAAAGCAAATCATGCATTTCTGCCATTCCTTCTCTCCGATCTATTTGTTGATTTATCAATAATTGACTTGTCAAGTATATCATTTAAAAAAAGTCGAGGCAAGAAATTTGCTCCCCTCAAACGAAATTATCTCTTCCTAATAAGAACAAAGTAAAAGACCACCGGATTTGGTGGCCTTTTAGGGAGATTATTATGAAAAAGAAAAGTTTTAGGATTTCATAAACAAAGTTAGGAGGTCTTTGTTTATGGTTTTATTATATCGGATTTATCTTAAAGATTTCTTAAGGAATTGTTTCATTTTCAAAACAAATTGTTTACGGATTCTTTTCATAGCGCTATTTCAGCAACAAAGATGTCTTGCTTTGTTAAATAAGTTAACTTTTTTCTTGTTTAAAATAGAGACGAATCTCATCCAAACGATGAATCGTATGATTCACATCCGGTTTGTAATCCAAAAAATTAATACTCCCGATTCCTGCATTGTCTGCCAAATCAACATCCAAGGTTCGATCACCAATATAATACGTTTCATTCCGATCCAGCTGGTACTTGTCCACTAGGTAATCGACTCCTTCTGGATCTGGCTTTCTCCTAAAGCCATTGTCTGTTGTAACGACCTCTTGGAAATAGGATAGAATCCCTAAATCTTCCAGAATTGGGTAGGCGTTCTTCCCCTTGTGGGTATAGACGAATTGAACAATCCCTTCCTCTTTCGCCCAAGCTAAAATGTCTCTAGCTCCTGGCATTAGATGGACCTGGGCATTTTTCTCACGCAGACTAGAAGCGCGATAGCGATTCATCTCTTCTGCATCCAAGTCATGTTCTCTAGCCACTTCTTCAAGAAGAGCTTGGACAGACTGATTGAGAATAAAGGCATAGACCGCTTCCCGGTCAAAGTCTATAGAGTAATGGGCATAAGTTTCAGCAATTCCATCCAAAATAGCTTCATAAGAGTCTAAAAGCGTCCCATCCAAATCCCAAATAAAAGCTCGTGTCATAGGTCTTATTCCTTCCATTTTCGATGATAGAGTGTTTTTAAGAAAAACCAGCGAAATCCATTGTCCAAGAGGGTACCTGCCCAAATACCTGGTAAGCCCCATCCAAGGACAACCCCCATCAGATAACCAGAGCCAATCCGTATCACCCACATACCGATCGTGGTTGCATAAAAAGGAAGGCGGGCATTCCCCAGACCTTGCCAAACTGCCGTATAGATGACGGTCCCAGCTGTCAAAGGTGTCCCGAGTAAGGAAAACAAAATGACAGACAAGGAGGCAGCAAGGGCCCCTGGATCCATGGTGTAAAGGGCTGTTAAAGGACTTCCAAATAAGAAGATAGTCAGGGCGAGAGGAAACATGGAGAGAAAGGAGAGCCAGAAACTGCGATTGGTGATTTGCTTGATACCTTGCCAATCATTCTGTCCCAAACTTTTGGCGACCAACATGACTGTCGCTGTCGCAATCCCAAAAGCCGGCATATAGTTGAACTGGGTTAAGACTTCCCCAATGGCATTCCCAGCTACCGCTCTGGTCCCAAAAACAGCCACCATGGCAATAATAACAATATCCCCTGCTCGCATCATGAGGCGTTCACCAGCAGCAGGCAAGGCAAGGGAGAGCAAGTCTCGATCCAAGCCCCAACGAAAAGGAGCCAAGGGAAGTTGAACTTGACGCCAGAGCAAGTAGCTCCCTAACAGGCGAGAGAGAACCGTTCCTAAGGCAGCCCCAGTGATGCCCAGCCTAAAAACAAACATCAAGATGCCAGATAACAAAGCATTCAGCACATTGGTCAACAAACTGACATACATAGGTGTCCGCGGGTTGTGGGCCACACGGACTAGGGCTCCAAAAGTTGTCATGAGGCCCAAAAACAGGATGCTCCCTCCAACTAGGGCTAGATAGAGGCCCCCAGCTGCTGCAACCGCTGTTTCAACCCCCAAGAGGGCAATCAATTCCTTGCCAAAGCAGAGGGATAAAGCCCCTAAAACAAGACTTAATAAGACTGTTACTTTGATAGATTCAGTAGCTTGATGAGCTATGGCCTTCTGATCTTTTTGCCCCATACTTTTGGACAAGAGGCTCACGACCGCTGCTCCAAGGGCGATAAAAATAGCTTGGTAAATCGTGATGATATTACCTGCAACGGATACACCCGATACGGCTACTAAACCCAACTGAGCGACCAAGTAGCTATCTACCATCCCCATGAGCATTTGGAGAAAATTTTCTCCGATGGCTGGAAGGGCAATCCTTAAAACTTGTCGATCTACTTGTTGTTGACGAGACACACTTTCCTCCTGATGAAAAGAAACTCAGTTAGTTTCCCAACCGAGTTTACTTCCTCTCTTTTAAAGTCCTAGATAAGTTTCTACTGCAGACTGCATCTCTGCTGCTGCAACCGTTGTCTTGTGACGAACTGGAGCTGTTTCAAGACCATCCACTGCTGGTGGCAAGGCAACACCTGAAATCTCATGCAACTGTGCCAAGGCTTCAAAGTCGCTAAGTCCTGATTTTCCAGTTACAGCTTCTACTGCAACTACTGGGAACTTGTACGGACTAGCAGTTGATGCAATCACGGTCTTAGCCGCATCGCCTGTCGCTTCTTGGTATTTTTTAAATACGGCTGAGGCAACTGCTGTATGAGGATCCTCAATATAAGAATCTGATTCGTAAACACGTTTGATTTCTGCAGCTGTTTCTGCTTCAGTCGCATATTCAGCTGCAAAGAGATCAAAAATTTCTGCATCAAAATCAGTCAACTCATACTGACCTTGGGTGTTCAAGGCACTCATAAGTTCAGCTGTCTTAACTGCATCATTCCCCAAAAGATGGAAAATCAAGCGCTCCAAGTTTGAAGAGACTAAGATATCCATAGATGGGCTGGTAGTTACCTTAAACTCACGCTTCTTGTCATAGACACGAGTTTTAAAGAAGTCTGTCAAGACATTGTTATCATTTGAAGCACAGATCAACTTGCCAACTGGTAGGCCGATTTGTTTAGCATAAAAGGCAGCCAAGATATTACCGAAGTTTCCTGTCGGTACGGTGAAGTTAACCTTGTCACCAGCCTTAATCTCACCAGTTTTAACAAGCTGAGCGTAGGCATAAACATAATAGACAATCTGTGGGACCAAACGACCGATATTCATAGAGTTAGCTGATGAGAACTGAAGCTTGTTAGCTGCCAATTTCTCACGAAGGGCTACATCATTGAACATGTGTTTCACATTGGTCTGGGCATCGTCAAAGTTTCCATCAATAGCGATCACATGGGTATTGTCCCCAGTTTGTGTGGTCATTTGCAACTCTTGTACCTTGCTGACACCGTCCTTTGGATAAAAGACGATAATCTCAGTACCTGGAACATCCGCAAAACCTGCCATAGCAGCTTTTCCAGTATCTCCAGATGTCGCTGTCAAGATGACAATCTTGTTTTCCAAGCCGTGCTTCTTGGCAGCAGTTGTCATAAAGTATGGCAAGATAGACAAGGCCATATCTTTAAAGGCGATGGTTGAACCGTGGAACAATTCCAAGTTGTACTGGCCATCCAGCTTAACAAGAGGGGCAATAGCTGGTGTATCAAACTTGCTGTCATAGGCATTGGTGATACAGTAGTCTAACTCTTCTGCTGTAAAGTCATCCAAGAAGGCTGACAAGACCAGTTTCGCAACTTCTTGGTAAGAAGCGTCTTTTAATATGTCAAAGTCCAAGTCCACCTTTGGATAGCTCACTGGAGTGAACAAGCCACCATCAGTAGCCAAACCTTGCAAAATCGCCTGGCTGGCTGTAACAGTATTTTTCGCATCACGCGTTGATTGATAAACTAATGTCATGTAAATTTCCTCATTCTGTTCCTTCACTGTACGGGCTAGACTGTTCTAGCTTTTGTACAATCTATTCCATTATACCATGAATTCTTCTGAATTTTATCAGTGAGAATGAAATTGTCTGAAAAAGAGCTCCCTTCTTGCAAACTGAAAATCAACGAAAACCTCTCTTCATCGATTTATCTGCCCCCCGACTCTCGCTACTCTCTTTTCACTTGTTCATAGGATTCCTTGCCATCATTGAGCTTGTCCCAGATGACGACTTTTCCTTCTTTGAGGGACTGTTGGACATCGATGATCCGCTGGTTAGAAGAGCCTCGGAACTGCAACATCAGGTTGCGCTTGCTCTTATCATAGCGACCATCCACCAGAATATCAATCAGAGAAAGTAGCTCCAGTTTGTCCGGTGTCTCCAGCATCATTTCTTCCCAGGTGTAACCGGTCCAAGACCAGATATCTTTGTCAGGGAGTTCTCTTTTCACCCGCTTGACCAAGGGCAGCAGGATGCCAGTGTTGAGAAAAGGTTCACCCCCAAGCAGGGTCAAGCCCTGAACATAGGGTTGGGCCAAATCCTCCATGATCTGCTCTTCCAACTCTTTGGTGTAGGGAATTCCTGCATTGAAAGACCAGGTGGCTACATTGTAACAGCCCTCGCAGTGAAACATGCATCCTGCCACATAAATGGAGTTGCGCACGCCTTCGCCATCGACAAAGTTAAAGGCCTTGTAATCGATAATCCGACCTTGACTCAGTTCCTCGCTTTTCCATTCGCCTGGTTTTGGTGTATTCCATGTCATCCTTCTACTCCACCTCTATCCAATAACGCTCCGTTCCATTTCGAACATCCTCCAACTGGCCACCGTTAGCTAAGATAACAGCTCGACTAGCCGGATTGTCAATACTGCAGGTCACCAGAGCAAGATGGATGTTCTTCTCCTTAGCTACTTGAAGACCTTGACGGAGAGCTTCCTTGGCATAGCCCTTGCCCTGTTCAGAGGGACGGATGGAATAACCAATATGCCCACCCTCCTCTAGGAGATAGTCACTCAGACGCAATCGGAGGTTGAGAAAGCCAACCGCTTGACCGTCTCTAGCAAAAGCGACTAACTGAACAGCAGGCACCCAACCATCAGGGATCCCTAGCCCCATTTCCATATCACGGTTGCTTTTCAACCAGTCTTCATAAACAAAAGCTTCAGCATCCCAAAATCCACCGTCATGGGCTGATTGGGTCTCTTCAAACTCTGTCATCATGTCTAATACAGTTTCTTTATCTGCTAGAGTTGGTCTGCGTAATTCCATCTTTACCTCCCCATACGAGAAAAGCGAGAGCGAACTCTCACTTTTATTTTTTCTTAGCTTTCTTTAAAAATTGCTCTCTCAGGCTGGCTACCCGGTCTTTTTTATTGATTCCGCCTGTCGAATGTTTTTCGTGGAATCGTTGTACCTGAGCCTTGCCCTTATCGTCTAATTGGTATTTTCCCATAATCTTCCTTTTCTAATCTTTCACTTGGTGTCCAGCTGATTTGATAGTAGACCCGTTCATGTGTTTAACCCGCGCAGCGATTTCCTTATGGCGGCCATTGACCATGGGGCGAGCTTGAGGATTTCCTAGATAGCCACAGGTCCGTTTGACGACATCCACTGTCTTGGGGTCACTATTGCCACAGTTTGGGCAAGTAAAACCACGTTCGGTTGGCGCGAAGTCCCCTTCGAAATCACACTTGTAGCAACGGTCGATTGGCGTATTGGTTCCGAGATAACCGACCCTGTCATAGGCATAATCCCAAACCGCTTCAAGGGCTTTTGGATTTTGTTGGAGAACTGGGTACTCACAATAGTGGATAAAGCCACCCGTCGCTCCAGCTTCTGGATAGACTTTTTCAAAGTCCAATTTCTCAAACGGGGTTGGGTTCTTGCGGACATCGTAGTGGAAACTATTGGTGTAATATTCCTTGTCTGTGATATCCGGAACCTTCCCAAATTTCTCCGTGTCCAAGCGACAGAAGCGGTCTGTCAAGCTTTCTGACGGTGTCGAATAGATGGAGAAGTGGTAGTCATACTGATCGGACCATTCTTCGACCCGTTTCTTCATATCCTTAATAATCTCGATTGTAAATTGTTTGGCTTCTGGATTTTCTTCCCAATTAGGCCCATAAAAGACCGTCGCCACTTCATACAATCCAATATAGCCGAGTGAAATCGTCGCTCTACGGTTGCGGAAAAGTTGGTCTACCTGGTCGTATTTGCCCAAGCGTTTCCCAAAAGCGCCATATTGATAAAGAATCGGTGCATTAGCTGGGGTTGCTTCCTTGGTCCGCTCTACCCGATAGACCAAAGCATCTTCCGCGATGTTCATCCGCTCATTAAAGATTTCCCAGAACTTTTCCTTGTCTCCGCCAGATTCCAAGGCAATCCGGGGCAAATTAACCGTCACAACTCCCAGATTCATCCGGCCAGAATTGACTTCGACACCATTTTCATCCTTCCACCCTTGAAGGAAAGAACGACAGCCCATGGGTACCTTGAAGGAGCCCGTCAATTCGACAATCTTATCATATGAGAGGACATCCGGATACATGCGTTTGGTTGCACATTCCAAGGCCAACTGTTTGATGTCATAATTGGGACTCCCCGGCTCTAAGTTGAGGCCTCTCTTCAAGGTGAAAATCAACTTCGGAAAAATAGCGGTCCGGTGTTCTGAACCGAGTCCCTTAATTCGAATTTCCAGAATGGCCTTTTGAATTTCCCGTTCGAAACGATTGGTTCCGAGACCGAAGCCTAGCGAGGTGAAGGGAGTTTGTCCATTGGAGGTAAAGAGGGTATTGATCTCGTATTCCAGCGATTGCATGGCATCATAGATATCTTTTTTCGTTTTTTGCCAAGCATAGTCCTCGCGTTTTTCAGGGAGAACCCACTCCTCAGCATCCTTCAAGTGCTTCTTATAATTCTTTTCTGCATAAGGGGCCAAAACTTCATCGATCCGGTCTGCCGAGCAACCACCATACTGGCTAGAGGCCACATTGGCAATAATTTGCGAGATTTGAGCCGTTGCAGTTTGGATGGATTTAGGACTTTCTACTTCTGCATTCCCAATCTTAAAGCCATTCTTTAACATACCTTCAAAATCGATCAAGCAACAGTTAGTCATTGGAGTATAAGGGCTATAATCCAAATCATGGTAGTGGATATCCCCTTTTTGGTGGGCATTGGCCACGTGCTTGGGTAACATTTTGAGACCAATAGATTTTCCGACAATCCCCGCAGTCAGATCACGCTGGGTGTTGAAAACATCGCTGTCCTTATTGGCGTTTTCATTCACCACTGCTTGGTCCTTATTGAGGAGTTTGCCGATGGTAAAATTGATATCCGTCGCTTTTGAGCGCTCAAAATCCCGCTGGGTCCGATAAGTAATATAGCTCTCAGCAATCGCATACTCATTGGCTTGTAATAACTCGTGCTCGACGACATTTTGAATCTCGTAAATTTTCACGCCACGAGGGAAGCGTTCCAAAACTTCAGCCACGATCCGGTCTGTTACGGTTTCTAATTTCGCTTCCAGGGCCGGAGTGAGGCCTGTCACTTCTTCTGTCGCCTTGACCAAAGCACGGTAAATTTTATCGACATCAAACTTGACCTTCCGCCCATCTCTCTTTTCCACAAAGAGTTGGGGGAGACTTTGGATATGCTCTTCTCGTAACGTTATCATACTCTCGCCCACTTTCTTTTTAATACAAATAGAATTCACCCCATATTATATCACTCAAAAATAAAAAATCAATATCTTGTGGCAAAAAATGTTATTTCATTTCAAAACCACAAGATATTGATAGTCTATTTATATCGGTACAAGGTGTACTGCGAACCCTTCTGGTTCACTTTTTCGTAATTTTTGGTTAGAACTTTTTGCAGAGCAGACGTTACATCTAGGTCTTTATTGACCACAATAAACTTCGGCTTAGCTTGCTTAATCTGATTGATTAGATTGGTTCGATTTTCCTTCGGCCCCATATAGGCAGTTGGGGTTAGGAGGGCTGAAGCTGCTAAACGGCCACTTTCTTGATAGAGATGAGCCGTCTGATCCCAAGCATAGATCGTATCTTTAGAATCGCTATGACTCTTGATATACTGAGCGATTGCACTTCGGTCACTAGCTAGATTGCTTTGGAGAACCAATTGATTCACAACTGGATAGCCCACTAAATAAGCCATTGCCAAAATCGGTAGGAAGGCTTGACTGGAGAAATAAAGGTCCCAGATAGAATTATTCTTCATCTTCCGGCGCTGGTAAGTAGACTCATCCCCGGCAAACCAAAGGGCTAACAAGGGGAGACCAAAAGGTAACAGGCTAAGGAACTGATAGGCCCCTTGCTCTGGTGTCCCAACCACAACTGCAACAACTAGCAGAAGACCGAACCAACTCATAAACCGAATCACACGTTGACCACTTGTCGACACTTTTCGGAAGGACATGACGAAAGCTGAAGCGAAACCAAGCGTCAACAGCAATAAACAGTAATAAACTAGGTTGGCAAATAGATGCCCGGCATCAAACTGGAGGGAGCGGAGACTATACAAGGTCTGATGGATCGCATACCCAAATGAGCCGTTCCACACAGTAATGTAGCCCAAGGGATAGAAAACAAGAGAGAATCCCAAGAGGGCAGCAAGGAATTGATAGAAGCCGTGGGCTAATTTCTTTTGCTTCACATGATAGGCTGTCAATCCGAGAAAAGCAAGCAGATAAAAAATCACACTCAGCCATGGCACAATCATAAAGGCCAAACAGGCTCCTGCACCATAGGCGACAAAGGATTCGTCCGTTTTCTCACCTTCTAGATAAGCAAGGATGAAATTCATAGAGCCAAACAAGAAGGGAAGGGCATAAAAGACAGCATAGTTCCCACCAAAGCCAAGCACTCCAGCAAGAAGGTAGAAGAGTAGCTGAACTTGTCCTGCAATTTTTTCACTTGCAACCAAGCTTCTGACCATCCGATACAGGCTCGTCCCAGCAAAAAAGTAGGCTAAAATCTGGAAGGCCACCAAGAGAACTTGACCTCCTACCAAACTTCCTAAACCACTGAGCCCATAGTAGAGCAAACCATTGACCCCAAAGAAATGACCATAAGGAACTTGACCTTGAGAAATCGCCCAACCGGCATATAAGTCCTGGGTTTGTTGGTTAGTCGCAACTAAGTTGATAAAAGGAAGAGCTACATGGACCATCCCAAGTAGGACACTTAAAGCAATTGGTAGTGACAAGGGAACTGGTCGCTTAATGGCATAGCGCCCCAAGGGCTTTTCATCTTCTTGGTTTTCTAACGACTCTTCTACATCCTCTTGGTCTCTTGACCTCGCTTCAAGCTTCTCTTTACGACTATGACCAGATCGTGATAAACGACTTAGAGTTTCGGTCGAAGCTTCTGTTTCGACCCCTTCTCCATTAACCTGGCTCTCTTCCTGGTTCTGATCTGATTCCACCGGTTGACTAGCAGTCAAAACTTCTTCTTCCCGGCTAATCGATTGCTCCAATACCTTTCGTAGCTCTTGAGTATCTTGAAAATTGGACCCGACACTTAAGCCAAGTTTATGCGATTCTTTTTCTTTTTCACTCATACCTTGTTTTTTCCTTTACTAGAATTGCAAGTGCTAAAGGGCACATGCATGCCCTACTAGTATATCAAAAATGGACCCGGCTGTCAGCTTTCTCCACAAAGAGAAAATAGATGACACACAAAAAGACAGACTATTTTTCACTTAAAATAGCTAGATAATTGTTCAAAAAAATGACTCCTATTACTTTGAGTCATCTAAGAATCTCTGAAACTTTCCGCCGTGAGAAAAATGCTTGAAACAGTGGCGTTTCAAGCATTCAGGAGTTTTGAATCTAAGGAAAGATTCTAGGAATTCTTTTTCTTCAATCTGAGACCGATACCTTCTCGGCATCCGTCTTTTCTTTTTAAAGTTGATTCAAGATAGTCTGAAAATCGTTTTTTACTTCTTCGATGGAAGTGGTCACTTCCTGACGAGTCTGGTTATTTTTGACGGTGATTTGGCCACTTTCAACCTCGCTACCACCTAAGGCAATGATAGTTTTTGCCCCAAAGACGTCAGCTGACTTGAACTGAGCCTTCAACTTACGTCCTAGGTAATCACGTTCTGCGATAAAGCCTTGACGACGAAGAGCCTGAACCAATTCCAAGCTGGCCACTTCTGCTTCTGAACCCAGGACAGCTACATAGACATCTAACGATGCCTCTACAGGAAGTTCAACTCCTTGTTTATCAAGAATCAACAACAGACGTTCAAGTCCCATCCCGAAACCAAATCCTGGAGTTGCAGGTCCACCAAAATATTCTACTAAGCCATCGTAACGACCTCCCGCACAAACGGTCAATTCATTTCCATCTACTTCTGTCACGAATTCGAAAATGGTGTGGTTGTAGTAGTCTAGGCCACGAACCATATTGGTATCGATGACATAGGCAATTCCTAAACCGTCTAGCATAGCCCGCACGGCATCAAAGTGTGCCTGGCTTTCTTCGTCCAAGTAGTCTAGGATAGATGGAGCATTCTCAACCGCTTGTTTATCTTCTTTTTCTTTCGAATCCAAAACGCGGAGCGGATTTTCCTCTAAACGGCGTTGGCTATCCTTTGAAAGTTGGTCCTTCATCGGAAGGAGGTAGTCGATCAAAGCTTGACGATAAGCCGTCCGACTGGCTGTGCTACCAAGGGTATTCAAGTGGAGGACGACATTTTCAATGCCAATCTCTTTAAAGAATTGGTCAGCCATGGCAATCGTCTCGACATCCGTTGCAGGATTGCTAGATCCAAAACACTCTACTCCAATCTGGTGGAATTGACGCAAACGGCCAGCTTGAGGGCGCTCATAGCGGAACATGGGACCGATATAATAGACCTTGCTTGGCTTTTGAACCTCTGGTGCAAATAGTTTATTTTCAACATAGGAGCGGACCACCGGTGCTGTCCCTTCTGGACGCAAAGTAATGTGACGATCTCCCTTATCATAGAAGTCGTACATCTCCTTGGTCACGATATCCGTTGTATCCCCAACAGAACGACTAATTACCTCGTAATGCTCAAATATCGGTGTGCGGATCTCAGCATAATTGTATTTTTTAAAGGTTTCGCGAGCAAATCCTTCTACATATTGCCACTTAGCGGACTCCTGTGGCAGGATATCTTGGGTTCCTTTTGGTTTTTGTAATTTCATAGACACCACTCCTTTGCTTGCTTTGTACTATTTATTCTATCATAATTTCTAGTTCGTGACAGTGCTCAAGCGATAAAATCATCCCACAAGCCCATTAGGAACAGAAAAAGCTAGCTTCTCCAGGCCCCAAAAAAAGAGCCCGCATCAAATGCAAGGCTCTATTTCTTTCGTTGCTTTACTTGCAACTATCTTATAAGATATTTTCATATTGTTCGCGAACTTCCTGTGGCCAGACACTGGTTTGGACTTCTCCGATATGTTTCTTACGAAGCAAGAACATAGCCATCCGCGATTGACCGATCCCGCCTCCGATAGTTAGTGGAAACAGGCCATTCAAAAGCGCACGATGCCATTCCAGTTCCAAACGATCTTGATCTCCTGTAATAGCAACCTGGCGTTTGAGGGTGTCCTCATCAACCCGGATCCCCATAGAAGACAATTCGAAAGCCGCACCAAGGTTATCATTCCAAACAAGGATATCCCCATTTAAGCCCTTGTAGCCATTTTCGGTCTCCGTTGTCCAGTCGTCATAGTCCGGCGCCCGTCCATCGTGTGGTTTGCCATCTGACAAGACGCCACCAATCCCAATCAAAAAGACTGCTCCATATTCTTTTGTGATGGCATTTTCCCGTTCTTTTGGTGTCAGTTCAGGGTAACGCTCTACCAACTCTTCTGTATGGATAAAGGTGATTTGTTTAGGTAAGATAGACTCAATATCATAGCGAGCTTCAACAGCCAACTCCGTCAAACGAATGGCCTTGTAGATCTTTTCAACTGTTTCTTTCAAGTAAGCGAGGTTGCGGTTGCCATTTGGAATAACCTTCTCCCAGTCCCATTGGTCGACATAAACTGAGTGGGTCGCATCCAAGGAATCTTCATCCGGACGAAGGGCCTTCATATGGACAAAGAGACCTTCCCCTTCCCCGAAGCCAAATCGCGCTAAGGTATGGCGTTTCCATTTCGCAAGGGAATGAACCACTTCATAGGTCTCGTTGGGAATTTGCAAGACCTTTACAGAGACAGGGTTTTCCACTCCAGATAGGTTATCCTGCATCCCGTCTCCCACCTTACTCAAGATAGGTCCTTGGACTTCGACAACTTCTAGCTTGTCTTTCAAATACTGGGTAAACGTAGTTTTTACGAATGAAATTTCTTCTTGCTGGTGAATAAAACTCTTCTTCATAGAGACTCCCTTTAAATAGTTTGATTTTGATTATACCCTTTTTTAGAGAAAAATCAATAGTTACCGCTTCGAAAAGAGCTGTTTGAAAGCCGTTCTAAAGATTGTCTCATTTCAGCTAATTAACCCATCTATTTTATACTCATTTTTATTTTAACAATCAAAGTTATACTGTTGAAATAAGGTGCTTTTTGTGCTACAATTTACCTAAGAAGACAATCTTGTGATTTTTTTAACAAAGGGAGGATTTTATTCTTAATAACTTCGTAACGAACAACCTAGTAACCTGTCGCAACACCGTGTAGTTTAATATCGACTCCATCTTTTGGAAACCTACTGATAGTCTTATTTGAACTAAGAGTAGGATTGTTTATTAAACACCCATTTTATGAAAAAGGAAGAAAATTATGGATAAAAAGAAATTTTGGATTTTCCCATTCGTTCTTTGTCTACTAGCCACCCTATTCACTTTAGGTTTGAATAAATCATCTGCTGAAACACCAACTGTCTCGATAACAGGAAAATTTGCGGACACGATTACCAGTGTCAACGTCACCAATAACGAGGGCGGAGATCTCACTTGGGAGTTAGAACAATGGGCAACTTTCCGAATTAATGCCACCTACGATTTGGCCGGAAAAAATGTCAAGGCAGGGGATACTACGGTCGTGACGGTTCCAGATGCTTTAATGATTACTTCGGATAACTTCGAGATTCGAGATGTGAATACCAACGAGATCATTGCTCATGCAACCGTAGATGCTGCAAAAAAATCGATTTCCCTCACCTACACAGACTATGTTGAAAAACACTCTGACACAAACGGCTCCTTCTTCTTCTATGCACGGATTGATTTCAAGAAGCACCCTGAAAAAGGAGAAATCCCGATTGAAATCACCATTAACAACGAACTAAAAATCGGCGGAAAGGTGACCTTCAAAGGAGTTGGAGACGGGAATCCCAAAGTCTTGACAAAGACGAGCTGGGTCAATTCCGAAGATCACAAAACGGTATCTTATACCATTTCTGTCAACCGAACCAAAGAAAATATTAATAGCGTTACCATCGAAGACCATATGAAATTTACTAACGCTTCTTATGTACCAGGTAGCATCAAGGTGCTGAAAGGGACCTTTGCCTTTGTTGAAGGTGAATGGCAATTTAGCAACCGAACAGATGTCACTGACCAACACAAGGTGACTATTAGCGAAGACGGTCAATCCTTTGTAGTTGACTTAGGCGACATCACTGAAAACGACCAATACCGTATTGCTTATGATGTTAAGCTCAACTACGAGCCTGTAGATGGCGAACTCCTAAAAAACGATGCAATCCTAAAAGGTAAAAATACAGAGGTAAAACAAGTAACCAATGCTGCAGCTGTACAAATTGCTGGTGGCTCTGGTGTCGGTTATGTATTTACCATCAATATCCACAAAGTAGACGATGCCAACCAACCTCTTCAAGGTGCCAAATTCAAGGTCGTACGTCAAGCGAACAACCAAGTCATCGGTGAGTATGTAACCGACGAAAACGGGAACATTACTGTCAGTGCTTTGCTAAAAGATAAGTATATCTTAACTGAAACAGAAGCACCCGCAGGCTACACCATCAAATCTGCAGATACAGAAGTCAATACTGAAGATTTCGGAGCCGATCACTCAGTAACTAAGACGATCGTCAATCCGAAGGAAGAAACAACCACTACAACAACAACGACAACCACTACAACAACTTCGGCTACCACAACAACCGAAGAGCCGACTACAACTTCAACTACGACTACAACTGAAGAACCGACTACAACTTCAACTACGACCACAACCAAAGAAGCTACAACCACTACAACAACGACAAGCGAAGAACCGACTACAACTTCAACGACTACTCCTACTCCAACACCAACTCCGTCATCTTCAACAACTGAAGGTACCGGCGATGGCAAAGGTAAAGGTCGTAAGAAAGTTCTCCCAAGTACAGGTGACGTCGCAGCTACTGGATTCATTGTCCTAGGAGCAGTTGTTCTATCAGGTGCTATCTTATTGAAACGTAAACTTTCAAATCAATAAACCTGACTAAATCGCAACCTCTAGCTAATGGCTAGAGGTTTTCTTGTCTAGCTTAATTTGACAAATGATTAAATCTTAAATTAAAGTTTTCATACACATCTTTTTACATTACTCAACTTTCCGGAAAACACTAATTTTTCGGAAAGCTTATAGTATATTCTTTACACTTAGCTACTATATTCTAATTTCAGACAGAATAGTATCTTTCTGGATAGTTGACTCAGTTTTCTTCCATTATATACTATTATTGAAGGAAAACCATTGATAAATTATAATTGTAAATAAAATATTTAAAGCAATTCCCCTATTTCGCTTAAACTTATTCAAGTTTTATGAAATTAATCAGTAAATATCGTTCTGAAAAGACTTGGTATTACGCTATTTTTAGTCCAACTGAAACTCATACTTTCCAAACCAGGTCTTAAGAAAGCTCGTAAAGCATCACAATTATCAAAACGTTAATCAACACGCTTATATCAACGTTTACAGACATTTAAGAAATTTCTCTTGGATGTCTTTTTTTGTCTAGCTAAATTTTACAAATTGGGCAATTTAGGTTACTCAATAATATAAAAAAGATAAAAATTTAAAGTTCGAATTTTAATTTTAAAAAAAGTAATTATTATTGAATATCTGTTCAAACATTTTTTCTTTTCTAAGGTTAATATAAGTATATATACTTTAAAAAAGGAAGTCAAACATCTTGCTCATAGATTTTTGCATTTTTAAAAAATACATTTTGTCATATAATAATGTGGAAAATTGACGGATTCCTTACATAATCATATAATATGAATATGTAAACCCTTACATACTATTCTACTTATACTTGATAAAATGCAAGTTCTTGAGGATCTATAAATATATAGACACTCTTCTATTTATAAAGTGAAATAAAGAATCACGGAGAAAGTTTATGGATATTAAAGAGACATTCAACCAGCTAGACAATACAAAATTTAATGATTTCAATAATCGCCTTGAAGGTTTTGAGAAACTTTTTAAAGACAAATATTATTTTACCCATCCCGAAGATTTTAGCTCAATCTTTAGCATTTTGGTAAAGTATGGAAAAAGTACAAGTAAATATATTTTATCGAAAGGAGAGATATATGAGTGAAATAGTTATTAATGCTCAGAATTTATCTAAAAATTTTTATAATTTTGATTCAAGACTCCCATTTATCAAGAGATTTTTGAAACGTAATCAAATAACGATTCGAGCTGTTCAAGATATTAGTTTTACGATTAAGAGAGGGAGTATAGTTGGCTTTATTGGGAGTAATGGAGCTGGTAAATCCACAACGATTAAAATGTTGACTGGGACTCTTTATCCTAGTTCCGGAAAATTAGAAGTGAATGGAGAAATTCCATTTAAAAGAAGTATAAATTTTAGAAAAAAAATTTCAATAGTAGTAGGAAATAAATTACAGTTATTTCAAGATGTTTCGGCTATGGATTATTTTCAATTGATTGGTACTTTATATGAGGTAGAACCGGCGATTTTACAAGAACGAATTCAGGAATTAAGCAATTTGTTGAATGTAAAAGATCAGCTTTACCAGCAGGTCCGGACCCTCTCTCTTGGACAAAAAATGAAAATGGAGTTTATCGCGGCATCTTTAACAAGTCCGGAAATATTATTTTTAGACGAGCCTACTATAGGGTTAGATATACAGTCTAAAAAAGATATCAGAACATTTTTAAAGAAAATGAATGAAGAATGTCATACTACTATTATTTTAACGAGTCATGATATGGATGATATTTCGTCTGTTTGTGACGAATTAATCGTCATTGACAAAGGAAAAATTATTTTGCAGGAGTCAATGGATGTTATTTTATCTAAATTTTCTGATTTTAAATATTTAAAGATAAAAATGACATTAGATTTGGTACCAGAGTTATGCTCTGTTAAAGGAGTAGTAGTCATTTCTCAAACAAAATCGGAATGTATACTAAAAATACCTAGAGATTTTGTCTTTGAGACATTAGAATCAATCAATAAGCTTGTAGATATAGAAGATTTTGAAATATCAAATCTTTCTTTAGAAGAAATTATTTTACAAAACTATTTTACAAAAAAGGAGCACAATTGAAAAAAGAAATGTCTATTATTCTGATATCATTTCGATCTATTTTGAACTATAAATCAAGTGTACTATTGTTAATGTTACAGGCAAGTATACAAATTATGATATCAGTATTTTTATGGACGTATATATATCAGAGTAACCAGATAAATATAGCAGGATATGATTTTACCTCAATGGTTCAATACTATTTGGGGACTATAATTTTTTCATATTTTGTTTTTTATCCAGTTGATTGGGAAATCAATGACGATGTTCATTCAGGAAATTTTTTTAGCATATTAATAAAACCTGTTACTTTTTATAAGTATTATTTTTGTAAAATGCTTGGAGATAGGCTTGCTCATTTATTATTTATCATCATTCCTGTCATTTTATTCTCCAGTGTTTATTACAAGAATGAGTTATTAACCATTGAAATTCTTATTTTAGGAAGTATTGCAATTATTCTATCTATGGTTCTATGGTTTTTAATATCATGTTGTGTAGGTATGCTTTCTTTTTGGTTAGAAAATATATTTTTTGTCCTTACTGTTAAAGAAATAGTAATTCAGTTTTTATCAGGAATATTATTGCCTTTAAGTTTTTTTTCAAATAATTTTCGTCTGTTTTTAGATGTATTACCTTTTAAATACTTAGTATATGAACCGCTTCAGATGTTTAGTAATGATACATATAAATTAATAGACTATTTGAGAATTATTTGTATTCAATTGATTTGGTGCATCATTTTTTATATTATATCAAGATTCATATTGAGAAAAGGAGTGGAGCACTTCTCAAATGTGGGAGGATAAAATGTTTAGAATAAAAGTAATTTTTAGGCTACTTCATTTTGGTTTTAAATCTGATATGAATTTTCATTTTGACTTCTTTTGTGGTCTATTTTCGTCGATACTGTGGATTGGTTTACCTATTGTATTTTTTAGATTGATTTTCTTAAACATAGACTCTTTTAATGGTTGGGACTATTATCAAATTTTATTTTTGGTAGGTTCCTACACTATTGTAGATGGAGTTATGATGGGATTGTTAATTAGAAGTATGGGAATTTTAGAATCAGATATTTTGAGTGGTAACTTGGATCAAATTTTATTGAGGCCGTTTGATACTCAGTTGTTCTATATTTTTAGATCATTTAATTTAGTTCAATTCGTGAATACTTTTTTTGGTCTTGCGATCATTTTTATAAGTTATGGAAATTTAAATGTACATTTAAATTCATTAAAAATATTATTTTATATCCTTTCTTTAATGTGTGGTTGTATTATATATTATTCAATTTGGTTTCTAATAACGATTAGTTCATTTTGGTTCCCAACTAAATTTTCAAAAGTAGATGTATTTTTGAATTATATTGGAATTTCTAAGTATCCATATAATATTTTTACAGGTATTAACAGATTGATCACTATGTTATTTGTTCCCAATTTATTAATTGCCAATCCTGCAGTATTAATATTTTTAGGGAAAGATACATTGAACCTATTTTTCTATCAAATAGTTTTTACAGTTTTTTTGATTATTATCAGTCGTACAATTTTTAGAAAAGGATTGAAAAAATATGAAAGTGCAGGAAGATAAACAATGTTGTTCAGTTATATGTTTGACTAAAGGAAGTGATTCGCTGTACTTTGTTTTGTGGTCATTGAAACATCAGATAATTATAAACTATAATTTAAAGAATAGTATTATTAACTTATAGGTGCTAAGAAAAAATTTAAAGAAATTCCCTCATTCAATCAAACTTATTCATATTTTTTAAAATAAGAAAATAGTTGGATTTTGATGATGGTTGATATAAAGCTAAACTGAAAGTACCTGAAATCCAACTGTGTCAAACCAGGTCATACGATCTGTGAGAAAAATAACACATAACAAAAAGAGGAGCTTCACAATAAAGTTCCTCTTCTTTTATATATCCGAATCATTATTCTTATTTCAAAAAAGGTAGTGAAAAAGGTAGTGATTCGGTTGATTTATATTGCAATGTAGTGAAATTTAGAATTTCAAGAATCGCTTAAAATCAAGGTTTCTAACATCTATTGACGTGTAGTGAACCCCTATTTCACCTCAGTAAACACAACGTGTTTGCGAAGTTTTGGTGAGTATTTCTTCAATTGAAGACGGTCTGGAGTGTTACGTTTGTTTTTAGAAGTAAGGTACAAGCGTTCACCAGATTCTTTGTGTTCAAGTGTAATATTTACGCGCATGGTATCTCCCTTCTATTATTCAGCTGATGCAGCTTTAGCGATCTTACGTCCTTTGTAGTATCCTTTAAGTGATACACGGTGAGAACGTGAGTAATCTCCAGTTGCTTCGTCAAAGTTTACAGATGGAGCTGTTACTTTGTAGTGCGTACGACGTTTGTTTTTCTTCGCTTTTGATGTGCGACGTGCAGGTACTGCCATTTCGTTTTTCTCCTTTTAAGATATAAATTCAATTAGGTTTGATTTTCATCAACTTTAACAGTATAACAAAACTTTTTTGTAAAGTAAAGTTACTTGACAACTTTTTTCAAATAATTTCTTTCATCCTGCTGTTCTCCATCCTCACTCTGTTAAATTGTCTGAAAATTCAAGAATTTTCTTCTATCGTTGGACTGTAAATTGTGCTATAATAATAAAAAAATACGTGAGAGGGAATCAGATGACAGAATTAGATACTCGCCATCGCAGTAGCGTCTACGATAGCATGGTTAAATCTCCTAACCGGGCTATGCTTCGGGCAACTGGGATGACCGATGAAAACTTTGAAAAACCAATCGTAGGGGTCATCTCTACTTGGGCAGAAAATACACCGTGTAACATGCACCTGCATGATTTTGGGAAATTGGCCAAAGAAGGTGTGAAAGATGCGGGAGCTTGGCCAGTCCAATTCGGAACCATTACTGTTGCGGATGGGATCGCTATGGGAACGCCTGGGATGCGCTTCTCCTTGACTTCTCGTGATATCATTGCGGACTCTATCGAAGCTGCTATGGGAGGTCACAACGTGGATGCCTTTGTAGCCATCGGTGGCTGTGATAAGAACATGCCTGGTTCGATGATTGCCATTGCCAATATGGATATCCCTGCGATCTTTGCTTATGGTGGGACCATTGCCCCAGGTAATCTGAACGGCAAGGATATCGACCTAGTTTCTGTTTTCGAAGGGATCGGGAAATGGAACCATGGTGACATGACGGCTGAAGAAGTGAAGCAACTGGAATGTAACGCCTGCCCTGGCCCTGGTGGTTGTGGTGGAATGTACACTGCCAACACCATGGCGACAGCGATTGAGGTCCTTGGGATAAGCTTGCCAGGTTCATCTTCCCACCCTGCTGAATCAGCTGACAAAAAGGCCGATATCGAAGAAGCAGGTCGTGCAGTTGTCAAGATGCTTGAAATGGGCCTCAAACCATCTGACATCTTGACCCGTGAAGCCTTTGAAGATGCCATTACGGTGACTATGGCCCTTGGTGGTTCAACCAATGCGACCCTTCACTTGCTTGCGATCGCTCACGCGGCCAATGTGGACTTGACGCTTGAAGACTTCAACGATTTCCAAGAGCGCGTGCCTCACTTGGCAGACTTGAAACCTTCTGGACAATATGTTTTCCAAGACCTTTACAATGTTGGTGGTGTGCCAGCCGTCATGAAATACCTTCTGAAGAATGGTTTCCTTCACGGGGATCGTATCACATGTACTGGTAAGACTGTTGCAGAAAACTTGGAAGCTTTCGCTGATTTGACACCAGGTCAAAAAGTCATCATGCCACTTGAAAATCCAAAACGTGCGGATGGTCCATTGATCATCCTGAAAGGGAACTTGGCTCCAGAAGGGGCGGTTGCCAAAGTATCAGGTGTGAAAGTGCGTAACATCACCGGTCCTGCTAAGGTCTTTGACTCCGAAGAAGCTGCCATTGAAGCTGTTCTTTCGGACGAAATCGTGGATGGCGATGTTGTTGTCGTTCGTTTCGTAGGTCCGAAGGGTGGTCCTGGTATGCCTGAAATGCTGTCCTTGTCATCCATGATTGTTGGGAAAGGCCAAGGAGACAAGGTGGCTCTCTTGACAGACGGACGCTTCTCTGGTGGTACTTATGGTCTCGTTGTCGGACACATTGCACCTGAAGCCCAGGTCGGTGGTCCAATCGCCTACCTCCACACTGGTGATTTGGTAACAGTTGACCAAGATACTAAAGAAATCACCATGCACGTCTCAGACGAAGAGTTGGCGAAACGGAAGGCTGAAACTACCTTGCCACCACTATATAGCCGTGGGGTTCTTGGAAAATATGCCCACACGGTATCCTCTGCTTCACGCGGTGCCGTAACCGACTTCTGGAATATGGAACAGTCTGGTAAACAATAAGATATGAAAAAACTCACTTTACGAATTTGTAAAGTGAGTTTTATTGATTTATCGCGGTGGAAGGCCAAGTGCAATACGTCCATAACGGCTGATCCGGGTAATTTTCCAAGCTGGCGACCAGGTTACTTCTACTTTGACGTCTTCAATACCGTCAATTTCTTTTAGGCGAGCGACGATTTCGATAGGCAAACTTTCCGCACAGTCACAAGCGGTATCGGTAAAGGTCATGACTACCTTGCAAGTCCCTTCCTCATCCAGATCCAACTCATAAATCAAACCAAGGTTGTAGACGTCCAATTCAACATCGGTATCAAACACAAGCTCTAACTTTTCAATCAATTGTTTCTCCAGTGCTAGGGCACGGTCGTTAATCTTGATATCCTCTCTCATCTCGCTATCCTTTCCCTCCTTTGATGAAGACTATTTTCTCACAATTCTGACAATAATGCAAGTTAACCTAGAATGAGATCGAATGACAGCTACAAATCAAACCATCCGTCTTAAGACTGATTTTAAATTACAGGAAGGTATCTTAAGCTTTCTTTAAGTTTTCCGATTTATACTAATACCATCAAATGAAGACCTCCTAACTTTGTTTGATAGAAAATCCTAAACTTTTTCATAATAATCTCCCATAAAGGCCACCAAATCAGGTGGCTTTTTTTATGGGAGTGAGACAGAACAATTTTTTAAAATTGTTCGTTGTCTCACCCCCCGCACAGTTGATTAGGTAATCTTTGGAGCTATAAGAGCGAACAAAGATACCAATCAACCACTGCGTTATGTAATTATTACCAAACCTATTTCCTTAAACCAATCCTAACAAGGACGTAGATGAGCTTAGGTACATTGATGCAGTTCGAACGACAGAGAGAACTACGTTCCTTATCTTTACGAGCATCCGTGAGTTTAGGTACGTTGACGCAGTTTGAACGCTAGTGAGAACTACGATCCTTAGAAATTTGAATGAGGTGAACTCAAAGAGTTCAACCGAATTTAGAGATATGGATGCAATTTGAGCGGAGCGAAAACTACGTTCCTATAAATATATATGCGAAGAAAGTTTGAAAACCTTCAAAATATTTTTTTCAGCTCTATCTTTCTATTGTTTACTATATTTATAGGCAAAACAGCTATTTTACAAGCTTTATTCATCGATAATCCTTTTGCCTCCTCCAAGTTCTTGTGCTATAATGATACGGATACTGTTCATTTTCAAGCAAGGAGGTACACTATGAAACAAAACCATTCACGTTTTCTCATTCCAGGAATTTTATTACTAGGAGTGGTCTTACGGGCCCCATTTACGACCCTCTCCACTGTCTTATCAGATATTGCTGCTAGCTTTGGTGTTGAGGTGAGTTCTCTCGGCCTCTTGACAAGTCTACCCCTCCTAACATTCGCTATTTTCTCTCCTTTTGCTACTAGCTGGGCGAGACGCTTTGGGATTGAGCGACTCTTTCTTGGAGTTTTGATCCTGATGACGATTGGATCTGCTCTACGCACCATCAATCTGCCTCTCCTCTATGTGGGAACTCTTTTGATTGGTGCTGCTATTGCCTTTATCAATGTCCTTCTACCAAGCTTGATCCAAGCTAATGAACCAAAACGTCTTGGCTTCTTAACAACCCTCTATATCACTGCAATGGGCTTGTCTACTGCGGTAGCTTCTTCTGTCGCTGTTCCTATTACTCAAGCTACCTCTTGGCAAGGCTTGGTCTGGGTGCTGACAGTTGTCTGTGCGGTCGCTCTTGTGATCTGGCTCCCTAATGCTCGCCACAATCATTATTTGAAAAAAAGCTCTTCTTCTCATGAAAATAAGACTAGCTGGTATAAGAATGGCAAAGTTTGGGCCATCATGCTTTTCTGTGGTCTCCAGTCTCTCTTATTCTATACCACGATGACCTGGCTTCCTACTATGGCAACCCAAGCTGGTATCAGTCAAGCCAATGCCGGAATTTTAGCATCTGTATTCACCCTGATGAGTCTTCCTTTCTCTATGACCATTCCAAGTCTTACCACCAGCCTTACTGAACGAAATCGACGTATCATGCTGATAACGACTGTTTTAGCTGGTTTTACTGGAATTGCCATGCTGTTAATAAAGACAAACAACTTCATTTACTGGTTGATTCTGAATATCTTGATTGGAAGTTTTACGAGTATCTTATTCCCTTACCTCATGGTCACCTTCTCCATGAAGTCTAGCTCTCCTGAGAAAACGGCTCAACTCTCTGGGCTAGCTCAAACAGGAGGATATATCTTTGCTGCACTTGGACCTATCTTATTTGGGTCAAGCCAACAAATCTTCCATTCTTGGACACCCGGAGTTTTACTTCTTCTGGTTGTTGTTTTATTCATGAGTATTGCTCTCTATCAAGTAGAGAAATCTGATGTTATCCTTTAATCCAATAAACCCCATTGATCAAATGGGGTTTATTTTTTATACAAAAAAAGAGAGTGGGACAGAAATCGGTCATTCGTTAGAATTCGATTTCGTCGTCCCACCTCCGCACAGTTGAGTAGGGCTATAAAAGCTGATGAAATCAGCGTAGTAGAGCCCACTCAACCACTGCGTCTTGCTCGACAATCCAAAGACAATTAAGAGGCTGGGACTTTTGTCCCAACCTCTTTGCTATGACTTGATTATGGGTTGAATGACACGTGTACGTGGTCGTAGTGATTTTCTGTTACACTTCCACGGTCTGGCATTTCATTCCAAGTATTTGCTGGTCCATAAATGTTGTCGAATGGAGCATAGAAACGTTGTTTCCAAATGATGTAGGAAATTCCATTTTCTTCAATATGATTGATTGCATATTGAGCTACTTGGTCACCGATCGCTGAACTTTCTGGAACCATAACGTCGATTGCAAGACCTTTACCGTGATCTTCTGGGTCACCAGGACGGTAACCACCGATATCAGTCAAGCCAAGTTCATTTATTACTTGTTCTTTGAAGCGAATCGCTTGAGGTTGAAGACCTTCATTTGAAGTAGGTGTCGCAGTTGAAGGAGTTGAAGCTGTCGTGTCAACAACTGGTGCTGGTGCACCATATTGTGGTGTTGAAGCAACCGCAGTAACTTCTGGTTCTGCTGGAACTTCAACGACTGGAGCTGGTTCAGCTACTGGAGCTACTGGTGCTTCCTCAACAACTGGTGCTGCTACAGGAGCCGCTACTTCAGCTGGCGCTGCAGCAGGTTGCGCAGGTGCCTCTTCAACAACTGGTGCTGGTGCTTCATCTGCTACTGGGGCTGCTGGTGCAGGTGTTTCTGCTGGTGCTTCTGGAGTTGACAAGCTTTCTGATACTTGGTCTGCCACTGCTGCTACAACTGCAGGTGCTTGAGGGAGTTCTACAGGTTGGTTGCTCTCATCTGCTACTGGTTTTGTCAAATCACCCACTGCAACAGTTTGGTTGTCTACTTTAATTTGGTTGTTGGTCAAATCAGCAGAAGTTGTCACAGTTGCATCAGCATTACCTGCTGTAGGAGTTTGGATTTCTACACCTGTCACTTGGTTTTGATCATTGACAGTTGTTGTCAAGACAGTTCCTGGGAAAATCAAATCAATGTTGCTGATTTGGTTCAAGTTTGCCAAAACAGTTACGTCAACATTCAAAGCTTCCGCAATCGTGCTTAGGGTATCCCCATACTTGATAGTGTAGGTTTGTTTGTTTTCTGAAGTTGAAATATCTGCACGAATTTCATCTACAGAACGGGCAACCCAGTCTCCATTTGATTCTGCTTTACCAGTTGTAAATGGCAAGACCGCCATAGCAACAGTCGAAGCAATTAGAGCTTTTTTGTTTACTTTCTTCATACGTTATTTCCTCGTTTTCTTATTATCGGAGATTTATCTCCAGACAGATACATTTAATATTCTACCACATTTTTTGCCCGAGGAATGACCCTTCTTTTCTTTTAATCTAACTGACCCTAATTTGTAACATTAACCCTTCCTTGTTACATTCTCTTAACATTTAGTGACAGTTAGTACTATTTGGATAATCAAATAAATTTGTTGTATCAGAAGCCTTCAAACGCCCTGAACAAAGAGATTTTAGAGAATTTTTCAGCGAAAATAGAAGCTAAAAACACCCTAAGTTCGTCTCCTGTAGACATCACTCGGGTGCTATTTTTAACGGCTTTGTATCTTGTTAATAGAACACGCCTACAACTCTTTGGAAAAAGATAAATCCAACTAGGAGCAATCACTCCGTCGTTGGATTTCCTAATTTCATCTTGCATTTTGTGGGCTTTATATCTTATTTGACCTTCATCATTCTGACCAGATTGGCGCGTTCGGCTTCTTCGAGTTTCATTTCGATATAATAGATGGTCTCCTTGAGGTCTGGAATGGTCGCATACTCCAGTCCATTTACCCGACGGCGCGTTTTTTCGATCTCATCGGCCATGAGCTGGCAAGTTTTTTCAATCTCAGCTAGACGAAGCAGGTCTGGGAGGAGTTCTTCCATTTCTTGAATGGTGCTATCCATCTGACTATTGGAAGCCACGTAGCTGTAGACCACGTCTCCCTCATCGTCTCCATACGGATTATCGATATGGGCATGCATCTTGGGCACGCGCACACTCATGATATTCTCCGTCTCGATATGCAGGCTGACCTCACGCGTCGGCACCGCAAAGATTTCCTGGACCATGAGGTCATTTTCCAGACATTTGGCGAGGACAAATTCTTGCATATTTCCGACGAGAGCTGCCTCAACCTTCTGGCGGAGGCGGTCATTTTCACGGACCGATTCGATGAAGCGTCGCATGAGCTCGTCTCGTTTGTCCTTGAGAAGTTTATGCCCTCTAGTTGCTGTCTTCAGGCGCTCTTTGAGGGTGTTTAACTCCATCCGGGTGGGTTTGACATTTAATCGTGCCATTTGACTTCCTCCTTTCTACTCCTAGGCTTGTGCTTCCTTGGAAGTTTTTGGGAGGTATTCGTCGATCATATCATCCTTGATCCGCTTGAGCTCTGTCCTTGGCAAGATAGCCAGCAATTCCCAGCCCAGATCTAGACTTTCTTGAATGCTCCGATTGGTAGTAAAGCCTTGATTGATGTATTCCTTCTCAAAGCGATCAGTAAATTTGACATAGAGCTTGTCTGTATCTGACAAGGCAGACTCCCCAAGCACCACGGCTAACTCTTTTGCTTGTTTCCCTTGGGCATAGGCCGCAAAGAGCTGGTTCATGGTCGCCGCATGGTCTTTCCGAGTCTTCCCTTCACCAGACCCCTTGTCTTTCAAACGAGAAAGAGATGGAAGGACATTGATCGGTGGACGGTAGCCACTGTTGTAGAGATCACGGGACAGAATAATCTGACCTTCGGTGATGTAGCCTGTCAAGTCAGGAATAGGGTGGGTGATGTCATCTTCCGGCATGGAGAGGATCGGAATCTGGGTCACAGATCCTTTCTTACCAACCAAGCGTCCTGCACGTTCGTAGAGGGTGGATAGGTTGGTATAGAGGTAACCTGGATAGCCCCGACGTCCGGGAACCTCCCGGCGAGCAGCGGATACTTCCCGAAGGGCTTCACAGTAGTTGGTCATGTCGGTCATGATGACCAAGACATGCATGTCTTTTTCATAGGCCAAATATTCTGCCGCTGTCAAGGCAATCCGAGGAGTGGCTATCCGCTCGATAGCTGGGTCATTGGCTAGGTTGATAAAGAGGACAGAGCGGTCAATGGCTCCTGTTTCCCGAAGGTCATTCATAAAGAACTCTGCTTCTTCAAAGGTAATCCCCATGGCCGCAAAGACCACGGCAAAGTTTTCTTCGGAATTCAGTACCGTCGCTTGACGGGCAATCTGAGCTGCCAACTCCTTGTGAGGAAGACCAGAACCGGAGAAGACTGGGAGTTTTTGGCCCCGAACCAGGGTATTCAAGTGGTCAATGGCCGAGATTCCTGTCTGGATAAATTCATCTGGATAGTCCCGAGATACTGGGTTGATGGCTTGTCCATCAATGTCCAAGTACTTCTCTGGGATAATCTCCGGACCACCATCGATGGGTTTGCCCATCCCGTTAAAGATGCGGCCCACCATGTCTTCGGACACTGGAAGTTCTAAGGGACGTCCGGTAAAGCGGACTTTGGCTTTTTCCAAGTTGATCCCGCTAGATCCTTCAAAGAGCTGGACCATGGCCTTGTCTTCTTGGACTTCGAGGACTTGTCCCTGACGGGTTGTTCCATCATGGAGCTTGATTTCTACGAGTTCATTGTAGCGAACCCCTTGGACCTGATCGACAATCATCAAGGGGCCAACAACTTCGCTGACAGTACGGTATTCTTTAATCACGCTCATTGTCTACTCCTCCTTGGGCTACGATTTGGTGTAGGGTTTCTACGATTTCTTCTTTCAGGGTTTGAATGGTGGCCAACTGATCCTCATGTATGAACTTACTACGGGCAATGCGGTCCCGAAGGTCTACCGTTCCTTCCATGATTTCTGTGAAGTAAGCCCCTAATTCCAATGCTTTTTGACTTTCTTGATCAAAGGTCAAAATGTTGGTCAACAAGGCCACCTGCTTGCTGAAAGAAGTATAGGTGTCTACCTCATCAAAGGCATTTTGTTGCAGGTAGTCTTCACGGATCATCTTGGCCGCATTCATAGTCAAGCGGTCTTTTTCAGACAAGGAGTCCAGACCAACCAAGCGCACAATCTCTTGCAATTCACTCTCTTTTTGCAACAGATTCATGGCGCGGGTGACTTTTTCTGCCCAGCTAATCTGCTCATGCTGATCGATATATTGGCCTACCTCATCTTGGTAAAGGGAATAAGAGCTCAACCAGTTGATGGCTGGGAAGTGGCGACGTTGCGCCAACTGAGCATCCAGTCCCCAGAAGACCTTAACAATCCGCAAGGTGTTTTGCGTTACGGGCTCTGAGATATCTCCACCCGGAGGGGAAACAGCACCGATAGCGGTAATAGAACCTTCACGCGCAGTCGTTCCGAGTGTCTTAACCCGGCCGGCACGTTCGTAGTATTCGGCAATCCGGCTACCAAGATAGGCCGGGTAGCCTTCATCTCCGGGCATTTCTTCTAGACGACCAGACATTTCACGAAGAGCTTCTGCCCAGCGCGACGTCGAATCGGCCATGATGGCAACGGAATAGCCCATATCACGGAAGTATTCGGCAATGGTAATCCCTGTGTAGATGGAAGCTTCCCGCGCTGCCACTGGCATGTTCGAAGTGTTGGCAATCAGAACCGTCCGTTGCATGATGGATTGGCCGGTTGTTGGATCGATCAATTCTGGAAACTCATTCAGAACGTCTGTCATTTCATTTCCACGTTCCCCACAACCAACGTAAATCACGATGTCCACATTGGCAAACTTAGCCACCTGGTGTTGCACGACGGTTTTTCCAGCTCCGAAAGGACCAGGAACAGCTGCAGCACCACCTTTTGTCACTGGGAAGAAGGTATCGATAACCCGTTGACCTGTGACCAAAGGCTCTACTGGGATCAGTTTTTGTGCAAAGGGACGGCCTCGACGAACCGGCCATTTTTGCATCAAGGTTCCGGTAAAGAGGCTGCCATCTGCTTGCTCAATCTCATAAACTGCTTCTTCTACTGTGTAAGAACCTGCTGCAATCTTGGTCACACGCCCACTGACTCCGTAAGGCACCATGATGCGGTGTTCCACCATATTGGTCTCTTGAACGGTACCGACGATGTCTCCAGCGACCACCTCTCTCCCTTCTACCACAGTCGGTTCGAAGGTCCATTTGGTGTTACGGTCTAGATTTGGAACCTGAACCCCACGAATAAGGAAGTCACTGGCTGTGACTTCTTGGAATCGTTCCAAGGGGCGTTGGATCCCGTCAAACATCTGAGAGATCAAACCTGGTCCTAACTCAACAGAGAGGGGAGCCCCAGTTGTGAGCACTGGTTCACCTGGTCCGACTCCAGACGTTTCTTCATATACTTGGATAGATGCCTCATCCCGACGCATCTCAATAATTTCGCCAATCAATCCAAGATCGCCGACCCGGCAAATATCTTGGATATTGGCCTCCTGCATCCCTGATGCGACCACCAAGGGACCGGAAACTTTAATAATTTTTCCTTGAGTCATGTATTCCTCCTGGGAATCCTTTGTTTCTTTGTATTACTTTTGCACCATATCGGCTAGAGATTGCTTTTGTTGACCATTTTCATCGAAATTAGTTGGATCCAGCCAAGCTTCGAAGCGCTCTTTGATAGCTGGCCATTCTTGATCAATGATGGACAACCAGTCTGTGTCTCGAGTCCGACCTTTATAAACAACAGCCTGACGGAAACAGCCTTCATAGGTGAATCCCAAGCGCTCAGCTGCTTTACGAGAAGCTTGGTTTAAGGCATCACATTTCCACTCATAGCGTCTGTAGCCCAAATCCTCAAACACATAGCGCGCCAAGAGATACTGAGCTTCGGTTGCCATGCGTGTCTTCTTAAGCAATGGTGAGTAGGTCACCGCTCCAACTTCAATCACTCGGTTGGCTTGATCCATCCGCATGAGAGAGAATGTCCCTAAAGCCTTGCCGGAATCTTTGTCTACAATCGCATAGTAAAAGCGACCTTGGGCTGTCATGAGATCATCCAACAGACGATCCCACTCAGCTTCATTGTGGGCAGGGCCATTGAATAGATAGGTCCACATATCTGCTGGGGAGGCTGGCCCGTAGACCTGATAAAGATCCGCTCCGTGTTTTTCCTTTGACAGGCGCTCGATTACGGTATAGCAACCCTCAATCCGCTCAATAGCTGGTAGACGCCCCGGTGTAAAATCTGGCAGTTCATCTCCAATCGCTTGGCCAAATTCATTTATTCTCATAAAATATCCTGCCCCACTGCTTTTTCGACATTATCCCGAATACGTTGGCGTCCTAGCCCAGTCGAGCCCTTATGAGTAGGAATCAAGATGACTGCTGGAGTTACTTGGCGATCGTAGTGGGCAATGGTATCTGGGATTTCCTGAGCCATATCTTCCGTCAGATAGATGATGCCAAAATCTTCTTGGCTCAAGTGACGTAAGGTATTAATGGTTTCCTGAGCCTCTGCTACGGGAAAGGTCTGAAAGCCAATCATCTGAAAAGGAAGGATAGCATCTCGGTTTCCCACAACGGCAATTTTTTGCGTTTTACTGGCCATAGATCGGTCTCATCCTTTCTTTTATTTTGTCAATTGGAAGCTGATTGTCCAGACCCGTCAAGACCAAACGTAAATTCTTCACCTCCAGCTCTTTTCCGAAAAGATAGCGAGCTAAAGGCAAGGGGCCATCTGTCTCAAAGGAAGCTTGTTCCAAAATTCGGTACTTAATCACATGCTCCAGGTATTCCACTGTCTCAGCGCTCACTCTCCCTGCTCGCATCTGCTCTTCGTACCGAGTCAGTTCCACATCATAAGGCAAGGGATTGACTTGTTGGAACCAACTGATGAGGTTGCCTTGCTCCACACATTGGATGACTTCTCTTGCTGAGAGCGTCCCTGCATCAGACAAGAGTTGCTTCATAAAGCTGCCTGGCTTTTTCAGGCTGAGGGCCCGCTCAACTGTGATGACATTGTAACAATCAATGGTCAAGGTGACCAGCGATTCTAAAAGTGGATGCTCAAGGTTTTCCGCCAAGCGTTTGAGATGATCAAAGTAAGCCAGATCCATGCCGATTTCCAGAACCCGAATATCCTGATAGTCGACATATTCCTGCCAGGTCGCTGCTACTTCCTGAGCCATAAACTCTGGACAGTTCTCTGAAGAAAAGGTCTTGGCTACTTGTTCAAGAACTGCTAACGAATAGGGGCCTGCATCCAATAATAAGAAGTTCAACTCCCTCCCCGTTGCTCGCTCTTTCAAGAAAACCTTGAGATTGTGATAGGTGTACTTGAGGGCAAAGAGGTCGACCACAGCTGGATTCGGAGCTACTTGATAAGCCCAGTCATACTCTGCTAGAAGATGCTTCATCAAGGCTTGCTCGACTACTTGGACTTGACGCAGTTGATCTGCCTCCAAGGCATAGGCCGTCCCTTGCAAGAGACTGGCACGCGCTTCTGCATCTGGGCTAGTCAGAAGGGCATCAAACTGAGCTGGGCTCAAAAAACTAGCTTCACGTACACTAATCCCGGTATTTACTTGAGAATACGTCCGTTCACTCATAGGCCCTCCTAGTTCTTCTCTTCTTTAAAAATGCTAGCTGCCATATGGAAGCTCTGCTCCTCCCGTACAGCATCGACGAGATCACGGTAGAGATAGCTGGCATCCACTTTGCCAAAGGAAAGGATAAAACCTGCTTCTTGGGCAAGAGTTTCTTTCGCTAACTGAAGCTGTGGATAGGCCTCTATCAAATCCTGACGATCTAGATCCGTCAGTTTTTCTGCCGTCACGGCACCTAGGGTTAAGACCATTGCTTGGTCTGCATAACGAGGAAGAACGCGGTGAAGAAATGCAAGTTCTTCTTCACGCGACCAAGTCGCCATTTTCTGGTAGGCGTCCGCAAACAGCTCTTTTAAAACCCGTTGCTTGGTGACCAATGTTGATTGACGTTTTTGATTTTCGATTTGTTGGCTTTCACGTTGCAAGCGGCGCTCAATCGTCTGCAATTGAACCGCCCGTTGGTGTAACTTTTCTTCTACCAAACGAGTTTCCTGCAACTGAGCTTCTGCTTGTACCTTAGCCGTCGCTTCTGCCACTAATTTCCGGCCTTTTTCATGGGCCTGTTCAAGGATGGAGTCCTTTAATTGGGAATAATCCGTCATTGTTTCTATTTCCTCCTTTGGAGTTCTTCACCACCGATAAAAGACGAAGAGAAGCCTCCTCTTCTTTGACTTAGGTGTGTCTAGATTAGCCGACGCGAAGAGTCAAAAGGAAGGACACAACGAAGGCCAAGATGGCATAGGTTTCAACCATGGCCGCAAGGATAACCCCTTTCATCATGTCTTCTGGGCGTTTTGCCAAGATTTGCATCCCAGCAGTTGCGACATTCCCTTGGTGTTTCGCTGAGAAATAGCCAACAATCGCTACTGGAAGAGCTGTGAAGAAGTAAGCAACTCCTGTTTCAAGAGCCATATCTGGCTTAATTTGCAACCAGATCAAGATTCCGATAACGAAACCATACAGACCTTGTGTACCTGGCAACAATTGCAAGATCAAAGCTTGGGCAAATTTTTCTGGTTGTTCTTTCAAGAGTGCGGCAGCAGCTTGACCAGTCTTACCAACACCGAGGGCTGAACCCATTCCGCTAAGAGCCACTGCAATGGCTACACCAAGTGCTGCAAAGAAGGCACCCCCATGGGTTGAGAAATATGAAGCTAAAGATTCCATGAATATACTCCTATAAAATTTTTTATGATTGATTTACTGAATTATTTTTTTGTTTTAACATAGCGTTCTGACGGTTTTAGAGGTCGGAAGGGTTTGCCACCACCCTCGTAGAACTTGCCAAAGAACTCGACAAAGATCAAACGAGCCCCGTGCACGTATCCTGATAAGAAGGACAGGAACATGTTGATAGCATGGAGTAGGACAAAGAGGACAAGGCCAACTGTGAACCGTCCCAGAGTCGGGAAGAGATTGACAATCAAGTTAAAGGCTGACCCGATGCTAGCCCCAGATAAACCGAGCGCCATCAAACGGGTGAAGCTGACCAAGTCTCCGACATAGCCACTAACATTGTAGAGGTTAAACAAACCTGCTGCTAATCCTGATAATTTCTTGGCACTGACAATGGACACCACCAGAATCCCAATCGCATTGAGAATAGCTAGCCACTGGCCAATGGGAACTAGGTAGGATAAGCCTGGTAGGATATTTCCGACTGCTAAGAGCATCAAACCTAATAAGATCAAGACCCAGGCAAAGCCTGCATTGTAGGCTTCGGTGTAGTCTTTCAGGCGGACATTTTTCATCCCACCTAGGAAGAGGCCGACCAAAACGGTGATGAAACCAAAGACAACCGATAGGATCAAGATGGTCATAGCATTGGTGGTCGTGCTGATCAAAGCAAAGGGCATCTCAAAGCCAAAGAAGGAACCATATACGACTCCCCAAAGGGCTACTGAGATTCCTAAGAGGCAGAAAAAGCGAAGGTTTTTTGCTGCGCTCGGCCGTAGCTGGAAAGCTTTTAGAGCAAAGCCAGTTGCCAGCGTTAACAAGAGGCCATAGCCGATATCTGCTACCATCATGCCAAAGAAAACAAAGTAGAAGAGAGAGACGATTGGCGTCGGATCTTTCTCATAATACTTGGGCAGGGCGTACATCTCGGTCACCAACTCAAAGGGCTCCACCAAGGCATTGTTTTTCAGTTTGATTGGCACCTGATCCCATTCTTCTTGGGTAACCTCTCGCGTCTGCAAGACGACTTGGTCCCCAAATTCCTTTTGAAGTTTGGCCTTTAAAGCTTCGAGTTGAGAGGTCTCAATCCATCCTTCTAATGCGACTAGATGGGTTGTACTGGCAAGAGAGCCTTTAGCCTCTTCCCGAGCTCCTAGACTCAAGACATAATCGAGTTGGTACTTGAGTTGATTGAGGTCTTCCTTTGCTTGGCTGAGCCTTTCCAAAGTAGCCGCTTCAACAGCACCTTGTTCTTTGATCTCTCTCTTGAGTTGCTCCAAACGTTCTTTGGGCAGGGTCTCTCCTTTGTAGTCAAACTCTTTGAAATGCGAACTGGTCAGCGTATCTTGAATATCCGCTAAGTCACCAGACTTATACAGGACAACGACTCCATGCTCTGTTTCCGAGCTGAAAACTACATCAACCTCTACATCTGGGTGCGCTAGCAAGGCTTGACGCGCCTGATCCTGTTCACTATTGGGAATGGTGCCGATTAAGCCACGAACATAGCGGAAACGCTTGAGCTGGTCAGGTGTCATTGACAAGTCAACCCATTTTTCTAAAGAGGCAAGCTCTTCTTGGGCTAGCTGGATGCGATCCCGTGCCTTTGCTAAGACAGCCAATTGTTTTTGCACCGACTGTAAGAGACGTTGCTCATCACGAATGACCCCATGGGACTCTAAATCGTGAAAAGACAAAGATAAGGGAGCTTCTTTTAGTTTTTCTAATCCCTTCTTTTGAGGAATAAAAGGCTCCAAGGCCTGAATGGCCTTTTCTAACTGCTCTTCCCGACGTCTGAGTTCATCCAGTCTTTGAGCTGATCCTTTGGCCCCATCACTCGTCTGGAAAGCAACTTGCCAGTCCTCTTGCTCGCTCAAATCATAGATTTGGACGGATTCCTCTGACTGAAGTGACAAGAGAAGCTCGTCCATTAGATTTGTGGGCAAGACTAGGGAAAGGTGTTGCATTGGGCTAATTGCCATAGGTTGCTACCACCTTTTCTACAATTTCGTCTACCAAAGCTGCTCGCTTATTTGTCATGGCTTGCTGCACCTTTTCGTCATTGCGCTGGCTGGTCACTGCAAGGTCTGCTTCCAAGCTAGCAATCGTCGCTCTCGAGGACTCTTCCCGCTCTGCTACTAGCTTAGCGGTCTCTTTGTCATAGGATGCTGCTACCTCCTGTAGGTGATCACCTAACTGTTGGCGCAAATCTTGGACCTGATCTTCGTAACTTGCGACAACGGCTTCTGCCGCCATTTCAATCTCTTGCATCATTTCTAGAGTTGCGTTGGCCATCACTCCACCTCCTTACCTCTTCCTTTACGAGAAGGAACAAATTCTTGTGTAAATTATAACATATTTTAACAACTTTTTTCAGCGTCTTTCCTTTGTTTCCAGAGGTTATTTTTTTAACAAAGGTGATTCAAAAGAGACGCTGATTCTGTTCCTTCTTTCAGTCGTTCGCTGGTCGTACTCCTTGTATATCCCGGTTTTTTATGTTATACTGTGAAATATATTATAGGATTTTCTCCATGTGTAACCTCAGTTGAAAGGAGGACCGCTGTGAAACAAGATCGTGATCTCCGAAGCATTATTAAGAGCCATCAAGAAGAAATGACGGAGCTAGAGTTAGACATCGCCCGCTATTTTTTATCTCCTGAAGCACAGCAACACTCTCTTTCCTCGTCTAGAGTGACGGAACTGTTGCATGTATCAAAAGCTGCTTTGACCCGTTTTTCCCAAAAGTGTGGCTTCACAGGCTATCGAGAATTTATCTATCACTTTAACGAAGAAACCAAATCTCAAAAACAACAATCCCCGCACGACGAATTAACCCAGGATGTCTTGCGTCGCTACCAACAGGTCCTTCAGGCTACAGAAAACCTAGCAAAAGATGACCAAATCAAAGAAGTCGCTAACTTAATCACTCAAGCAGATCGGGTCTACTTCTTTGGAAAAGGAAGCTCAGGATTGGTGGCTTCTGAGATGAAACTTCGCTTCCTCCGACTAGGCGTTATTTGTGAGGCCTTAACCGATCAAGACGGCTTTGCATGGACGACCAGTATCTTGGATAAATCCTGTCTGGTCATTGCCTTCTCTCTGTCGGGAACCACACGCTCGATTATCCATAGCCTCTTGGATGCTCAAGAAATGGGGGCAAAAACCGTTCTTCTTACGGCTCAACCAGACGCTATCAAAGATGACTTTACGGAAATTTTACCAGTTGCTCCCCTACCTGGAAGCACCTATATTGACCGTATTACGGCGACCCTTCCGTTCTTAACCACGATTGATTTAATCTACGCTCACTTTCTTGAAATGGATCGGGAGCGCAAAGAGAAAATTTTCAATAGCTATTGGGAAAACAAAAAACTCAATGGCTACGATTCACGTAGACGGTAGTCTCCATATGTATCACCAGGCGCCAAGGGCTTTTGCCTTCGGCACCTGGTTTTTCTTTTCCACAAAAAGAGAGTGGGACAGAAATCGGTCATTCGTTAGAATTCGATTTCGTCGTCCCACCTCCGCACAGTTGAGTAGGGCTATAAAAGTTGATGAAAGCAGCGTAGTAGAGCCCACTCAACCACTGCGTCTTGCTCGACAATGCAAAGGCTGGGACTTTTGTCCCAGCCTCTTTTCGATTTAATTGCGTCTAGCTTGTTGTTGCTTGAAATGGTAGTAAGCTCCTATCATCCCCGCCGTATTTTGATGATGCGCAAACTCCAATTGTGTTTTGTCTGCAAGGCTTGGAACGAGGGAGTCTTTGAGGGCGACTGAAATTTTTGGTTTCAATATAGCTTCCTGTCCCATGACCCCACCACCAAGAATGACCACTTGAGGATTGACAACATAACAGATATTGGCAAGCCCCTTACCTAGGTAGTCGACCATACGATCGATTCCCGCCATACAGATGGTATTTCCTTGGGTCGCTTCCTTGAAAATACGACGACCACTCCATTGTTCGACAGGGTCCCCATGTTGCTTGGCAACATATTCAACTAAAGCTGTTGTTGAAGCCAAATCTTGGAAGGCGCCATCTTGAAGATGGAGGTAACCGACTTCACAGGCAGAATTGCTAAATCCATGGAAAATCTCCCCATTGATTAGGAGACAGCCACCGATTCCAGTGCCGACTGTTAAACAGACCGCAACTTGAGCCCCCTGGCCATTCCCTGACATGACTTCTGCTAAACCAGCACAGTTGACGTCATTTTCAATTTCGCAGGGAATATGATAGGCATCTTCAATTTCTTTTTTAAACTGAGTTCCCGCATAATTGGGAATCTGAGGTCCCGCATAAAAGATTTCCCCCTTATCGGGATCAACCATGCCAGCTGACGAAATACAGACTCCAAGAATATTATTTTCTTCGAGGTAAGATTCTACTAAAGCTTTGGTTTTCCCTAGAATTCCAGGTCCCCCTTTTTCAGCTTCTGTCGGCATTTCATGCGACTCAATCAAATTCTCTGCTTCATCAATCAGACCATATTTAATATTGGTCCCACCGATATCAATCGCTAGGTAATAGGCCATACACCTCTCCTTTCCGATTTCCATTCCTTTTTAAAGAAAACGTTCCTTAACTTCACGGATTAAACTAGCTGCTTTTTGAACCACTTCCTGGTCTGTTTCAGTTACTGGAGTTAATGGACTCCGAACAGATCCCAGTTCTAGACCTTCATTGATCCGCAAGACTTCTTTAATGACTCCATACATGTTTCCATGAGCAGACGTCAAGACTCCGATGATACCATTGATGGCAAACTGCAAGGCACGCGCAGTCTCCAAGTCCTTATCCGCAATCAATTGATTGAGTTTCAAGAAGAGCTCAGGCATGGCACCATAAGTACCTCCAATCCCCGCTCCTGCCCCCATCAGACGGCCACCTAAGAATTGTTCATCTGGACCATTGAAGACGATATGGTCATCGCCTCCCAAAGAAGCAAAGGTCTGAATATCCTGAACAGGCATAGAGGAATTCTTGACCCCAATCACCCGTGGATTTTTCAACATTTCTTTATACAGACTCGGTGTCAAAGCTACCCCTGCCAATTGCGGGATATTGTAGATGACAAAGTCTGTGTTTGGCGCTCCTGCGCTGATTTCATTCCAATAGTGGGCGACACTATACTCTGGCAAGCGGAAGTAGATTGGCGGAATGGCCGCAATGGCATCTACTCCTAGTTCTTCTGCATGTCGTGCCAATTCCACGCTATCCTTGGTGTTATTGCAGGCTACGTGAGCGATGATGGTCAATTTCCCTTTAGCCACTGCCATGACTTCTTCCAAGACTAGCTTGCGATCGGCCACGCTCTGATAGATACATTCGCCGGAAGATCCGTTGACATACAAGCCCTGCACACCTTTCGCGATAAAATATTCTACGAGAGCACGCACCCGCTCCGGGCTAATTTCTCCTTGGTCATCATAGCAAGCGTAAAAAGCTGGGATGACTCCTTCATATTTTTTTAAATCTGACATTCTTTTTTCCTTTCACGAATGTTTACAAAATCCTATTTTTTCTTTTTTATTCTTTAAAACGAGCAAATATTTTTTCCATCAATCCAACCTGTAGGAAGGTCAGGCTAGAAAAACCAATCAAGAAGAAGACCATGAGCCCTAGTAGAAAGCTTAAGACAGAAGTCACAAAAACCATAGCTACTAGCAACAAGAAAGTCCCCATAACGAAAAACCATGGGAAATACAAACCGGTTACAATCAGAGCTTTTTGAAGACACTCTACCCAAGTCAAGCGGTAACGCGCCGCAATTGGATAGGCCGCTAGCATGACCAGAAGGAGGAATATGAAGAGTCCTAGACACACAGCTTTTAACACCTGCATCGGCAAAGCTGTCTGGTTCCAAAAGAGCAACAAGTCAAAGAGACAGATCCCTGAAACGAGCAGCTCAATTCCTCCGAGCTGAAGACCCAACTTCCAATTTTCGCGAAAGGCGCTGATGTAGGTCCGAATGACTGGTAGGCGACGCTGGTGTTTGATCGCAAAAACCGTTTGATACAAACTAATCTTCGCGATTCCGATGGTAACAATCGGTAGACAGCTCAGCACAAAAAGAAGATTGACTGTGACTAAGTCCGCTATTTTCTCGCTGATTCGCATCACCAGATTGTCTGTATTAAAAACTGTTTTGATCAATCCTGTTTCTCTTTGTGACATACCGTCTCCTTTCTGACTCTCTTAATCGATTAAAATCTTCACTAACTGTTTTCGAACCTTATCTTCTTGACCCGCATAACCATTGGGCTGGTGAGGTTCTCCTGGGAAGAAAATCGAAAAATTATGATAACCCAGATGTAGCGGATAAGACTCCTGACAATGGACAAAACCGATGTCCGATGCTTCATCAAATGCGATAGCCTCACCTGTCACACGAGATCCATAACTCGAAAACTCATGCCCTTCTACCAATAGATGCAAATCGGCATATTTTTTGTGATGCTCAAAGCGGTCGCTTACTTCTTTATTGAGGATGTTTTCTTGAACAAGAAGAAAAACCTTATCCCCATCAATTTCGTATCTCCCCAATTCAAAAGAATCCTTCCGATGCTCATAGAGAAAATCAACGGCCTGATCTAGATTGGGGTGGATTCCCTTGTAAAAGGTGATGTTTTTTAAATCATCAAATATCATGCACTCATCCTTTCGACACATCTTAAGACGAGAAAAGAAAACAAGCGGTTTCTTCCCCAGCCCCTTCAAGAGCACTGATGAGGTGTGGAGCTCGCAAGAGCCCTACAACTCTCAGCCTAGAAAAAAGTATCTGTACACAACTATCGTTTGTCGAAACGGACAACTTATCCTTTGACCGCTCCCATAGTAATCCCTTGGGTGAAGGATTTTTGGAAAACAAGGAAGACCGTAACGATTGGCACCGCCGCTAGGGCTGCCCCAGCCATGATCAAGCCATAGTTAGTAGCCATTTCAGCCTGCATGGTCGCAACCCCTAGTGAAATGGTCAAGTTTTGACGAGAGGTCAACATAACCAATTGCATAAAGTAATCGTTCCAAGTGTTGATGAAGGTGAAGATGGCAAGGGCTGCAAATCCCGGCTTGACAATCGGAAAGGCAACGCTCCAGAAAGTCCGTAACTCTCCACAACCATCGATCTTAGCGGATTCTAAGAGTTCTGTTGGGATGTTTTCACTAAACTGCTTCATCAAGAAGACCCCGAATGGCCATCCAACCAGTGGCAAGATAACCGCTGCTAGGGTATCGTGAATTCCCATAAAGTTGATGATCCGTACCAATGGAACCAAGACAACTTGCTTCGGAAGGGCCATGGCTGCGATAAAGGTAGCGAAGAGAATTCGTTGACCATAGAAGCGTTTCTTAGCTAAGACATATCCTGCCAAGGAAGAGGTCATACACACTAAGAGCATGGTGGCAAGGGAGATGAAGACACTGTTCCACAACCATTGTAGAGCTGGGTTTTGTACCATCAACTGTTGGAAATTTTCCATGGTTGGTGTCTTTGGCCACCACTGAGGTGGGATCATAATGGTATCTGGTTGAGACTTAAAGGCCCCTGTCAAAATCCAATAAAATGGGAAAATGAACAAGACTGTCAAAAGGAGCAAAACGATGGTGGAAATCACTGTAAAGGCAGTGATGGGTTTCTTTTGTGTTGATTTCATCTGAGGCTCCTTTCTTTAGTATTCTACGTCGTTTCCGAGGATCTTGAATTGCGCAAAACTAATAATGGCAATCATCACCGCAAGGAAGACACCCATGGTGTTGGCATAACCGTATTCAGAGAGTTTAAAGGCTTTTTCATATAAGTAGTACATAAGGGTACTTGTTGAGTAGTTAGGACCACCAGATGTCAACAATTGGATTAAGGCGAAACATTGGAAAGAGTTAATGGTCGTAATGATCGCAATATACAGGGTTGTTGGCAACAAGCTTGGCCATTTGATCTTCCAGAAAACTTGAAGTTCTGTCGCACCATCGACACGCGCTGCTTCTACGAGAGAATTATCAATATTTCCCATAGCCGCGATGTAGAGGATGATTGGTTGACCAACAGAGGTGGTCAACAAAATAATGATGATGGCCATTAAAGCCCAGTGTTTGTCCCCCAACCAAGAAATATTTTGGTTGATGACATGTCCAGATTTCAATACAAAGTTCAAAATACCTGATAGTGGATCATAGATCCATTTCCATACTACTGTAACGGCTACACTCCCTGTAACAACAGGAAGGAAGAAGACGAAACGGTAGAAGGAACGGGCAATGGCATTTTGATGATAGGTCTGAGAAGCCACAAACAAGGAAAACAATACTACGATTGGAACGGATCCAATAACGATGATAACGGTATTGATCAAGGACTTGATAAAGACCTTATCCGCAAACATGCGGGAATAATTTTCAAAACCAACAAATTTGAAGGAGGTCATAGAGTAATTGAAGAAACTAGTGACAAACCCCATAATCATTGGTGCTAATACAAAGACAATAAAGAAGATTAAAATGGGTGCTAAGAATGCGTAGGAAACCAGCGTCTCCCTCATTCGGATTTTGTTTACCTTCACAATAAGGCACCTCCTGATGTTCTTTTTCTATTTTGATTACTTGATTCTTTATTTGAAGCAATTCCATGTTGCTTCAAATAAAGAATCAATAGGAAGAATGAAAACACAAAGGCCCCTCTTTCAATCTACACATGGAGATAAGAAATCGAGGGGCCTATGCTTTCTTATTTCTATGAAAGGATCATTTTAATTTCATAGATGATCTATTTTTTCTTGATCGTTTCGTTTGCTTTTTCGGTGAATGTCTTCAAAGCATCTTCTGCTTTTTCATCTCCGTTTGAAACAGATTGCAACATTGGGAACCAAAGTGTACGCATTTCTGCAAAGCCGTCGATTGTGTTGTAGTATGGTGAGTAGTATTTAGTCCAAGTGCTGATGGTTTCCATCCGTTTGTCATCATACAATTTACCAAATGAGCTACGAACTGGGAAGGCACCTGTACGAACAACGTTCTTAGGACCCCATTCTTTGTCATCTGCGATGAATTGAACAAATTTCTTAGCTGCTGCTACTTTCTTTTCATCCTTGTTGTTGAAGACTGCAAAACCATTGACAAGGTATTCCAATTTTGGTTTGCCTGAATCAGATGGGAATGGTACTTCGACTACTTCAACTTTACTTGCGTCCAACAATTTAGCTTGGATACCGTTTTGTGAAGGTGCCCACAAGATAGTGTAAGAAGTTTGACCGTTGGCAAAGTTTTGGATGTCTGCTCCACCATCAAATTGGGAACCATTCATCATCAAACCGTCATTGATCCATTTAGAAGCTTTTTCTAAACCTTTGACAAATTTTGGATCATCCGTTGTATACTTGGTTACTTTTTCATCAGTTACAGAACCACCGTAAAGGTTGGCGATAAAGGCACGAGTACCTTGGTCTCCACCTTGACCATTACTGAAGAGTGATCCTGGTGTGTAGCCTTTGTCTTTCAAAGCTTTCAAGACTTTTTCGAAGTCGTCTGTAGTCCAGCCTTCTTTGACAAGGTCTAGAACTCCTGCATCTTCCAACATTTTCTTGTTCATGGCCATGTAGAATGGTGCTGAACTGATTGGATACATGTAGGCAGTGTCGCCGGCCTTGCTAGCTTGGATGATATTGTCGTTGTTGACATCTTTTACAAAATCTTCAGTAAAGAGATCATTCAAGTCAGCCAATTTACCATTTTTACCGTATTGGATAATCCGCCCTGGTGCGTCAAAGAGCACGTCTGGAGCAGTTCCTGCTTCAATAGCTGTCGTGATTTTTTCAGGACCAGATTTGAAGTCGATGGTTTCTAGTTTAACCTTGATATCTGGATTGGCTTTTTCGAAAGCTTCGATAATAGATTTTTCGTAGGTACCTACACCATCATCAGCTTTCTCTTGAGTAAAGACTGGGAAGGCCCACCAAGTGATTTCTGTTTTACCAGAGTTATCGCTTGAAGATTCAGACTTGGATCCTCCTCCAGATCCACAAGCTGCAAGTGCTAGCACCGCTGCACCAGCTACTAACGAGTACAGTACTTTTTTCATTTTCATGTGATTTCTCCTCACGTTTGCGGTAAGATTTCTCTTACTTAGTGTATCCTCACTGAGGACAGTGGTCATTAAGTATTCTCATTTCTACTGGGTGACTTCTCTCTTCCTAGCTTCCTCCTTGTCTCTTTTTACTGTTCTTTTTTTCTATTTTAAAGCTGCGACGAAGCGTTCTGTAATTTCTTTAGGTCGCGTAATAGCTCCTCCTACTACAAGCCCTCTGACCCCCAGGTCGTGAATTTCTTTGGCTTGTGCAGGATAGTGGATCTTACCTTCAGCAATCACATCGACACCCGCTTGGCAGAGTTGGCGAATCAGCTCAATGTCAGGTCCGTCTATTTTCGGACTATAATCTGTGTACCCAGATAAGGTCGTTCCGACAAAATCAACCCCTGCTTCGACAGCTGTTAAGCCTTCTTCAAAGGTGCTGATATCTGCCATCAAGAGTTGGTCAGGATATTTCTCCTTCACTTGGTGGATAAAGTCGACAATCGATAGACCGTCATGACGCGGACGTTTGGTACAATCCAGTGCAATCACTGCGATATCTAATACAGCCAATTCATCAACTTCTTTCATCGTAGCAGTAATGAATGGTTCTTCAGGAGGATAATCTCGTTTGATGATCCCGATAATCGGAAGCTTTGTCACTTCCTTGATTTCTTTGATATCGCGGACGCTATTGGCCCGGATTCCAACCGCTCCTCCTTGCTCAGCTGCTTTCGCTAAGAGAGGAATCACACCTCCAGCCTCTGTATAGAGAGGTTCATGAGGAAGCGCCTGACAAGAAACGATAATGCCGTCTTTGATCTGTTGAATTAATTCTTCTTTCGTGATCTTGGACATACATTCCATCTCCTTTGTTTATTACGTCAACTCGAGTACTTGTAAAGTTATTATATAGTATTTTTAAAGCGCTTACAATATTAACTGACCAAATTGATAATAGTTTCATATTTTAAACTATTATTTCCTCCCTCTGAAACTAGTTTCAGAGATTTAAACATTCTAAAACTTTTTAACAAATTTTTTTCATTTCCAGATTTTTATACGAATAGTATAAGTGACCAAACAAAAAGAAAGGAGGACCACAGATGTACTATACTCCCATTATCATCCCATGGTTTTTGTATTACTTCTTCCGCAAATAAATAAGGAAAGGGAATACCTAACATGAAAAAGAATACCAGAGCTTTTGTTTTATTGATCTTGCTTTCATTGATTTTATTTTAAACAAAAACTTGAAACGTAAGCTAAACACTGCATTGGCTATTTAACCTTATCCTTGCTTCATCTAATCAGCTCAGCTGACACAAAATGAACAAAAGTCAACCACATACAAGCTAGCTCTATTGGAAAATTACCCTAGCTTTGCTATTCAACAAAAATTAGGAGTATTAAGATATGAGATGGCCTATCCACACTATGATTTTTGCAATCATCATCGCATTAACCGTTTTACACGATGCACATCTGATTGCATTTCAACCAAAAATTAATTTAGCCATTGCGGCTACGATCTATCTAGCAGTTGATGCTAGATGGCAACAAACAGAAAAGAAAGAGGAAAACTAAATGACAACAGAATTAACACAAAAATTCACACCCTTAACAGAAGCAGAATTGACTCAAGTCGATGGGGGAGCTATCCCATTGATTGCTTGGATCATTGCTCATCCCTATCTATCTGGCTCTATTGCTGGTGGTGTAACAGCTGTCGGAACTGCCATTTGGGGAGCATTTAAATAATTAATTTGAAGGAGAAAAGCAATGATCGACCAAGTACAATTTAAAGATCTCACGCATGATGAATTAAGTGATATCAACGGTGGAGCACTACCAGTTTTGTTTGTATTCGCATCCGGTTTTTCCACTGCCTATATCGGGACGACTAAACTGATTGATGCCTTTCATCGAAATATGACACGAAAATGGTAAAGGAGGAACCCTATGAGTCTAGTATTTATCACCCTCATCCTTTTGACAGGGTACTGCATTCTTGATAAAAAAGCACCCAAACAGGTAGAAGGGTACTTTCCTAAATTTGCCATTGCCTTCATGGTCACCTTCACCATTCTGAACGAGGCAATTGATTTACTCTACACGATCTTACATTAAGGAGGACAGCTATGGATACAAGCATCCATTATACTTGCCTAACGGAAGCTGAACTTGCGACCATTGACGGGGGAGCCTCCGTCTTTGACTCGGCGAAATTCATCGTTCAAACATGGAATATTTTATACAATTCCGGACGTGATTTTGGCCGTAGTATCATCAACGGCATTATGCACTAGAAAGGAGCAAGCATGAGACTCGAAGAAACGCGTTTTAAAAGCTTGTCCGAGCAGGAACTCAGTCATGTAGACGGTGGATCCGTCTGGCTCACTGTTGGACTAATTGCAACTCCCCTACTCATGGGGACCTTTGCCGGAGCCTTTGATGAATATGCTCGCAAACGAGGCAAATAGTAACACTTCTTTATCATCTCACTTAACAGTACAAACATCCCAGCTATCATTCTATAGCTGGGATGTTCTATTGTTTAAACGATCTTTTTAAGCAAAAAAATGAGGCTGGGACAAAAGTCCTAGCCTCTCAATTGTCTTTGGATTATCGAGCAAGACGCAGTGGTTGAGTGGGCTCTACTACGCTGATTTCATCAGCTTTTACAGCCCTACTCAACTGTGCGGAGGTGGGACGACGAAATCGAATTCTAACGAATTACCGATTTCTGTCCCACTCTCATTTTTCTATCTTATTTAGGTGATGGATCTATACAACTTCTTAGCTGAGGTCGTTATCAATAATGACTTTCAAGGCATTGTTTTCGCCAGCATGTTTGAAAATTTCGTATGCCTTTTCTGCTTCTGAAAGTTTGAAGTGGTGGGTCACCAACTTCGTCGCATCAATCTTGCCAGATTTCAAGACGTTAAGAAGCATTTCAGTTGTATTGGCATTGACCAAACCGGTATTGAGCGTAATGTTCTTGATCCAAAGGTCATCAATATTGAAGCTAACTGGTTTACCATGCACTCCGACGTTGGCAATATGACCGCCGACAGAGATAATATTTTGGCAAACATCAAAGGTAGCTGGATAGCCCACACATTCCATGGAGATATCGACACCACGACCATCGGTCACTTCATTGATAAAGGCCTTGATTTCATCAATATCACTTGAACAGATGGTATGAGTAGCTCCAAACTTCTTAGAAGCTTCGAGACGAGATTCTGACAAGTCTACCATGATAATGGTAGCTGGTGAGAAGAATTGTACGGTTAAGAGAGCTGCTAAACCGATTGGCCCTGCACCAACGATACAAACGTTGTCTCCAGGTTTCACGTGAGAAGGAAGAACACCAATCTCATAGGAAGTAGGCAGAATATCAGAGAGCATAACCAGGGCTTCGTCATCTACAGAAGCTGGTGCATGATAAAGACTGCCGTCTGCGTGAGGGATATGGACATACTCTGCTTGGGTACCGTTGATCAAGTGGCCAAGGATCCAGCCCCCATCTTCACAGTGGGAAGGCAAACCACGCTTACAGTAGTAGCAAGTGTTACAAGCTGTTACGCAAGAGATGATAACCTTGTCTCCTACCTTAAAGTTCGTAACCGCATCGCCGACTTCTTCGACAATCCCAATTCCTTCGTGACCCAGGATGGTCCCTTCTTTACAAGCTGGAACATCACCCCCCAAAATATGGAGGTCTGTTCCACAAATGGTCGTTTTCACTAAACGAACAATCGCATCAGTTGGTTTCTTGATCACTGGTTTTGGTTGATCAATCAACTGAAGATTTCCTGCGGATACATATGTTGCTGCTTTCATAAGCGACTCCTTTTTTGTTGGTTTTATCAAACCATTTTATTACAGTTTTTTACTTTGTGAATATTATAACATACAAAGTAAGCGCTTGCAACATATTTATTAGATTTCTTTAAAAGATAGTTTTCAGGTCTCAAAAATAAATTTCTAGCGTTAAGATAAAGAAAAATCCCTCGCTCTTTTGAGCGAGGGGTAGCTGATAAACATCAGTTGTTCTCTAGCGCCTTATTTACGACGTCCTGGACGTTCTTTGTAACCATAGTATGCATCTTCGATGATTTCTTGCATATGGTCTACCATTGGAAGACGTGGGTTAGCTGGTGAACATTGATCTTCGTAAGCAAGGAAGGCCAATTCACGAGAATGTTTCTTCCATTCTTTTTCATCGATTCCTTGTGCTTTGAAGTTCATTTGGATACCTACGCGCTCACCGAGTTCGTAAACAGCTTTTGCATAAGCTTCTACTGCTTCTTCTGGTGTAGAGCATGGAAGTCCTAACATACGAGCGATGTCTTGATATTTCTCATCTGCACGGTAGTAGTTGTACTTAGGCCATGTCGCTGTCTTGGCTGGACGTGTACCGTTGTAGCGGATAACGTATGGAAGCAAGATCGCATTGGTACGTCCGTGAATCGTGTGGAATTGCGCACCGATCTTGTGGGCCATTGAGTGAGAAATACCGAGGAAGGCATTGGCAAAGGCCATACCTGCGATAGTTGACGCATTGTGCATCTTTTCGCGTGAATGGAAGTCTGCGTTCTTCACTGAGCTTTCCAAGTTTTCAAAGACAAGTTTGATGGCTTGAAGAGCAAGACCATCCGTGTAGTCACTTGCCATTTGAGATACGTAAGCTTCTGTTGCGTGAGTCAAAACGTCCATACCAGTGTCCGCTGCAACAGATCCTGGAACTGTCAATACCAAAGCAGGGTCTACGATTGCCACAGTTGGTGTCAATGAGTAGTCAGCAATTGGGTATTTACGGTTGTTTGCTTTATCAGAGATAACGGCAAATGGCGTTACTTCAGATCCTGTACCAGATGTAGTTGGGATCGCAATGAATTTAGTCTTCTTACCAAGCAATGGGAACTTGAAGGCACGTTTACGGATATCCATGAATTTTTGAACCAAGTCACGGAAGTCTACTTCTGGTTGCTCGTAGAAGAGCCACATTACTTTAGCCGCATCCATTGGAGATCCACCACCAAGAGCGACGATGGTATCTGGTTTGAAGGCACGCATGATCTCTGTACCACGTTCAACGGTTGTGATATCTGGATCTGGTTCTACGTCAGCAAAGATTTGGTAAACTACCTTGTTGCGACGAAGGTCAAGCTGTTCGATGATACGATCAAGGAAACCAAGCTCTACCATAGCGTGGTCTGTAACGATCATGACACGTTCAACGTCACGACATTTTTGTAGGTATTCAATTGAATCACGTTCAAAGTATGTTTTTGAAGGAAGTTTCATCCATTGCATGTTATTTCTCCGGCGTCCGACTTTTTTGATATTCAAGAGGTTGATGGCACTAACGTTGTCCCCAACAGAGTTGCGTCCGTAAGAACCACATCCAAGTGTCAATGATGGCAAGAAGGCATTGTAAACATCCCCGATACCACCGAAAGTCGAAGGAGAGTTGCAGATGACACGAATGGCTTTGACTGCTTTACCAAATTCTTTGGTCAATTCTTCGTCTGCTGTATGGATAGCAGCTGAGTGACCAAGACCGTTGAATTCAACCATTTGGCGTGCTTTGTTAATTCCGTCTTCACGGCTTTCAGATTTCAAGACAGCGATAACTGGTGACAATTTTTCACGAGTCAACGGCTCTTTTTCACCAACTTCTTTACATTCTGCAGCAAGGATATTGGTTCCTTCTGGTACAGAGAAGCCAGCTTGTTCAGCGATCCATGTTGCTGGTTTCCCAACGATGTCCGCATTCAATTTCGCACCCGCACAGTTCTTGCTATTGGCTTTTACACCGAAGCAGAACTCTTCAAGAAGGGCTTTTTCTTTTTTGTTAACAAAGTAAGTATGGTAAGATTTGAATTCTTCAACAAACTCATCGTAGATTTCTTTATCGATGATGACCGCTTGTTCAGATGCACAGACCATACCGTTGTCAAATGATTTAGACATGACGATATCGTGTGCAGCTTGGCGGATATTGGCTGATTTTTCAACATAAGCCGGAACGTTTCCGGCACCTACCCCAAGAGCTGGTTTCCCACATGAGTAGGCCGCTTTCACCATGGCATTCCCACCTGTTGCAAGGATTGTTGCAACACCTTCGTGGTTCATAAGCGCACTAGTTGCTTCCATAGATGGTTGCGTGATCCATTGCACACAGTTTTCAGGAGCTCCTGCCTTAATCGCTGCATCGCGGACGATTTGTGCCGCATGAGCAGATGATTCTTGAGCAGATGGGTGGAAGGCAAAGACGATAGGGTTCCGTGTCTTCAAGGAAATCAATGCTTTAAAGATTGCTGTTGAAGTTGGGTTGGTTGTAGGAGTGATCCCGCAAACGACTCCGACTGGCTCAGCAATCAGGGTCAAACCTGTGACGTCATCTTCTTGAATGACACCAACTGTCTTGGTGTGGCGCATGTTGTTCACGACGTGCTCACAAGCGAACAAGTTCTTTGTCGCCTTGTCTTCAAAGACCCCACGACCAGTTTCTTCATAAGCATGAAGAGCAAGCACACCGTGTGCGTCAAGAGCAGCTACAGATGCTTTTGCAACGATGTAGTCTACTTGTTCCTGATCCAATTTGTGCATTTCTTCAAGCGCCACAAGCGCTTTTTGCACCAACTCGTCTACGTGTTTTTCAGCAGCGAGTTTCTTTTCTTCAGGTGAGAGAGATTTTTTATCAGCCATTTGATGCTTTCCTCCAATGTTTGAAACCCTTATCCTTTTCCGGAACTTTTTCTTGTTTTCAAAAACTTTCAAGAATAGTGTAAGAAATTTCGATTTGTTAATTTTTTCACAATATAATTGTACTCTATTTTAGAAAATTTGTAAATAGTTTCACAAAGATTTTTTTAACTTTTTTCTATGAACCCTCCTTCTCCTTCTATATAGGAGTATTTCCAAGAAAAAATTGAAGGATTTTTTTGAGAAAGCACTTCAATTTCACAAGCAAATATTTTCACGCAATTTATGTAAGCGTTTTCTTAATTTTACTAAAAAAAGCAATTTTCTTCAAGTGAAAATTGCTTAAATAGCTTAGTAAATTTCTACGGTTTAACCGGCCCCTGATTGGCTTGATCAACTGCTTCTTTCACGACCTTGGCGTACAGGTTTCCTCCAACATCGATGGACCCATCTGATTCTAAACCAAAGTGGACATTATCCGTTCCAGCCCAAATAGCTGGGTTATCGATAGCAGCTTGGTACCAGTCTGCTATATAGACATAGTCATATTTTTTAGCCAACTCCAGCTCATACTGTCGAGTCTGAACGGTGACACTATTGCTATCATTGGCTTCACGCCCGTCATATGGCGTTACGAAAATTAAGCGATGTCCTTTTGGTAATTCTTGAACAAACTTATCCAACAATTCTTGGTAATTATTAGAAGAGTTGGTTCCAAGTGCAATCACCACGTTCTTGAGCAAGACTCTATTGGCAATATCCGTTTCATATACTTTTAAGCCCGAGTCCAGATTACGACTCACCAAAGCGTCTAATTGGATATCTGGCAGCACTTGTTTCAAATAATCTGATGCCCGGAGGTTTACAGAATCTCCGATCATGGTCACTCCATCTGACACATTGTAAGAAGTCGCTGAAGCATTGTCTACTTGGGCACGCGTGATCTGCATCTTGCTGTCGGATTGACGAAGCCCTTCGGTAATCAGGTTTTCATCAAAGGCTCCGACGCGTGGCGCAAAAAGTGCAATCCCAAACATGAGCAAGGTCAACGGAATCGCGCTGTAAAAGAGTGGTTTCGTGAAACTTCTGAGATCCATAGAAATGCCAAAAATCTTTGGTTCACGTCCAGCCAAGGTTGGTTCAATAATATAAAAACTTAAAGCAGCAAGGCTAAAGGATACCAGTGTTGTTAGCAGAGAAGCCCAGCCATTGGTCATTAATTGAGAAAAGATGATGTAAAAGGGCCAGTGGAAGAGATAGACCCCATAACTTGTATCCGCAATAAAGGTAATCACTGCAGGTTCTTTCTGATCTGGCGTCTTTTCATGGAGGACACGAGTCATCACAATCATCACAGATCCAGCAAGAGTCGCTACTAAAAAGCCAAATAAATAGGTCCAAACACTATCAAACGGAAGAATAAAGGTCAAGAGCAACAAGACTAGAAAAGCACCAGCTAAAATCGCTAAGGTCTTCTGTAGAGATAACTTCTTCACTAATTGAGTAAGATTTGGGCTAGTCGTTGTAATCCCTGTCACTGTCGCTAAAGCACTCCCCACAAAGAAAGGAAAGACGTGAGCGATGCTAGAAAAATAGACATTGGACAAATTCTTCGTGACCAGTGCTCCGACAAAGAAGGTCAGGAAGGTCACCAAAAAGAGACCTGTCGAAGAAAGGAAGATATAACCTCTATATTGGCCAACTGATTTAGCTTTTTTACCCAAAAACCAAGCCAAAAGAGCCCAGAGTACGTAGTAATGAACTTCCAGAGCCAAACTCCAGGTATGAATGAAAAGATGAGGGATGAACTGGCTTTCGTAACTTCCGCCACTTAACATCTCATAGAAGTTGGTCACAAAGCCAAAGACGGCCGCAATCTGTGTCCCAATTCCAGCAATAAAGTCTCGTCTGACCAAGAAGGTAAAAGGCATGACCAGCAAGACCATAAAGACTAACGGAGGAACAATCCGGTAGAAGCGTCGTCGCAGGAAGCCTTTGAGGTCAATTTTTTGATGACGGGCAAACTCATCGATCAGAAGAGCCGTGATCAAAAATCCTGAGAAAGTAAAGAAGATATCGACTCCAATAAATCCACCAGGAAAAACTTTTTGAAAGAAATGGTAGAGAAGAACGAGAAGAAGTCCCGTTATCCGTACCAATGAAAACCATTTAATTCGCATTTTGATAAATTCCTTGTTTAAACGTTCCTTTATAGACAACATTTTGTTCTGTCGTCAAGGTTCCATGGCCTTCTGGTTGGCCATTGACAAATTCACCTTCATATTTCCAACCAGCCTTGGCTGTAAAGGTTCCATGACCACTAAAGGTCCCATTGACAAAATTGCCCTTGTAGGTGTCTCCGTTTTCAAAGGTCACCGTCCCTTGGCCATTCATCTTGCCACGGACGATACTTCCGTCGTAGCGAATAGCTCCCTTATCGAGGGTCAAAACACCTCTGAAAGGAATGGAGGAAAGAAAAACCCATAAAGCAGACAGAACAATAATCCCCAAGGACAATCGTTCAATATTCTCTCTCGTAACGTAGACCTTATAGGTCTCATATAATTCTTTTATTTTTTCCATATTCTGTTCATTCTGTTTCTATTCAACCGGTTACTCATTTAAGGAGCAAGTCCGAAACTAATCTTCTAAGCGTTCCAACCATTCTTGACAACCAGCTAGGACACGGCGATAGGTCTCTTCGAAATCTCCTGTGTACCATGGATCTGGGACACTTTCTCCTGCAAAGAGATGAATCTTGTGCTCTGTTCCAGGCGGTGCCATTCGTTTGAGGTCGGACACATTGTTCTCATCCATTCCTAAGATCAGATCAAAGGTATGAAAATCTTGGTCACTGATTTGAAGGGATGTTTTAGATGCATCATAGGGCACGCCATGACTACGAAAAATCTTTTGAGTCCCTTGGTGAATAGGGTTCCCATGCTCCCAGTTAGAAGTAGCACGACTTTCAATCTCATACTGGTTGGTCAAGTCCTTCATGACAAACTCCGCCATGGGGCTTCGACAAATATTTCCTAAACACACAAATACGATTTTTTTCATGACAGCACCTCCTTTCTATTATAACAGAATGTAGGAAAAATATAATCTGCTAAAATTATAATTTTGAGGCAAGACGAAAAAAGCCTGTCCACCGTTGAGGTGGGCTGACTTTCTTTTTTTAGTCAGGCAGGATGATCTGAAGGGCTGGCCATTTTCGTTTCCAATCTTTCTTCCGCATGCGTTCCGTATAAACCACCAAGCGCTCTGGGCTGGCTAAAAAATGTGGAGTCGGCTGAACGACGAAGTCTTCGATATCCCTTGTCCCATAGGGGAGAAAGAGCTCCAACTGACCATCTTTCCTTAGGCGAACCGCAAGTGCCGTACACTGCTCGGGGTATTTAGAAACCGCATCACAAGCACTGCGATAAGGGGCCGTCCCCGGGCTATGCTGGTGCATGTAGACTTGATTCTTCACTTCCCATGCATACTGGGGAAATACCTTCTTTAATTCCTGCTCAATCTGCTGCGTCTCCTCATAGCTGATCGCAGGGTCATAAAAGACCAGATCCAGATCCGTTGTCGCATCAAACCCAGGTCTTCCAGAAAGCTGGTTCCAGATAAAATTTCGTACCGCACCCGCTGCTAACCAAGCATCTGCCAAATCTAGATCTCGAATAATGGCCAAGACCGCCATCATCTCCGGATCCGCTTGGATTTGTTCTACGATCGTTTCTTCTGTCAGCATCTTCTGCTAGTCTCCATTGTAGGGATAGCCTAGGTGTTCATAGGCCTTGCGGGTTGCCACGCGCCCTGTACGGGTCCGCATGATAAAGCCTTTCTGAATCAAGTAAGGTTCATACATATCTTCTACAGTCTCCCGCTCTTCAGCAATATTGACCGATAGGGTCCCAAGGCCAACTGGTCCTCCCCCATACATCTCAATCATGGTGCGCAGGATTTTTTGATCGACATAGTCCAGTCCTTCATGGTCCACATCCAGCATGGAGAGGGCCTTGTCGGTAATAGTCTCATCAATCAAGCCATCGCCCATAATCTGGGCAAAATCGCGCACCCGTTTGAGCAAGCGGTTGGCAATCCGAGGGGTCCCACGACTACGAAGAGAGAGCTCTTCAGCAGCTTCGTGGGTAATTTCCATTTCAAAAATCTCAGCGGTCCGCTCGACAATCTCTGTCAGATCATCTTGCTCATAATATTCCATATGCCCCGTAATCCCAAAGCGAGCGCGCAAGGGATTGGACAGCATACCCGCTCGGGTCGTCGCCCCAATCAAAGTGAAAGGCGGAAGATCCAGATGGACACTCCGACTGGTCTCGCCAGCGCCAATCATGATATCGATGTAAAAATCCTCCATGGCACTGTAAAGCACTTCTTCGACTGACATAGGCAGACGGTGGATCTCATCGATGAAGAGAACATCACCCGGCTCTAGGTCATTGAGGATAGCTACCAGGTCACCAGCCTTTTCAATGACAGGACCGGAAGTCTGCTTGAGATTAACACCCAGCTCATTGGCAATGACAAAGGCCATAGTGGTTTTCCCCAGTCCCGGGGGGCCAAAAAGAAGGACATGGTCCAGCGCTTCATCCCGAAGCTTAGCCGCTTCAATAAAGATTTTTAGCTGGTCCTTGACCTTATCTTGGCCGATATATTCATGTAAATATTGCGGGCGTAGCGTCCGTTCAACAGCCTCTTCATCGCCCATGATTTCATTGTCTAAAATTCTACTCATACAGTCTATTATAGCAAAAAATGATACCTTCTGATGATTTAAAATCATATTCTTTTCGATATATTACTAATTATTGATTATCGGTTTTCGGATCCGATTTTCCTCTTAAAACAACTTGTTTCTGTTTAAGGAACGTACCCAAACTCGCGGATGCTCATAAAGGTAATAAGGAACGTAGTTCTCACTAGCGTTCGAACTGCGTCAATATCTCTAAATTCGGTTGAACTCTCTGAGTTCACCTCATTAAGAGATATAGAAAAGCCACCGGTTTTGGTGGCTCTTATAGGGAGATTATTATGAAAAAGTTTTAGGAGTTTTATCATTCAAAGTTAGGAGGTCTTTGATGATGGTATTAGTATACGACGGGAAGCTTAAAGTTTCCTTATAGTTATTTTCGAAAAATATTTTCTAAAAAAGAGGAGGCCTTCAGCAAGAATTTTACATCCTTGTTTGGAGCCTCCCCTTTTCTCATTATTTTTTAGCGATGGCATGGTAGCTGGTCTTGCTGGTAAAGACTTGACCTGCTCTCAAGATGACCTTTTCAGCTTGGTCACTATGAATGGCATCTGGCACTGTTTGAAATTCGAGGGCCAGGCCATTGTGCTGAACCATTGGTTTGCCTTGAAGATGAACGGTTTCATCTACAAAATTGGCTGAATACACCACCAAGGCTGGGGCTTCTGACTTGAAGGTCAAAAAGCGCCCAGACGGCTGATGGTAGAAGAAACCTGCATTTTCATGCCCTTCTGGCAAAGCGAAGGGATGGTCTAATCCTTCTACCAGGCGGATTTGCGGATCAGAATCTTTGAAGAGATCCTCTAACAGCATGGCTTGGTAGAGATGCTGAACAATTGGACTTTCTCTATCCACAGTGTGAAGAGGAACGCCATCTGGATGAATGGGGTAAAGCCCCTGATGATTGATCTGGAAGACATGGTCATTTATCGGCTGGGTGAAGTTGCCCGATAGGTTGAAATAGCTGTGGTTGGTCGGATTAACCAGGGTGTCTTGGTCTGTCTCTACTCGGTAACTGATTTCCAGCTCCCCTGCTTCAGTCAAACTATAGGTCACCCAGATCTTGAGATTCCCAGGGAATCCACCGGTGCCATCTGCACGCTCTGTGTACAGAGTGATTTCTTGGTCCGTCACCGACTCCACGCTAAACAAGGCGCTGTCCCAGCCAGTCGATCCACTGTGGTTGCAGTTGGCACCATTATTGGCTTCTAAGTGATAGGTTTGACCATTGAGCTCAAAATTGGCCCCTGCGATCCGACCAGCAACTGGACCAATGCTGGCCCCATACTTGGGACTATTGCCGACATAGGCATCAAAATTGTCAAAGCCCAATACAATATTGGCGAATTGATCCTGTTTGTCAGGCGTCACATACTCTAAGATCGTCGCCCCATAGGTCATGACAGACAATTGATAACCTAGGTCATTTTCGAGGCGATAAGCTTCTACGTCTTGGCCGTCCAGTTGACCAAATAGATATTTTTGATAGTGTTTCACAAGTTGTCTCCTCCAAGATCATTCATTCTAGTGAAAAGGGTGAATCACCACTCCTTGTACAACACGGTTGACTGTTCCAGTTGGTGATGGTGTGTCTGGGCGATTTTGAACCTTGAGCGAAGTCAAGAGAGATATCAATTGACCGTAGATAATGTATGGGAAGGCACGGTAGATATCCAGTGAGTCTGCTGAAGATGCTACCAACACTTCACGTACATGCTCAATCCCAGCAGCTTGGTCCGTCAAGAGGACGACCTGACGGGCAATCTGATCCCCTGCTACTTCTCCAACCAAATCTAGATCATACTGACGCGTATAAGGATCAATGGAGCCAAATACCAAGACGAGAGTTTGGTCATTGATAAGGGATTTCGGTCCGTGACGGAAGCCGACAGGGCTCTCGTACATGGTCGCGATTTTACCAGCTGTTAACTCTAAAATCTTGAGCTGGGCTTCATGAGCTAGCCCAAAGAAAGGTCCTGCTCCTAGATAGATGACACGTTCGAAGTCTAAATCTACAACTTCCTTGACCTCGCGATCTTTCTCCAAGACCTGCTCTGACAGATAAATCAATTCTTCCACTCGTTTTTCCTTGATTTCTTCCTCACTTGGATCAAAGACCAAGAGGGCTGTCAAGAGCATAGAAGTAAAGCTGGATGTCATGGCAAAGCCAGCATCATTGGTTTCTTTTGGTTGGAGAAGCAAGAGATTGCGCTCATCTCCGTGAGCTTGCTGAGCTAGCTTGCCTTCTTCCGCACAGGTAATGGTGATCTGATAGAGTTCATCGACCAAGTCTTGAGCCAACTCAACTGTCGCAACACTTTCAGGCGAGTTGCCACTTCGTGCAAAGGAAACTAAGACCGTCGGCACTTCTTTTTTGAGGTAGGTTTGTGGATGCGCCACGATATCAGTCGTCGCAATGGATTGGAAATTCCAATGGCGTTCATCGTACACTTCCTGCAAATAGGGAACCAAGGTGTCCCCCACATAGGCCGAGGTCCCTGCTCCTGTCAGGATGACTTTGATGTAGCCATGACGCTTCCCAATGGTCTCTAAAAACTCTTGGATTTCTTTCGCTTTCTCTTGATAGAGACGATAGGTTCCTTTCCAAACTTCTGGTTGCTGGTAAATTTCGCGAGTCGTAATTTCAGCCCCCAGTTCAAGCAGTTCTTCTTTTGTATAATCTAGCATGCTTTTCCTCTTTTCTACCCGCCTTATAAGCGGTAAGAGGCCGAGACAATTGTCCCAGCCCCATTCCGAATGTTCAAGCGGTCTTCGCTATCGTATCTTATTCATCCTCGTCGTCATCAAAGTTGGATAAAAGATCATTAACCTTCACGATGCTTTCTTGTGCACGCGCTGGATAAGCTTCTTCTCCTCCGACCAGGCTGTTATTAATAAATTCAATTACCATTGGCAAGTTCATCCCTGCATAGAGGTCAATCGCACGTCCTTCAAGAATCAGACGGCTAACTGTATTACAAGGAGTGCCTCCCAAAAGATCCGCAAAGACGATATAGTCCTCAAAGTCTGCAACACAGGCTTCAAACTTGGCTGTAAACTCCTCAGGACCTTCCTCTGGCAAGAGGGCCACGGCATGAATATTGTCTTGTGGTCCCATAATCATTTCTGTACTGGCTTTGAGCTCTTCACAGAAGCGACCATGACTGACCAATACTAACTGTTTTGCCATACCTTACTCCATTATGCCATTCCAAAGAAGAAGTGGCCAAATGCTGAGAATGCGATTGCTGCAAGGATGATGAGCAAGATAGCTTTTGTAGAGTTCATACCTTTACGTCCAAGCAACCAGTAGATCACACCTGTGATGATAGCTGGTACCAAACGTGGGAAGATAAGGTTGAGCATATCTTGAATTTCAATCGCTTTGTCCCCAATGTGTGGAGCCCAAGAAACTTCAACACCAATCATGCTGGCAATCAAGGCACCAACCATGAAGATACCCAGAACGGCAGCTGCATCAATCAAAGCTGTCAAGGTACTTTGCATGTTGTTGATGAGGTTAACCCCTTCTTTATAGGCAAATTCCAATTGTTTCCAACGGAAAATGTCATAAGCAACTGCCACAGCGATCCACAAGAAGATACCGGCTGGGTTTCCTGCAACAGCCAAAGTTGCTGCGATTGAACCCATAATAGCTGGTACCAATGATCCAAAGATTGAGTCCCCAAGAGGAGCGAATGGTCCCATGAGACCTGTCTTGATACCATTGACCGCATCTTTTGATTTGACACCATCTTTTTCTTCCAAAGCGAGGTCAAAACCAGTGATAATGGTGTGGAAGAATGGTGAAGTATTGAAGAATTGCGTATGCAATTTCATCATTTCTTTCAATTCTGGAGTGCCATCACCATACATTTTACGCAACTGAGGTAAAATCATATAAAGGTAACCAGAAGCCTGCATCCGTTCATAGTTCCAACCTAATTGGAAAGTAAACAGACTACGTTTGTTAATTTGATTAAAATCCTCTTTAGTGAGTTTGTAATTCTTAGAATTCGTCATCTTCAATTTCCCCGCTTTCTGATTCAGTTACTGGAGCAGCTACGACTGTACGTTGACTGTTTTTGAAGTGTTGTACTGCAAGGAAGATACCGATAATGGCAATACCAATCATAGATACACTCTTGAAGTTGTTAACAAAAGTAATAGCTTGTTCTTCTGGAAGTTTAGCGAACACTTCAGAACCGACAATGCTAGACACTGCAGCACCAAGGCTTTGAACATTGCTATAAAGCACTGTCAACATAGCTGTCAAACCAAAGCCAAGTGCTAAGTAGTGAAGGTTACGACGAACAGGAAGGTAACGGAGCAAGATCGCAAATCCAAGACCTGGAAGCATTTGACCTGCAAGTTTCAGACCGTTTGCCAACCATTGTACATTAGCAAGACCTGTAACAACAGTTTCTACGAAAGATCCACCAAAAGCAAGCGCGAAGTAAACTGGGAGAGCTCGAGAAAGAGCCCATGGAATCGCACCAAGGAGATAGTTGCGTTCGATGCCTTTGTAATCAAAGCGTTCAATCGCAGCATCTACACGGTGAGCGAAGTAAGTTGTAGTCATACGACCAAGAATATCAAAGTATGTCAACAAAGTTGCTACCGGTACAGCGATTGTAGCAATAGCAAGCTCTGGATCAATCCCTTGTGCTACTGAGAAGGCAGTCGCAAGAACGGCACCAGAAGTGGCGTCAATACGAGAAGCTCCACCGAAAGTACCAACACCGAGCACTGTCAATTGAAGAGAAGCTCCGATAAAGAGACCTGTCTTTAAATCCCCCATGACAAGTCCTGTAATGAAACCAGCAAAGACTGGTGATCCTGCTGATGAAACAATCGTCAACTCATCACAGATTTGATAAGCTGAGTACAAAGTAAGTAGTAAAATTTGCCACCATTGTATCATGACAATTTCCTCCTAAAATTTTTCTTTTTTATTTATAAACTATTTGAGCAACTTCAAGAAGTCTTCAATTGGATCATTTGGAACCATTTGAGCAGTTAGCTTAACTCCTTTTTCAGCTAGCTTGTGGAAAGCTTCCACATCAGCATCCACTACGTTGATCGAACGAGTAATCGGACGAGTCTCGTCTGATTGAGACATGTTCCCAACGTTTAAGGTTTCAAGTGGCACACCTGCTTCTACCAAACCGAGGAAACGATCTGGCTTGCGAGCTACGATGAAGAGACGTTGGCTGTCATATTTTCCAGCCAAGATATTTTCTGCAGCCTTTGCTACTGGCAGGATACTGAGCTTGACACCAGGTGGTGTCGCTAGTTTCAAACCACTTTTTTCGATATCATTTTGAGCGACTTCATCATCGATCACCATGATACGTGAAATATTCAGTTTGGTAGTCCAAAGATTGGCTACCTGCCCGTGGATCAAACGTCCATCGATACGGCATCCTACAATAGTCATAAGTTTTCCCCCTTTACTTCTTTGAATGTAGGTTGTGAAACAAGTTTTAAGGTCTCCTTCCAAGTGCCCTCTGTCTCAAAGACGAGGATCTCATTTTCCCCATCTTTGAGAAAACCATGAGGGATGTAGAGGGAGAGTGTTGGACCGACTTCCCAGAAACGACCGATATGGTGGCCATTTACAAGGACGATCCCTTTTCCAAATCCAGTCATATCAAGGAAGGTATCCTCAACCTGATCTAGATGAAAAGCAAATTGATAAAAAGCTGGTTGACCTTCTTGCCATTCTTTCGAAAAATCCAAGCGATCCAGCTGGCTAAAATCAAGCGCATATTGTTTCCAATCAAGCTTGAAATGTAGATCGATGCAAACTCCTGTACGGATTCCTTTTCGCTGCGTATCCGCTAGGAGCTTGTGTCCATAATTGACTCGTCCCATATTTTCGATCAAGAGTTTTAAGCTTGTAATCGTTTTCTTTTTTCCGTTTAAAAAAAGATCTTGACCGATTTCTTCTTGGTATTGAGTGGCAATCAATTGATCATTGGCATAAACCTGTACCCGGTCACGCGCATCGATGATACGCAAGCGCTCTTCTTCCGCATCCATTTCAACATCTGTCTCATAGAGCAGATAGCCTAAGGGATGGTCGATTTCTTCCATGGTCTGTGGATAAAGACTTTCTGTGACCTGAGCAATCTCATTTAAATTACCAAATAAACTAGTCTTGTTGGTTACCTTTAGTCTATGCTCTGGCAAAGTCGACTTCACAAGCGGATCCATCTGTGGATACTCTGGATAGTAGGTCGCCATCATCTTTTTGACTGCATGGTACTTAGGAGTCGGATTGCCCTGCTCATCTAAGAGAGCATCATAGTCATAAGATGTTACCTGTGGCAAATCCACGGTCCCTCGTGCTGAGCAACCGTTCATAAATCCAAAGTTGGTCCCACCATGGAACATATAGAGATTGATAGAGCCTTCTTGTAAGACTTCATGGACTGCTTCTGCCAACTCTTCTGGATCTCGCTTGATGATAGGTTCTTTCCACCGATTGAACCAGCCATCCCAAAATTCCATACACATGAGTGGCCACTCTTTGTCATGCTCAGCAAAGAACTCTTTCATCTGAGAGAAGTTGTAATTCGCACGCGAACCAAAATTACCGGTTACAAAGAGTCCATCCTCAATCAAGGTCCCTGCTCGAAGGGTCGCCCTCCAAGGTCCATCAGAGGTGAAGAGTGGACAAGTAATATCCCGCTCAATCATTAGATCTCTGATCGCCCGAAGGTAGGCCTTGTCTTCGCCATAAGAGCCATATTCGTTCTCAACCTGCATCATGAGGATATTGCCCCCACGATCCAATTGGTACTTGGCCACACGTGGCAGGAGCTCGTCGTAATAGCGAGCCACTTCCTTGAGAAAGGCCGGATCCGATGAGCGAATCCGAAGGTCTTCTTCGATTAACCAGGCTGGCAAGCCCCCAAATTCCCACTCCGAACAGATAAACGGTGACGGACGGAGAATCACATATAGATCCAACTCTTGAGCTACTTGGATAAAGTGTTCCAAGTCCAAATTCCCTTCAAAGTGAAAGTGGCCTCTTTGTGGCTCATGAGCATTCCATGGAACATAGGTTTCAACAGTATTAAAACCTAGAGCTTTTAGGTTATATAAGGAATGATACCAATCCTCACGATCGATCCGAAAATAATGAATTGCACCAGATAAAATCTTAAAAGGTTGATCATTTAAATAAAAATCTTCACGGATTTCAAATGCCCCCATACTGAGAACCTCCTTCTAAGAAACCCTTTTCATTTATTAATATAATATATTGATCAAAAAATGTCAACCACTTTTGAAAAAATATGTTAAAATAATATTAACAAGGGATATCGAAAGAAGAGGTGAAGCACATGGCAATCCCAAAATACCAACACATCAAAGATGATTTGAAGCAACAAATTATCTCAGGTAAATTCGAAAATGGAGATAAATTTTACACAGAAGCCGAGCTGATTAAGATTTATAATGTTAGCTCGATTACTGTTGTTCGGGCTTTAAACGATTTGGCTAGCGATGGATACATCGTCCGCCAACAAGGGAAAGGAACCTTTGTTTCTCGCGCTAGAAAACACAAACTGGTTGAGTTTTCAGACGTTGAAACCTTCCCTATCCAAAAAGCGACCGTAAAAGTTCTCTCTATTAAGCGTGGCAACGCGCTGAATATCCTGGATAAACTGGGGCTCGCTCCTACTCAATTCTATTATAAGATTGATCGGACTCGTCATATTGGTGAAGATACCTATATCTACCACCAGACCTATGTCCCAGAGCAATATATTAACCCAAATTATCCAAGCTTAGATTACTATAGTTCGATTTATGATCGCTTTAAAGAAGATTATCATATTCACATGAATGATGAACACTTTGAAGAAATCAATGATATTGTATTTCCAACACCAAGCAAAATCGCTTCTGTGTTGAATATCGATGAAAACTTCCCAACTGTCCGTCAAGTGAAGACGACAAAATTGGAAGCGACCGGTCAAATTCTCGAATATAGCGAAACCTATAAACGCGGCGACTACTATAAAATCAAATTTATCTCTTGTGATCGTGATCATTGATCATTCAAAGTCTGGGGTCTGGCCTCAGACTTTTATGATACAAATTATAGCACGAAAAAATAGTTCCTAAAACATGTAAAACGAATAATCTATAATTAGTGATAGACTTCCTATAAATAGTTTAATAAGTCAAAATTTATTATGATAAATTCAGGATCTAGAGCGCCTGATATAGGCAAAGAAAAGAGAGTGGGACAGAAATCGGTAATCCGTTAGAATTCGATTTCGTCGTCCCACCTCCGCACAGTTGAGTAGGGCTGTAAAAGCTGATAAAATCAGCGTAGTAGAGCCCACTCAACCACTGCGTCTTGCTCGACAATCCAAGAACAATTAAGAGGCTAGGACTTTTGTCCCAGCCTCTTTTCGTCTATTTTTCAAATTCCCGTTTTTAGTTGCGGTTAGTCTCCCAAACCGATGCGTTCGAAGATTTCATCCACCCGTTTGGTGTAGTAAGTTGGGTTGAAGATTTCGTCGATTTCTTCTTGAGTGAGACGTGAAGTCACTTCTGGATCGGCTTCAAGAAGTGGTTTGAAGTCTACTTGGTTATCCCATGATTGGGCAGTCTTAGGTTGAACAAGGTCGTAAGCTTGCTCACGGGTCATCCCTTTTTCAATCAAGGTAAGCATCGCACGTTGGCTGAAAATCAAACCAAAGGTAGAATTCATGTTGCGGATCATGTTTTCTGGGAAAACTGTCAAGTTCTTAACGATGTTTCCAAAACGGTTAAGCATGTAGTCAATCAAGATAGTTGTGTCTGGTGCGATAATACGCTCAGCTGATGAGTGAGAGATATCACGTTCGTGCCAGAGTGACACGTTTTCATAGGCTGTCACCATGTGACCACGGATAACACGCGCCAGACCTGTCATATTTTCAGAACCGATAGGGTTGCGTTTGTGAGGCATGGCTGAAGAACCTTTTTGACCTTTGGCAAAGAACTCTTCCACTTCGCGTTGTTCTGATTTTTGAAGACCACGGATCTCCGTTGCCATCCGCTCGATCGAAGTTGCGATGCTCGCAAGAACAGCAAAGTACTCAGCGTGAAGGTCACGAGGAAGCACCTGTGTAGAGATTTCTTGAGCACGGATACCAAGCTTGTCGCAGACGTATTTTTCAACGAATGGTGGGATGTTGGCAAAGTTACCAACCGCACCAGAAATCTTACCAGCTTCCACACCAGCAGCCGCATGCTCGAAACGCTCGATGTTTCGTTTCATTTCGCTGTACCAAGTTGCCAATTTAAGACCAAAAGTTGTAGGCTCAGCGTGCACACCATGAGTACGACCCATCATGATAGTGAACTTGTGTTCTTTCGCTTTATCAGCGATGATATTGAGGAAGTTTTCAAGATCCTTGCGAATGATGTCGTTGGCTTGTTTGTAGAGGTAACCATAGGCAGTGTCCACCACGTCAGTAGAAGTCAAACCATAGTGAACCCACTTACGCTCTTCACCAAGAGTCTCAGAAACCGCACGTGTGAAGGCAACCACGTCGTGGCGAGTCTCCTGCTCGATTTCCAAAATACGGTCGATGTCAAAGTCAGCTTTTTCACGAATCAAAGCTACATCTTCCTTAGGGATTTCTCCCAATTCAGCCCATGCTTCGTCAGCCAAGATTTCCACCTCAAGCCAAGCACGGTATTTATTTTCTTCAGTCCAAATGTTCGCCATCTCAGGGCGAGAGTAACGTTCGATCATTGTTTTATTTTCCTTTCTTTTGATGTTTCACATCAGTTAGCAACTGGCAATCACTTTATTCAAATTCTTCTTTCCCGATCCACACAGATGGATAGTGATCCAGTGTATTCAAATCCGTATCCAGTGGGACATCATAGATGGCTAAATAGTTATCAGGATATTGTGCAACTAGCTCTTCATACTTAGCTTTCACTTTTTCGTGATCGCTACTAGCATACAAAACTTCGACGACTGCTCCCGTCTTCTCTTTTTCGACAAATGCGTTGACGATAAGTTGAATCATAAAACCTCCTAAAGCGAAATGCCCTTCATATTTGCTTCCAGAATGGGCATCTTCACACCTAACTCCTGACCAGTCTGATAAACACTTTGACAACAGTAGAAAATGTCCTGCTTATCATTGTGCAAGGTCATAATCTTTCGAGTCAACTCATTTTTCGCAAACATGATTTTCATGGCTTTTCCTGCAATCCATGCTGGAATTTTGTAAGGTAAGAGTTCGGCTTTGTAAAGCTTTAAATTCACGCCACGTGCTTCTACGACTTTCAAAGCTTCCCGAATGGCCTTGATGGCTAATGATAATTCCGAAGAACTATTCATCAAGTTCAGAGCCAATTGTTCTGGATTTTTCAGATTCCCCGAACGTGCAGCTGTAGAAGTGACACCTGCGTTAATCGCCATATGAATCCAAATCCACTCGACCATATCATGAGGAACTTCCCACTTCAAATCTGCAGAAGTCAGTAAAGCCGTCAGATCAGCATAGTTAGAAATCTCTGCTTTTTGCTCACCTTCTAGCATTAAATGGTCGAACAAGACACCATCTAAATGATTTTCCTGCATGTGGCCTCCAGCAGTTGGAAAAGCCAGAATATAGTCGTAGTCCCCTGCCCACTCTTGAACCTCTTTTCGAGTATCCCAGAAATTACAGAAGAAAACAAGGGTGCCTTTGATATTATTTTTTCGCAAGGTTTCCACAGCTTCTTTGACAAAGCCGTGACGCACACTGAGAAAAATAAAATCATATTCCGAATCAGTCTCTGCCACATGAACCTCATAGATGTCGTGTTTGTTTTCGCCCTTGGAATGATAGCGACCATCTAGCAAATCAACCGACAACTCCTTCGGAGCAATGTTTTTCTTACTATCTCTCAATACATGTTCTACTTGATGACCCGCTTTTTGAAAAGCATAGGCATAAGTGGTCCCGATCACTCCAAGTCCTAGAATTGCTATTTTCACCTAAAAATCAATCCCTTTCCCAAATTCCTCAACCTTATCCGGTTCATTACTAAACAAAGTCACATGTCCCATTTTGCGGTTGTGCTTTGCTTCTAGTTTACCATATAAGTGGAGGTGAACGCTTGGATTTTCTGTCACATATGTTTCAGCCGCCTCGACGTGTTGGCCGAGAACGTTGAGCATGACAGCTGGGGCATGTAATTTAATTGCTGGCAATGGTGCTCCCAAAACACCCAAAATATGGGCATCAAACTGGGAGAAGTCACAAGCTTCGATAGAATAGTGGCCAGAGTTGTGTGGGCGGGGGGCAATCTCGTTGACAATGATGTCGTCAGCCGTCGCAAACATTTCCACACAAAGGGTTCCAGACAAGTTTAGTTGTTCTGCGATTCGCACGGCCATAGCTTTGGCTTTTTCTGACAGACTTTCTGAAATGCGAGCTGGCACAATGGTCTTAGACAGGATATTGTTGCGGTGGATATTTTCCTGAACTGGGAAAACTGTCACATCCTTGCCATTACCAGACACGATGACAGAAATCTCCAGGTCAAAGTTGACAAATTCTTCCAAGACACAATCTGCTGAGTCAGCTAGCGCATTGGCTTCTTCCAAATCTTCTGCTGAACGAATGACCTTTTGTCCATGCCCATCGTAGCCACCTGTCGCCGTCTTGAGGACATAGTTTTTCGACAGGTCAATATCTGCCAAGTCTTGACTAGAAGTCACGACTTTGTAGGGTGCTACAGTGACTTGGGCCTTGTTTGAGAGAAAGTCCTTTTCAAAGATCCGATTTTGAGAAATACGGAGTAGGTCTGTCCCTTGTGGAAGTTGCCCCTCATTGATGACAGCGTCCAAACCATCGGCATCGACATTTTCAAACTCATAAGTCAGAACATCGCAACGCTCAGCCAACTGACGGAGGGCATCCACATCGTTATAAGGCGCCACGATGATTTCTGCCACACGAGATGCTGGGCAATCCGCTGCAGGGTCCAGCGCGATGACCTTGTGGCCCATGTAGATAGCAGAAATGGCCATCATCTGACCCAGCTGACCACCACCGATAATTCCGATTGTTTTAGATGAGCTCATTTGTCGACTCCTCTGCGATTTTTCCTTGTTCTTCTGCGAAATCTGCCAAGGCTGTCGCAATGGCCTGGTCCTCTACTGAAAGGAGACGGAGGGCAAAGAGGGCCGCGTTAGTCGCACCAGCTTCACCGATGGCCATGGTTGCGACTGGTACTCCACCTGGCATCTGAACGATGGAATAAAGTGAATCCACACCGCTAAGAGCACGAGATTTGACAGGCACACCAATGACTGGAAGGGTAGTTTTAGCTGCTACCATCCCTGGCAAGTGAGCTGCGCCACCTGCACCAGCGATGATGACCTTGATGCCACGGCTACGAGCTTCTTCTGCATGTTTGAACATGAGATCAGGTGTGCGATGGGCAGAGACAACTTTCTTTTCGTAGGCTACGCCGAAGCGATCTAGGACTTCTGCTGTTTTTTGCATGGTGCCCCAGTCGGATTTTGACCCCATGATGATGGAAATAATTGGTTTAGTCATAATTTTTCCTTTTCTTTTTTGATAATGGTCTTAGGTGGTGGGGACGGAAGCAAACCTTCGGTTTCATTCCTAAACTTTGAGCCTAAGGTCTCAAAGTTTCCCTCGACCAGAACAGAGACTGTTCTGGTCTTTTCACCACGGCAACCATTATCGGGTTGGCGACTTCGTCGCGTTATTCTTGTACTTTTACTTTATCGCCTTGCTACCGATATCTGTACGGTAGAACAACCCATCTGTGTTTTGGTTGTTGAGTTGGCTGTAGATGATATTTTGACCATCTTTGACGGTGTCTGCTGTTGTGACCAGCATGTAGACACGTCCGCCATTTGAGAGGAGGTCTTGGCCATTATCAGCGAATTTAGCACCTGCATAGTAAGTGATGATGTCGCCCTCTGTCTTGGCAGGAAGCTTGACGCCTTTCTCATAAGCCAGTGGGTAACCGTTTGATGCTACAACCACACCAAGTGTCACACCCTTGTCCGTCCAAGTGATTGCTGGCTCTTTGCCATCCAAAATATTCGTGATATTTTGCGCAAAATCAGATGTCAAACGAGGCAAGATGATTTGCGTTTCAGGATCTCCAAAGCGAGCGTTGAACTCGATGACTTTTGGTCCTTCAGCTGTCAAGATAAGACCAGCGTAAAGGACACCAAGATAGGGGCGACCTTCTTTAATCATGCCTTCAAGAACTGGCTTGACAATGGTGTCAACCGCTGTGTCAACAACGCTCTGTGGCAAGTGAGGAACTGGCGCGTAAGCCCCCATCCCCCCAGTGTTAGGACCCTTGTCGCCATCGTAGGCACGTTTGTGGTCCTGAGCTGTTGGCATGATGTAGAACTTGTCCCCATTGACAAAGGCAAAGAGAGAGAACTCTTCCCCATCCAGGAATTCCTCGATGACCACACGCGCACCTGAGTTACCAAATTTGTTGTCCAATAGCATCTCGTGAGCGGCTTCGACCGCTTGCTCGACTGTCTCCGCAACGACGACACCTTTCCCAAGAGCTAGCCCATCTGCCTTGACGACGATTGGAGCGCCTTTTTCCTCAATGTAGGCCTTAGCTTCCTCGAAATCTGAAAAAGTCCCATAGTTTGCTGTCGGAACATCATATTTGACCATGATTTCCTTAGCAAAATCCTTGGACCACTCCAGCTCAGCCGCAGCTTTGGTCGGACCAAAAGCCTTGAGACCGGCTGCATTGAACTCATCCACAATCCCAGCCGCAAGGGCATCATCTGGGCCAATAAAGGTCCAAGCGATATCATTGACTTTTGCGAAGTCAATCAGCTTAGAATGTTCGGAAATTCCGATATTGATCAAATCTAGACCATCTAATCGCATCCCGTCATTACCAGGAGCTACAAAAACCTGCTCAACGTCTTTAGACTCCAACAACTTCTTGGCAATCGCATGCTCACGACCACCAGATCCAACAACCAAAAGTTTCATCTTGAACCTCTTTTGCGAATTATTTTATTAAATTATACCATAATCGTTCGCTTTATTCTAATATTTCAAGGAATAACCAATGATTTTCATTAGAAAACAAACTTTTTCCATTATTTTTTAAATTTCTGCTCCTTTTTACGAATATTATAATTGAGACCTCTACTATTTTTAAAAAGGAGTTTTATGCAGAGAATGAAGAAACTACTCTTGGCAGCTTGCCTTTTCTGGGCAGGGGCTTCACAAGTTGCAAGAGCAGACCAAAACATCAATTACATCTACAAGGAAAAGGGACAATTAGTTGTCCATCTCGGGAACATTCCAGACCGCTTTCAAAGCGTTAGCGTCCCCATTTGGTCCGAGCAAAACGGCCAGGACGACCTCATTTGGTATCCTGTTCAACGAGGGGAAAATGGCTTTGATTTGCAAGTACCACTGACCAATCATTTGGATCAGGCCGGACTTTACCATATCCATGTCTACGGCATCCATTCTAATGGAAACATTGAAGGACTGTTTCCTCTACAGACAATCGTTGAGAAAAAAGATCTCGCATCTTCCCAACCTAAGATCACAGTCCGACCTAGCACTGCACAGCTATTTGAGATCCAACTCCAGCTCTTTGAAGATGTCGAGGAGGTCCTCTTTCCCATCTGGTCTGAACAAGATGGCCAAGACGACTTAATCTGGTATCCCGCAAAAAGAACAGCACCTGGTCGCTACCAATTGTCCTTCAATGCCGAAAAACATAAAGGAAAAGGAACCTTTCATCTCCATGTCTACCAGAAAGACAAGGGACACCTAAAAGGCCTACTCGCCACAAAATTTCAGGTCGAACGGGCTAAAGCTGCTCCAATCGTCACCCAGCCGGACAATTACTATCCCGTTGGCGAATGTACCTGGGCAGCAAAAGAGCTGGCTCCTTGGTCACAAAACTGGTGGGGAAACGGTGGCATGTGGACTGCTAGTGCTCGCGCTGCAGGCTTCCGGACAGGAAACGCCCCTGAGGTCGGCGCCATCGCCTGCTGGGACAACGGTGGCTATGGCCATGTTGCAGTCGTGACAGATGTTGAACATGAACAAAAGATTCAAGTGAAGGAAGCTAATTACAATGGAAATCGGACCATAAACAATTTCCGTGGCTGGTTTGACCCAACGAATGTTGTCTGGGGAACAGTCAGCTATATCTATCCAAATTAAAGGTTTCTTGACTAATAAAGGCACTCATCGATGGATGAGTGCCTGTTTTGATTAATGACGGAAGTGACGAACGCCTGTAAAGATCATGGTTAATCCATACTTGTCAGCCGCTTCGATGGATTCTTGGTCACGGACCGAGCCTCCCGGTTGGATGATGGCCTTGATACCTGCTTTGGCAATTTCTTCCACGTTATCCGCAAATGGGAAGAAGGCATCTGAAGCAAGAACAGCGCCGTCAAGACGGTCTTTAGCTTGGTCAATGGCGATGCGGACGGAAGCCACACGGTTGGTTTGACCAGGACCGACACCCAGTGTCATGTGGTCGTTGGTCACGATGATCCCGTTTGATTTGACGTAATTGATGGCTTTCCAAGCAAACTCAAGGGCCGTAATTTTTTTACGGAAAGGGTTTTTATGGTATAATAATCGTAATAGGAGGACTGACAAATGCTAAAATACTTTTCTGTAAAGAATTACAAAAACTTTGAAAATGAAATCTCAATTGATTTTTCACAAGTCGGGGGTTATAAATTTAATGAGGACTGCTTATCAAATAATATTTTGAGTAAAGTGCTAATCTATGGTAGAAATGCTACAGGAAAATCTAATTTAGGTTTAGCATTATTTGATATTACTAAAAATCTTTCTAGTAGACCCTTAAATGATGATCAAAATTTTACATCTTTTTTAAATAATAACTCGAATAGTAATATTGCTACTTTTCACTATACATTTTTACTTAATAATGATGAAATTGAATATATTTATACAAAGGATGAGTATCAGGTTATACAGACTGAAGCACTATCTATAAATAGCGAATTAATCTGGAAAGTGGATTTATCTACTGACCCAATAACATCTACTACTATAAAGGACGTAGCTAATAAATTAGGTATTATAAATAACGATTTCAACATATTAATAACTAATTATTTAGAGCAGATTTCAAGTGATGAACAAAATTTAGACGGAGAAAATACTTCTTTTTTAGCATGGCTAATAACTAATACCTCTAAGTTAGATACTTCTATTCTTACATCTATCCGAACATTTATTCGAAATATGTTATACGTCAACCACGAATCTCCTAAACCTTTGTTAAATTTGTGGTTTCGAAATACACTAGATCATAAAAAAGTAGCAAAAGGATTAGAATTATTTCTAAATGATATGGGAATATGTTGTCGCTTAGATGCAATAGAACAAATAGATGGAAAGGATATCCTTTGTTTTATTTATAAAAATAAAAGTGTTCCATTCTTCAAAGAAGCATCTAGTGGAACTTTGGCTTTAGCCAAATTATATTTTAGAATCCTATATCGTTTTGAGTACCTCAGAACCAACAATTCTCCTAAATTTTTATTTTTCGATGAATTTGACGCTTTTTATCACTACGAACTTTCTGAAAGTTTAATACGTCATTTTAAAAAAATATTTCCAGATACCCAAATCATTTTGACTACCCACGATACAAATATTATGTCTAATGAGTTATTTAGACCCGACTGCTTGTTTATTTTATCTCAAAAAGGATTTATAACACCTTTAAACAAAGCAACTAAGCGAGAATTACGAGAGGGGCATAATTTAGAAAAGATGTACATTAGCGGAGAGTTTGCTGAATATGAATAATGCAACACGAGGTCAAACCCTTTTCATAGTCGAAGGCCATCATGAAAAAAATGAACTTTTTAAACTTATTATCGAAATTTTCCCTGAACTTAGTATTACTGAAGAGAATATACATATTTTTGGCACAAATATTTACCAATTATACCAGAAAATTCAAGAAGAATATGGAGAGGAATGGGATGCTCCCTCCAATGATGTGGATTTACCTTTTGTTTTAAATAAATATGATTCTCAAAGATTTGAATCTATTGGTAGAAAAAGAAATTATAAAAATATTTTTTTAATTTTTGATTACGAAGCACAAGATCCCAACTTTTCTATATGTAAGATACAGCGATTACAAAAATATTTCAGCGATGTAACCAATAATGGTCAACTCTATATAAATTACCCAATGGTTGAGTCTTATTTTGATATAGAAATCAACAATAACTTACAATTTCTAAACAAATTTTTAAATAAAATTGTGACGGGTAAGGAATATAAAGCCATTGTTAAAAAAAATGAACTTTACAAAATATTCCAAATTCCTTTCATCATTCCGAAACGACTAGAAAGTATTGCGGATATCCCTGCAATATTGCAACATGATCCAGTTTCTAAAATATTAAACTGCTGTAGTTCTGAGTCTCTAAAAGAAATATGCAATGAATTAAATACAGATGACAAGAAAAAGAAAAATTTAAACTGTTATCTAGATAAAAATTTTAAAACCTACTTCAATGATGAGATTTCTTATAATATCTACATAAAAAGATTACTTAAGAGAATTGTAAAATTACAAATATTAAAATACGAACGAATTATAACTTATCCTTGTTCAACACATGTTGTATCTCAACAAGAATATCATAATTTACAACAAACTAATGAATTTGACTATCTAAAATTGTTAACCTTACAAAATGAAATGTTTAAAGATAATAAACTATGGGTCATAAATACTTTTCTATTATTCATAGCAGAATATAATTCAACATTACTAAATGATTAGCCTCTCCCTCTCATATAATTTAGAAAATAGTTAGCTTTTATTTTAACTTAAGAAGTTAACTATTTTTTTTATGTGACTTTCAGTTCATCTCGCTCTGCAAGGTAAGAAACAAATAAACCACACGATATATGAGTGGCTATGGTTATCAAACTTCTGACATATTAAAACCCTATGTGTTTTCTATCTCTTTGTAAACCTGTAGTAGATTGAGTTTTAGGAGTCCATTTGAAAAAGCTAGGTAAAAAATCACTTCTAAATATCAAAAAACGAGCATTTCCGTAATTGGAGATGCTCGTTTTCTCAATGTCTAAAATGTCTCACGTCTGTGAAGACCATGGTCAAGCCATATTTATCCGCAGCTTCGATTGACTCTTGGTCACGGACGGATCCACCCGGTTGGATGATAGCCTTAATACCTGCTTTAGCAATTTCTTCCACGTTATCCGCAAATGGGAAGAAGGCGTCTGAAGCGAGGACCGCGCCGTCAAGACGGTCTTTAGCTTGGTCAATAGCAATGCGAACAGAAGCCACACGATTGGTTTGACCTGGGCCAACACCAATTGTCATGTGGTCATTAGTCACGATGATCCCGTTTGATTTGACATACTTGATGGCTTTCCAAGCAAACTCAAGAGCCGTCGCTTCTGTCTCAGTTGGTTGGCGTTTGGTCACCACTTGCCAGTCAGCTGGGCTTTCTTTGACCACGTCTTGGTTTTGAACAAGAAGTCCACCTACAACACCAGTGTATTCTGCTTCCACTTCACTGGCATCTTGAGCGTCAAATGGCAATTCAAGGATCCGCAAGTTTTTTTTCTTGGTAGTCAAGATTTCAAGCGCTTCATCTGTATAGCTTGGTGCGATGATGATTTCAAGGAAAACGCCGTGCATCTTCTCAGCTGTCGCAGCATCTACCTCACGGTTGAGAACAACAATCCCACCGAAGATAGAAACCGGGTCAGACGCATAAGCGTAGTCCCAAGCTGTTTCGATATCGTCAGCTTGACCAATCCCACATGGGTTCATGTGTTTGAGAGCCACAACGGTTGGACGGTCTTTGAAATCACGGATGATCCGGATTGCCGCATCCGCGTCTCGGATATTGTTAAAGGACAATTCTTTCCCGTTCAATTGTTTAGCGGATGCAATGGAATAATCCGTTGGCAAGGCTTTTTGGTAGAAATCTGCGTCTTGTTGAGGGTTCTCCCCGTAACGCATTGCTTGCTTAAGATCATAAGTCAAGGTGAGTTTTTCAGGTTTTTCTTCACCCACTTGAGCTGTAAAGTATTCTGCAATCAAGGCATCATAAGCTGCAGTGTGACGGAAAACCTTAGCTGCCAAACGTTGGCGAGTTTCGTAAGTGGTTTCGCCCTTGGCTGCCAATTCGTCAAGCATAACAGCATAGTCAGCAGGGTCTACCACAACTGTAACGCTAGCGTGGTTCTTCGCTGCGGAACGAAGCATTGATGGCCCACCGATATCGATGTTTTCAACCGCGTCCGCATAGGTCACATCTGGTTTGAGGATGGTTTCCTTGAATGGATAAAGGTTGACCACAACAAGATCAATGAGCTCAATCTGATTGTCCTTAGCAGCCTCTAGGTGACTTTCGAGGTCACGACGAGCGAGAAGCCCCCCATGGATATTTGGGTGGAGAGTCTTGACACGACCATCCATCATTTCTGGGAAACCAGTCACATCGTCAATGGCAATGGTGTCTACCCCAGCATTGTCAAGGGCAACTTTGGTACCCCCTGTTGAGATAATGTCCCAACCAAGTTTTTTAAGTTCTTGGGCAAATTCAACGATGCCCGCTTTATCTGAAACACTAATTAGTGCACGTTTAGTCATTCTATTCCTCTTTCTTTAGATCCAAGCGCATAGCGACTTCGTTATTTTCTTCTATAAATCCCGTTTCCTGAAAACCCAAACTAGTCAGCAGATACTTCATTTTTTCATTTCCAACTACATAATCTGCGATAATATGATTGCAACCCCTATCCATCTGAGCCTCTTTGATGAGAACTTCCAAGGCTTTTCGTCCGTAACCTTTTCCTTGGTACTGCTGGCCAATCATTATCCGCCAGATAAAGTATTCCGTTTCATCCTTGTCTATTTCCAGCAGGAGAAAGCCAACCACTTGCTCATCCCAATAGATTGCCATCGGAAACACATCCCCATTCTCTCGGTAGAGCCATGCATCAGCTAAAGAACGCACATTGGGAGCTACGAAACGTGCTCGTTCATCAGCTTCAGATATTTTCAAATCCAGCACTGCCTGAAAACTGCTCTCATCTACTAATTTCAACTTAATCATTTTTCTCCTACCAAGATTACACAATCAAAACTTGATCTCCTTCTTATTTCCTCTCCACTCCCAAACGTTCCAACACTTCTGGATAGAGCTTGTACTCTGTTTCATGGATGCGAGTTTCGAAAGTATCAAGGGTATCCCCTGCTAGACGTGGCACACGGACTTGTTTGATAACCTTACCAGTGTCCACACCAGAATCCACCCAGTGAATGGTCACACCAGACTGGTCAACACCTGCATTCCAAGCATCCTCAATGCCATGAGCCCCTGGAAATTCAGGGAGAAAAGCCGGGTGAATATTGATGATACGGCCTTCATAAGCAGCTAATAAGGTTGGGCCAACGATTTTCATGTAGCCCGCTAAACAGACTAGGTCAATCTGGTGCTCATCCAAAAGTTTGACGATGGCTTCTTCATAAGCTGCTTTATTGTCAAATTCCTTGAGTTCAAAAGTATGGCTAGCCACACCAAGATTTTTGGCACGTTCTAAGACATAGGCATCACGGTGATCTGAAAAGACAAACTCAACTGGAAATTTTTCCGCAATCACCTGGAAGTTTGAGCCGTTGCCAGAGGCAAAAACAGCAATCTTTTTAGCCATTATTTAATCACCACACTTGCATCTGTCTTCTTCACAATTCGACCGATTTCATAAACAGGTTCGTCAAGAAGTTCTTTGACACGTTCCACATTTTCTGGTTTCACCGCAAGCATGAGACCAATCCCCATGTTGAAGATTTCAAACATTTCTTCATGTTTGATTTGGCCATATTTTTCAAGGGCTTTGAAGATTGGAAGGACTGGGACCTTGCTTTCGTCAATTTCAGCCGCCAAGTCATCTGAGAACATACGTGGGACATTTTCGATGAAACCACCACCTGTGATGTGGGCAATACCGTTAACCAATTCCTCTTTGATGAGTGGCAGAACAGCTTTAACGTAGATACGAGTCGGCTCCAAAAGAACCTCTTTGAGTTTTTTGCCTTCCAATTCTGGGAGGACTTCTTCCCCTGTGTAATCCGCAAAGACACGACGAACAAGTGAGTAACCATTTGAGTGGATACCGCTTGAGGCAAGCCCAAGAAGGACGTCTCCCTCTGCTACTTTTGAACCGTCGATGATTTGGCTTTTTTCAGCGACACCGACTGCAAATCCAGCCAAGTCATAGTCGTCTTCACCGTACATACCAGGCATTTCAGCCGTTTCCCCACCAATGAGGGCTGCACCAGCTTGCACACAACCTTCAGCCACACCAGCAACTACTTGTTCTAGCTTAGCTGGTTCATTTTTACCAGTTGCTACGTAGTCAAGGAAGTAAAGGGGCTCCGCACCTGCAGCGATAATATCGTTAACACACATGGCCACACAGTCTTGTCCGATGGTATCGTGCTTGTCGTACTTGATAGCCAGCATGAGTTTGGTACCGACACCGTCTGTCCCTGAGATCAAAACGGGCTCTTTGACACCTGTTTTTGAAAGGTCAAACATGCCACCGAAACCGCCAAGAGCTCCCATGACACCCGCACGCTCTGTACGTGCCACGTGTTTTTTAATCCGTTCAACAACTTCATAACCCGCTTCAACATCTACACCAGACTGGGCATAAGCATTTTTATTTGTCATTTGTTTCTTCCTTTTTCTGTTCCTAGATCCTACTGTGAATGGTCAGATTCACTTGCAAAAATTCCTAATAGAAAGAAGTCTGCTCATTCAAGCTTTCCAAATAGCGTTCTTCGTAGTCATACAAAGGGGTTGGATATTTCCCATCGAAGTAAGCCACACAAAGGCCACCGTTTGGTGCATCGGTATCAATCCCTATAGAATCAATCAAGCCCTCAACAGATAAATAAGTCAAACTATCCGCACCGATAATCTCACAGGTTTCCTCTACTGTATGATTGGCTGCGATTAGCTCCTCACGACTCTGAATATCAATTCCGTAGAAACATGGATAAGCCAGAGCTGGGCTAGCAATTGCCACATGGACTTCTGTAGCCCCTGCTTCTTTCAACAATTTCACAATCCGACGAGAGGTGGTTCCACGCACGATAGAGTCATCAATCATGACAACCCGTTTGCCTTTCACGACACCAGATACGGCAGAGAGCTTCATCCGCACCCCTTGTTCCCGTAATTCCTGAGTCGGTTGGATAAAGGTTCGTTGGACATACTGATTCTTGATCAAGCCCATTTCATTTGGCAAACCAGATTCTTCCGCAAAGCCCATAGCAGCACTGAGTGAGGAGTTTGGAACCCCCACTACAATATCTGCTTGGTTCTTAAACTCTCGTGCCAACTGAGCTCCCATCCGCTTGCGAGCCGTATGGACATTAACTCCTTGGATATTGGAATCGGGACGGGCAAAATAGATATACTCCATGGAACAAATCGCCAGTTGGGTATCATCCGTATAGCGATCATAGGTAATGCCATTTTCATCAAAGATAACGAGCTCACCAGGGTGCACATCTCGGATCCACTCCGCTCCAATAACCTCAAAAGCACAGGTTTCAGAAGAAACAACCAAGGCTCCATTAGACATTTTTCCGATGGATAGAGGACGGAAACCATTTGGGTCCAGAGCTGCGATTAGCTTATCTTCAAACAGCATCAGATAAGCAAAACCACCTTTGACCGTATTGAGTGCTTCCTTGATTTTTCCCATAAAGGAAGGGTTGTGGCTCCGACGAATCAAGTGAGCTAAAATTTCTGAGTCAGAGGTTGAGCTAAAGATGGCTCCATTTTTTTCTAATTCAGATTTGAGCGATTGGGCATTGGTCAAATTCCCATTATGGGCCAGACCAAACTGGGTATCTTGAAAGCGGAAGAGGAAGGGTTGGATGTTATCCACCGAAGCTTCCCCTGCTGTCGCATAGCGAACATGCCCAATAGCAGAACTTCCTGTCAATTTTTCCAAATTTAAAGGATTTCGAAAGACTTCTGAAAGCAGACCGGTATCCCGATGGCGTCTCAAGGTTCCTTGATCATTGGCCAGGATTCCTGCCCCCTCTTGTCCCCGGTGTTGGAGACTGTGAAGGCCAAAATAGGTGAGTTTCGCAGCGTCTGGATGTCCCCAAATCCCAAATACTCCACACTCTTCATTAAGAGATTTTACTTCGTATGTCATGTTGTATACCTTTTATTTTCCAGTAAAATATTGAACCGCTGATGCAAAGAGATGCTGGTCTTTATTTCCTGGAATATTTTGGAAGAGACCGTCTTCGAAACGTTCTGAGTGTCCCATCTTCCCAATGATTTGACCGTTCTTGCTAGTGATTCCTTCAATCGCATGGACAGAACCATTTGGATTGTATTTAGAATCCATGCTAGGTTTTCCTTCGAAGTCAACGTATTGGCTAAAAATTTGACCATTGTCACGAAGCTCTGCAAATTCCTCAGCTGTCACGACAAACTTCCCTTCACCGTGTGATACTGGGATAGCATGGATGTCACCAACTTCCACTCCAGCAAGCCATGGTGAGTTCGTGTTTGCAATCCTTGTTTCCACCATCTTAGCCACGTGTTGGTTGGCATCGTTGTAGAAAAGGGTTGGACTGGTACTGCTTGCATCTTCAAAGTTACCGTATGGAAGGAGACCTGATTTAACAAGGGCTTGGAACCCATTACAGATACCGATGATCAAACCACCACCTTCGATAAAGTGATCAATAGCTGCACGTACTTTTTCATTGAGCAAGATATTCACGATAAATTTAGCTGATCCATCTGGTTCATCCGCCGCTGAGAAACCACCTGCAAAGAAGATAATGTTAGCTTTTCCGATGTTGTCAACCATGGTGTCAACCGACTTGACAATCGCTTCTTCATTCAGTGTTACAAATGGTACCAAGTTGACTTTGGCACCTTCTTTTTCAAAGGCCTTAGCGGAGTCGTATTCCGAGTTGGTCCCTGGAAATACTGGAATGTAAACCACTGGTGTATCCACTGTTTCTTTAGCTTTGATCACAGGATTTGATGCAACAGCAGGTACTTCTTCCAGTTCAGTAGCCTGTTCAAACTCAGTAGGGTAAACTTCTTCCAATTTACCTTGGAAGGCACTGTCAAGCTGGTGTCCATCAAGCGTTACACCGTTGACAATCAGTGTAAAGTCTGCAGCTGTTTGTCCGATCTTCTCAACACCTGCAATTTCTTCAGGAGATGTGAAGACAAATCCGCCTAATTGAGCTGTCAAGCTGGTGTCAAGATTAGCTAATTGAACAGTCGCGCCGATATGGTTTCCAAAGCTTGCAAGGGCAAGAGCTTCAAGGACACCACCATATTTGATAGCTGATGCTGATGTCACTTTGTGGTCAGCTTGGATGGCTTCAAATTGAGCAAAGTTAGACTTGATGAGATCAAAATCAATCTCTTGGGTCAAAGCTTGACCTGGGATGTAGTAGATATGTTCACCAGCAGCCTTAAATTCTGGAGAAAGAACCTTACGGCTGTCTGCTGTTGTCACCCCAAAGGCAACCAAGGTTGGTGGTACTGTCAATTCTTCAAAGGTACCAGACATAGAGTCCTTACCACCAATAGATGGCAAACCAAGTTGAATCTGAGCTTCGATTGATCCAAGAAGAGCTGATACTGGTTGACCAAAACGCTCTGCTTGTTTATCCATCCGCTCGAAGTATTCTTGATAAGAGAAACGAGCCTTAGACCAGTTTGCGCCAGCAGCAACCAAACGAGCAGTTGCTTCGATGACCGCATAAGCAGCACCATGATATGGAGACCATTCTGCGATGTATGGATTAAATCCTTGGGCCATAACAGAAGCAGTATGAGTCACGCCATGTTGGACTGGCAATTTCTGTACAGAAGCTTCCGTTGGTGTGATTTGGTAGCGACCACCAAGTGGGTGATTGACTGTTGAACGACCAACCGAGCTATCAAAGATAGTTTGTAAACCTTTTTGACTAGCATGGTTCAGGTCAGCCAAGACTGCAAGAGTATCTGCTTCAAGGGTTTTAGCAGATGTTTGGCGTTTTTCTGGGAGCTTGACATCCTTGTCAACTACCTTAGCATCGACAACTACCCGTACTCCGTTTGTATCAAGGAAACGACGTTCCAAATCAACGATGGTTTGGCCATTCCAGTGCATGACAAGATTTGGTTTCTCCGTCACGGTTGCCACGACAACCGCGTCAATATTTTCTTTGTTACATGCTTCAACGAAGGCCTCTACGTCTTCTGGACGAACCACCACGGCCATCCGTTCTTGTGATTCGGAGATGGCAATTTCGGTACCGTTCAAACCTTGGTATTTCAATGGCACTTTGTCTAGATCAATTTCAAGACCATCTGCCAATTCACCGATAGCCACACAGACACCACCAGCTCCAAAGTCATTTGATTTCTTGATCAGACGGGTCACATCCCCATTACGGAAAAGACGTTGAATCTTCCGTTCTTCGATGGCATTCCCTTTTTGAACCTCAGCACCAGCTGTTTCAACCGATTCAACCGTTTGAACTTTAGAAGAACCTGTCGCACCACCGACACCGTCACGTCCAGTCTTCCCACCGAGCAAGATAATCACATCACCAGCTTCAGGTTTTTCACGGACAACATTTTCCTTAGGAGCTGCACCGACAACTGCACCTAGTTCCATACGCTTAGCAACGAATCCTGGGTGGAAGTATTCACGAACATAGGTCGTTGCAAGACCAATTTGGTTCCCATATGAAGAATAGCCATGAGCCGCTGTTTTAGAAATCACTTGTTGTGGCAGTTTACCAGCACGCGTTTCGGAAATCGGCGCTGTAATATCACCAGCACCTGAAATACGCATGGCTTGGTAAACGTAGGAACGACCTGACAATGGGTCACGAATAGCACCACCGATACAAGTAGCCGCTCCACCAAATGGTTCGATTTCCGTTGGGTGGTTATGAGTTTCATTCTTGAACATGAGAAGCCATGGTTCTTTGACACCATTGACATCCACTTCAATTTCAACTGAGCAGGCATTGATTTCATCAGACACTTCCATGTCGTCCAAACGACCATTAGCACGCTCATAACGGCCAAAAATAGTGGCCATATCCATCAAGGTTTGAGGTTTTTCCGTACGTCCCAACTCATCACGCATGGCGATATACTTGTCATAAGTCGCTTGCAATTGTTTTTGGAATTTAGAAGCTGAGAAGTCGATGTTTTTCAACTCAGTCTCGAACGTTGTGTGACGGCAGTGGTCAGACCAGTAAGTATCCAAAACCTTAAGCTCCGTCTCCGTTGGAACCCGTCCAATTGACTTGAAATAGTCTTGGATGAAGAGCAGGTCGTCCACTTCCATGGCCAATCCTTGCTCTGCCTTATATTGAGCAAATTCTTCTGCCGTATAAGTTTCAAAGAAATCCAAGTTTGGAATGGTCTTATCAGACTCAGAGAAATCCTGCTTGGCAATACCAACAGTGATATCTTTGAAACGAGAGTCCACCGGGTTCAAGAGATAGTTTTTAACAGCTTCCAATTCATTCGCATCAATATCCTTGTTAACCAAGTACAATTGAGCAGTATTGACTGTTACATCACTTGAGCTACCAAGCAATAGCAAAGCTTCTTGTGAAGATGCTGCACGTTGGTCAAATTGACCAGGCAAGCTTTCGATAGCAAAGAAAGCATAGTTAGCAAGATCTGCCTTGATCCTAGCTTCATCCAAAACAGTATCGGTTACTTGCTCAGAAAAGATATGTTTTTCCGCACGCGCAAACAAATCCTCTGCCAAATTAAAGACATCGTAAACCTGCACAATCCGAAGATCCTTCAAAGTTTTTAACTGAAGATTATGCTGTAATTCTTTTACTAAAGAATGAGATTTCACGCGAAAATCAGCTTTTTTCTCAACGAAAATACGTTTATCCATTTTATTTCCTTTATTTATTTCTATTTAAATAGGCTAGTGAAGATGAAGAAAATCATTACTTCAAGCCCTGCAATTTTTCTAAAACAACCTTATATACATCTGTCAGACTGCCCAAGTCTCTACGGAAAACATCCTTGTCCATATGATGACCTTCCGCATCCCAAAGACGACAATTATCTGGTGAAAATTCATCGGCCAAGATAATCTTACCATCCTTATCAAAACCAAATTCCAATTTGAAGTCAATCAAACGCAGACCAATTTGTGCAAACCAATCTTTCAGTAATTCATTGATACGACGTGTTTCTTCCTTGATATAAGCAATTTGCTCATCATTAGCAATGTCCAAAAACTTCACATGCTCATCATTGATGAAGGGATCATCCAACTCATCTTTTTTGTAGTAAAATTCAACGATTGAAGTTTTTAAGTCCAAACCTTCTTCCACGCCGAAACGTTTGGAGAAAGAACCCGCAGTCACGTTACGAAGCACAACCTCCAAAGGAATGATGGTCACCTTCTTGTTAAGTTGTTCTGTATCAGAGATACGTTCGATAAAGTGTGTCGCTACACCCGCAGCATTTAATTTTTCAAAAATAAGAGACGAAATCTGATTATTCAGCACACCTTTGCCCTCAATGGTCTCTTTGCGAGCTCCATTCAGCATGGTTGCCTGGTCCTTGTAGACTGACTTAATCACATGTTCGTCTTCCGTACTATAAATATCTTTTGCTTTCCCCGTATAAATTAATTGATCGGACATCTTCTTGTTCGCCTTTCATCTTTTATCCCTTACAGTGTATCACAGAGAGGTTGTTTTTTCAAGTTAAATCCGTATCTTGTTCGTTTGTAACACAAAAATAATAAGAGATTGAACCAAAAAGATTCAATCTCTTATTTTTAGATACTTATTCTTTCGTAAAAACCGAACTTTATTTGCTTGTTTTCTTTAAAACGTAGTCTACCATGTCTCCCACGGTTGCCATGGCATCAATGTCTTTATCTGGGATGTCAATTTGGTAGGCTTCTTCCAAATAAATAATGTATTCCATTAGATCAACAGAATCCACTTCCAAGTCCTTTCGTAAATCTAAATCCATAGAAACCTCATACTCAGATCCTTTATGATCTTTGATCAACCCTTCAACTAGTTTAAAAATTTCTTGACGACGACTCATTTCTCTTCCTCCAATTCTGATAATTCAACCACAGATTTACGAATCACATCTGTTTCCAACATGGTCCGGATCTGGCGAATCGTGCTATAGACTGCCTTGGCATCACTAGAACCATGGGTTTTTACGACAGGGGCTTGCAAGCCAAACAAGACCGCACCTCCAACATCTGAATAATCTAAAGTCTTTTTCAAACCTCGTAAATCATTCTTCAAGAGGAAGGCACCAATCTTAGCCTTCAAGCCACCACCAGTCAGGACTGTTTTCAACTGTTTAAAGAGACCCAAAGCAGTTCCTTCCATGGTCTTAAGGACAGCATTTCCTGTAAATCCATCTGTAACAATAACGTCAGCAACTCCATCCATCAAGTCACGTGCTTCCACATTTCCTACAAAATTGAGAGAAGGATCTGCTGCTAACAATTGATAGGTCTCCTTGCGGAGGGGATCCCCCTTGCTTTCCTCAGTTCCGTTATTTAAGAGACCGATACGAGGCCGCTTAATTCCACGGACGTTCTCTGCATAATAGGCTCCCATAATCGCATATTGGTGCAAATGTGTTGGTGTATTTTCAGCATTTGCCCCCAGATCCAGCATATCATAACCCTTCCCATCAAGGGTAGGAAGAGTCGACATCAAGCCTGGACGATCAATGACCTTGATCCGACCGACGATAAAGTAACCAGCGGCCAAAAGTGCTCCTGTATTTCCTGCAGAAAGCATGGCATCCGCTTCCCCATTCTTAACTGCATGTGCTGCTAAGACCATGCTGGCTTGCTTTTTCCGACGAATAGCACGAGTAGGCTCATCATCTGAATTTATTTTCTCATCTGTATGGACGATGGATACCCGCTCAGTTGCTGTCAGGTATTGCTTAATTTTAGCCTCATCTCCGTACAAAATGACTTCGATATCCTTAAATTCTTGTATAGCTTGATTGACCCCTTCTACTAGGGCCTGTGGAGCATGATCTCCACCCATTGCATCAACTGCAATTTTTTTCATTTCTTACCTCCAGACTGATCTTTTAAGATCTCTCCCCAGCTTCCCAGGGAATCAATAAATTTCTTAGCTTTGAGATGAATACCTACATACTCATCATAGAGTTGGTCTAGACACTTTCTCAACTCTTTCTTCATCGCATCATGAATGGAAATCGTCTCTAACTCACTAAATTTTACAGCTTGAAAACGATCCAACAAATAGAGGGCATTTGGATCCCAGTGAGCTCGCCTTTCGTCACGATCATAATGATCTGGGCAAAGGACACCACCCAATCGGAACGAAAAATCAAAAGGTAGCCCCACTCGATGACAGACACAACACTCATGGACGTTTAAGGCGACACCAAATCGGGATAAAATCTGCATTTCAAAAATATTGGTCAAGATTTCATAATCCAAGCCTCGATCCATCAATTGCAAGGTCTGCTCTAAAAAAGAAAACAAAGCTGGATCAGGTTGACGGTCCTGTATACTAGCATCTGCCAAAGCCAGTATATAGGTTGCGTAGGAAAGACGAAAAAGATCTTGATTAATCCCTTGAAAACTTTGAACCTCATGAATATCTTCAATATAGCTGAGTCCATCATCATTGATTTTCAGATACATATCCGCCAAGGTCAAGGGTTGAATCATAGAATTCAACCGAGAACGATTGGCATGTTTCACGAAAAACATCAACTTACCTGCTTGCTCCGTAAAGATTTTAACCAGCTTATCGTCCTCTCGGTAATCCCGATGGTAGAGGACAATGCCTCGACTCTCAATGCTCTCCAGCATGTTCTTTCATAAACTCCTTCAACCGACTCATCGCTTCTTGGATCACTTTCATACTGGCTGCATAAGACAAGCGTACATAACCTTCGCCATATGGGCCAAAAGCCATTCCTGGAATAAAGGCAACGGCCTTTTCTTGGGCTAGGAGCTTCAAAAATTCGAACGAATCTTGATGATACCCTTGTGGGATCTTGGCAAAGATATAGAAGGCCCCATCTGGGCGGATGATGTCAAAGCCCATGGCAGACATTTCTTTGATGATATAATCTCGACGCTCTATGTATTCCCGTTTCATCGGCTCTGCGTCATCTTTTCCAACTGTCAAGGCTTCAATGGCTGCATACTGGTTCATGGTTCCCGCTGCAGTCACCAAGTACTGATGACTCTTGATTAATTGAGCTATCAAGGGAGCCAGCGCAAAGATAAAACCGAGTCTCCAGCCTGTCATAGCATGAGACTTAGACAAGCCATTGATAATAATGGCTTGGTCCCGTAGATAGGATCCCAAGGAAACGTGAGGCTGACCTGTGTAGGTTAATTCTGAATAGACCTCATCACAAACGACAAAAACTTCATATTTCTTCAAGACTCTAGCCAAATCCTGCATCTGCTCCTTAGAGTAGGTGACACCTGTTGGATTAGCTGGATAGTTGAGAATAACCGCCTTGACGCGATCTCCTTGCTCTTCTAAGGCCTTTTCTAAAGCCTCTGGGCTAAGGACAAAGCGATTATCAGTGGTATCGATTTCGACGACACTAGCCCCCATCAGTTTAACAATGGGTTCGTAACCAGGATAAGCAGGTGCTGGTAATAATACCACATCTCTAGGTTCCAATATAGCAGTCAAGGTAGTAGAAAGAGCCTCCGTTGCCCCAATTGTGACCAAAATTTCATCCTCTGGTCGATATTGTAGGTTATATTTTTCAGCTACAAACTGGCTAGCAGCCTCTCTTAGAGCTAATAAGCCACTCATACCCGTATAATGACTTTGATTAGCATCAATAGCTGCTTTTGCTGCTTCCTTTACATGATCTGGTGTCGTAAAATCTGGCTCACCCAAGGTCAATCGTAAGACACCTGGAATAGAAGAAATGGCTTGGTCAAACTGACGAATCAAGGAAATCTCGATTCGATTCAAATTTTGATTAAACCGTTTTGTTAAATCCATAGCCACCTCCAAAAAGTTCTATCACCATTATACTATAAATAGAAAGCCATCGCAAAAAAGGGGCTAGTCCCAACTAAAATGATACAATAATGACCTTTTTCATCAAAAAAGGACCTAGCCCATGCTAAATCCTCTCATTGAATAAATTTTACCAAATCTTTTTTATTCTTGACCACGTGTTGCCACATAATTCAACTGATCACCATGTTTCGCCAAGAAATCCTTCATTTCCGAATCTGGAATTTGACGAAGGTAGAGATTGGAACGGATAGTTTCATCTTCTTCGCGACAAGTAGACAAGACTAGGTACTTATCAGAAGCTTTGATTTTGATATTTGGATTCTTTGTCCTCGCCGCCTCATAGATGTTTTTCAACTGGGTAGTAAAATCTTCATCATCCTTAAAGCTTGTACGATAGAAAGCTGTTGTTTCAGGAACAATAACCAAGCCCATTGCTTCATAATAATACTTGCGCTCAGGTGTTTCAATAACTACGTAAGGGTGCTGGTTAAAGTACTCTTGGTTATCATAGAAATTAACATCGTTAAACATCCGATGATCTTCAACCTGGCTACCACGAGCATGACCGAATAACCACGTCAAACGATCACTAAAGTCCTTTTTATTATCGGTATCCATGAAGACCGTTCCCAATAAAGGTTGGTTTCCACCCTCAAAAGTTTTATCCAAATAAGTAGCATTGTCCCCTGTTTGAACAACAGGCTCATCTAACTCAGTTCCAGGAGCATAAACATAGGCAATCGCTTCTGGATTGACAGAAGTTAATTGAGCAAAGCGGTTGGCTAAATACTCTTTTTCTTCTTGACTTGGCTCATACTTAACTTCCTTGACCTCTTTGCTACTTGCACTAGATGATGAGCTCGTATTATTTTTATCAGATGAGGTCTGTTTACCAAATGGATTAAAGAGGACAAAACCACCTACAAGGGCTACAAGAGCAACCAAAGCAAGAATAAGCGAAATGCCCTTTTTTTTAGAACTAGAATGTTTATCTGTACGATTCATAAAAATAAGATCCCCTATATACCGTTTAATCTAAAAAATAACACCGAGCCCGAAGGCTCAGTGATATTTAATTTAAGAGCTAATTAATAAAAATTATTTAACTGCGCTTGTTTTTGGAAGAGCTTTACCAGCTTCAGCTGAACCAGCTTTACCATCTTTACCAGCTTTAGCTTCAGTAGCTTTAGCTTCTTCTTTAGAAGCAGGAGCTTTTGCATCAGCTTTACCTGCAGGACGCAATGAACCACTTACTGCAGTTGCGTAGAATCCGCTAGGAGTATCAGCACCAGCTTCAACCTTAACATCTACGAACCATTTAGTTCCATCATGTGGGTTTGTAACTTCAACAGTTTGAACACCAGCTTTAGTCTTCAATGTAACGTGTTGGCTACCGTTCCAAAGGTCAAGACCTTGAGTGAACCATTCAGCACCTGGGATAGCAGTCAACTCTTTAGAAGTGTCTGCATTTTTTTCGCCATCATATTCTACAGATGAAACGTCACCTTTTTTCTCGATAACTTCACCTTTACCAACTTTAGGATCTACTTTAGTAGCACCTGGATGTTTTTCTGTCGCAGCTGATGCTGGTGCAGATGGAGCTACTTGACCTGTAGATTCAAGGTCAGAAATTTTCAAAGTTGAAGGTGCAGTATCTTTTTCAACTTTATCTGCTGCAAATGCAGGAGCTGCTGCTGCAAATACTGAAAGTGCAACTACTGATGATAATAAAACTTTTTTCATTGTTTTATCTCCTTTTTTCATTTTAAAAAATAGTTCGTTACTTCGTAACTATTATTAGTTTACTACGATATATTTTATTTGTCAACAATTTTTTTGCTAAAATTTAAATTTTTTTAAGACTTTTTTAGAAAAGCAAACTATTTGATTTCTATAATGGAAATCTTGATTTTCTAAGGCATTTTCCTTACTCTATTTGACTACACCACTTTTTGGCAAGGTCTTTTTGGGTAGACAAGGATCCAATCTTTCCTCATTTTTTTGTGCTTCTTTCAGCAACTCCTCCCTCTGATTATTGATCTTACTTTCTTTTTTTAACCAGTTGAAAAACATATTTTTCCTTTCTAAAAAAAGAGGCTTTCTACAACCTCTTTTTTACATTTTAAGATTTTTTCGCATTTCCAATTTCAAATAGAGGAGACAGAGGACGTTTTTCATGGATACGGATAATCGCTTCTGCCAATAGTTTTGCGATAGAGATTTGTTCAATTTTATCAATTAAGCGTTCTTCAGGTAGGTAAATGGTATCCAATACTACCAACTTCTTAATGGCTGATTTCTGAATATTGTCCATAGCTGGGCCAGACAATACCGGATGCGTACAGCTAGCATAGACTTCTACTGCTCCTGCTTCAGCAAGTGCATCTGCAGCGTGGCAAATTGTTCCCGCAGTATCGATCATATCGTCAATCAGGATACAAGTTTTCCCTTCAACGTTCCCAATGATGTTCATGACTTCACTGGTGTTCATCTTATCAACACTCCGACGTTTATCAATGATGGCAATCGGTGTTTTCAAAAATTCGGCTAGTTTACGAGCACGGGTCACACCACCGTGGTCCGGACTAACTACCACATAGTCAGAACCAATCATTCCACGACGTTCAAAGTAGTCTGCAATCAATGGAGCTCCCATCAAATGATCCACCGGAATATCAAAGAATCCTTGAATCTGAGCTGCATGCAAATCAATGGTTAAGAGACGATCTACACCAGCAATCTCTAACATATTGGCAACCAATTTGGATGTAATCGGCTCACGAGCACGAGCTTTACGGTCTTGACGAGCATAACCATAATAGGGCATCACTACATTAATGGTTTGAGCACTGGCACGTTTTAGAGCATCTACCATGATCAAAATTTCCATTAAATTATCATTTACAGGAGAGCTCGTTGATTGAAGAATATAAACCTCTTTACCACGAATAGACTCCTCAATATTGACCTGGATTTCCCCATCTGAAAATTGACGTACGGTCGACTTACCAAGTGGCAATCCCATCTCCTTAGAGACACGTTCAGCCAAATCTTGGTTAGAAGATAAAGCGAACAGCATTAAATCCGAAAACGACATGATTTCCTCCACATAAATTTAACCACAATGTACGAATTGTACAAATCTTCTCCTTACCCATTGTAACCCTTTTTACATGATTTTTCAATCCATAATCCACCAAAAATTAAAATAGTAACTATAGTAAAAAACACCCACTAAAAGCGGGTGTTTCAAATTCTTAGTTTGGATAGATATAAGTAAGTGATCCTTGTGCATTAACTGGGTTAAACCATCCACGGTAGTTCCCAATGCTACGGATACCTAAGTAGTTAGATTCAGATACTTGAATACTTGTAGGTGACTGAACAGCTGTAACCACAGCTACGTGTCCATATCCACCATCATTCCAACATGCAATCGCTCCGACTTGTGGTTGGCTACCAGTACGGAATCCAGCTGCTGCAGCACTTGCAGCCCACTGTGCTCCATTCCCCCAGTAATCACCAGCCCAAGGAGCCAATACTTTCGCACCCCAAGTACATTCACCTACTGGATATGAACTTGCAGATGAGCTGTAAGTTGGACGACTAGTTGCAGCAGGTGTAGCGACAGTTTGAGTTTGAACTGCTGGTGCTGTAGGAGTTGCAACAGTTGCTTGAGGTTGTGCTGCATCAGCTGCTGGTGTTTGAGTAGCAGCTTGAACTTGTGCTTGCAAGTTCGTATTAGCAGATGCTTCTACAGCCTTACGTTGCTCTTCTTGTTGTGCGCGGTATGCTGCTTCAGCTGCTGCTGCTTCAGCTGCTGCTTTCTCTGCAGCCGCTTTTTCTGCAAGCAAGGCATTCTTTTCATTTTCTGCAGTTGATTTTTCAGCTGCCAAATTCAATTGTGCAACCTTCAACTCAGCTTCCTTAGTTGCCAAAGCTTGTTCATCGTCATTTAACTGTTGTTGGTTAGCAATAACAGTATTAATTGCATCGTTATTTTCTTTTTGCTTCGCATCGATAGCTTCTTTATCACGTTTTTGTTCTTCCAACATTTTGTTGTTGGCACTAGCAATTTCGTTCATTGCAGAAACACGTGAAATAGCTTCAGTCAAAGAACCAGAACTTACAATAGCGTTAATATAACTTGTAGCAGTTCCTGTTGTTTGAGCACTACGTGCTTGGTTCGCCAATGAGTCTTGACGAGCCACAATGTTTTTAGAAAGTTCTTCAATCTCAGCAGAAAGACGAGCAGACTCTTCATTCAAACGTTCATTCTCAGCTTTAAGAGTTTCTTGTTGTTTTTTGATTTCAGAAACTTGAGATTGAATTTGATTAACTTCTGCTTGTGCACTTTGTTCTTTTGAACTCAAATCAGCAATCTTACTATCTTGTACTGCGATTTTATCATCAGTAGAATCAGCTCCAACAGAAATAACTGTACCTACTTGTGATAAAGCAACTGTACTAAGTAAAATAGTCGTTAATAATTTTTTCTTCATAAAATAAAAGACTCCTTCATATAAGACACTAACTAGTATAACAGAAAATAGACGATTTTATGTTACGCCTTTGTTACATTTTTATTTCTATTGATGTATCAAAGTAACAAAAAAAGCTAGCTAGAAAGCTAACTTCATTCTATACGGAGAATGGGGGATTCGAACCCCCGCGCCAGTTACCCGACCTAACGATTTAGCAAACCGTCCTCTTCAGCCTCTTGAGTAATTCTCCAAAATGGGCACGAGTGGACTCGAACCACCGACCTCACGCTTATCAGGCGTGCGCTCTAACCACCTGAGCTACGCGCCCAAGTTAAAAACTTGGTAATGAACAAATGTTCAAAGCGGGTGACGAGAATCGAACTCGCGACAACAGCTTGGAAGGCTGTAGTTTTACCACTAAACTACACCCGCTTAGTATTAAAAGAAAATGGCGCGAGACGGAATCGAACCGCCGACACATGGAGCTTCAATCCATTGCTCTACCAACTGAGCTACCGAGCCAAATATTGCGGGAGCAGGATTTGAACCTACGACCTTCGGGTTATGAGCCCGACGAGCTACCGAGCTGCTCCATCCCGCGTTAATATTAAGGAGGATGTGGGATTCGAACCCACGCACGCTTTTACACGCCTGACGGTTTTCAAGACCGTTCCCTTCAGCCGGACTTGGGTAATCCTCCAGCTAATTATGGACCTTGTAGGACTTGAACCTACGACCACTCGGTTATGAGCCGAGAGCTCTAACCAGCTGAGCTAAAGGTCCGACAAGATCAATAGTATAGCGGCGAAGGGGATCGAACCCCCGACCTCCCGGGTATGAACCGGACGCTCTAGCCAGCTGAGCTACACCGCCATAAATCGGGAAGACAGGATTCGAACCTGCGACACCTTGGTCCCAAACCAAGTACTCTACCAAGCTGAGCTACTTCCCGAACTAAAGCTTACGCTTTATGCACCCTAGAGGAGTCGAACCTCTAACCG
>NZ_QTNK01000005.1:0-26839 GCF_003603595.1 Streptococcus sp. AM28-20
TTCAGTTTTCAAAGGTCTTTGTCGCTCTCGCGCGACAACTATATTAGTATATCACGACCAAAACTACTTGTCAATATCTTTTTTCTATTTTTTTATTTTTTTTGTTATTTTTTTGATTTGCGACTATTTATTTCCTATATATAGAAAGCTCCTGTATATTCTACAGGAGCTTTCTGACTGTGTTAACTTATTTGTCTTTAACTTCAAGAAGTCCAATATCTCCATCTTCGCGACGGTAAATAACGTTAGTTGTATTGTCTTCCACATCCTTGTAGATGAAGAAGTCATGTCCCAATAGTTCCATTTGAAGAATCGCTTCATCTAATTCCATTGGTTCAATGTCAATCGTTTTTGTACGGACAACTTTTTCCAATGCAACACTTTCTTCTACTAAAGCTTCTGTAAAGATTTTGCTAGTTGCAGATTTACTACGATTTTTCTTTTCAATCTTTGTTTTATTCTTACGAATTTGACGTTCAATCTTGTCAACTACCAAGTCAATAGATCCATACATATCTTGAGAAACATCTTCTGCACGCAGTGTAATAGAACCAAGCGGAATCGTGACTTCAACTTTTGCAGTTTTTTCACGATAAACTTTTAGATTTACACGTGCATCCAATTCTTGCTCTGCTTGAAAATATTTTTCAATTTTTTCGAGTTTAGAAACGACATAGTCGTGAATGGCTTCTGTTACTTCTAGGTTTTCACCACGGATACTATATTTAATCATATAAGTACCTTCTTTCTAAACGTTTTTTCTTTTTATATCTACATTATAACGCTTTCATTTTATTTTTGCAAATATATTTTTGAATATTCTATCTTGCTAATGTAAAAGATCTTATTTCTTTCACCCCATTTACATTCAACATTTCTTTAGCTCTTTCTATTGTTGCTCCTGTTGTGTAGATATCATCCACTATCATTATTTTCTCTGGCCAGCTTTTGTTTTCAAACTCTTTTCGTCTAAAAGCTTGTTCTGTTTTTAATCTTTCCTTTTTATTTTTCTGTGATTGGGCTTTTGTATTCTTTTTTATCAATAGGTGTTGATGAGGAATTCCTGCTGACTCTAGGATGGCTGTTACCTGATTAAACCCTCTCTTCTCATTTCTCTCGTCACTTAAAGGAATTGGTACAATGGTATATCCTTTATACTTTTTAAGCTCTACCTTTATTTCCTCAGCAAAGAGACATGCTAACAGTTGGTCTCCCTGGAATTTGTATTTTTGAAAATATTCCTTCATTTCTTCATTATAATAGTAAAGTGCTTTATGGTTTACGCTTTTCCCTTTTCGTTCCCACTCTTGGCAATCTTCACAAGAAGTCTCTGAACTTTTTTTACAACAAGTCTTGCAACTAGCTTCACTAACTGGTTCAAACTTGTTTTTACAGTTGTCACACATAGTGAGATTCTCTTTTTTCATTAGGATGAGATCCCTTAATGATTCTTGTTTGGATAGCTCTTGATCACATAACAGACAGTGACTCAAAATCCTGCCTCCCGATTCATTTCTTTTATTTCTTTAATAGCTTTTGTCATTTCTTGGCTGGTTCCTTCTGCTAGGAAAAGCAATTCGCCTGTGGGTCTTTCCATACTTCTTCCTACACGACCAGCGATTTGAACCAAGGCGCTCTTAGTGAACAGCCGATGATTGGCCTCAATCACAAGCACATCTACTTTAGGGAAGGTGACTCCCCTTTCCAGAATTGTCGTTGAAACAAGAATGGTAATTTCTTGGTTGCGAAATTTTTCTACCAGTTCTAACCTATTTTCTGTTTTAGAGGTCACCAGTTCGATGATTTCATCCTTGAAGTTCTGTCTTAAGAGGTTAAGGAGCTTTTCTCCTAATTCAATCTCTGATACAAATAAGATCAGTGGAAAGCTTGTTTTTCGTTGCTCCTTTATTAGTCTGAGTAACTTCCCTGGTACTTGCTTCTTTTCTACTTTCTTTCGTAGATCTTTTAGCCATACTTTTCTAGGAATTACTAGAGGGTTTCCGTGAAAGCGTCTGGGTAGGCTAACGCGGTTTATTTCCTGTTTTTTGACCTTTTTATCTAACTCTTTTGTTGAGGTAGCTGTCAAATAGATGAGCTTTCCATTCTTGGTTACGGCATTTGAAACGGCATGGTAGAGAACAGGGTTATCAACAAAAGGAAAGGCATCGACTTCATCGATGATGAGGAGGTCAAAAGCTTGATAAAATTTTAGTAGTTGATGTGTGGTGGATATGACTAGAGGCGTTCGGAAATAAGCTTCTGAATCACCGTGCAACAAGGAGATGGGGCAGGAAAAGTCCTTTGTCATTCGCTTATATAATTCAATACACACGTCAATCCTTGGTGTAGCAATGCAAACACATCTCCCCTTTTTTATCACTTCCGCCACCACTTGGTACATCATTTCCGTTTTACCTGCTCCTGTAACTGCGTGTACCATCATAGGCTTTCTATCTGTTAAGGATTGAACCAACTCTTGAGAAACCCGACTTTGAAATGGCGTCAAGCTCCCCTGCCATCTTAGGACTTCTTCCTGCGGAAAGGCTTGCTGGAGAAAGTAATAGAGTACTTGGTCGCTCCTAACTCTTCCTAATTGAATGCAGGCTCTACAATAGTAGCTTCCTATCTGTAGTTTCCATTTGCTTTTATCAATCTTAGTCCCACACCGATTACAAAACAAGCCCGTCTTTTCCTCTACCATAGCTGGCAGTTCTTGGGCTTGTCCAAGCAGTTCCACCTCTAGTTGTTCTTGGGTGAACAACCTTCCATAACAATCTTCAACTTTCATACTTATATATTCGTAAAAACTCGCAGTTTTGCGAGTTTTTTTGTAAAATAAGTGTATGGAATACAAGACATTTAAAGAGGACGGCCTCGTCCAAGAAGAAATTAAAAAATCTCGCTTTCTTTGCCATGTTAAACGGGTCTATACTGAAGAGGAAGCTCGCGACTTTATAGCTGCTGTCAAGAAAGAACATTACAAAGCAACTCACAATTGCTCCGCATTTGTCATAGGCCAACAGTTTGAGATCAAACGGACCAGCGACGACGGAGAACCGAGTGGTACTGCCGGCGTTCCCATGCTAGGTGTGCTAGAAAATCATGAGTTGACCAATGTCTGCTGCGTTGTCACTCGTTATTTTGGTGGGATCAAGCTCGGCGCAGGCGGTCTGATCCGTGCTTATGCCGGTAGCGTCGCTCAGGCTGTGAAAGAAATCGGTCTCGTTGAAATCAAGGAGCAAGTTGGGTTAGGGATTACCTTGACTTATCCCCAATACCAAGAGTTTGTGAACTTTCTATCCGCTCACCAATTAGCAGAATTTCAGACAGACTTCACCGATGCTGTCTTTAGTCTGATTTATGTAGATAAAGAGCAAAAAGAAGATGTGATTGCAGACCTGATTGATTTTTACCATGGAAAAGTTGAGATTAGTGATCAGGGGCTAAAGGAAGTGGAAGTTCCTATCCAGTTATAAAAAAAGGCTATCACATTGATAGCTTTTTTATATTTTACAAACCGGATTACTGGCGGTATACTGGATACACTAACAAAGGAGTGTATATCGTATGCCAATCTATGAAAATATTACAGAATTAATCGGAAAAACACCTATTGTAAAATTGAACCACTTGGTACCTGAAGGGGCTGCTGATGTCTATGTTAAACTAGAAGCCTTCAACCCTGGTTCATCTGTCAAAGACCGGATTGCTCTTAGCATGATTGAAAAAGCAGAACGAGATGGTCTGCTTCAACCTGGTTCTACTATCGTTGAAGCAACCAGCGGAAATACAGGAATTGGTTTGTCATGGGTCGGAGCTGCCAAAGGGTATAAAGTCGTCATCGTCATGCCTGAAACCATGAGTGTTGAACGTCGGAAAATCATTCAAGCTTATGGAGCAGAACTTGTCTTAACTCCAGGTAGCGAAGGAATGAAAGGAGCTATCGCTAAAGCAGAAGAAATCGCTGCAGAACGAAACGGTTTCCTTCCCCTCCAATTTAACAATAGCGCCAACCCAGAAGTCCATGAAGCAACAACAGGACAAGAAATTTTAGAAGCTTTTGGGCCAAATGGATTGGATGCTTACGTCAGTGGTGTTGGAACTGGTGGAACTATTTCAGGTGTTTCTCATGCCTTGAAAAAAGTCAACCCAGCTGTCCAAGTCTATGCCGTTGAAGCAGATGAATCAGCGATTCTTTCTGGCGAAAAACCAGGACCTCACAAAATCCAAGGATTGTCAGCAGGTTTCATTCCAGAAACGCTGGATACCAATTCTTATGATGGCGTAATCCGCGTCACTTCTGAACAAGCTTTAGAATTAGGTCGCTACATTGGTGGAAAAGAAGGATTCTTAGTTGGAATTTCATCTGCTGCCGCTATCTATGCAGCAATTGAAGTCGCTAAAGAGCTTGGAGCTGGTAAAAAAGTCTTGGCTTTGGCACCGGATAATGGAGAACGTTACCTTTCAACTACCCTTTACGATTTTGATCAAGAATAAGAAAGAGGCTACGATGTAGCCTCTTTTTCTTCTATCTGCAGAAACAAATTTTTATTTTCCTTGACTAGTGTCACTCAAAAATTCTTTACTTTCTTTAATCCAAATAGGTAATTGCTTGGCTAAAGGAGTAAAACCAATCTTATGGCGATCATTAGAAAAACGATGATGTCGAAACTGCTTTCTGTTCCCAGCTTCTAAGGTACGAAGAGACAAGCTAGCCTTCCCAGAGTATTCATCAATATCGATAATCTGGGTACAAACTTGATCCCCAATTTTTAAGATATCATGAATGTTGTCGATATATCCACTGCGGATTTCAGAAATATGGATTAAACCGGTTACCCCTGTCTCTAATTCAACAAAGGCTCCATAAGGTTGCAACCCTGTCACAACACCCTTCAGTTTATCCCCGATTCTCATGCGTCTCCCTCAATATCAATCGATTCCATCACCACATCTTCTTTGGGTTTGTCCATGGCACCTGTCTCGACTGCAGCAATTGCATCCAATACTTGATAAGAAGCTTCGTCCATCAACTGACCGAATACTGTGTGACGACGGTCCAAATGAGGAGTTCCTCCTTCTTCTGCATAAATTTCTGCAATAGCTTCAGGCCACCCACCACGGGCGATTTCCTTTTTAGAATATGGAAGGTGTTGGTTTTGAACAATGAAGAATTGACTGCCATTGGTATTTGGTCCAGCATTGGCCATAGATAGCGCACCACGGATATTGTACAATTCTTCAGAGAATTCATCTTCAAAAGACTCTCCGTAGATGGATTCTCCGCCCATTCCTGTTCCAGTTGGGTCGCCACCTTGGATCATAAAATCTTTAATGATGCGGTGGAAAATCACTCCGTTGTAATAGCCATCTTTCGCAAGCGCAATAAAGTTTGCAACGGTTTTTGGTGCTTGATCAGGGAAGAGACGAATCTTCAGATCTCCATAGTTGGTATGAATCGTCGCAATTGGTCCTGTTTCCTGATCCATTTTTGTTTGTGGTAAATGCAATTCTTTTTCAACCATTTTTAACTCCTCTAAGGCATGTAAAATGCCATCTTCTTCTAAATTTTTTGTGACATAATCTGCTTTAGCTTTTAATGCTTCCTGGGCATTTCCCATGGCAATCGCTAAACCAGCATAGTCAAATAATTCTATGTCGTTCAATCCATCCCCAAATGTTAAGACATTTTCTGGTTTGAGCCCCAGTTTTTCTACTACCTTTGAGACACCATGGGCTTTGGATTGCTGATTTAAGACAACATCAGATGAAATTGGATGCCAGCGAACCAAACGCAATTCTTGTGCCAAATCCTCTGGGAGAGCATCGAATGCTTCACCAGTCTCGAAGGTCCACATTTGATAGATAGAATGCTTAGTAGCAAAATCAGGATCCACTGGTAAATTTGGATAGATAGGATCAATAGCCTGGCTCATCTCTTCCGTCCGAATAGACAGGGCTGCTTGATGACTCCCAACCAAACCATAATGAATTCCAACTTGCTTGGTCCAAGCAATAAAATCTTGAACCAGTGGATTTGGCACCCTTTCTTCATAAATGACATTTTCCTTACGATCAATCACGTAGGAGCCATTCAGAGTGACATAGAAGTCCGGTTGGAGAGCCTTGATTTCTTCTGGCACTCCAAAAATCCCTCGTCCACTAGCAATAGCTGTGTAAATTCCGTTTTCTCGTAATTGAGAGAATACTCTGGTGATCGAAGCTGGAACATAGCCTGTCTCAACATTTCGTAAGGTATCGTCAATATCAAAAAATACTATTTTAATCTTTTTCGCTTTGTAGCGTGTTTTTGCATCCATGTTGGTCTCCATTTAGTATGCTGTCTATTATAGCATGTTTTTGACTAAAAATCTTCCTGAGAGACCAAGTGATGTTGGAAGGCATAAACTACTGCTTGGGTACGATCGCTCACTTCTAATTTTGACAATATATTCGACACATGGGTCTTGACTGTTTTTAATGAAATGAATAATTCATCAGCTATCCGTTGATTTTCGTACCCCTTGGTTAGTAAAGCCAAGATATCTCGTTCACGCGCGGTCAGGTCATCATGGAGTTCCACGTGATTTTTTCGATACTCTACTTTTTGGCTGACTTCTGTCTCAATCGCCAACTCTCCCTGCTCCACCTTGTAGATTGCACGAAGAATTTCCTCTGCACTGGAAGTTTTGAGCATATAACCTTTGGCTCCCGCATCCAAGACAGGGTAGATTTTTTCATTGTCTAGATAGGACGTTAGGATTAATATTTTTGCATCTGGCCACTCTTTTAAGATAGCAAGTGTCGCTTCAATCCCGGTCATATGGGGCATGACAATATCCATAATAATAACGTCCGGTCGCTCTTGCAAGGCCAACTCAACACCCTCTTGACCATCGCTGGCTTCTAGGACTTGGTCAACCCCATCTTGCATACTTAAATAACTTTTCAATCCTAATCGGACCATCTCATGATCATCTACTAGTAATAATTTCATCATTTTCTCCTTCTACTAATGGCACTTTGATATCAATGGCCACTCCCTTTTTGGGACTGGTCAAAATTTTAATTCTTCCTGCCATATCATCCACTCGATCTTGGATATTTTTCATACCGTAACTTAGTTCACCCAGCGATTCTGGATCAAAGCCCACCCCGTCATCTGCTATCTTGAGATGGAGGGATTGTTCTGCTTGCAATAGATAAACATCTAATCGCTTGGCATGAGCATGTTTCAATGTATTGCTAACCACTTCTTGCACAATCCGGAAAATATGCTCTTCAATTGCTTTAGGTAATTTTTGAACATCGTGTTCAAAATGAACTTCTAAGTTACTCTTTTCTTGCAGTTCCCTAAAAATTACCTGCATTCCTTCTACTAGGTTCCGACCTTCCAATTCTGTCGGCCGCAAATGTAGTAGCAAAATTCGCAAATCATTTTGAGCAGTATTTAGAATCTCTGTAACCCCCTTCAACTGTTGTCCTACCTTAGGAAGTTGAAGAACTTGATCCTGGCTGGCTACACCGGACAAGATCATGTTGGCTGCAAATAATTCTTGGCTCACCGTATCATGGAGATCTCGCGCAATTCGCCTGCGTTCTCTTTCCACAATCTCTTCTTCATTTTGCATGACCCGATTTTCTGTTCGTTGCAAATTTTCTGTCAGGCGTTTAAGCTTCCTATCCAAGCGCTGAAATTCTTCATTAATCTCTTTGTTTTCTCCAAGTTTTAGCTTCTTACCTTCGAGTAAGCTTCTTAAGTTTTTTTGGACGGTGTTCATAATTGTAAATTGAATCAATTTAATCAATAAAATCATCAAAATAGTGAGAGCAACCGTCAATCCAAAGCCAATAAACAGAAATGCACGAAGCTTTGATAAATCTTCCAATAGATAAGTCCACTGAAAGTCGAAGAGACCAAAGATAGAATGGATAATAACAGCTAGAATCAAGACCGTATAAAGGAAGATTAAAAGATAGTCTGTTCGTTTCATCCTCTAACCACCTCCACATCTCCAACGATTCCTGCTACAACAAGCTTCACTGTCCGATGGGAACTTCGATAATTTGGCGTCTCCATGCTAACTGTCTCATTTCTCAATTTTCTAGGTTTTTGAGAGAAGAGGCGCAATTCTCCATACAAGGTATTCACCTGCAAGCTCAGCTCCACATCCACCGGCAGAATAATTTTCGTATTGCCAAACATCTTTCTCATGATGATGACATTGTCATGATTTACTACAATCACTTCGTCTAAGTGAATCGTATCCTTCCCGACTAAACGTATAATCGTTAAATCACGAAAATGGCAGTTTACCTTTGAAAAATGATGCAGATCTCCAATCCAAGGCGTTTTCTCTTGTCGGATTTCTACATCTTCCTCATAATCTATCTTCACTTCTTCGTTTTCACGGTAAAAATAAGGATAAGCCACTAGCATGGCATAGACTACGGCAAACAAAAGCGCAGCGATGACATAGGGATTTAGCATGACAATAAAAAACAGCAGAATGCTGGATGCCACTAAAAGAAAATTACTCCGCTGTTTTCCGATGTAATAATACAATAGAAGTAAGCAAAGAACCACGATTAGGACGATACGAGATATATTTCCCGCTAAAATAGTGATTGCAGCCATGGTGAGTAACAAAGCTTCCACAAACACAAACAATTGAATCTTCCACATAATTGAACCTCTCCATTCTATTTTATCAAAATTCCAAGGGATTCGCTTCCGCCTCTAGAAGGATTCATCCCAACTCTCTCTGTACTAAAAAAACCAGACCAATTTGGTCTGGTTTTATATGATCATCACGTTAAGGTTCTGGTTCAGTGGTAGCTGAGGATTCCGTATTGGAATGTGATTCCACTGTTGTAGAGGTTGAACCTTCTGATGAACTGCTTGAAGCTTTCGTACTACTTGATGGTTCCGTCTTCGGTTCGTACACGGTCAAGACAATGCGAGTCTTCTTAATATCGATGCTTGATTGAGCTTCCGGAGTCTGACTCACAATTTGACCTGGTAAGACTTCTACTCCAGCTGGAAGATGCGATGTGGTCTTCCGTTCAATATTTGCTTCCTTCACCCCGTAGATTTCAACGAGATTAGAGACAGCAAATTCATAATCAGAACCGACATAACTTGGTAAATCGATAGAATTACTTTCCTTAGATACTTTCAGAACAACCTTCGTATTAGAAGTCAAATCATATTTTTGACCAGCAGCAGGAGATTGCTCAATAACGATTCCTGGTTCTACTTCATTGGTCTCGACTTCTTCAATCGAAATGAGTTTGCTAGAAAGCTTGTAGTTGGTTTTCAGATCATTTTCTGCATTTTCTCTAGACATACCAGTATAGTCTGGCATATCAAAGGTGCTTGGTCCTTTCGAGACAACCAAATCAACCTTGCTGTTTTCTTTTTTCTGAGCTCCTGCATTTGGATTGGTACGAATCACATAGCCCTCAAGTACAGAATCACTGTATTCTTCTTTTTCGTCTCCAACTTGAAGATCCTGATCTTCAATGATAGCACGAGCTTCTGCAACAGTTTTTCCAGATACATCCGGAACTGTTTTGTTGGCTGGACTCATATAAAGAAGAAAGGCAAAGGCAGCTAGTACCAAAGCTAAAGCAACAAACAAGACTTTGTAGCGTGTCCTCAAACGACGACGTGGCTTATTTTTTGGAGAAACTGGAACCGTTCTATCCTCTGAAGCCCCTGGTAGGTCCTCATGAACAACCGGACGAACATCTGATGTTGGAAGTGGCGTTGGTTTTGGAACCACGTTTACCTTTGGTAGGGTTTTGGTATCTGCTTTTGAAGCATCATCAAAGACCAATTTTTTCTCGTTACGACGCTCATAAGATAAGCAACTAGAGAGGTCAACATACATTTCAGCTACCGACTTATAGCGATCGGATAGTTTCTTTGCTGTTGCTTTAATAACCACATTTTCCAAGGCCTGTGGAACATTTTTATTATCTTCGATGATGGACGGAAGTGGTTTTTGGAAATGTTGTAGCGCGATCGTCACTGCACTATCCCCATCATAAGGGATATGTCCCGTCAGCATTTCGTAGAATATAATCCCCATTGCATAAATATCGCTTTGAACAGAAGCTTTCGATCCTCTAGCTTGTTCAGGAGACAAATAATGAACCGATCCCAACATAGAGTTTGTCTGAGTGAGACTCGTTTCTGCAAAGGCTACCGCAATCCCAAAGTCAGAGACCTTGGCATTTCCATCTGGTGTTAAAAGAACGTTTTGAGGCTTTAAGTCACGGTGAATAATCCCTTGCGTGTGCGCCAAGCGCATAGCAAGAAGAATTTGCCCCATCAAGCGAACGGCTTCTTCATTTGAAAGAGGAGCATTTTCCTTGATATAACGTTTCAAGTCTAAGCCAGCGACATATTCCATCGCCAAGTATTGTTGGCCTTCCTCTTCACCGATATCCGTGATCCGAACGATATTTGGATGATCCAAATCTGCCATCGCTTTAGCCTCTCGTTGGAAGCGAGCAACTGCAATTGGATCTGTTTGGTAATTGGTCCTCAGTACTTTAACTGCAACTTCTTCACCATCTAAGATTAAATCCCGAGCGAGATAGACATCTGCCATCCCTCCACGCCCGATTTGGCGGATTATCTTATATCGTCCGGCAAAAATTTTGCCGATTTGAATCATGCCATATCCTCCTCAGCAAAGTGAATCAGTACAACTGTAATATTGTCCAAACCACCAGCATTATTCGCAAAGCGAACCAAGGTTTTTGCCTTTTCTTCAACCGATAAATCGCTGACAAGGATATCACGGATTTCATCACCAGAGATCATATTGGTTAATCCATCACTATTGATAACAATGAAATCTCCCGCTTCAACCGTAAGCATGCCAAAGTCCGGTTGTAATTCATCCTTTTGTCCAATAGATTGGGTGATGATATTGCGTTGTGGATGATGAGCTGCCTCTTCTTCCGTAATTTGTCCAGCTTTGAGCAAGGCATTTACTAAAGAATGGTCATTGGTCAATTGATGGTATTCCCCATTACGCACGAGTCCAATTCGGGAATCTCCTACATGCGCAAATAAGACTTGGTCATCGATAATGGCAAGAGCTTCCAGCGTTGTTCCCATTCCTTTATGTTCTTCATCTTGACCAATGCGATGGATCTGCTGATTTTCTTTTTCCAAATTCTCTGCAAACCACTCTCTTACTTCGTTAATGGTGCTGATTTCAGTCGCTACCCAAGCAGCGCCAAGATCTGTAACAGCCATCTCGCTCGCAATATTGCCAGCACGATGTCCCCCCATCCCATCAGCTAGAAAAATCATGGATTTTCCCGCTTTGTTTTTATATTGATTTGCATAGTCTTGGTTATTTGTCCGTCTTTGACCTACATCGGTTAAGATAGAAATTTCCATACTGTCCGTATCCTCCTGAGATTACGATATTCTTCGAAAACGACTAATAAAGAAACCATCGCTTCCATACAATTCTGGTGTAATTAACATACAACCATCTTTCAGAATATCTTTTCGTTCATGATTAAATGGCACGAGTTCAAAATTTGGATGGGTTTCTAAAAACTGGTGAACCACATCAAAATTCTCTTCTCCTATAATTGTGCATGTACTGTAGACTATTATACCATCTTTCCGTACACTTTGACAAACTCCATCCAATATTTCCAATTGAATCGCCTGCAGAGACGCAAAGTCAGCATTATCTTTATTATACTTGATGTCTGGCTTTCGGCGGATCAAACCAATCCCAGAGCAAGGGGCATCTACCAAGATTTTATCGAAGGCATCCGCCCCAAAAGCTTCAAATACCTTGCTGGCATCCAGTTTTTTTGTCTGGATTTTATCTGCTACTCCAAGACGCTCCGCGTTTTCCTGAATTAATTGGAGCTTATGATCGTACAAGTCCAAGGCTGTAATCTTCCCATCGACTAGATAAGAAGCTAGATGAGTGGTCTTGCCCCCAGGTGCTGCACAGGCATCCAATACCTGATCCGTAGGTTGAATTTCCAAAGCAGGTGCTACCAATTGACTGGTCTCATCTTGGATGGTTATCTTTCCTTGTTTGAAGTAATCAGAGCCCGCAAAATAGCCGTTTTCCTTTACAAGAGCTGTTGAGGCCAACAGAGAATCTGAAGCCTGCAACTGTTCCTTGATGTCTTCTTTTTGGTCAAGGTCAACAACTCGAACACTGGCCTTGTTGCGAACATAGAGACTTTCAAAAATAGCGATTGCCCGCTTTTCCCCATACTCATCAAGCAACTTTTTCACCAACCAAACCGGTAGTGAATAACGGATCGAAAGTCGTTTGTTGACTCGTTTAATCTGGTCAATCGACGGAAGCCCTTCTCGTAGCATTTTCCGTAAGAGAGCATTGACATATTTTTCGCTCCCCTTCTTCCGTTGCTTGGCAAGCTCTACTGCTTCATGGACAACAGCATGGGGAGGAATCTTCTCAAGATAGACGAACTGATAGAGGCTCATCAATAAAAGATGATAAATCCATGGGTCTATCTGGTCTCGATCAGCGACAAAGTGCGATAGATACCATTCCAAGGTTAGTTTACGCGAAACCGTCCCATAGACAATTTCAGTCACCAGACTTTTATCCACTTCTGACAAAGTTGCCTTTCCCAGAGCTTTTTTGAGGGCGATATTTGAAAAAGCACCGTCCTGGAAAATCTCTCCTAGGGTAGAGAGGGCCAACCCTCGTGCAGTCTGCAATTTATTTACCAAATTGATCACCTACTTGCAATTGTCGCCCTAAACCATTTAAGAAATCTCCAACAGCCATTTTAGGTTTGCCAGCTGGCTGAACCAGGGTCAAGGCCAGGGCTCCCTCACCCGTCGCAACAATGATTTCATTTTTATGGAGAGCCAAAATTTCTCCTGGTTCTCCTTGTCCTTCACATGGTTTTGCTTGGTAAACCTTGAAGCGTTCCCCCTTCCATAAGGTATGGGCAACTGGCCAAGGATACATGCCTCGAACTTGGTTAAAGAGTTCACGGTTGGTCCGCGTCCAATCCAGGCGTTCTTCTTCCGGTTTGATATTGGGAGAGAAGGTTACTTGTTTGGGATCCTGGGCTTGTGGCTTAAGCTCTCCAGCAAGGTAAGGTGGTAAGGTTTCTAAGAGAAGATCCCGACCGACAAGAGCCAACTTCTCAAACATGGTTCCCACATTGTCCTCTTCTAAAATAGGGATGGCGCGAGAGGAAATCATATCTCCGGCATCCATCTCTTTGACCATTTCCATGATGGTCACACCAGCTTCTTTATCCCCATTCATGATGGCATAATGGATAGGAGCTCCACCACGGTATTTTGGAAGAAGGGAAGCATGCACGTTGACAGCAAACTTCATCGCCTCTAACAAACGACTCGGCAAGAATTGTCCAAAGGCTGCTGTGACGATCCCATCTGCCCCCAAAGCTAATAAATCTTCTAACTCCTGGCTTCCAGATAGTTTTTCCGGCTGGTAGACTGGTAAGCCTGCTTCTAAAGCCACTTCTTTTACCGGCGTCATCCGAATTTCTTTTTTCCGACCAACTGCCCGATCTGGTTGAGTCACAACGGCTAGAATCTCATAGCGTTCGTCAGAAATCAAGCCTTTTAAAACTGTAGCCGAGAAATCAGGCGTTCCCATAAATAGTATTTTTGTCATTTTTTCTCCTTCTACATAAAACTTTGCGGTTCATTGTCAATGCTGACCCGAAGATCTTGATTTTCCCGCTCTTGAGTATAGTCCAAAATCTGATTTAAGACTTGTGGCAACTGGTCTTCAAACCGGTACTTCAGCAGGATCTGATAATGGAATAAATTATGCGTACGAGCAATCGGTTTTGGCGTTGGTCCCAAGATTTGGACTTGGTCTGATAGACCTGCTTTCAACAGGTCCATCACCTGATAAGCTTTTTTAACCACGACCTCTTCTTGTTTGTGAGAAAGGGTCAAACCTACAGTGTAATAATAAGGTGGATAGCCCAATTGGTGGCGGACCTTCATTTCATAGGCATAAAAACCTTCGTAATCTTGGCGTTTCGCATATTCAATGGCATAATGATGAGGATTATAGGTCTGGATCAGAACCTGTCCTTCTTTATCCGCACGACCAGCCCGTCCTGCCACCTGGGTTAAGAGTTGGAAGGTCCGCTCTGACGAGCGAAAATCAGGCAAATTTAGGGCTGTATCAGCATTGAGGACACCGACTAGCGTTACATTTGGAAAATCCAAACCTTTGGCGATCATCTGGGTCCCCAGTAAAATATCGGCTTGTCCTTGACCAAACTGGTCCAACAAAGCTTCGTGACTCCCTTTTTTCCGAGTGGTATCGACATCCATCCGCAAAATGCGGGCTTCAGGGAAAATTTCTTGTAGCTCATCGTAAGCTTTCTGGGTCCCCGTCCCGTAATAACGAATGGATCGACTTTGGCAATTAGGGCAGACTGTTGGGATTGGCTTACGGTAGTTGCAATAGTGGCAATCCATGGTCTTGGTGTCCATATGGAGGGTCAAGGAGATATCACAATTCGGGCAGGTATCTACCTGACCACACTCGCGACACATGACAAAGCTGGAATAACCCCGGCGATTGAGCATGAGGACAACTTGTTCTTTTCGTTGCAATCGTTCTGCAATCGCCTCAAGCAACTTAGGTGTATAGGTTCCGGATTCTTGCTGGCCAATATAGTCTCTAAAATCGATTACCTCTACTTCTGGAATGCGGGCAAGCGGATTAGCCCGTTGGGTCAGTTGAAGAAATTCATAGACTCCTTTTCCTGCACGGGCCCGCGTTTCTAGGCTGGGGGTTGCCGATCCCAAGACCAAAACAGCCTGGTGGTACTGAGACCGAAGCAGGGCAACCTCACGCGCATGATAACGAGGATTGCTATCTTGTTTATAGGTAGCCTCATGTTCTTCATCGATAATAATGGCCCCTAGGTTCTTCAGAGGTGCAAAGATGGCAGACCGCGCTCCTACGACCACTTGAGCTTCTCCACGTTCAACACGTCTCCACTCATCGTATTTTTCACCGTTGGATAGACCGGAATGGAGGATGGCTACCCGATCTCCAAAGCGAGAAATGAAGCGATCCGTCACTTGAGGTGTCAAGGAAATCTCAGGAACCAGCATAATAGCTGTTTTTCCCTTTTCTAGCACCTCTTGAATGATTTGAAGGTACACCTCTGTCTTCCCACTTCCTGTCACTCCTTCTAACAAAAAAGGTTTGGAAGCTTGGCCAATTTTGCTCGTTACTGCTTGAACTGCTCCTTCTTGTTCAGCATTCAAAATCAAGGCCTCCGTCGACTCCTTGTCCTTAAAGTAGGCTGCCGCACGATTGACTTCCTTTTCAAACACAAGCAAGGCACCTTGATCAATGAAATAATTCACCACTGGACGAGAGAATTCTGCCAACAAATTACTTAAAGGCGCTTCCTCTTCCTGCCCTTGGACAAAGTCTCGCAAGGCTAAGCGTTTTTTAGCATTCTTGGCGATGTCCAAGTTTTCAAGTAAGAGATGATTTACCCGATACCATTTTTCTGTTTTGATATGTTTACGATCCACCGCTTGGTACTCTACTTCCAACTCTCCCTTACGAGTCAATCGCATCATCCGTGGGGCTTCAATATCTAAAGAAGAAAAGGCTAAGCTAGTCGCTGTTCCAAAAATATCCTCTCGATCTTCTGGCGATAATCGTTCTGTCGGATGGAGAATTTTATCATAGGAAGAATTTAAAACACTCGGTAGCATGGCTTTCAAGAGGGTAATTTTGTAGGCAAAAACTGTCTTTCGCAATTGATCTGCTAGCCAAAATTGCTCCTCTCCTAGAACCGGTTGGTAGTCTAAGACTTCCACAATACTTTTTAATTCTTGATCTTGAGCTGCTAGAGTGGTTTCCTCTAAGCCAACCACAATTCCTTGAATGAGCCGATTTCCCTTTCCAAACGGAACATGCACCCGCATTCCTTTTTCCAAGAATGGAGAAAACTCTTCCGGTACTTGGTAACTATAGGGTTTATCCGTTTGCATCAAGGGAACATCAACGATAACTTGTGCAAGCATGTCTCCACCTCCTTCCTGCCCTAGTGCTAAATAGCAAAAAATAAGATTGAGCGAACCCAACCTTAAATTTTTTCCCCATCTTCTTTTTCTTTTGCGATTTGTTCTTTAATTTTACGCTCTTCTTCTTCTTTACGCAAGCGTTCTGCTTCGATTCGACGACGAACCGCTTCGCGCTTGGCTTCTGGATCTGGGTGAATCACCACATTTCCTGATTCAATCTCTTCCAAGGCACGCAAGGTAGATTTTACGGATTGAAATTCTTGAGTGGGACTTGCACCACTCTCTAACTCATGAGCTCGTTTGGCTTCAAGAATAACCAATGAGTATTTTGACGGTACTTTATCCAACAATGTATCAATGGATGGTTTTAACATCATAATCTTTTTACCTAATTTCTATTCTAAATTATCGTACCACTTGAGTGGCTTTGGGAAGCATTTCTTGGTAGTGACCAATCACCCGATCAACACGGAAATGTTCCGCCTCAATCACACGTTTGACACGTTCCGCAGCCAGAGGCACTTGGTCATTGACAATGGCATAGTCATACTCACGCATCAAGGCAATTTCTTCTTTGGCCTTTTCGATCCGTTGGGCAATCACTTCCGCACTATCCGTGCCACGTCCAACCAAACGATCTTGCAACTCATCCAAATCGGGAGGAGTCAAGAAAATGAAGACGGCATCTGGCACCTTTTTCTTCACCTGCAAAGCACCCTGCACTTCGATTTCAAGGAAGACATCGATCCCCTTATCGAGGGTCTCGTTCACATAGGACAAGGGAGTCCCATAATAATTACCTACATATTCAGCATATTCGAGCATTTGACCTTGACGAATCAACTCCTCAAATTCTTCACGTGTACGGAAGAAATAGTCTACTCCGTCCACTTCACCAGGGCGTTGTGCACGTGTTGTCATCGATACTGAGTATTGAAATTGATTGTCTGAGCTTTCAAAAATCTCGCGTCTAACCGTCCCCTTCCCAACACCTGAGGGCCCTGAGAAAACGATTAATAATCCTCGATCCGCCATTTTGTCTCCTTCGCTATCTTTCTATCTAGTGTAACAAAAATAGAAAGATTTTTCAACAGATTTTTCCTAGAGACAAGGCTCCTAACCCCTTCTAGACGAAATAATGATTTTCTTTTTTCATCATGGAACAAAATAAAAAATAGTCAACCAAGACCTTGTCGTCTTTGCTGACTATCTTTTCATATTTTAGCAAGCTTTATTTTGCATAATCAACGGCACGCAATTCACGAATAACGTTCACCTTGATATTACCAGGATATTCCAAGTTAGACTCGATCTTCTCACGAATGTCATGAGCTAAGATGGTCAACTTATCATCCTTCACTTCTTCAGGGCTTACCATAATTCGGATTTCACGACCTGCTTGTAAGGCAAAGCTAGTCTTGACTCCCTTAAAGCTATTTGCAATTTCTTCAAGATCTTGAAGACGTTTGATATAGCTTTCGAGAGACTCACTACGAGCACCTGGACGAGCCGCACTTAAAGCATCCGCTACTGCTACAATAACAGCAATGACACTTTCTGGTTCAACGTCTCCATGGTGGCTAGCAATGGTATTAACGACAACAGGATGCTCTTTGTATTTACGAGCCAACTCTGTTCCAATTTCTACGTGGCTACCTTCTACCTCACGGTCGATGGCTTTTCCAATATCATGTAGGAAACCAGCTCGACGAGCCAAGGTAGCATTTTCGCCAAGTTCACTAGCAATAATACCAGATAACTTAGCAACCTCAATTGAGTGACGCAGAACATTTTGACCATAAGAGGTTCTAAATTGCAAGCGCCCCATAATCTTCATCAAGTCAGGATGTAGGTTTGGCGCTCCAATTTCATAAGCAGCCGCTTCCCCATATTCCCGAATCCGTTGGTCAATTTCCTGACGGTTCTTCTCTACCAACTCCTCAATACGGGCTGGATGGATTCGACCATCTTTCAATAGACTTTCCATCGTCATCCGTGCAATTTCCCGACGAATCGGATCAAATCCAGACAAGGTGACCACTTCTGGTGTATCGTCAATAATAACATCCACACCTGTTAAGCTTTCAAAGGTACGAATATTTCGACCTTCGCGACCAATGATTCGACCCTTCATCGCATCATCTGGCAAATGAACCGTTGAGTTGGTCTGTTCTGCAACAAAATCACCTGCCATCCGTTGCATGGCTTGAACCAAGATATCTTTCGCAACTTTGTCTGAACGTTCTTTTATTTCCATTTCTGCATCTCGGATACGAGTTGCAATTTCTTTTGAAAGATGTTCTTCTGTTTGCGTTAAGATAATATCACGTGCTTCCGATTGAGTAAGAGAAGCAATTTTTTCTAATTCTTCTTCTTTTTTCTTTTCTAGCTCATGTAATTGTTCTTCACGCGCATCAATGTGTTTAGTTCTATCTGAAAGACTTTGCTCTTTTTGTTCAAGAGTTTGTTCTTTGCTCGTAAGAATATCATCTTTGCGATCAAGATTATTTGAACGTTCCGCTAAGCGGGTCTCTAATTGTTTTAATTCTTGACGCTCTGATTTAAACTCAGCATCGACTTCTTCTCGATATTTTCTGGCTTCTTCCTTTGCCTCCAAAAGTGCTTCTTTTTTAAGTGAACTAGACTCATGCTTAGCTTCTTTCAAAATCAAATCAGCTTCACGCTCTGCCTGTCCACGTAAATTCGTTGCTTCTTGTTCAGCATTTAAAAGAGTAAGTTCTGCAGCTTCTTTAGATGCTTTCATCTTGACTGAGATCCCTACATATCCAATGACTAAACCAATGATTGCGGCAAAAACAATTGCAATTCCAAATTCCATGTTTTTACCCCTAATCTAATGAATAGTTGAATTGAAAAATTCTTTATTATTTTATCATATTTTTACAAAATTAACAAACAAATTTTCTAGCGAAAACCAATCTATTTTTGCTATTATTCAAATGCTTCTTTCCTTTGATTCTAATGAGAAACTCCCTAAAAAATAAGTTTCTGGACCTTATTTTAAGGGCCACTTCCCTCCCTCCTTTCTTGTATTTTCTTCCACCGCCAATTGTGCTATAATCAAGAAAAAAGAATTGAGGAAGATACATGACTAAAGAAGTTATTGTGGAAAGTTTCGAACTTGACCACACTGCTGTAAAAGCCCCTTACGTCCGCCTAATCGGAGAGGAAATAGGGCCAAAAGGAGATGTCATCTCAAACTATGATATCCGCTTGGTTCAACCAAATGAAGACTCTATCCCGACTGCTGGTTTACATACAATTGAGCACCTCTTGGCTATGTTGATTCGCAAACGCATTGATGGGATGATTGATTGTTCACCTTTTGGATGTCGTACCGGATTCCATATGATTATGTGGGGACAGCACGATCCAAAAACCATTGCACAAGTGATTAAATCTTCCTTAGAGGAAATTGCTGAAGCAACTAGCTGGGAAGACGTTCCAGGAACGACGATTGAGTCTTGTGGAAACTATAAAGACCACAGTCTCTTCTCTGCTAAAGAGTGGTGCAAACTGATTCTTGAACAAGGCATTTCTGACGATCCATTCACACGCCATATCGTATAAAAAAGTAAAGAGAGTGGGACAGAAATCGGTAATTCGTTAGAATTCGATTTCGTCGTCCCACCTCCGCACAGTTGAGTAGGGCTGTAAAAGCTGATGAAATCAGCGTAGTAGAGCCCACTCAACCACTGCGTCTTGCTCGACAATCCAAAGACAATTGAGAGGCTGGGACTTTTGTCCCAGCCTACTTTTTTAGTTCTTAATAATCCAATGCATCGGAATGGCCTTTTCCGTTTCCGACAAAGTAGCCTGTTTTAGCATTGATACTAAATAAGTAAGTACCATCTGGCTTAAAGAGGTTGTAATATCCATTGCCGTTGATAATATTCACGCGTTCCAAAATGTATTGATCCCCAACGATATGGCCACGTTCCCGAGCGATTTTCAGAATCTTCTCCAAGATACCAGGGTTAAAGGTCCATGCAGGATTGTTTATATCGTCAAGCGCCGCCTGGTTGTATGGTACCCGGCTCAAGTTTCGTTGAAGAGGCACACCAGTGCTTTGAAGACCGAAGCCAGAATAACCTGGATTCACTCCACCTGTCGTATTCCCTTCAGTAGCTGGAACTGGAGCTGGAGTAGGAGTTGGACTTGTTACCGTTCCAGAAGAAGCTGCGCTTCCGCCCGTAACACTGCCACCACCATCTGTCACAGGGGCTGGAGTGGCAACTTGTTGTGAGCGACCTTGAGAAGCAGCATCCTTCAACAATTGGTTCAGTTGTGTATTAGACGTCGACACATCTGAAAATACTGCATCACTCTTTACCTGCGCCTTGGTATCGATAGCCCCATCCTTAATAACTGGGCTAGTAAATTGAGAGTTGACTGTTTGAATAGCAGAAACTTGCTTCACCAATTCATCGTATTTGCTCTTTGCTGCATCGTATTCCTTGGTATCTTTCAATTTTTCTAAACTTACTTTCAGTTTTTCCAAATTACCAAAAGAATCATTTTTCAACTTCGTCTGCGTATCATCTGTAAAGAAGGCTGCATACTGATCATTAAAGTCCTTCAGCAAAGCCTCTGTATTAGCACTGGTTGACGAAGAAGAGCTGGATGACTTTTTCTTTGACGAGCTAGAAGAGACGACTGTTGTTTCCCCTTTAGACTGGTTACGGATCCATTGATAAGACAACCAACTGGCTGTAGCAACTGCTGTCAGAGCTAAAACTGAAAGTAAGATTGGTTTTACCCGGCTTTTTTTCGGTTCTTCAGGAATCTCAATGTCATCATCCACATATGGTTCTGTTGGCTCTGGACCAAACTTAATTTTTGCAGGGAGTTCCCCAGGAATTGGATCTGGAATGCGAGTAGACGCAACTTCTTTTTGAGTTGCTTCAGACGGTGCTACTTCTTCCACAGCCTCTTCGTTTGGAATTGCCTCCGTTGCTTCTACAGTGGCTGTCGCCTCTGCATCTGCCAGCATTTCCTTCTTCATGACGATCGTATCAAACTTATGAGCTTCGATTTCGTCACGGTGCTGTTTGATGTATTTATCGAGGACGTTGTCTGTTTCCTTGACTCCTGCTTCGATTTCTTCAGCTTTACGGTTCGCTTGACCAATCGTCATCTCTTTTGCATCCTTAAAATCAAGAACTGACTCTGCCTCTTGACCCAACTGCTGTTTATCTTCTTTTGTCATATGTTTCCTTTCTCACTAGTCGCTTGTCGACGCACTCGCTCCCCAAAGAACTGATACAAATCAACCTTTAAGGTTCCGTTATATAATTTTCGTTTTTTATCCGCTTGTCGCCCAAATTTCTTTTCAAAATTTTCATCGCTGGTCAGGATAAATTTGCTCCAAGTCTTCAATGGCGCAAAGACCTCTCCCATTTCAGCATACAATTTTGTCACCCCTGCATCATCGGATAAGCGTTCACCATAAGGTGGATTGGAGACGATGACCCCATTGATCTTATCCGAACGCAAATCTTGGACCCGCATTTGCTTAAAGGTGATATCGCTCGCAACTCCTGCTTTTTGAGCATTTTCTTTAGCAATCTCGACCATCCGCGCATCGATATCCGTCCCCATGATGTCTAGAACGAGATCACGATTTATCTTTTTAGTAGCTTCTGTACGCACTTCTTGAATCAGGCGATCATCTACCCAATTCCATTCTTCAAAAGAGAAGGTCCGTCTCAAGCCTGGCGCTATCTGGCGAGCCATCATAGCCGCTTCGATACAGAAGGTCCCTGATCCACAAGTCGGATCAACCAAGGGCTTATCTGGATACCAATTAGAAAGTTGAAGAATGGCTGCCGCCATATTTTCCTTGATGGGTGCCCCACCCTTTTCAGTCCGATAACCTCGTTTAAACAGGCTACTGCCAGTGGTATCAATTAAAATAGTCGCTTGGTCCTTCAAGATAGAAACTTCAATTTTAAATTCTGCTCCATTTTCGATCAATGGAACGCCTTCCGGACGAGCATAGTGTTTTTGCAACTTTTTAACAACTGCCTTTTTCGAAATAGCTTGTACACTCGGTTCGTTATGCAGTTTGGATTTGACGCATTTTGCTTTTGAGATAGGGAAACGCGCTCCTAAAGGGAGATATTGATCCCAATCCAAGGCAAAAACTCCTTGAAAGAGTTCTTCAAAGGTGCGGGCAGGAAAAGATCCTACGACGATCTTAATTCGATCAGCGGCACGCAACCAAAGATTGGTTTCGATGATCGCACGAACATCGCCTTTGAAACGAACCCGTCCATTTTCCACTTGGCAATCGTAGCCTAGCTCACGCAATTCACGCCCAACTACTGCTTCTAATCCAGCAGCAGCTGTCGCAATTAATTCAAATTGTTTTTTCATTTATTCCCCATTGTTTAAAAAAGGAGGTTGAGATTTCTCTCCCCCTCGCCACCTATATGCAATTTTCTATAAGCCATGTTTTGTTCCAGAAATGACTAGGTACCATTTCCTTCGATAATCATCTGTCTACTGTTTCCAGTCAGAATGCTATGTTCGTTTCCATGCATCCCATGCCCCGACCAAAGTTTGGGTTGCTAGCTTGAGGGGTTTACCGCGTTCCACTTTTTAGGTTTCCCTAAAAACTACGTCACTGTGGCACTTTCAGAGCTAGTAGAACTTATCCTAAGACTTAGCCCGTTCGCTCGCCGTAACTTGAACATCAAGTCCCTAGGCTTATGGATTCACCTAGCACAAACACTACAGGCATCACAGCCTGTGCTAGCATGGACTTTCCTCATGAGAGAAAGCTCTCACGCGATTATCCAAAAATTGCACGATTCATATGTTATATCTTAAAAATCACGATCAACGACTTGTTTTCCGAAGACTTCTTTTTCTAGACGATTTAAGCGTTTCAAAATATCGAAGTTTGTCGTAGTAGTGACCTGAGGAAACTCATGCTTTGGAGTAGACTCAGGAACTGATGGACTCGGAGTTACTTGGCTCGTTTTATTAGCTAATTCTTCACGGAGCCGAGCATTTTCTTCTTTCAATTCCTTGACTAAGGCAGCATAGGTTTCATAGTCTTTGATGACATCATCCAAGAACTCATTTACCTCAACTTTACTAAATCCACGAACTTCTTTTTTGAAATCTTGATCAAAAATATCTTTCGCAGTAAAAATAATACTTGCCATCATTCTCTCCGTTCTAGTTAATCATAATCATTATATAAAAAATGAGAGGAAAAAATCAAGGTAAACCACTTATTTTTCGTAAATTTTTTCTGCTACTTCATTCAAGTCATCAAAGTTTAATCTTTTGACATGATACTGATCCATTTCTAGCATCATTTTGTAAAGATATTTGAGATTTGTTTCATGATCTGGATCATAAAATAAATAAGCAGCATCTGTATTTTCTAACAAAAATGTATTGTATTCTTTGAACTGACCTGGCTGGCTATAAGAGGGATAGGCATACTTGACAAAATCAACCTGTTTAAAGCGACTAAGGACTTCTTGATTGGCCTCATTCCAGTTCTCTCCTTGGTTTTCAAACATAAAAATCGTGGCCAACTGTATCTCGTAATCTTTTCTTAATTCCTGAGCAACCTCTAAGGCCCAAGCTTCAAAACCTAGATTCCCCGTGAAAATTAACCACTTGACTCCCTCTTCCAAAAAACGGACTAAATCCCTGCGAATCGCCTCTTTAATGATTGGTAGTCTAGGATCCTTAGCTGTCAGAATTCCCAATTCAAATGCCTTATAACCTGTAATCAGTAAACTATTCATTATTTCCCCTCCCTTCTTCTTTTTGTGATATAATAGAGTGATGTAATTGTACCAATAAGGAGAATTATGGTCAACTATCCTCACAAACTTAGCAAGAAATCTTCTTCGCCCATCCAGAGGAAGCAAAGTGTAAACTTTGCCAATCGGGGGATGACATTTGAAAAAATGATTAATGAGAGCAATCACTACTACCTTTCCAGAGGGCTAGCGGTTATTCATAAAAAGCCGACCCCCATCCAGATTGTAAAGGTAGACTATCCTCATCGCAGTCGGGCAAAGATTGTAGAAGCTTATTTTCGCCAGGCGTCTACTACAGACTATTCTGGTGTTTACAAGGGACACTATATTGATTTTGAAGCAAAAGAGACTCAGCAGAAACAATCCATGCCGATGAAAAACTTTCATCAGCACCAGATTGATCACATGGCTGCAGTCCTTCAACAGGGAGGAATTTGTTTTGTGCTCTTGCATTTTGCAAAGCTCAATGAGACCTATCTACTGCCCGCTCCTTCCTTAATCGACTTTTACAACATTGATCACGGCAGTAAATCTATGCCCTTGACCTTTATACAGGAAAATGGTTATCGTATCGAGACAGATCGCCTTCCAAGCGTCCCTTATCTCGATATTATCGAACAGAATCTACTAGGCGGTAATTAAATGAACAAACAAACAGTTATCCAGTGGTTAAAATATGCGGCGATTGCAGCTATTTCCTTATTTTTCCTTTTACTTATCCTGGGTGGATTGGTATTTGGATATTATGCTGCAAAAGCACCGACTCTTTCTGAGAAAGACCTGGTCGCAACGACATCCAGTAAAATCTATGACAATCAAAACAATCTGATTGCAGACTTGGGTGCTGAAAAACGAATTAATGTAAAAACAAATGAAATCCCAACCGACTTGGTCAACGCGATTGTGGCGATTGAAGACCATCGCTTTTTCAACCACAGAGGGATAGACTTTATTCGTATCGGGGGAGCCTTCTTCAGCAACCTCCGAGGAGGGCGCCAAGGAGGATCTACTCTCACACAGCAGTTGATCAAGCTCACTTACTTCTCTACTTCTTCGGCCGACCAAACCTTATCTCGGAAAATCCAAGAAGCTTGGCTTGCTACTCAATTGGAACAAAAAGCAACCAAACAAGAGATTTTGACCTACTACATCAACAAAGTTTACATGTCTAACGGAAACTACGGGATGCAAACAGCTGCTCGTAGCTACTATGCAAAAGACTTAAAGGATCTTTCTCTTCCACAAGTAGCCCTATTGGCTGGAATGCCTCAGGCACCGAACCAATATGACCCTTATACCAATCCGGAAGCTGCTCTCCAACGCCGAAATCTAGTTCTCAAAGAAATGTTGGACATGAAGTCTATTTCAAATGAGCAGTACGAAAGTGCCGTCAATACACCTGTTACAGATGGCTTACAAAGTCTAACCGGCTCAAGCAACTATCCAGCTTATATGGATAACTACCTCAAAGAAGTCATCCAACAAGTCGAAGAAGAGACAGGCTACAATGTCTTGACAACTGGTATGGATGTCTACACCAACGTTGATACCGCAGCTCAAAAACGTCTTTGGGATATTTACAATTCTGACGAATATGTCAATTATCCAGATAATGAGTTGCAAGTTGCTTCTACTATCATCGACGTGACAAACGGAAAAGTCATTGCTCAGTTGGGATCCCGTCATCAGTCATCTAATGTATCCTTCGGTACCAACCAAGCAGTCGAAACGAACCGAGATTGGGGTTCTACAATGAAACCTATCTCAGACTATGCTCCCGCGATTGAACATGAAGAATATAGCTCCACTGGAGTAACCATTCCTGATACACCGTACAACTTCCCAGGTACAAATACACAAATTTATAACTGGGATAGACAGTACTATGGCAATATCAGCATGGTTTATGCTCTCCAACAATCTCGTAACGTCCCTGCAGTCAGGGCTCTTGAAAAGGTTGGTTTGAAGAAGGCTCAGAAATTCTTAAGCAACATGGGAATCAATTATCCAGAAATGGTGTATGCAAATGCCATCTCAAGTAACACGAGTGACTCTAGCAACAAATACGGGGCTAGCAGCGAGAAAATGGCTGCTGCTTATGCAACCTTCGCCAATGGAGGTACCTATTACAAACCTCAATATGTGAATCGGGTTGTCTTTAGCGATGGTACAACGAAGAACTTTGAAACCTCTGGAACACGAGTGATGAAAGAAACCACGGCTTACATGATGACAGATATGTTGAAATCGGTTATCACAGCTGGTACAGGATACAATGCGAATATCCCTGGCCTTTATCATGCTGGTAAAACTGGTACTTCTAACTATGCAGACAATGAATTGAAGAAACTCACAAAAGAGTACAGATATTCAAGCATTGTGACACCAGACGAATTATTTGTAGGATATACAACTCAGTATGCTATGGCTGTTTGGACAGGATATACCAACCGCTTGACCCCAGTTCTGGACGATGGAATCAAAGTTGCAACAGATGTTTATAAACAAATGATGCTATACTTATATGAACAATACGATTCTGGTGGAACAGATTGGATTCAACCAAGTGGTGTTTACCGTAGTGGTTCTTATCTCTACCTTAACAACGGTAAGAACAACTACTACTATTATGAGCCAAGCTATACAGCTGAAGAAACGAGTGAATCAACAGAGGAAAGCTCTAGTTCATCTAGCTCAGAGGAAAATTCTGAACATACAGAATCATCTTCTAAAGAGAATGAGCAAAATCACTAATTAGACTACACGATATAAATAAAGAGGCTAGGACAAAAGTCCTAGCCTCTCAATTTTCTTTGGATTGTCGAGCAAGACGCAGTGGTTGAGTGGGCTCTACTACGCTGATTCCATCAGCTTTTACAGCCCTACTCAACTGTGCGGAGGTGGGACGACGAAATCGAATTCTAACCAATTACCGATTTCTGTC
>NZ_QTNK01000005.1:26849-92400 GCF_003603595.1 Streptococcus sp. AM28-20
TTTCAATTCAACTTACTTAGAAGCCAAGGCCCCCATCGGATCCCATGGAGCCAAGACAATCGGTTCTGCCTCATAAGCAGCCAATTCTTCGGCTGTCAACAGTGCCTTGCGGACGACGATTTGGTAGGTGTATTCATCCATCCAGGCATCGGAAGCTACAAAGTAACCATCTGTTCCCACTTTTTCTCCCCAAGAATTCTCAACCTTCCATTTGAGAGGGCGTCCAGCTTCGTCCAGGTCCACACCAGTCAAGACCATAGCATGGGTCATGAGACTTTCTGCATAATCCAAACGCCCTGCCTTATCTTGAGTCAGCTGGATATCCATTCCCGCTTCAAAGTCGTAGACATCTGTTGCAAGGATTCCAGCTTTGCGGTTGCTGACTTGGCCGACATCCGATCCAAACCAAACAGTTTCCCCGGCTTTCATTTGGGCAATAGCCAATTCTTTCAAACGCTCCATCGGAACATTGAGGTAGCGGACTTCACGGCTACCGACCACATTCCCAAGCATTTCAACCGTATAGGACTGACCATAAGGCTTATCTGCCGTAGGCGCATTGATAACAGAAACGTAGTCCTCCAACTGAAGATCCACATATTTTTTGTAAAAGCTTTGAGGCGTCAATCCAGCTTCTGTATGGTAGTTGTTGTCCTTATCGCGGTAAGAGAAACTAAATGTACGAGGAGGCAAGCCCAGAGACATAGCCAAGAAATTAAAGATTTCTTGTAGAAGCTCTTCTTTCTTGCTCTGAACCGTCGCTTGATCTGCACCACTTGCAAGCAAATCGCGAAGGATTTGAGCATCTTGGCGCAACAATTTGTTTAAGTAGGTATTGAGCTCTCGGCTATTGCTAGAAGAGATGGATTCTGGATAAACAGACTTAGGTACGACCCCATACTTTTCAAAGAGGGAAACAACCATATCCCATTGGCCACCATCTTGTTGAGGGGTTTGAAGGAGGAAGGCAACCTTACGGCTAGTCAATTCCTGATCCGCTGTCGCAATGATTTGCTCCAAGAACCAGTTGGATTTTTCGTACTTATCCCAGAAGAAGGTATGAGCTTGAGACAACTCAAAATCCTCTAATTGGAAGTTTGAGATCATCTTGTGGCGGAAGGTATTTAAGGCCGCAAACATCCAGCAACGACCAGAAGCTTTCTGGTCTGTTACTTTGTCCTTGGTTAAATCAAGAGAAAAGACGGGCGTGTTTTCTACTGCACTTTTGCGTGTCTCCAAAGCTGCATGAATCCCATTGTGGGTGATGGCATTTTCGAGAGCCGCAAATTTCACATTTGCTTGGTAATTTGCATAAAGTTGATCTGTAAATTCTTGTGTTAATTCTGACATAAGATTCTCCTTTGTAAAGCTACTTACCATTATAGACCATTGACCAAAATCTTCAAGTAAAAATTGTTTTAAAGGTCAGAAGAATGGATCGTGTAGATGATTTGATCTCCGACATAGTCTTTTCTAGCGACAGCATTTGGGAGAGTTTCAAGATAATGCATTCCAGCTTTTGCCATGACCCTTCCTGAAGCAGGGTTCAAACTGACATACTTGGCCTGAACTTCCTTGAATCCCACTTCTACCAACAAAAAGTGTAAAACCGCTTGGAGGGCTTCTGTCATCAGACCTTGACCCCAGAATTTTTTTCCTAGAATATAGCCAACTTCACATATTTCTTTTTGTGAATCCTGGGAAACGACACTGATATCTCCTATCACTTGTGCGGGATTATCTTTTTTGCAAATTGCCCACTTGTAGATATTTTCCTCTTGGTACTGACGGAGCCACCTTTCGATCGAAGCCCGAGTCACTTTAGGATTTGGATGAGGATCCCAAGTCACATATTTAAGATTATCTGCATCATATGCCCAATTTTCAAACATTGCCTTTGCATCCTCTACAACAAAGCGTCTTAATAATAAACGATTGGTCTCCAGTTCAATAGAACCCAATTTTCTCATCCTCTTTCCTCCTATCTGTTTAAAAAAAGTCGGCTCAACCGACTTTTTCTTTCTTATCAACGCCAGAAGGTATCAAATACTGTAATTGGTAAATGGCGTTTGTGTTGGCCTTTGTGCCACCAGCTTTCAATGGTTGCTTGAGCTTCTGGGCTAACGGATTTCCCTTCTAGGTAGTCATCAATTTCTGCATAGGTCACTCCAAGAGCTACTTCATCAGCGATGCCAGGCTTTTCCTCTTCCAAATCGGCAATCGGTACCTTCTCATACAAGGCTGGATCAGCTCCCAGTGCCTGAAGCAACTGCTTGCCTTGGCGCTTGTTGAGGCGATAGAGAGGAAGGATATCGGCTCCGCCATCTCCAAACTTGGTAAAGAAACCAGTGATATTTTCGGCCGCATGATCTGTCCCAATGACGGCTCCGCTATAGGCACCCGCTAAGGCATACTGAGCAATCATCCGGCTCCGCGCCTTGATATTGCCCTTGTTAAAGTCTGAGACATCCGTTCCTGTCGCTTCCACAGCACGTTCCATGGCATCGACCGATTCCTTGATGTTCACGACTAGGCTGACATCTGGCTGGATGAAGGCTAAGGCCTTTTGGGCATCTGCTTCATCCGCTTGAACACCGTAAGGCAAGCGGACTGCAACAAACTGATAGCTGTCATCTCCAGTCTCGCTCCGCATTTCCTCCATGGCCAATTGAGCCAGGCGACCAGCTAGGGTAGAGTCCTGTCCTCCTGAAATTCCTAAGACAAAGGTCTTCAGAAAGGGATGCTTTTGCAAGTAGTCCTTCAAAAATTCAATCGACCGACGAATCTCCTCTTGAGGATCAATGACTGGCTTAACCCCTAATTGAGCAATAATGTCTTCTTGTAGGCTCATTCCTCATCACCTCCCAAGGCTTTCTGACGCATCTGATCAATCAGATCCATCTTATCTTGCCAAACATCCTTGGCCAAGTCCACTGGGTAATGTTGTGGATTAAGGACACGTTTGTATTCGTCCCAGAGTTTGTCGAATTCCTTCCGAGCATAGGCTTGGATATCCATCAAAGCTGGCAATTCATAGACTTGTTTTCCATCTTTAAAAATGTCAACCAAGAGTGGAATGGCATCAAAATCACGAACCGTCTTCTTGATATAGGTGTAGGTCGGATGGAACATCTTGATTTCTGTCAGTTCATTGACATCGACTCCATCGTAAGTGATGTAATCTCCTTCAGATTTGCCCTTTTCCCGACTGGTAATACGCCAAACTTGTTTCTTCCCTGGAGTTGAGACCTTCTCAGCATTATTAGACAGCTTGATGGTATTCCGCATTTGGCCATTTTCGTCTTCGATAGCCACAATCTTATAGACTGCTCCGAGGGCTGGTTGGTCATAGGCTGTGATCAGCTTGGTTCCAACACCCCAGACATCAATCTTAGCCTTTTGCATCTTCAAGTTGAGGATGGTGTTTTCATCCAAATCATTTGAGGCATAGATCTTCGCTTCTGTGAAACCAGCTTCATCCAACTGCTGGCGAACTTTTTTCGAGATGTAGGCAATATCTCCAGAATCAATCCGCACGCCTAGGAAGTTGATACGATCTCCCATCTCGCGCGCCACCTGAATAGCAGCTGGAACTCCGATGCGTAGCGTATCATAGGTATCCACTAGGAAGACACAGTTGCGATGGGTCTCAGCATAGGCCTTAAAAGCTTTGTAATCATCACCATAGACCTGCACCAAGGCATGGGCATGGGTCCCAAGAACTGGAATATCAAAGAGTTTTCCTGCACGAACGTTACTGGTCCCACTAGCACCTCCAATAACGGCTGCACGGGTTCCCCAAATGGCCGCATCCATTTCTTGCGCCCTGCGAGTTCCGAACTCCATCAACGGTTCGTCCTCAATAACAGACTTAATCCGAGCTGCTTTTGTGGCGATCAAGGTTTGGAAATTAACAATATTGAGGAGGGCTGTTTCGACCAGTTGACACTGGGCAAGCGGTCCTTCTACTTGAACGATTGGCTCATTGGCAAAGACCAGGTCCCCTTCTTTGGCAGAACGAACGGTCAATTCCATTTTGAAATTTTTCAAGTAGTCTAGGAAGGCTCCTTCATAGCCCAAGGATTCTAAGTAGGCAATATCTGACTCAGAAAAACGTAGATTCTTCAAATAGTTGACAAGGCGTTCAAGACCCGCAAAGACGGCATAGCCATTTTTAAAGGGTTGCTGGCGGAAATAGGCTTCGAAAACTGCCTTTTTATTGTGGATGCCTTGCTCAAAGTAAACCTGCATCATATTGATTTGGTACAAATCAGTGTGGAGAGTTAAACTATCATCTGGGTACATTTTTGATCCCTCTTCTTTTTTCTTACGTCGTGGCACCAGTCACGCTCCGTCAACTGGCACAGTCCAAAATAATTTTAAACACATTATAGCATATTTTAAGCAGGACCACATGAGTTTAATCCGGGCTAAGCCTCATTTTTCATCGTAAAAAAGAAGGGCTATCCGTCTCTTTCCATCAGACGAACATCCCTTCCTTTCTTTCTTATTCTTCGTGTTCAGTAATATATTTATAGGCTTCTTGACCTGCGACAGCGCCGTCCCCAACAGCTGTGGTGACCTGGCGAAGATCTTTTTGACGGACATCTCCAACCGCAAAGACACCAGGCACTGAGGTTTTCATGTGATCATCTGTAATCACCCAACCCTGATCGTCTAGAATACCGAGGTCTTTGGCAAAATCGCTGACAGGATCCAAGCCCACATAAATGAAGACACCACCTGCTGCTTGCTCGCGAACCTGACCGGTTTTTACATCTTTTAAGACGAGACTGGTCACACGATTGTCCCCTTTGATTTCTTCGACCACTGTATTCCAAGCAAAGTGAATTTTTTCATTGGCAAAAGCCCGGTCTTGAAGAACTTTTTGAGCACGTAGGGCATCGCGGCGGTGAACAATAGTCACAGACTTAGCAAACTGAGTCAGGAAGATTGCCTCTTCAACTGCTGAGTCCCCTCCACCAACGACCATGAGGTCTTCATCTCGGAAGAAGGCTCCATCACAGACGGCACAATAAGAAACCCCACGACTATTCAATTCTTCTTCACCTGGAACTCCCAACAAACGATGGTTGGAACCTGTCGCAATAATAACGGTTTTGGCTTGCAGGAGGCCATCATCTGTCGTAATTTCCTTGTAGCATCCTTGATCAACAATGTTTTCGGCTCTGCCAAACAAGTGTTCCACACCTAGTGCTTCTAAAGGCTCGAACATTTTTTCTGCCAATTCAGGTCCACTGATATTAGCATAGCCTGGATAATTCTCGATATCGGACGTGTTGTTCATCTGTCCGCCAGGAATTCCTGCTTCTAACAAGGCAACCTTGAGATTGCTACGGGCTGCATACAAGGCAGCAGTCATTCCAGCTGGGCCTGCGCCGATAATCAGTGTATCATACATAAGCTTCTCCTTTTGTTGTAACTATCTTGATTCTAACTCCAATTGAACCATTTTGCAATTATCTTGCTCGAAGAATAAACAGAACTCCAATGACTGCAAAGGTAAGGACTGGAATTGTCATAATATCAATTAATAAAATATCATAGAGGTGTAACTGGCGTTCCTTAGCTGTTTTATCCGTCTTACGAGCCGCTCGCAAGCCTATCCAAACAGCTGAAGCAGCAAACACCCCAACTGAAGTGATGATTAAGCTCTCAATATAGAGAGATAGCAATTGGTTTAACATAAGATCTCCTTAGTATCCAAAATCGGAATGAGGGGACGAGATGCCACTTCGTTTCGTTAACAGTTGGTCAACCTAAAACACCTATCTATGCGGAAAAGTAGACTACTAATCATCTTCTCCTGAGGCACCTACTCAAAGAAAAATCCGAGTCTGAAACATCGCGTTCCAGACTCGAGCTCTTATATATTATATCAAACAAATGTTCGTTTGTAACTAGCAAAGAATTCTTTTGTCCGCTCTTCTTTAGGGGCATTCATGATTTCTTCTGGTGTCCCAGTTTCAATAATTTTCCCCTTATCAAGGAACAAGACCTTGTCTGCCACCTGGGAAACAAAGCTCATATCATGGCTGACCAGAATCATGGTTTGACCTGCCTGAGCTGCTGCTGCGATGGCTTTTTCTACCTCTCCGACCAATTCCGGATCGAGGGCTGAAGTTGGCTCATCCAACAAGAGGACTTCCGGCTTCATGGCTAGGGCACGCGCCAAGGCTACCCGTTGCTTCTGCCCTCCTGACAAATGACGAGGGTAATGGGTTTCGCGGTCCGACAGACCAACTTTTGCAAGTTCTTCTTTGGCAATCTTGGTCGCTTCCTGGTCGGATAAGCCTTTGACGACGATTAGTCCTTCCTTGACATTGTCCAAAGCAGTCTTGCGACTGAAAAGATTAAACTGTTGAAAGACCATAGCTAGCTTTCTTCGAAGGGTCAGGATCTCGTCCTTACTGATGGTTTCAAAGTCCACCTTCTCCCCATTGATCTCAATACTGCCACTATCCGGAGCTTCCAGATAGTTCAAGCTTCTCAAGAAGGTTGATTTCCCAGCTCCAGAAGAACCGATCAAAGCAACAACTTCCCCTTTTTGAACTTCCAAATCGAGATGGTCTAGGACCACTTGACCGGAAAAAGATTTTGATAATTGTGAAATCCGAATCATGCTGCTCGTTCCTCCTCTTGCAAGGTTTGGGTAACAACTTTTGGATCTTTGATAGCGAGTACCTGTTCGATCCAGCGACCCAATTGTTCAATCAAAATATTAATGGCCCAGTAGATCAATGAAACAGAGATAAAGCGCTCGAAGTAGCGACTGTCATTCCCCGACATAATCTTGGCTTGAGCAAAGATTTCCAAAACTCCAGCATAGAAAGCCAGAGAAGTCCCCTTGGTCAAACCAATCAAAGAGTTGATCAAGGTCGGAGTCGCAACCACTGCTGCATTTGGAATGATAATCCGACGATAGACTTGAGTATTGGTCATCCCGAGACTCTTCGCTGCTTCGATTTCACCCGCATCAACAGACAAAATCGCTGCCCGAATGGTCTCACTGGCATAGGCCGCCTCATTGAAGGCAAAGGCCACAATGACAAATAAATGGGCTGGTACATCATTGATATTAAAGGCTGTCCCATATTGTTGGTTAATGGCCTTCAATAGGAGCGGGATTCCATAATAGGTCAGCATCAACTGGACCAAAATTGGTGTCCCTCTTAAAAAACTCACAAACAAGGCTTGGATCGGGTAGAGGATTTTTACCCGATTGATTTTGACAATAGCAAACAATAGGGCTAGCAATAAACCAAAAAAGGCTCCTGCCAAGGTTAACAAAATCGTATTTGGAAGCTCTTTTAAAATTCCTGGAATTGCTTCAAAAACGACGCGTAGGTTAAAGATTTCTCCTTCTGGTATCCATTTTAAAAACTCTTCGTACCAGCCAGATGCCAGATAAGTAGTTGTAAACATCTTCGTTACTTCCTCCCTCGATAATGAATCATTCTATCATATTTACAGTTAAAATGCTGAGTTTTGCTACTGATCGTTCGTAAATCATGCTTCAGGTCTGATGGGATAACAAGCAAGCGTCTCCCTTAAGAGCAAAAAAATAGACTATCTATAGATAGTCTATCACAAAATAAATCAGCGACCAAATAGTTAATTTTTATGGAAATCTTTAAATTTCTTTATCACTAAAAGGTTTGGCGTTTCGCCTTTCTTTCTGCTCGACCGCGAGCACGATTCTCAGCTCGCTTGGCTTTCCGACGTTTCTCGTCCACGGCCCATTTGATTTTTTTCTTGTAGCCTGGTTTGATTTTTTTCTTTTTCTTCTTGACCAAGCCGATCATCTCAATGTCGAGTTTTTCTTGGCGTTTTTCACGATTAGCCCGGCGATCCCGGTCGTAGGTATCTTCGATAGCTCCAGCCTTCAAGACCTTAGGGACAAACTGGATGCCCAATTTTTCAAGCTCCCGAATGTCTGAGTCATCACTCGGTTGATAGAGGGTGATAGCTGTACCAGGAAGACCATTCCGACCAGTCCGGCCAACGCGGTGGACAAAGAAGGATAAGTCTTGTGGAATAGCATCATTGATGACATGGCTAACCCCTTCAATATCAATTCCACGCGCTGCCAAGTCTGTCGCCACGATATATTCAAAATCCAGGTTTTTGACTTGGTTCATGATTCGTTTGCGCTCCCGTGGAGGAACCCCTCCATGGATTTTAGCGACCTTAAGCCCCTTCTCTACCAGAAAAGCATGCAAATCGTCCGCTCTATCCTTGGTGTTCACAAAAATCATAGCTAGATAAGGTTGAAGAGCCTGCGTCAGTTGATAGACTTGCTCGTTCTTATCACGCCCTTTTGTCGATACCAACCAGTTATCAATGGTATCCGAGATCACTGTTTTGGTTTTAATCTGCTCCATGACAGGGTTAGACAGGTATTTTTTCAAAAAGGGTTGTAACTTTTGCGGAATCGTCGCTGAGAAGACTAAAAACTGAAGCTTCTTAGGAAGACTAGATGCAATCTTATCTACTGTCGTCAAAAAGCCCATATCGAGAGTCATATCGGCCTCATCGACCACAAAGGTATGCGCCTTATGAATGGCCAGATCTCCAGAAGCGACCAAATCATAGATGCGGCCTGGTGTCCCGATCACGATATGCGGTTGGGCTACTTGGAGCTTATCAATCTGACGAGCCTTATCAGTTCCGCCGACATAGTTAGCAATCCGAATTTCCTTTTCACAGTGGCTAGCAATCTGACGAGCCGCTTGGTAGATTTGAGTTGCCAATTCCCGACTCGGTGCTGTGATGACCACTTCAACATGGCTACTATCTTCGTTCAAGGTTTGAAAAATAGGCAAGAGGAAGGTATGGGTCTTTCCAGATCCTGTTTTAGATTCACCAACCAAATCTCGACCTGCTAAAACAATCGGGATGAGTTTTTCTTGAACTTCTGTTGCTTCGATAAAATTAATCTCTTTTAAGGCCTCTTGAATATAGTCCTTAAACTTAAAATCTGTAAATTTCATTCTCTTATCCTTTCATCATCTCTACTATTATATCAGAAAAGTCTTCTTCCCGCTCTTCTTTTGGACAGCAATTCCTAGCAAGCGAAAAAGGTTGAGATAGCATCCCAACCTATTATTTTTAATGACTTACGAATTAATTAAAAAGTAGATCAAGAGGGTCAAGGCACTCATTCCTGCACCGACGCTCCAAAGAAAGGCATCGACCTTCCACTCAGACCATTTTGGGCCATTACCAGACAGACCCCCCAATTCTAAATGGTGATGGAAAGGCGTCATGCGGAAGATCCGGCGTCCTTCTCCTGTCCGTTTTTTTGTCCATTTGAAATAGGATACTTGGAGCATGACTGAACTGGTCTCAAAGACGTAGACTATTCCAATCAAGAGCAAGGTCCACTCTACATGAAGAGCCATGGATAGAGTCGCAAGCATCCCACCTAGGGCTAAACTTCCAACATCACCCATGAAAATCTTGGCTGGCTTGTGGTTGTAGACGAAGAAACCTAATAGAGCTCCAATCATACTGATGGTCACAAAGAGGATATCGATTCGTCTCTGCCAAACAGCGATGATGGAATAAGCGATCAAACTGATGGTCACAGAAATACTAGCCAAACCATCAATCCCATCCGTCAAGTTGACTGCGTTTGAAAAACCAACCAACCAGAACAAGGCAAAGATAATATAGAAATGTCCCAAATAGACATCCCAACCAAAGACATTGAGAAGACTACCAGCTCCTTGGCGTTCAGAAAAGAGATAGAAAATGATCCCGCCCACCAATTGCAGGGCTAATTTTTGCTTAGGATTCAGCCCTTCATTAATCTTACGAAAAACTTTTAAGAAGTCATCTAAGAAACCGACGATTCCATACAAGACCAAAATAAAGAGAATTAATTGAACAGGTCGCGTAAAGTTCCCAGTTAAAAAGCTAAAAACAAGGGTGACAAAGACTGAAGTGATCAAGAAGACCACTCCCCCCATGGTAGGAGTGCCCGCCTTGGCTTGGTGTTGCTTCACATCTTCATGCATTTGTTGCCCTGAAATATGGGCCCGTTGATAGAAACGGATAAAGGCCGGAATGCCAATAACCGTTAGTATAAATGATACTACTAGGGTAGCAAGTAACATATCAGTCTCCTAATGTAATTGTTATTTTCTTCGTCTTCTTTAAAGCAGTTTCTACTTTGACGTTTTGTTTGCTCACACGAGAACCTTCTCCTTTATAGGTGATCTCAATGCCCGTCCATTCAGCAAATTTATCAACATTTTCCTTGGTCCAGCCGTACATATCCGGAACCGAATCCAGATCATCTGTCAACAATAACACTTGCTCATTTGCCTTTAATTTCGTTCCTGCTGAAACAGACATCTTTTTAATATTCTTTCCAGTTCCTAGGACGACAGGCTGGATCAGATTGCGACGCAGTTCATCTGCGAAGCCACCTGGACTGATGGTCTGCTTCAACTTCAATTCTTTCGACAAGGATTCTGCCGACGGCATCTTGTAGGTATCCTCTTTCGTGACCCCATCCAAGGCCTTGGTTTCTGATACCAGATTCAATTCATCCTTCAAAGCAACCGCATCTTCTAGAACTGGATTAACCAGTTCTTGCCAACTCTTTGGACTAAAGCTGACTTCAGGCTGTTGAACCGTCACATACATAATGAAATCTGGATCTTCAGCCGGTGTCATGACAACAATCGAGTTGATATTGTCATTTTCGCCTTCCAAATATCCATTAGCCGTTGCAATTTGGGCCGTCCCTGATTTGACAGCAACATTTTGTCCAGCTACTTGAATAATAGGACCATCCGACGAGTAGAGAGTACCGAATTGAGGATCAGTCCCTACCGTAATCATGTAATTACGAGTCTGCTGAGCAGCTGAAGCGGATACTGGATTGCCGACGACCTCTCTTTGTGATTTACGAGCGGATTCATGTTTGCCGTCGTAGATCGCACTGATAAATTTAGGCTCTAACATTTCCCCATCATTGGCAATGGCAGAAAATGCTCGCAACATCTGCGTTTGGGTCACCGAAATCCCTTGACCGAAAGAAGACATGGCTTGAGTGACATAGTTATCTCCTGGTAGGCCTCCAAAACCTTCGTCTCCCATTCCAAAACGTGTAGGAAGTCCGAACTTAAAGAGTTTGAGGTAATTCATCCAGACATTATTGCCCATCTTCTGTTCAAGCTTGGTCATCCCAATGTTACTTGAATAGGCGAAACCTTGGGCAATATTCATATAGCGACCTTCTGACAAGCCCATATTGATTTCCCAGTCTTTGATGATCGCGTCTTTTACTTGTAGCTCGTTATTGTAATATACCTCATTATAGGCTGGGAAAGTCCCATGATCAATCGCTGCAGCCAAGGTCATGACCTTCATAGTCGAACCTGGTTCGTACTGGTCCTGGTAAAGAATCGTATTCCAAGTTCTCAAATTCTTGATATCCAGACCTTCTTTGGTATCTGCATTAAAGGTTGGCCGTTGCGTCGTTGCAAGGATTTCGCCTGTTTTGGCACTCACTAGGGTCGCACTGACAAATTTGCCTTTTACCTTTTCTTGGAATACATCCATTCTGGTTTCGAGATAGGTTTGCAGTTCTGCAGAAAGGGTTGTATAAACATCCTTTCCATCTTCTGTCTTCACGGCAACCTTGTCTGATCCCGGCACAATATTTCCGTTACGATCCTTTTCATAGGTCACAACTCCATCCTGACCACCCAAGATACGATCCAAGGATTTTTCTATTCCCGTTATTCCCTGTAGGGTTTTATTGCCTTCTTTATCTTCTACCAATTGAGCTTGACCGATAAATTGAGAGGCAAAGGTCCCATTTTTATAACTCCGATTTGGACTCGTCGTAAAATCAACACCTTTAATGTTGGCAGCTTCTAGTTCACTCCGGATAGCATCCATATTGCTATAGCTGATATCGTTCCCCGCCGCACCAAAAGAAACTTGGTTGAGCTTCTTTTGAGACAGTTGTTGGACGACATAATCTTTTTCCATCCCCAAATAACGATTAAAAACGTCCGCTACTTGGTTGTATTGGCTTTCTTCAACGTATAAAACTTCACCTTTTGCTGATTTATAAGTTTTGTCGATGATAGCATAAACATTATAAGTCGTCGCATCTTCAGCAATGACAGCTCCATTTCGATCATAAATTGTTCCTCGTTTGGCTGGAACAATCTCAGTTTTCTGATGGACCTGATGCGATAACTCAGATAAATTTTTTCCAAATTTGCTATCTGTGCCTATAATGACTGCAAAATTAATAAGAAAAATGAAGAAAACAAGAATGGAAAGCAAACTTAAATTCTTAGCTACTTGCCGACGATTTTGGTCTGGAAGTTTCCTTTTTTTAAGGGAATAACGAATGATTTTCTTTTTTAATTTACTCATCGCTACTTGAACTCACCACTTTTCGATTTTCTTTTTGGAGGGTCATCCCCTGAGAACTAGCTAACTTAGACAAGCGTTCATATCGAGTCAACTCATTGACTTCTTGCCGGATATCTTCTAGTTCAGTCTCTTTTGTTTTTAGTTCCGTATTGAGGTTTGTCAAATCACTTTGCACTTGTAGAATCCGCGTCTGCATAAAAATAATACTGACAGCAAGGATAATCCCTGTTAGGACAATCGAGCCATAAAAGGCTTTCTCTACTCTGGTAAAGCGACGAATACGATCTTGCAATTGACTGCCACGAGATCGTAATGGTTGATCTGCCATGTTCATTTCCTCTTACTTATGAATTTTTTGAGCAACCCGCAATTTTGCAGAATGAGCTCGGTTGTTATTTTCTAACTCTTCTTGGCTTGGAAGAATCGGTTTTCGAGAAACTAATTCCATTTTTGGTTTTAAGTCCTCTGGGATGAAGGGCAAGCCCTTCGGTACATCTACTGTAGAAGCTTCTTTAAACAATTGCTTGGTCAAACGATCTTCCAAGGAATGAAAGGTAATGACTGAAATACGACCACCAACTGCCAACAAATCCATAGCCTGCTGGATTGATTCATCAGCCGCTCCCAATTCATCATTGACTTCGATCCGAATAGCCTGAAAAATTTGTTTGGCTGGATGCCCCTTTTTCTTGAGTTCCTTGGCTGGTTTTGCCGACTTAATAATCTCTGCTAATTCTGTCGTCGTTTCAATCGGTTTTATCGCACGCGCTTGTTCGATCTTTCTAGCAATTTGTTTGGAGAATTTATCTTCCCCATACTTGAAAAAGATGCGAACCAAATCATGGTAATCATAGGTATTGACTACTTCATAAGCTGTCAAAGAAGCGTCTTGATTCATCCGCATGTCCAAGGGAGCGTCTTTTTTATAAGAAAAACCACGAGACCGCTCATCTAACTGAGGACTAGAGACTCCCAAGTCATAACAAATGCCATCAATTTCACTGACTCCCAATTCTTGGAGACGCGCTTGAAGATTCCGGAAATTGTCTTTGATGAAGGTTACCATGCCTTTTTCAACGTAAGGAGCCAATCGTTTCTCCGCATTATCAATCGCATGCTGATCCTGGTCAAAGGCATATAAATGTCCTTTTTCACTTAATTGACTTAATAAATATTCGCTATGGCCGGCTCCACCTAATGTGGCATCCACATAGATTCCATCTGGCTTTATATCCAGCATATCAATCGTTTCATGGAGCAAGACCGTTACATGATGAAATTCTTTACTCATATCCTATCTATTTTACCACAAATCTGACCAGGATGCACTTGAGATTCTTTCCTCTATCCACACACTGTTTCGGGATAAAAAGTTCCTATTCTTTAAAAACCTCATTCTATCAACCAATAGACCTAGAGAAACAAATTGTGATACAATAACCCTATGAAAGATAAGAAATACCTTCTCCTTGGCCTGCTAGTGGCCGATCTTATTGCAGTTTACTTTTTCCTACGAACTCCTGTCCCTTGGATTTTTTGGACAGCTACCTTTGTTCTTGCCGTCTCCATTTGGATATTTAAAAATCAATGGAAAAACTACAAAAATAGAGATGAGGAGTCAGAGTAGCCCATATAGAATTAGAAAACTCGATCAGTTCAATATCTGATCGAGTTTTCTATTGTCTATTTATGAATTGGGATCATCAAGGCTACGGCCATGCAAGCCTTTTTCCCGTTGGACTTGACGTAGTTTTTCTGGTGTCACATCATTTCCTTCTTCGTCAACAACTTTGATACCTTCAATGTGATGACGGACGGAGCGTCTGTAACCTTCAATATACTCTTCACGAAGTTTAGCTTGTTCTACCTCTTCTTCTGGTGTCAAGCCTTCTGCTTTTTTCTTTTTGGCAAGCTCATTGATTCGAGCAATTTTTTCAGGTGTCATAATAAAACCTACTTTCTACCTGTCATCAGGTCATTATTTTGTATTTAATTGGTTAAAGGCTGCGACTTTATTGGCTTTTGCTACTAGACTAGCAAGAAGGGCCAAACGATTCTTTTTAACAGCCTCATCTTCTGCCATAACCATGGTATTGTCAAAGAAAGCATCGATGACTGGGCTAAGAGCAAAGAGTTGAGCCAATTTGTCGCTAGCTGAACCTGTCAATTCTAATTCTTCAATCGCCTTAGCAAGAGCTTTTTCTTGATCATTTTCAAAGAGACTAGCATCGACCTCTACTGAAGCATCTGCTTTTTCTGCCAAGTTGAAAGCACGTGAGAGTGACTCAACAGCTGCCTTATAACCATCAGTCTTAGCAGCTTCTGAAAGAGCTTCAGCCGCTTCAAGCATATCCGCTACCACGAAGTTTGAACCAGCAAGTACAGCTTCTTTGATGTCTTTAGATGTGCGTCCCATCATCTTGTCTACACGCGCCTTGATGAAGTTGAGCACTTCTGCTTGATTGGCATACGAAAGACTATCGAATGAAAGTCCGTAAAGACTATCGATTAACTCATCCATCGGGATGTTCCAACCAAAGGCATCCAAGATACGAACAATCCCTTGTGTTGCACGGCGAAGCGCATAAGGGTCATTGGAACCAGACGGAATCAAACCGACTGAGAAGAAGGAAAGAAGGGTATCCAATTTATCCGCAAGAGCAAGGATGGCACCAACCTTGGTTTCAGGAAGGGCTCCATCTGCTGAATCAGGAAGATAGTGCTCACGGATAGCTGTCGCTACTGCAGCATCTTCACCAGCAAGGAGGGCGTATTTTTCACCCATGATTCCTTGCAATTCATCAAACTCTCCAACCATACCAGTCAAGAGGTCAAATTTGTAGATTTCTGCTGCACGAGCTACAGCTGCTTTTTCTTCAGCAGTCAAGCCAGCTTGCTCAGCCAAGGAAGCCGCAATGACACCAGCACGGGCCATGTGTTCTGAAAGAGAACCGATTTTTTCATGGAAAGTCACGTGTGCCAATTTAGCAACCAGGTCTTCAATCTTGAGTTTTTGGTCTTCACGCCAGAAGAATTCACCATCTTCGAGACGCGCCACCAAGACTTTTTCATTTCCTCGGATAACATTTTCCAAGTGCTCAGCATTCCCATTACGGACTGAGATGAAGTTTGGTTTAAGCTTACCGTCAAGGTCACGTACAACAAAGTAACGTTGGTGCGTTTCCATTGAGGTCACCAAGACTTCTTCTGGAACGTCCAAATACTTAGTATCGAAACTTCCCATAAAGGCAGTTGGGTATTCGACCAAGTTCAAGACTTCATTCAAAAGTCCTTCTTCGATTTGGACTTGAACACCTTGTTCTGCTTCAATAGCTTTGATTTGCTCACGAATCATGTTTTCACGTTCTTTGCTGTCTGCAATGACGTAAACGGTACGAAGGTCTTCTTCGTACGAATCCGCATTGGTAATTTCCACTTCATGTCCAAGGAAACGGTGTCCGCGACTCACACGACCTGAATGGATATCCAAGAAGTCGAGATCAAGCGCTTCATCACCCAAAAGGACAATCAAGGTATGAACTGGACGAATGTATTCAAAGGTGTTGTTAGCCCAGTGCATGCTGACAGGGAAAGTCAATGAAGCAAGTACTTCTGGAACGCCGGCCAAGACTTCTTTGGCAGGTTTTCCAGCTTCATGTTTCGTCACGTAAACGTATTCTTCTCCCTTAACTTCACGGAATTCGATGTCATCTACAGTCAAGCCTTTTCCACGAACAAAGCCTTGCGCTGCTTTTGAGAAGTTTCCATCAGCATCCAAGGCAATTTTCTTAGAAGGTCCTTTAAAATCTTCTGTCAAATCGGTTTGTTGATCAGCCAAACCAAGTACACGAACAGCCAAACGACGTGGAGTTGAGAAGGTTTGAATGCTTTCATATGAAAGGCGGTTATCATCCAAGAAGGCTGCCATTTTCTCACCCAATTGTTTTTCACTTGGTGTGACAACGTAGGCTGGTAACTCTTCAAGTCCTAGTTCTACTAATAAGTTTTTTGTCATGTTTTTTCCTTTGCATCTTCTTCTTTTTGATAGGCACCTTAAGTACTGAGGACGTCGCTAACTAACTTTGTGAGTCTGTAGGGAAATCTTCTATCTCCTTGACATAGATTTCCAACAGTCTCATCAAAGTGGATTTAGCCGACTAATTTTTGAACCTAAGGTTTCAAAAATCCCCATCTAGCAGTACGGCGGCGCCTATCCCTTTAGCAAGTCTTTGACTTGCTAAAGGGTACCATATGGGCTCACTCTGTTCGCCCTTTTTCCATTCTTGTAACTCTCTTTATTCTTCCTCTTCTGCTAGGAGTTTTGCGCGTGTGGCTTCGTCGAGAAGTGGGTAACCGAGTTTCTTGCGTTCTGCGACGAAGGTCTTAGCTACGACACGGGCCAAGTTACGGATGCGGGCAATGTAGCCGGCACGTTCTGTAACAGATACCGCTCCACGAGCATCAAGTAAGTTAAAGGTATGTGAACATTTCAAAACGTAGTCATAGGCTGGGTGAACGAGACCCAATTCCAAAGCACGTCCGGCCTCTTTTTCAAATTTTTCGAAGTTTTCAAGAAGCATATCTTGGTCAGAAACTTCAAAGCTGTATTTTGAGTGCTCATATTCTGGTTGAAGGAAGATTTCTCCATATTTTACACCCGGAGCCCACTCGATATCATAAACTGAGTCTACTTCCTGGATGTAAGAAGCCAAACGTTCCAAACCATAAGTGACCTCAGCGGTAACAGGACCTGTTGCCAAGCCACCGACCTGTTGGAAGTAAGTGAACTGAGTGATTTCCATACCATCCAGCCAAACTTCCCAACCAAGACCAGCTGAACCAGTTGATGGATTTTCCCAGTTATCTTCTACGAAGCGAATATCATGCTCTAAAGGATTGATACCCAATTTTTCCAATGACTCAAGGTAAAGTTCTTGAATGTTTGATGGTGATGGTTTCATGACCACTTGGAATTGGTGGTGTTGGTAAAGACGGTTTGGATTTTCCCCGTAACGACCGTCTGCTGGACGACGAGATGGCTCTACATAAGCCGCATTCCATGGTTCCGGACCAATGGCGCGAAGGAAGGTGTAAGGACTCATCGTACCCGCACCCTTTTCATTATCATAAGCCTGCATGAGCATACAACCCTGGTCATTCCAGTATTGTTGCAAAGTCAAAATAATCTCTTGAAAAGTCAATTTTTTAGACATGTTTTACTCCATTTTCTATAATTTCTTGCGACACGAGTCTGCCTCGTCGATCATACGAGGCAAGACGAGTTAGTACTGCGTCTAGCTCAGGCACCCTAGTGCTGAGCGTGGGACAGCCCGACTGAAAGGAGGTCTCTGCCACTGACGCAGTGAAAGGTTAGTTTTTTAGACATTATTTACTCCATTTTCTATAATTTATTGCGACCTAGAATACAAAAAGAACCGTGTCTTTCCCCCTAAGTCAAGTGACCTAGGGGCGTCAGAAACGCGGTTCCACCCTAATTTATTACTTCATTTTATTCTACTGTACTCAGCTATCTACTGAGAGAAAGCGCCACTTGCCTATCTTGTTCCACTTGGCTTTCACTGTCCCAAGCTCGCTAAAAAAACGCCATAAGCCTTTCTTTCTTGACTAGTATTATAGCAGATTTCTATTCGAGTGTAAACAAAAAACAAGTCCGAAACTGTTGTTTCAGACTTGTAGAAATTCCTTTCAAAGAAAGGGTAAGGTTATGGGCGTTTTGCAACCTTTGGTTTTTTCCCATTTAATTTTTTCTTAGCAGCTTTAACCTCTGCTAAGGCCGCCTTGACTTCCTGTTGACTAGCACCAGGATTAGCCAGTACTGCTTGAGCGCGGATAAAGGCTTGAAGGTAATTCACCTTCACCTTATCTGCTGCATAGATAAACTTAGCGTTCTTAGCTTGGAACTGGAGTTCTGCTGCAATCAATTTCTTAAGACTTGAGAAATCGGTTGTTTTGCCAGTTAATTGTTGATCAGCCGCCTGGTAGTTCGCAAGCGCTTGGTTGATTTGCTCTTGTGTCACACCTTCGCGGACGAGCAAGAGAGCCAACTCCTTAAAGCTTTGATCAAAGGCACGTCGAGCAGAATCCTTAGCGTTCGCATAACGGCCTGTTTTTGAAGTCGCATCATAGGCAGCAATAGCTGATTTTAGCGCTGTGAAATCAGACTCTTTCCCATCTAATTGACTGGTTACCAATCCAAGATTTGAAAAGATTTGGTCAACTTCTGCTTGTGATAACTTAGTCGCAAGAGCTTTCTGAGCTTCTTGGTATGCTGCATCATAAGCTAAACGTTTTTCACTTGTTGCATTAAAGTACTGAGGAGTGCTGGTCAAGTTAGCTTGTTGAGCCAGCAATTGCAACAATTGGGTCTTAATGACAACAGAAAGTTTTGCGAGGTTGTTTTGATCCGCCAGAACGGTCACAGTCGGTGCATCCTCAAACAACTCATAGCCTGTTGGTAGACTGACTGAAATCGTATAAGTTCCAACTGGGACATCTTTCCCAAAAGCATTCTTGCCATAGCGTTGAACTGGAAGAACAAAGGTTTCACCAGCTTGATTCTTCAAGACAACTGGTGTTGTTCTAGGTACTGCTTGATCAAAGACCAGGCTCAAAGGAGCAGTGACAATCTCTTTGGCCAAGAATTCGATGGTCTTAAAGCTATCCTCTGCAGTGATTTCAAATTTCTGAGTTCGTTCGCTGACGAGTTTCAGATCTGATTTGTCATAGGCAAAGAGTTCTGCAACATAGCTACCAAACTTAAGGAAATTGATTTCTTTCCCTTTATCTAAGTTGACATACTGCCCTTGTTCATCTTTGATACGGTAGACAAAATCAGTATCTAATTCTTGATGTGTATCGGCATCTAGGACTGATACCTTAATTCGGCCACTATCCTCAGTAGCAGCAAAATCAGCAAGAGAGGCAAAGTCGCGGTTTCCAGCGTAATCTTCAACCACATAGTAAAGTAAGTCTTTACTGATTCCTTCTGGAAGAGTATAGCCTCCATCTTCATTTGCCGTTAAATAGACACGGTTTTCAAAACGGCTAGTCTTCCCTAGGGCGTCTTTCCCCTCCTTAACTAGGGTCCCCTCTTCATCAAAGGTCTTGACATAGAAGACTTGCTCTCGTAAGATTCCACCATTGCCAACATCTTTTGTTTTACGAGCATAGAAGGTTTCTACCCCATCCTTCTTGGTCGTGTAACCTGAAGTCAAGACTGGTTTTTGGGTATCAATTTGGAGGTTAAAGCGAACAACTTGCTCCTCTGCTCCTGGAACTGCTGGCGTATAACGAACCTCATAGATATAGTGACCATCCGCCACCTTTTCACCCTTGGCATTAGTTCCTTCCCAAGCCGTGTTGTCGACTAGATAAGATCGTTTCCCACGTCCGTCAAAATAATTCTTACGAGCAGAGAAAGCTCCTGTACTTGTCCAAACTGGCTGAGCAAATGCTTGATCATCTGCCTTGTAGACAGCTGCTTTCATATTTTTTAGGTTTCGCAAGACTACAGCACGGTACTGCACGTAATCTTTGTTTCCATCTCCATCTGGAGAAATAGCCAGACGTACATTGCCATCCGCATCTAAATGGAGGACATTCAAACCTTCTGAAGTTTCTACTGTCCCAAGAACGATTGGGCTTCGTTCTGCTGTTTCCTTCTTAGCAGTCGAATAGAGCACGTCGTTAGCGTTAGAGACTAAGGATGTTACATTCGTCTTTGATGGCACATGTTTGGTTTCTGGAACATCATAGTAGAATCCTGATTTCCCTTCTCTTACCAAATTGTAGATTGGTTTTTCAACCGCAGGGATATTTTGGAAAGAACCACGGAAGCCCATAAATGGAATGCTAACCACATCGCCGTCATCTGCTGGATCCACAAAGCGAACAAATCCTTCTAGGAAGTAACCGTTCGGCATCAATTTAGTCAATTCCTCTGCAAACTTAGACGCATCGACAGTCACTGTCACTGTCTGACTACTATGGGCTTTTACAGTTACATTTGGCCATACCGTCTCTGTTAATTTCCGAGGCTTCAAGGTAAAGCGATCATCTTTTACATCGTCGGTAGTGGTATTCACAATCATCTTCAACTCTCTGTCAGTATCAGAAATATTATGAACGGTCACATCAAAACTAAACCGATCCTCGACATTGCCAAGAGTTACGCTTGGGTAAGCATCTTCATTCGTTACATATAGGTCTGTTGAAACCGCTGCAGCAGTATCCACAATCCCCGCCCCTTGTTGACGTACCGAAGTGTAAGCACCCGTTTCTTTGTTGAGGTGCGGTTTTGCGGTTGACATGATTAAGGCTTTGACTGTTGCAGATAGCTCCTCTGGCGAAAGTTCTGGATGATGAGCTTGGAGGTATTCCTTCACCAAAGCCGATACCCCAGCTACATGAGGGGAGGCCATACTGGTTCCGCTCATACTACCATAGCTATTGTCATTTAGAGATGAAAAGATCGACCCACCAGGTGCTGTGACATCCGGTTTTAATTGGCCATCTGTTGAGACTCCCCAACTGGAGAAATCTGACATCTTATCTGCATCAGGGTTTGGACGATTGTCTAAGCTACCATCAAAGACAAGCTTGTAGTCTTTACCTTTAATCGCTTCTCCATAGCGCTTAGAAATGAAAACAGCAGGGATCTTTCTCGCATCCCCTTCGAGGCCCATTTTGACATTCGCGCCTTCGACACTGTTGTAAATAAGGGCTCCAATTGCTCCTTTTTTATAGACATTAGCGACCTTATCTGAGAAGGTGATTTCGCCACGTTTGATAAGGGCAACTTTACCAGTCAAATCGAGACTGTCTAAATCACTCTCACGCCCCAAACCAGCATCTACATAATCATATTCTTTCCCATTTTCGAAATTGGCATCTGTTTCAGCTGCTGTATAGGTGAATTTTCCTTTATCCAAGTCGGCATTGTCTTCCAAGCCTCGAACTGTAAAGACTTCTTCTGTTACAACCGAATCATTTACGGATGCAACTGAAATAGACTCTTCTACGGTTGAAGGACTCCCCACGACACCGTAATCAGGGTTTTCAGCACTTGGATTGTCATAACCGTATCCATAGGTATTGCTATTTCCTGCCGCGATAATGACGCTAACCCCTTTTGCGCGTGCTCGTTGGATAGCTTCCCGGACAGCGGGACTAGCATTCACAGTAGAACCTGTCACAGATCCCAAACTCATGTTGATGACGTCCGCTCCCAATGCAACTGCGTCATCAATCGCTTTCACATAGACAACATCACTGGTTGATCCACTACGATCAGAGAAAACACGCATAAACATCACTTGGGCTTCTGGAGCAACTCCGTATACATAGTTGCCATCCCCAGCTTTTTTGTCAGGGTTCCCAGTCGCAATCCCTGTTACGTGCATACCATGTGAATCATGGTCTTTTTCTTTGATATTGTCATCTCCATCCATATAATCATAAGCAAAGACGACCTTATCGTTGTACCATTTTCCGTAATCAATTCCCGCTGCTTTTTTTGCAGCTTCTAATTCTGTTTGATTTTTGAACTTCCCTTTTGTCGGGTCTGAAATCCGCAATACTTCATGGTAGACATCTAAACCAGAGTCAATGACTGCAACAACAGTCCCTTCACCCTTGTAGCCTTTTTCCCAAGTTTGAGGCACATTAATAATCGTATTGCTGCTGATACTGAATGGTTTGTCTTCAGCTTTCTTTTCAGCTCTTGCTTCTGTTGCAGGGTTAGCCTCAGCCTTCTCCTCTGTTGAAGAGGGTTTAACTTCTGTTTTTTCCTGTCCCTCACTTGCTTTTTCTGCAGGTTTAGCCTCAATTTTAGTTACAGCTTCTACTTGCTTTTCAGTAGCTTTATCCTCTGTTTTTGCTTCCTGGGCAACTACTTGGCTACCTGATTCGACAGATGGACTTGTTGCCCCTTTTTCTGAAGAGGCTGGCTCGTCAACAACTTTACCATTTTCAACTACTGAGTCTCTAGTCTGCTCATTTGCTTGATCACTTACAGGAGAAGCAGACTCGCTTGGCAACGCTGGATTTGCTTCTGCAGATGCAATTACTGCAGTCTCTGGTTGTTTTGTTTCATCCGCACTTACATTTCCTGCTCCAAAGACAAGGACCGACCCTAACAGCACCGATGCAACACCAAATTTATATTTTCTCAATGAGAAACGCTGTTTACTCATAAGATTCCCCCTATATACTAAATTATTCTTATTATACTCCTAATTTTTCAGAAAATTCACTCAACATTAACTTTGTTATCAAATTGTAATATTTCCGCATGATATCTTTAATTAGGTGTTTTTTGTTTGTTTTTAGTGATTTTATAATTCAAATAATTAGAAAATTAAAACCAATCATCCGTTTTTTTATCTCATTGCACAAAAAAACAGCGAGAGCAAACTCTCACTGTCTTTTATAAATCAACTAACTTACTGTCTTAAAAGTCTTTGGTATCTGGATCTGGCGCTCCCGCTTCTACTGGGATCTTCCGAAGGAGCTCACAGTCTTCTGGAGCCAATTCGATTGTAGTGCATTGAAGATTACTTGCAATGCGTTCAGGAGTCACTGATTTAGGCAAAGGTAAAAATTCTTCTGCTAAACTCCAAGCTAAAAGAAGCTGGGCTGGAGTTACACTATATTTTTTAGCCAATGCAAGAACTGTCTCATTTTGAAAAAGCTCTCCTTGACCAAATGGACCCCAAGCCTCCAATAAAATTCCTTTATCACGGCAATAACGGACTACTTCCTCTTGATAGACTCCAGGAGCCAAGCGGATCTGATTGACTGCTGGAAGAACTTTGGCACTCTCCAACAAAGCATCCAGGTGATGAGGCAAAAAGTTACTCACGCCAATAGAGCGAATTTTACCCACTGCCTGCATATCTTCCATGGCTCTCCAAACCTCACGATTCCGTTCTTTCCAGGCCTCATTTTCTCGGTGAGTCACAGGATTTGGCCAGTGGATTAAATACAAATCGATATATTCTAGACCCAATTTGTGCAAAGATTCCTCTAGGCCATTGTCAGCATCCTCATAGGTGTGACGATTATTCCACAACTTGGTCGTTACAAAAAGCTCTTCTCTTGGAATACCACTATCCCGGATAGCCTTTCCGACGCTTTCTTCATTTTGATAGATGGCTGCCGTATCAATATGGCGATAGCCCGCTTCTAAGGCTGTTTTTACTGCTTGATAAGCTTCCTCGCCATCTTTCGCCTTCCAAGTACCAAAACCTAGTACAGGAATTTGGCGTCCGTCATTTAGTTTGTAGCTCTCCATCTTATTTCCCGTCACTTTTCTTTGTTTTTTCATCAGACTTAGAAGTCTTTGCATTCAAGCGCAACTTTGGCTTAAAGATATTTTCCTTAGGTTGCACCATTGATTTACTAAAAAAGGCATAGAGTAAAAAGGCACTACCTGCCACTAGAATGACGGGACTACGGCGTAACATACCGTAGAGAAAGAAAAATAATCCCATCAACAAAAAACGTACATTTATCTTATTCATAAAACTACCTCGCGATTCAATTAATTTCATTATACCATGTATCAGAGCAATGAGACAAATGGCTAGGCCAAGGAATCCTATTTAAATGAGAGTGGGACAGAAATCGGTAATTCGTTAGAATTCGATTTCGTCGTCCCACCTCCGCACAGTTGAGTAGGGCTGTAAAAGCTGATGAAATCAGCGTAGTAGAGCCCACTCAACCACTGCGTCTTGCTCGACAATCTAAAGACAATTGAGAGGCTAGGACTTTTGTCCCAGCCTCATGGAAGAAATTCAATTTTAAAACTGGTAAAAGGAAACAAAAGCAATTGATTCGTATTTGAACCTTTTTTCACCATTAAGCTTCAAATCGTTTTTGGCCATCCAAGAAGGTTGCAACCAACTCTAAATCTTTATCCAGTACAATGAAGTCAGCATCATATCCCTCACGGATTTGGCCACAGACATCATCGATATGGACAGATTTAGCAGGGTTGAGACTGGCCATCATGACCGCTTCATGAGGATTAGCAATGCCCCACTCAACAACATTCTTCAATCCATCTTTAAGCTTCAAGATCGAACCAGCCAAGTTTCCTGTCGATTTCAAACGGGCCGTTCCATTTTCTACGACAACAGGGAATTCACCCAACATGTAGTCGCCATCTTCCAAGCCACCAGCTGTCATACAGTCGGTGATCAAGGCAATATTTTCCACTCCTTTTTGTTTGAGGAGAATATCGCAAGCTTTTGGATCAACGTGATGCCCATCACAGATTAACTCAGCATAAGTATGTGGAAGTTGGTACATAGCCCCGACCATTCCAAGTTCACGGTGCGTCAAGCCGCGCATTCCGTTATAGGCATGCACCCAGACACTAGCCCCAGCATCCACTGCTTTTTTGGCTTCGTCAAAGGTTGCATTGGAGTGCCCCAGCGCAACCGTCACCCCTTCTCCTGTTACTGTACGGACAAAGTCTTCTACACCTTCCCGCTCAGGAGCAAGGGCAATTTTATTGAGCAAGCCCTTGGCTGCTTTTTGCCATGCACGGAATTCATCCATCCGAGGATCTTTCATATAGGCTGGATTTTGAGCTCCTTTGTACTTCTCTGTAAAGTAAGGACCTTCAAAGTAAATCCCACGGATCTTTGCACCAGAAGCTTCTTGGTATCGTGCTCCAATGTTTTCAGTTACTGCTAATAATTGCTCATAAGAAGAGGTCAAAGTTGTTGGCAAAAAGCTAGTAACCCCTGTGCTCAAGAGCCCCTCACTCATAGTATGAAGGGTTCCTTCAATGTTGTTGTCCATAACATCAACTCCACCAAATCCATGGATGTGCGTATCGACCAATCCAGGAGCAATACTATAGCCAGTATAGTCCAAAACGCTAGCTCCCTCTGGTAGCTGATCCACATGTTTTCCGAATTTGCCATCGACAATTTCTAGATATCCCCCCTTACGAATTCCATGGGGATAAAAGAATTGATCTGCTTGTATATAGGTTGTCATGGTGATTTCCTTTCTTTTTCTACCGATATATTCATACACATTATAATCCTTTGTGCTGTATTTGTAAATGGTCTAGACCTATTTTATTTAAATATATTAATATTCTTTATAAATGAGATAAAAAATCCAGTTTCAAAGAACTGGATTTTTTGCTTTTTTAGATCTGCTCCAATTGCACCTTCTCTGCTAAATTCATGGCATGGTCTGCAACACGTGTATAGTGAGAGATCATATCAATAAAGTTGACACCTGCTTGAGGTGTACACTCGCCCTTGTTTAGACGAGAAATATGGGTCTTCCGCAATTTCTTTTCGAGCTTTTCAATTGCCTGATGGCGCTGTTCCAACTCTGCTGCCAACTCTTGGTTATCCTCTTCTACACTTCTAAGTGCATCTTTAACAAAAGTAGCAGTTTGTTGGTAGATATCTTCTAATTCAGCCAAGGCATTATCAGAAAACACAACTTTCTTCCGAATGAGGTAGTCCGTCAGGTTGATTAAGGATTCCGCGTGGTCTCCAATCCGCTCTAAATCTCGAGAAGAATCCAAAATATTAGTCAAGGATTCACTTTCTTTTGGACTCAGAGCTTCACTAGACAAGCGGATCAAGTATTTGGTCAACTGATCATCGATGGTATTAATGGCTTCTTCTGTTTTATGGCCTTTTTCAGCTAGCTTTTCTTCTTGATTTACAATGTAGCGATAGGCCAAGTCGAAACTCTTTTCAGCATAGGTTCCTAAATGCAATAGTTCTTTTTTGGCATTTCCTAAAGCAATCGAAGGAGCTTGGGTAATCAGATTTTCATCCAAGTAAAGTGGTTCGTATTTGACCACTTCATCCTCACCAGGAATCAATTTCGTCACAAAGTAAGCCAAAGCTCCAATGAAGGGGAACTGGATGATGGTATTGGTAATATTAAAGGTCCCGTGAGCAAAGGCTATGGTCATCTCGGGAGACAAATGAAGAGTCGTTTCAAACCATTGAATCAAAGATGTAAACGGAACAAGGAAGACAAGACAGATAATGGTTCCGATAACATTAAAGGCTACATGGGCACCCGCCACACGTTTGGCCGCAATATTTGCTCCCAAGGAAGCAATGATGGCTGTAATGGTCGTTCCGATATTATCACCAAAGAGAACTGGGAGAGCCCCTTTAAGGTCAATCAAATGACTAGCATAGAGATTTTGTAAGATACCAATGGTTGCAGAGGAAGCCTGAATCAAAAGAGTTAATCCTGATCCGACAAAGACACCCAAGATAGGACTTTTACTCAACTCCACCATGTAGTCACGAAAAACTTGCAAATCTTTAAGAGGTTCCATAGCCCCACTCATCAAGTTGAGGGCAAAGAAGATACCACCGACACCAAAAACGATTCGTCCAACATTATTAACCAAACGATTTTTGGTAAAGAAGAGACAAATCGCTCCGATAAAAAGCATAGGCAAGGCGTAGTCTCCTAATTTAAAACCAATGATAAAGGAGGTAACAGTAGTTCCAATATTGGCCCCCATAACAATACCAATAGCTTGACGGAGGGTTAGAAGTCCAGCACTCACCAGACCGACCGTAATCACTGTAACCCCTGAACTAGACTGAATCAAAGCAGTCATCCCAATCCCTACTAGAACCCCTAGAAAGGGATTACTCGTATATTTATCAATATAGTATCGAAGGCGATCCCCTGCAGCCTGTTGCAAGCCTTCTCCCATGGTTTTAATACTATAGAGAAAGAGACCCAAGCCACCTAAGAAGTTAAATAAAATGTTCTGCCAATCAATGGACATTTCTTTCCTCCATCATCATTCGATAAAAGTTTACTCACTCTATTTTAAAACATCCACCACTTGGACACAAGTTTTTTTTTGAAATTTCTTCTGAATTTTGTCCTAAAAAAACGATAGACTCTACAAAATCTATCGTTTTGTTCATTATTTTTTATCAAGCTCTCGTAACATTTGATCAATTTTGTTTCCATATTCAATGGATTCATCTTTGACAAAGGTTAAATCCGGAATCTTATATAATTTTAAATTCCGACCTAATTCGCGCTTGATGGTTCCTGTTGCTTTTTCAAGCCCTGTCTGAGCCTTCTGATTATCTGAAGCCAGGTCACTCATAATCGAATAGTAGACCTTAGCCATAGACAAATCGCCTAGCATCTGAACATCCGTAATGGTGACACCTTGAACACGTGGGTCACGAACTTTTTTTTGCAAAATTTCGTTGACTTCACGCTTGATTTCCATCCCTACTCGGTCTGTCCGAAAATGACTTGCCATAGGAACTCCTTTCTGATCTGTCTTTAAAACTAGGAAATGGGAGAATGCTTCTCTTCTTTCCTAGTTAACAGTTTATTTTTTAATTTCTTCCATGATGTAAGCTTCGATGGTATCATCCGTCTTGATATCATTGTAGCCTTCGATCATCAATCCACCTTCGCGACCGTTGGTTACTTCTTTGACATCATCTTTATAATGTTTCAAGCTAGCAAGAGCGCCATCATAAATCACGACACCGTCACGAATGACACGGACTTTGGAATCACGAGTGACCTTACCACTGAGGACCATAAATCCACCAATGGTACCCACTTTAGAGACTTTGAAGGTTTCACGAATAACCGCTTCCCCGATGACTTTCTCTTCAAACTCAGGATCCAACATTCCCTTCATGGCATCTTCCATTTCTTCAATCACTTTGTAGATGATTGAGTGAAGACGGATTTCTACCTCATCAGCTTCAGCTTGCTGACGCGCTTGAGGAGTAGGGCGGACGTTAAATCCAATGATGAAGGCATTTGAAGCTTCTGCGAGGGTAACGTCTGATTCGTTGATAGCACCAACCGCTGAGTGAACGATGGTAACCTTGACACCTTCTACTTCAATCTTTTGAAGGGAAGCAGCAAGGGCTTCAACCGAACCTTGTACATCAGCCTTGATAATGACATTAACAGATTTCACTTCACCAGCCTTCAAAGTATCAAAGAGGTTTTCAAGGCTGACACGGTTGGTTGCTTGACGTTGTTTCATCAGCGCACGTTTCGCACGTTCTTCACCGGCTGCACGCGCAGATTTTTCATCTTCATAAACCGCAAAATGGTCACCCGCCATTGGTGCTTCATTCAAACCAGTGATAGAAACTGGAGTAGATGGTCCAGCTGCTTTCACACGACGGCCAAGGTCATTGGTCATGGCACGGACACGTCCGAAAGTATTACCAACAACGATTGGGTCTTGGACATTCAAGGTACCTTGTTGAACCAGAAGGGTTGCAACCGCACCTTTACCTTTATCCAAACGCGCTTCGATAACCGTACCGATGGCACGAACAGTTGGATCTGCCTTGAGTTCTTGGATTTCAGCCACAAGAAGGACCGTTTCCAAAAGTTCATCGATATTTTGGTTGAACTTGGCAGAAATTTCTACAAACTCAGAATCTCCACCCCAAGCTGTTGACATAACTCCATGCTCTGCCAATTCACCGATCACACGTTCTGGGTTGGCACCTGGTTTATCAATCTTGTTAATAGCTACGATGATTGGAACGTTCGCTGCTTTTGAATGGTTGATGGCTTCGATGGTCTGTGGCATCACCCCGTCATCTGCTGCTACAACCAAGATGGTAATATCCGTAACAGAGGCACCACGCGCCCGCATAGAAGTAAAGGCCGCGTGTCCAGGTGTATCCAAGAAGGTAATCTTCTTGCCATTTTCCACGATTTGGTAAGCACCGATATGCTGGGTGATTCCTCCCGCTTCACCTGTTGCTACACGTGAATTACGAAGGGTATCCAAAAGGGTTGTTTTACCATGGTCAACGTGTCCCATGATGGTGACAACTGGTGGACGCTCTACCAATTCATCTGGATTCAAATAGCCATCTTCGACGAAGAAACGTTCGATATCCGCATTGTCCACTTCAACCTTTTTCTTGGCTTCAATTCCATAATCCACTAACAGCAGTTCAATGGTATCGCCATCTAAGGATTGGTTTTGTGTCGCCATCACTCCCATCATGAAGAGTTTCTTAACGATTTCCGCAGGCTCACGCTTAATCCGTTTTGCGATTTCCGCAACCGTCATTCCATCTGTGTACTCAAGTTCACTTGGCAACTCATGGAATTTACGCTCTGTTACTGGTTTTGGAGCTTCATTGCGGTTATTCTTTCCTTTTTTATTCTTTTTGTTGTTGTTCCAGTTACTATTTCTTTGATTTCTCACTTGGTTTTGACTACTTCGATTCTTTTGTTGTTTTCTTGGACCATCTTCTTCGCGATCAAAATCTTCACGTTTTTTGTCTGGTCTAGCTTGCTTTTTCCGACGTGTATCAACTGCTGCAGGACTTGGAGCCGCTACCGGAGTTGCCTTCACTGCTTCTGCCTTTGGTTGTGGAGCAACAACTTCAGTCGTAACTGCCTCTTCGCGCTTACGACGTTGTTGACGGTCTTGCTCTACCTTGGCTGCCTGGTTTTGCTTGTAGCGTTCTTCACTACCACGTGCATATTCTGCATTTTGCTCTGCCTTTAATGCTGCTGCACGGGCTTTGAAGTCAATCTTCGGTGCGCCATTTACAGGATTTGGACGTCCTTGACCGTTGCCAGCTTGGTCACGGCGACGATCATTCCCTTGGTTCCGGCGGTCATTTCCTTGATTTTTTCGCTCATTACGATTTTGGAAACGATCCCCATCCCGACGGTCGTTTTGTTGTTTCTTAGGTCGATTTCCTTGTTGCTGACGACGTTCCGCCTGCTCTTTCGCACGGGCTTCGCGTTCCGCCTTGAAATTACGACTCTTTGGCTTCACAACAGGTGTTGCCACTGTTTCCGTTTTCTTTTCTGGTTGGTTTGCAACAGGTTCTTTTGCAACCGGTGCAGCTTTTACTTGTTTTTCTTCCGTCACTTTAGGAGTTTGGGGCGCCTTTGATGCAAAACTATTGACCAAACGCTCAACCGCTTCACCTTCGATACTAGAAGCGTGACTCTTTACCTCCAACCCTAATTCTTTTGCCCGTGTGACGACTTCTTTACTTTCCTTGCCTAGTTCTTTGGCAATCTCATACAATCTTTTCTTAGACAATTGCTGTCCTCCTCTTCTATTCCATAAGAGACCTCATTTTCTTTGAAAATCCAGCATCTGTCACGGCCGCTACCTTTCGTGAGCGACCAATGGCAGTACTTAATTCTAGTGTTGAAAACACGGTTAATACCGGAATGCCATAATAGTGGCATTTATCTGTGATTTTTTTGGTAAGATTGGGAGCTGCATCATCTGCTAGAAAGACCAAACGAGCCTTTCCTTCTTGAACAGACTTGATGACCAACTCTTCTCCAGAGATGATTTTCCCTGCTCGCTGAGCCAATCCCAATAAATTACTGACTTTTTGCTTATTCAAGGCCTAACTCTCTTCTTTTCACCTTATGATCCACATAAGCAATCAATTCGTCGTAGAAAGCTTCATCCACTTCCATGCTAAAGCTGCGATTGAAGACTTTCTTCTTCTTGGCTTGAAGTGCTTCCTCGTTATCGAGCTTAATATAAGCACCACGACCATTTGCTTTCCCAGTTGGATCGATAAAAACTTGACCTTCTTTATTTTTTACGATTCGCAAGAGATCTCGTTTATCGATAACCTCATTTGAAACGACAGACTTGCGTAAAGGGATTTTTCTTGTCTTTACCATGATTCCCTCCCTATTCGTCTACAGAATTCAAATCACTTTCTACTTCTTCAAAAGCAGGTTCTTGACTTGCTTCCATTTCTTCGTACTCACTAGCTGATTTGATATCAATCCGGTAGCCAGTTAAGTGAGCCGCCAAGCGCACGTTTTGACCACGACGACCGATCGCAAGAGATAGTTTGCTATCTGGTACTACCACAAGGGCATGCTTGCTGTCTTCTTCGTCAAAGATGACTTGATCGACCTCAGCAGGCGCGATGGCATTGTAGATAAATTCTGCTGGATCTGGTACCCACTCAATGACATCAATATTTTCTTCTGTTGGGACCATACGATCCAATTTCTGATCATAACGAGCTGGGTGGAACTTGCTAGTAATCTTTTTGATGTTCGATCCACCACGACCAACGATGGTTCCAATCGCATCTACGTTTGGATTATGGCTACGAACAGCAACCTTAGTCCGGTCTCCAGCTTCACGTGCCACGCTCATGATTTCAACGGTTCCATCATAGACTTCAGGGATTTCTTGTTCCATCAAACGTTTGATCATTTCTGGATGGCTACGACTTACGAAAACGTTGACCCCACGAGGATTGTCTTCTACTTTGTAGACAAAGACTTCGATGCGATCATGAGATTGGAAGACTTCACCCGGGATTTGGTCTTGTTTAGACAATTGAGCTTCGATAGACCCTAAATTCACATAGATAAATCGATTATCAAAACGCTCAACCGTTCCACTCATAATTTCATTTTCATGTTCTTTATAAGTGTTATAGGTAATCGCACGAGTTTGCTTGCGCATTTTTTCCATGATGGTTTGTTTGGCAGATTGAGCTGCGACACGACCAAACTCAGCAGGTGCTTCTTCAAATTTGATTTTGTCTCCCAATTCATAGGCAGAGCTAATCGCAAGAGCATCTTTCAAACTAATTTCTAACCGGCTATCAAATACTTCATCCACTACTTCACGAACAGTATAAACGCGGAAGTCACCAGTCTTTTCATTAAATTCGATAGCCGCACTTTCTGCTTGACCATACCGTCTCCGATAAGCCGAACGCAATGATTCTGTGACAGCTTCAATGATATCTTCTTTTTTGATTCCTTTGTCTTCTTCCAAGATGCGAAAAGCATCTAGCATTTCTTTACTCATTCTTTTCTTGCTCTTAGGCTACTAAGAGCCTTCCTTTCTTTTCTGCTATAATTTGACAGCTAGTCTTGCTTTTGAGACAAGACTATAGGGGATTTCAATGGTTTTCTTTCTGGTTTTGTCCATGTATTCCATGGTCAATTGGTCATCTTCGAACTTAAGGAGTGTTCCTTCAATGACCTTTTGTTTGTCAACTGCCTTGTACAAGCTGACATGGATATATTGACCCAGAGCTTTTTCCACTGCATCTTTGGTTTTTAAGGGACGCTCCAAACCAGGACTCGTCACTTCTAGGAAGTACTGTTCTGGGAATGGATCTGGTTGAATCTGATCCAACAGAGGACTAATCACTTCTGTTAAATCTGCTGTATCATTCAGGGTAATACCACCTGGCTTATCAACAAAGATACTTAGAACATAATCTCCTCCCATTTTTCCATATTCCACATCCACCAATTCAAATGGAGCTTGGATGGCTGGTTGAAGAATTTCTGTTACTAATTCAACAATTGTTGCGATAGGACAACACCTCCTCACAGACAAGAGGCGAAGATATGTCTTCGCCTCTCCTTTTCTATTCGTTTTAAACATTCTAGCACAAGTTCCGTCAAAATGCAAGAATTTCGCCTTCCTCATTCATCCAGCTTTTATCCAAAAGAAAAACGCCTCCTTTTCAGGAGACGTCAATCCTTAACTAGACTTTAAAATTGTGCTTCAACCCGATAAATGACCTGACCCTTACTTGAGAATTTCTTTTCATATTCGGTCATGACATTTCCCTCAAAATCACTAGCATGAAGATCTAGCCAGACACCCTTCAAGGTCATTCCATACTGAGAAAAACTCACCAAACTATATTCAAAGAGTCCTCGATTGTCCGTCTTAAAATGAATCTCCCCATACTCTGGCAAAATCTGTTTGAAGGTATCTAAGAAACTCTTGTAGGTTAGACGACGTTTTTCATGGCGTTTCTTCGGCCAAGGATCTGAAAAATTGAGATACAATTGATCAATCTCACCGTCTTCAAAGTAATTGGTCAAGCTATCCCCGTCTACCCAAAGCAACTTGATATTGGGAACGTTAGCTTCTAACACCTTATCCAAAGCATAACTTAATACTGATTTTTGAATATCAATCCCGATATAGTTAATGTCTGGATTTTGTTTTGCCATTCCAGTGATAAAGGCACCTTTACCACTTCCCACTTCAATATGAATAGGATGGTCATTTCCAAAAATCTCATGCCACTTCCCTTTGGCTTCTTCTGGCTTCAAAATGACATATTGCGGATTGGCTTCTAATAATTCGGTTGCACCTTTACGGTTTCTAACTCTCATGCTTCCTTCCCATATTTTGACCGGAAATTACGCAAGGCATAAATTTCCCGGTTCACATTCTCTAAATCATTGTTTTCATAGTATTTTACAATCTGACAAAGGAAAGAGTATTGACCAAACCAGTACAATTTACCAAATACAGTTTCATTGTACTTATAGCCGTAATAGACCAACCAATCCTGCCACTGGGAATCTGGAATGTAGTGACTTAAAACATGAGCCACATCCATCATCCGATCTGTTAAGCGGACAGAATCCCAATCTACCAAGTAGATAAATCCACTATCCGTTTCAATCCAGTTACTGTGACGGACATCTCCGTGGACAATGGTTGCATAATCTTCTCGAAAAGCTGGAACAGTCTGTCGTAAACTCTTTAATACAGATTGCAAATAATTGTTTTGACGCAAAGCAATTGGCAACTGACTGCTCAAAGAATTCAATAAATCCAATGGCGACTCAGCTGTGTAGCCCAACTTTCTCAATTGCGTCATCAAGGGGCGTGAACGGTGCAAACGAGTCAGGATATGAACCACTTGCTTTTTTCCCATCCCATTTGGAGTTAAAATTTCTCCATTTAACCATTCTTGTGCGCTCATCACATTTCCGTCAGGTAAGCGTCGGCTCCATAAGAGTTGTGGAGCAATTTGTTCTTTAGCTAACCCTGCTAATATTGGAGTCGTATTCATTTTGACAAATACTTTCCCCCCATCCGGATAAGTCCCCATAAAGGCTTTTCCGCTTTTACCAGCAATTGGGGTTAACGTTAGCTCTTTTTCGTTCGAGTCCATCTCTTCCTCCGTAAAAAGTTTCCCATCTATTTTACTAATTTTAAAGCGTTTCGTCAACTAATCGTCTCACCTTGAAAGGTGCATAACCATAGGCTAAAAAGGCTGTGAAAGCTAGCAAGGCCAGGACGAGAATTTTCTCTTCAAAGACCAGTAATCCCAGTCCTCCCTCGACAAGAACCACAAACAAAGTCACCGATTGAACTGTTTGAAGAAGCCCTCGTGTTTTAGCACTGATTTCCAAGGGGAAGAGTCGCGTTAAATACTGATAGTCAAAGGCCTTGTAGAGTCCGAGCAATTGAAAAACAAGTAAATAATTCAAGAGGCCCGCGACGGCTACTGCTACTAGCGTTTGCGGGATGAAGACAAAGACAGCGATTGCTAGTCCTAATAGACGCAGGCTCATGGAAAACAGATCTCCATTTCTGAGATAAGAACGGAGATATAGGTTGTTCCAAGTCTTGGAACTGACTTTCGGAACCATGCTTGTTAGTCTGTCTAAGTAGGCCCGCCGTTTCACGCTATTCGTCATTCCTTTTACTGTGGTAAAAAGGGCGAAAAATCTTAGAATACTTTGCTTTCTCTGGTTTTCTAGCTCTACGATTCGCTTCCAATCAAGACCCGCCTGGTTATAGAATCTTTTCCCCTTCCCTTGAAAAACAAGAACCTTCAACAAGAAGAGAATAGCCAAATAAACCACTACAATGGTAAGAGACAGTCCTAAAGCCAAAGCCAAAGGGACAAATAGAACAAGCACAAGGGTTTGTACAATTCCCCAGAAAATAGTCGCTCGTAAGATCTGTTGGTTCAAATAGCCTTTCAATTGCTCTTCTTTTGCCAGAAGGAAAATCATGTCTGGCTTCTCAAAATAGGTTGCGATGGAACCAATTGGAAGCAGGAGCAAAGGAGCAAGGGCAAGTACAAGGAGGAGAAGGCTCTTATCTTCTGGTAGGGAGCGCAAAAATTGACTGTACTGAACCGCTAAAAAGCCTAGAAAAATCAGGAGAAAGAGGACAAAGTGATCATTAAACACATAGCGAGAATATTTTAAGCACTGATTGCGAAAGGTCGTCTTCCTCTTTTGTAAAACTTCAATCATCGGTCAGCCTCTTTTGTTAGTGCAAGGTAAATCTCATTCAAATCTGCATCTGCCATTCCAAATTCTGTCCGCAAATCCTCTAAAGTCCCCTGAGCACGGACCTGTCCCTTATGGAGGATGACAAAGGCATCACACATTTTTTCAGCAGAATCCAGAACATGGGTACTCATTAAAATAGATTTTCCTTTTTCTTTCTCTGCATTCAATAGTTGAATTAAATCTGAGATTGCAACTGGATCTAAGCCTAAAAAGGGCTCATCCACAATAAACAAACTTGGATCAACAGCAAAGGCACAAATGATCATGACCTTTTGTTTCATCCCCTTAGAAAAATGGACAGGAAACCAATCCAATTTTTCCTCTAGTCGAAATTGCTTCAGGAGAGGAGTCACACGCGCAAAAACAGCTTCTTGATCCAAATCATAGGCCATAGCTACTGTCTCAATATGCTCACGTAAAGTTAATTCTTCATAAAGGCTAGGGGTTTCTGGGATATAACCAATTTTTTTGCGATAAGCACTTGGAGAAGCCACTAGAGTCAAGCCATCAATCCGGATTTCACCAGCATAGGGACGCAGGAGACCTATAATTTCATTAATGGTCGTTGACTTTCCTGCTCCATTCAAGCCAATCAATCCAATCAATTGACCATCGCCAACCTCAAAACTAACATCTTTTAAGACAGGGATATTGACATAGCCTCCTGTCAGGTTTTTTATTTCTAACATATTTTCTTTGCTTTCTGGTATAATGTTCTTATATTATAACAAAATCTAGCTAAATTGAGGTATATTTATGGTTTCGGATTGTATTTTTTGTAAGATTGTTTCTGGAGACATTCCTGCTTCTAAGGTCTACGAAGATGACCATTTTCTTGCTTTTTTAGATATCTCTCAGGTCACTCCAGGCCATACCCTTGTGATTCCAAAAAAACATGCCCGCAATCTGTTGGAAATGACACCAGATGAAACGGCTGATCTCTTTAACGTCGTTTCAACAGTCACCAAAAAAGTGGAAAGTGCTACGCAACCTCAAGGGATGAATATCATTAGTAATATGGAAGAAATCGCAGGACAATCTGTCTTCCATACTCATGTCCATATTCTTCCACGCTACTCTCAAGATGACGACTTAAAGATTGATTTCATCGCCCACGAACCCGATTTTGATCACCTTGCCCAATTAGCCAAGGATATCTCAAACCATTAAAAAGGAGCTTACTATGAAATTAAGAGATCTATTTTGGTTTGCGACTGGAGCAACCATCAGCTATCAACTTGTTAAAAATCGCGAACCTCTGAAAAATGAATTCAGTGAAACCAAACAACTAACCGAAGGAATCCAATCAAACCTTTCTAACATCAAAAAAAATATTGAAATCATCCAAGAGCAAAGAGTTCTTTTAAATCAATTACTGGAAGACTTCTCCTATAAAGCAAGGATCTTCTCTCAGCAAGCCAACGCTTCTGTAGAACAAATCCAAACTATTTGGTCTGAGAAATCTAATCACGAATAAGCAAAAAAGGTTTTGAGACAGTCGTCTCAAAACCTTTTTATTTTTAGAAGAGAAATGATTTAGTTTCCTCCAGCACCAGCTACCGTTGTATCCGCAGAAGGAGTGGTAGGTTGGTATTGTGGAACCACTTCTGAGCTTACAGTAGTTTCTGGAACATAGGAAGGTTCATAATATCCTCCACCTGTATCCTGGCTCGATTCTACTGGAGCTTCACCACTTTCTGATGAAACTGTCCCCGCAGCTTCGTCTCCATCTAATAGAACCGCACTTGTTTTGAGCTTGCTTAAAGGTGATAAACCCAAACTTTTACGCAGTATATTCTGCATCTTCAACAGGTGTTTTGCATCAACAATTTGGTAACTACCGCCATCGGCAAGGGTGGCATCTTCACCTTTCAACTGTTCCATACGGATGTTCTTCAAGGCATCTCGATACCCCATCAACTGCATCAAACTATCCGTATCCAAAGAGATATTGGTCTGCATATTATCACTAACCGCTTCAATAATTCCTTGATAATTGCTCAGACCATCCAAAGTCAATACTTTCTTGATGATCTTTTCGATGACTTCTCGTTGACGTTTTTGACGACCATAGTCTCCTTCTGGATCTTGATAACGCATCCGTGAGTATACTAACGCTTGTTCTCCGTCAATTTCTTGACGACCAGGTGGAATTTTAGCTGTATATTCTGGTTCGTTTTCTTCAATCGAAATATCGAAATCAAATGGATTGTTTACCGTTATCCCACCGACCTTATCAACCAGTTGGACTAGGCCTTTCATATTGATCATCGCATAACGGTCAATATGAATATTCATCAAATCTTGGATGGTTTCAATGGCCAACTCGGCCCCACCTTGAGCATAAGCTGCGTTCAGCTTAGCTTGAACCGTTTCTCCATCCTGCGTAATATTGGTTAAGATATCCCGTTCCAAACTCATAATCGTTGTCTCACTCGTTTGTGGATTCACCGTCACCAGGATCATGGTATCACTGTTTCCTACCCACTGATCCTCTCGTGAGCCTGATCCAGTATCGACCCCCATGAGCAAGATGGTCATCGGTTTATTTTCTGCAATGACATTGTTTTCACCGCCGATTCCTTTATAGGTCTTACTCAACGCATTTGTCGACTGATTAAGGATGGTCAGCCCGTACGCCCCAATCCCAATCGTCGTTACTGCTAACAAACTAAAAAACATTAATAGAATTTTTTTAATCATAGATTCTGTCCATCTATCAGTTTGCCCATTAGGTAAACATCCAGATATTCCCCTTCCTTGTATACGCCTCTCTTGCGGAGACCTTCAATTTCAAATCCTAGCGTTTGGTAGAGATGGATAGCCCGTTCATTTCGAACTTGGACACTGAGGTCTAACTTCCGAAGGAGGTTGGTACCTTCCGCCCATGCGATTCCTTCTTCTAGAAGAAGGTGACCTAAGCCTTTATTCCAGTATATCTTCCGGATAACAATAAAGAGATCTCCAATATGGCGCAAGGCTCTATTTTGATCCGCGACAATATTTAAGACGCCTACCAGATCCTCACCCAAGTATAACAAGAGACATAATTGATTGTCTGTTTGCGCTTGTTTTTCCACAAACATTTCCAACTCTTGCTTGGTCATCCCAAGTCCTTCTGGAGCCAAGGTCGTAAAATCAGATTCAGTCGCTACATCTTTAAAAAAGTCGAGTAAAGACTGTGCATCCGAGGCTTCAGCCTCTTTCAAAAAGAGATCTAGTACCTGTTCCATCTTCAAGCTCCTACAGAAGTCAAAAATGACTCCCTTAATTGTTCAGCACGTTCACCGACAGCTGACAAGCGTATCTCACGTCCATCACCGTCCTTGAGTAGTTCAACCTTTAAATATCCAGCGGGAAGGCTGGTCTCTAGCAACTCTCCCCACTCAATGACAGTAACCCCTTCACCAAATAAAAAGTCATCCAAATCAATCGAATCTGGATCGTCCCCAATACGATAGACATCCAGGTGATACAAGGGCAAGCGACCTTCATATTCTCTCACGATAGTATAAGTAGGACTTTTGATCATCTGGCGAATATCCAAACCTTGAGCAAGGCCTTTTGTAAAGGTTGTTTTCCCTGCCCCCAAATCTCCAGTAAGAATCACTATATCCTGTTTTTCTAATCGTTGACCCAACTGTTTCCCAATCGCAATCAACTCTTGTTCATTTTGACTTTTCATTCCACCATTATACCAAAAATAATTGATTCTTGCCCACCATTTTTCGTCAATCATCCTTCTACCTCACTTGAGACAATAAAAAGAAGAGGCTGGGACAAAAGTCCTAGCCTCTCAATTGTCTTTGGATTGTCGAGCAAGACGCAGTGGTTGAGTGGGCTCTACTAGGCTGATTTCATCAGCTTTTACATCCCTACTCAACTGTGCGGAGGTGGGACGACGAAATCGAATTCTAACGAATGACCGATTTCTGTCCCACTCTCTTCCCTCAGTTCTCATTTTAGTGCAAGGCCATACTGATAAAGTTCAGGATAAACAAAGCATCTAAAATCCAAATCATACTGTGAACCTCTTTGGCTTCACCTTTGACAAGTTTGGTCACTGTATAGGTAATAAAACCTGCTGCAATCCCATTTGTGATCGAATAGCTGAACCCCATAAAGATAGAAGTGAAGAAGGCTGGTACAGCTTCTGCCATATCATCCCAATGGATGTTTTTCAAGCTACTTAACATCATGATCCCAACGATAATCAAAATTGGTGCTGTCGCTGCAGTTGGCACAATGGCAAGAAGGGGACTAAAAATACTTGACACAGCAAAACAAAGAGCTACTACGAGGGCTGTCAGACCAGTCCGTCCACCAGCTCCAATACCCGCAGCTGACTCAACATAAGTTGTCACATTCGAAGTACCCGCAATTGCACCAACAGATGTCGCTACGAGATCTGAATAAAGGGCTTTATCCAATTTAGCGGATTGGTGATTTTCACCATTTGTGGCAACAATACCAACTTTTTCACCTGTTCCAATCAAGGTACCAATAGTATCAAAAATATCTGTCAATGAGAAAGCGAGAATAGCCATCAAGGTTTCAGGAAGACGAGAAGTATTGGTAATCAAAGAACCTAATCCTTCTGAACCAAGTGCAGCACCAAAAATTTTCCCAAGATCATTGACAGCTGCTCCAAGATGGGTACTACCAAAGTCAATCGTTGAAAGATCAACAATGCCAAATACAATAGCGAGGACTGTTGTCGTAAGGATAGATAGGATAATCCCTCCTTTAATGCCCTTGATGACAAAGAAAACAGTAATAGCTAAGCCAGCCAATGCAAGGAGGACTGTCGGACTATTGAAATTAACAAGTCCTGGGACCGCTGCAGAATTTGCTGTAATCGCCGCATTTGCCTTATCAGCCCCTTCTCCTGCTACTGTATAGGTATGTGGATCAATCGAAAACTTCAACAGACCAGCATTTTTAATTCCAACATAGGCCAAGAAAATTCCGATACCAGCAGAGATAGCTGAACGCAAAGCATTTGGAATTGACTCAATAATCATTTTCCGAACATTGGTTAATGTGATAACCAAGGAAATCAATCCGCAAATGAAGACCATTCCCAAAGCTTCTTTCCAAGAATAGCCCATCCCAAATACCACTGTAAAGGTAAAGAAGGCATTCAAGCCCATCCCCGGTGCTTGGGCATAAGGTAGATTGGCATAGAAAGCCATCATGAGAGTTCCAACGACTGACCCAATAATGGTTGCTAGAAATACTCCTTGAGCAGGCATACCTGTTTGGGAAAGCATTTGAGGGTTTACAAACAAGATATAAGACATGGCAAAGAATGTCGTTAAACCAGCTAATACCTCTGTACGAACCGTCGTTCCGTGTTCAGATAGTTTGAAAAACTTATCCATTTTTCCAATAAACTCCTTAAAAAAATAAATCTGTCCGCGATTCAATCACGAACAATACCAATATTTTATCAAATATCATTCACTTTTACAAGCGATTCATCTGGACAATCTTTCGTGGCACATCCTTTACCATTCGAAAGACTGAAATTTTCCTATTTATCTGGTATAATGGTAGCATTCTTCTTAAAATATGGTGCTCTTTACTCTATAAAACATTCCTTGTTTAGAGTACGAAAAACCATACAAATGAAAGGATTTTTCCTATGAATAAAAAACTAATCGCTGTCGATTTAGATGGCACCTTATTAAATTCTGAGAGTAAATTATCACCCTATACGATTGAAACCATCCAGAAAATCAGTGAACAAGGCCACCAGGTCATTATTACAACTGGGCGTCCCTATCGAATGGCAGATCATATCTATAAGGAATTGGGTTTGGAGAGTCCCATGATTAACTTTAACGGTGCTCTCACTCATATTCCAAATAAAAAATGGTCGAAAGAACTATCGATGACCCTTGATAAAAAATACCTCCTAGATATGGTCGAGAGAGAAAATGACATCCAGGCGGACTTTATTGCAGGGGAATATCGCAATAAGTTCTATGTCACACACACCTACCACCATACTATTGATCCTGCCTTATTTGGGGTTTCTAAAATCTCCTCCAAAACAAAATTTGAAGCTCGTAAAGTTACCGAAAATCCAAATGCTATCCTCTTTCAAACACGCGCTAAAGATAAGTATGCTTTAGCCGAAGAAATGCGTGACTACTACCATCATGAATTGGAAATCAATAGTTGGGGGGGACCGCTCAACATTCTCGAGTGCGCTCCAAAAGGGGTTAATAAAGCCTTTGCCCTCAACCATCTCCTCGAGACTTACGGACTTGATCGGAAAGACTTGATTGCTTTTGGGGATGAGCAAAACGATACAGACATGTTGGCTTTCGCAGGAACTGGTTATGCTATGAAAAACGCCAATCCTGTCCTCCTCCCCTATGCCGATAAACAAACCGAGTATACAAATGATCAGGACGGCGTTGCTCGTCAACTAGAAAAACTCTTCCTATAAATAAAGTGAATCGCTTGAATCACCTTTTACAAGAAAGGATTCAAGCTTTTTTGTTTTCTCAAACATACGAAACTTTATAGGGACTTTTTCTGAAAATAATTTAACCAGTTAAGTTTATTTTCAGAAAATTTTTCTATGTAAACGCTTGCTAACTGATGGAGTTTGTGATAAAATTAACATAACAAAAATAAAAAAGGAGCCTAGCTCGTTTCATACGATAATGATTCAAGTGATGTTACTTCTCGTTTTATTACCGTCTCTAATTCAACTAAGCTCTTGAGGAGGAAAACTATGAAAGCTGTTGTTGTAAATCCAGAAGGTACTGGTGTTGAAATTGTTGCAAACAAGGAGATGCGCCCATTAGAAACAGGGGAAGCTCTTGTTCAAATCGAATACTGTGGTGTCTGCCACACGGACTTGCACGTTGCTCACGGAGACTTCGGTAAAGTTCCAGGCCGTGTTCTTGGACACGAAGGAATCGGGATTGTTAAAGAACTTGCTCCAGATGTGACAAGTTTAAAAGTTGGTGACCGTGTCAGTGTTGCTTGGTTCTTCGAAGGATGTGGCACTTGTGAATACTGTACAACTGGTCGCGAAACTCTTTGCCGTACTGTAAAAAATGCTGGTTACTCTGTTGATGGAGGAATGGCTGAACAATGTATCGTAACTGCAGACTACGCAGTAAAAGTACCAGAGGGATTAGATCCAGCCCAAGCTTCTTCTATTACCTGTGCCGGTGTTACAACCTACAAAGCTATCAAAGAAGCCAAAGCTGAACCAGGCCAATGGATCGTTATCTATGGAGCTGGTGGCTTGGGTAACTTAGCTGTTCAATATGCCAAGAAAGTCTTCAACGCTCATGTCATCGCTGTCGATATCAACAATGATAAATTGGAATTGGCGAAAGAAGTTGGGGCAGACTTTGTCATTAATGGTCGTGAAGTCGAAGATGTCCCAGGATTGATCAAAGAAAAAACAAATGGTGGAGCTCACTCTGCTGTCGTAACAGCCGTTTCTAAAGTAGCCTTCAACCAAGCAGTAGATTCAGTTCGTGCGGGTGGTCGCGTTGTTGCAGTCGGACTTCCTTCTGAAATGATGGAGCTCAGCATTGTGAAAACAGTATTAGATGGTATCCAAGTCATTGGTTCTCTTGTTGGAACTCGTAAAGACTTAGAAGAAGCTTTCCAATTTGGTGCAGAAGGTTTGGTAGTGCCAGTCGTTCAAAAACGTCCAGTAGAAGATGCTGTTAAGGTCTTTGACGAAATGGAAGCCGGAACCATTCAAGGACGTATGGTACTTGACTTCACTAACTAAATAAACGAACCTACAAGACTAGTCCAAGAGGGCTGGTCTTTGAATTTAGACAAACTATTGTTTTACATAAAATAGCTAGATGATTTTCTTAAATGACTTTTACGTTTTAGTCATTTAAGAAAAGGAAAAAACTTTCCGCTGTGGGAAAAGTGCTTGAAACACAATTGTTTCAGACACTCGGAATTATTGAGACCTTAGGCTCAATAATTAGTTATGGAACTTCGAGGAAGTTCGCTGACGTCCGTACTCACCTAAGGAAAGTTTTTCATAAGACTATGGCTTCAATCTGAGACCAACCCAATTGGGCTGGTCTTTTTCACTTTCTCATAAGCAGGGCCTACAAGGAGTTTCTATATCTTTATTTTACCCCTCAGAAGCTACTACTTATCTTTTCAGAAACTTCGAATCCCCTTCACTCCCATTTTGTCAAGGATTTCCAAAGGCTTTTCGAGTTCAGTCGTAAAAAACTCTGCTAGCACTCGAAGATAAATATTAACAAATTAATATATTAAAAACCTTCTTTTTCCTTTAATTTAGTACTGAAAAATTGACTTTATGATGAAAACGTTTTATAATAAATTAGCTTAAAGTTTTCTTAAACTGAAAGTCAAACAAATTTTATAAGGAGGAATGTCAATAATGAGTATTGGTATCATTATTGCTAGCCACGGTGAATTTGCAGCTGGAATCCACCAATCCGGCTCGATGATCTTTGGGGATCAAGAGAAAGTTCAAGTGGTTACGTTCATGCCAAGTGAAGGCCCAGATGATCTCTATGCTAAATTCAATGCTGCTGTTGCCGCATTTGATGCAGAAGATGAAATCTTGGTTTTGGCTGACCTTTGGAGTGGTTCTCCATTTAACCAAGCTAGTCGTGTCATGGGGGAAAATCCAGATCGTAAATTTGCGATCATCACTGGATTAAACCTTCCGATGTTGATTCAAGCTTATACAGAGCGTTTGATGGATGCAAATGCAGGCGTTGATCAAATCGCTGCAAACATCATCAAAGAATCTAAAGATGGAATCAAAGCTCTTCCAGAAGAATTGAATCCTGTCGAAGAAGCAAGCACTGCTTCAGCTGCTCCTGTTGCCCAAGCTGCTATTCCAGAGGGAACAGTGATTGGAGATGGCAAACTCAAAATCAACCTTGCTCGTCTCGATACTCGTCTCCTTCATGGACAAGTCGCTACTGCTTGGACTCCTGATTCAAAAGCAGATCGCATTATCGTTGCTTCAGACTCAGTTGCCAAAGATGAACTCCGTAAAGAGTTGATTAAGCAGGCGGCACCAAATGGTGTAAAAGCAAACGTAGTCCCAATTCAAAAATTGATCGACGTCGCAAAAGATCCACGCTTTGGTGAAACACATGCTTTGATCTTATTTGAAACACCTCAAGACGCTCTTCGTGCCATCGAAGGTGGTGTTCCGATTAAAACCTTGAACGTTGGTTCAATGGCCCACTCAACTGGTAAAACCATGGTTAACAATGTGTTGTCAATGGATAAAGAAGATGTGGCTACATTTGAAAAAATGCGTGATCTTGGAGTAGAATTTGATGTCCGTAAAGTGCCAAATGACTCTAAGAAAGATTTGTTTGACTTAATTAACAAAGCTAACGTTCAATAATCGATTACTTACGAAAGGATTTTAAACATGTCTATTATTTCTATGGTATTAGTGGTCGTTGTTGCCTTCTTAGCAGGTCTTGAAGGTATCCTTGACCAATTCCAATTCCACCAACCACTTGTTGCTTGTACCTTAATCGGTTTGGTAACAGGTAACTTGACTGCCGGTGTGATGCTTGGTGGTTCCCTTCAATTACTTGCACTTGGCTGGGCAAACATTGGAGCTGCCGTTGCACCCGATGCTGCTCTTGCATCTGTCGCTGCTGCGATTATCTTGGTTCTTGGTGGTGACTTTAGTTCTAAAGGAATCGCTGTGGCTCAAGGTGTGGCTATTCCACTTGCAGTCGCTGGTCTTTTCTTGACCATGATCGTCCGTACTCTCTCTGTTGGTTTGGTCCACACTGCCGATGCTGCTGCTAAAAAAGGTGATATCAAAGGGGTAGAACGCGCTCACTTTGTAGCTCTTCTTCTTCAAGGTCTTCGTATCGCTATTCCTGCAGCCCTCTTGTTGATGATCCCTGCTGAAACTGTTAAAGGTGCGCTTGAAGCGATGCCTGCTTGGTTGTCAGACGGTATGCAAATCGGTGGAGGTATGGTTGTAGCCGTTGGTTATGCTATGGTTATCAACATGATGGCAAGCCGTGAAGTTTGGCCATTCTTTGCCATTGGTTTTGCACTTGCTGCCGTCAGCGAATTAACTTTGATTGCTCTTGGAGCGATTGGTGTTGCCCTTGCCTTGATTTACCTTTCACTTTCTAAGAAAGGTGGCAACGGAGGTGGCGGAGTCGCTACTTCTAATGACCCAATCGGCGATATTCTCGAAGACTATTAAGAAAGGTGTGACACTATCATGACTGAAAAATTACAATTATCTAAATCAGATCGTCAAAAAGTTTGGTGGCGTTCAACCTTCTTGCAAGGTTCTTGGAACTACGAACGGATGCAAAACTTGGGTTGGGCTTACTCATTGATCCCAGCTATCAAAAAACTCTACACCAAGAAAGAAGACCAAGCGGCTGCTCTTGAGCGTCACATGGAGTTCTTCAACACTCACCCATACGTAGCTGCTCCAATCATCGGGGTTACTCTTGCCCTTGAAGAAGAAAAAGCAAACGGTGCTGCTATTGATGATGCTGCTATCCAAGGGGTTAAAATTGGTATGATGGGGCCTTTGGCTGGTATCGGAGATCCAGTCTTCTGGTTTACAGTTCGTCCGATCCTTGGAGCACTTGGTGCATCTCTTGCCTTGACTGGTAATATCCTTGGTCCACTCATCTTCTTCCTTGCATGGAACGCAATTCGTATGTCCTTCTTGTGGTATACCCAAGAACTTGGATACAAAGCCGGTTCTGAAATTACCAAAGATATGTCTGGTGGAATCTTGCAAGATATCACTAAAGGAGCTTCTATCCTTGGGATGTTTATCCTCGCTGTCTTAGTAGAACGTTGGGTATCGATTAAATTTATCTTCAATGTCTCATCAGTTAAGCTAGACGATAAAGCTTATATCCACTGGGATAAACTTCCTGAAGGATACAAGGGAATCCAAGAAGCCTTCGCTCAAGTTGGTTCAGGCCTATCTCAAACACCGGAAAAAGTTACGACTTTCCAACAAAACTTGGATTCATTGATTCCTGGTTTGATGGGCTTACTTCTTACTTTTGCTTGTATGTGGTTGCTTAAGAAGAAAGTATCTCCTATCACTATCATCATCGCCCTCTTTGTCATCGGTGTCTTGGCACACGTTGCGGGCTTGATGTAAGCAAAGATCAACAAAAAAGAAGGTTTCGACCTTCTTTTTATTATGATATAATGAAATGAACATAGTTACAGGAGGAGCACATGGCGCAATCACAGAATAAAACCGTGGAATTCCATACCACTGGTGTCTCTTATCTAGGGGTTGGAGGAAAGGTTGGAAAAATTTTAGTTGGGAATGCTGCTTTCGAATTTTATGCGGATGCAAATGTTGAAGACTACATCCAAATTCCCTGGCAGGATATCGAACAAATCGGAGCTAATGTATCCGGACGTAAAATTAGCCGCCATTTTGAAATCTATACCAAAGAATCAAAATTTCTCTTTGCTTCTAAAGACTCGGGAAAAATCTTGAAAATTGCACGAGAACATTTAGGAAATGATAAAATTGTCAAGCTACCGACCTTGATCCAAACCATCGTAGCTAAAATTAAAAATCTATTTGCAAAATAATTGCTTTTCTTGTATAATAAACGAAAACGGATAAGTAAATTAAGAAAATCTTTCAGAAAGTCTGCGGTTGCTGCGAGCAGATAGAAATCTTAATTGAATTCTACCGTTTAGTTAAAATACAATATCGAATCAAGTGCACACCTGTGAAGTTGGATGGAACCGTGGCTCTGCCACTCCAACACTCTGACAGGTGTGTTTTTTGTTAAAGGAGAAGCTATGTTAGATATTAAACGGATTCGTACAGACTTTGATGCAGTTGCTGAAAAATTAGCGACACGCGGTGTAGATGCTGCCATCTTGAACGAAATGAAAGAAATCGATGCCAAGCGTCGTGACATCTTGGTCAAAGTAGAAGGCCTCAAGGCTGAGCGTAACACCGTTTCTGCTGAAATCGCCCAAGCCAAACGCAACAAAGAAAATGCAGATGATAAGATTGCTGCCATGCAAACTCTTTCTGCAGAAGTCAAAGCACTCGATGCAGAATTGGCAGAAATCGATGCGAAATTGACAGAATTTACCACTACTCTTCCAAACATCCCAGCTGACAGTGTTCCTATTGGAGCAGACGAAGACGATAACGTAGAAGTTCGCCGTTGGGGAACTCCTCGTGAGTTTGACTTTGAACCAAAAGCCCACTGGGATCTTGGCGAGGACTTAGACATCCTTGACTGGGAACGTGGTGGGAAAGTTACTGGTGCACGCTTCCTTTTCTATAAAGGCCTGGGAGCTCGTTTGGAACGTGCCATCTACAACTTTATGCTAGATGAGCACGGTAAGGAAGGCTATACGGAAGTCATCACCCCTTACATGGTCAACCATGACTCTATGTTTGGTACTGGGCAATATCCAAAATTTAAGGAAGATACTTTTGAACTCAGCGATACTAACTATGTCTTGATCCCAACTGCTGAAGTGCCTCTAACGAACTACTACCGTGATGAAATCATCGATGGCAAAGATTTGCCAATCTACTTTACTGCCATGAGCCCATCTTTCCGTTCAGAAGCTGGTTCTGCCGGTCGAGATACTCGTGGCTTGATCCGTTTACACCAATTCCATAAGGTTGAAATGGTCAAATTTGCCAAACCGGAAGAATCATACGAAGAATTGGAGAAAATGACAGCCAACGCTGAAAACATCCTTCAAAAACTAAACTTGCCATACCGTGTCGTTGCTCTTTCTACAGGAGATATGGGCTTCTCAGCTGCTAAGACTTATGACTTGGAAGTTTGGATTCCTGCTCAAAACACCTACCGTGAAATCTCAAGCTGTTCCAATACAGAAGATTTCCAAGCCCGTCGTGCGCAAATCCGTTACCGTGATGAAGCAGATGGTAAAGTGAAACTTCTTCATACCTTGAATGGTTCTGGATTGGCTGTTGGACGTACCGTCGCTGCTATTCTTGAAAACTATCAAAACGCAGATGGTTCTGTAACCATTCCAGAAGTCCTTCGTCCATACATGGGTGGAGCTGAAGTTATTGCACCAAAATAAGATAAGATAAGATAAAAAAACTGAGTCTTGCATCTGCAAGCCCAGTTTTTTTAATATTTACGAAAACGCTGGTAGCGTTGCTCTAGCAGATCTTCGAGAGACAAAGCTTGTAGTTCCTTCAATTCTGCTTGAATTTCCTTCTTCACTTGAGCTAGTAGTTCTCCATTTGAGAAACCATGCTCCGGAATCACCTTGTCCACAATATCCATATTTAACAACTCATGCGAAGTAATCTTCATCAACTCAGCAGCTTCCATGGCACGGCTTCCATCTTTCCATAGAATAGAAGCAAATCCTTCTGGACTCAAGACGGCATAGATAGAGTTCTCCAACATCCAGACCTTGTCCGCTACAGCCAGAGCAAGGGCGCCACCTGAGCCTCCTTCTCCGATGATAATTGCAATAATCGGAACCTTTAAATCACTCATTTCCATGAGGTTACGCGCGATAGCCTCACCCTGTCCCCGTTCTTCAGCGCCAACACCCGGATAAGCACCCGCGGTATTGATGAAGGTTACTACTGGACGACCAAACTTCTCCGCCTGTTTCATCAGACGCAAAGCTTTTCGATAACCTTCAGGGTGGGGTTGACCAAAGTTTCTACTTAGGTTATCCTGAAGATTCTTTCCTTTTTGAATCCCGACAACCGTTACCGCTTGATCTCCAAGCCAACCAATTCCACCAATCACTGCACCGTCATCTCGGAAATTCCGATCTCCATGTAGTTCGATAAAGTTTTCAAAAATTCCATGAGCATAATCAAGAGCTGTCAAACGTCCTTGGTCACGAGCTTCTTTAATAATTTGTGTTATTCTTGTCATTACTTCCCTCCATGAAAGGCTAACAAGTCTGCGATTGTTGAACGCATATCACTACGCTGGACAATCACATCCACAAAGCCATGCTCTTGTAAAAATTCAGCCTTTTGGAAATTATCCGGCAACTGTTCCCGCACGGTTGACTCGATCACTCGACGACCTGCAAATCCCACAAGGGCTTGACTCTCTGCAATGATGATATCCCCTTCCATTGCAAATGACGCCGTTACCCCTCCTGTTGTTGGGTCTGTTAGAACGGTAAGATAAAACAAGCCTGCTTTTGAGTGTCTTTGAACAGCTGCAGAGATTTTAGCCATCTGCATCAAACTGACGATTCCTTCTTGCATCCGAGCACCACCAGAAGCTGTAAAGAGCACGACTGGGAGCTTTTCTTCTGTCGCCAATTCAAATAGGCGGGTAATCTTTTCACCGACCACAGAGCCCATAGAAGCCATGATAAAATTGGAATCCATAATACCAAGAGCGACTTTATGGCCCCCAATCTTTGCAGTTCCTGTTAACACAGCCTCATCAAGCCCTGTTAATTCACGAACAGTCGCCAATTTCTTCTTGTAGTTTGGAAACTTAAGCGGGTCCTTGGTCTCAATACCCGTAAACAGTTCAATAAAGCTTCCTGGATCAATTGTCAATTGAAGCCGTTCTACAGCAGAAATACGGAAGGTATAGCCACACTTAGGACACAGACGTTCACTTCCTAGATCCTTTTGGTAAATGGTATGTTTACAGCCCGGACACTGAGAAAACAACTCATCTGGAACCTCTGGTTTCGGCTGAGGTGCTTCAATGGCCGACCGATTGGGATTAATTCGAATGTACTTATCTTTTTTAGAAAATAAAGCCATCAACTTCTCCTTACTTGGTAAAAGAACTTTGTAATTGTGCGCGTTCATTCCTTGTGAAAATGAATCTCACATTTACAAAGTTCAATGCTTATTGATTTTTCTGATAATTTGGTAAAAATTTTTCCATCAGAAAGGCGGTATCGTAATCTCCAGCAATCACATTCGAATCTGAAATCAAATCCAATTGGAAATCACTGTTGGTCATTACACCGTCAATTTCCAACTCATAGAGGGCGCGTTGCATCTTCATCAAGGCATCGAAACGATTCTCTCCATGGACAATGATTTTGGCAATCATACTATCGTAGTAAGGTGGAATCGTATAGCCAGGATAGACTGCAGAATCCACGCGCAAGCCAACCCCTCCACTTGGAAGGTAGAGATTGGTGATCTTTCCTGGACTTGGTGCAAAGTTGAAGGCAGGATTTTCCGCATTGATCCGGCATTCAATGGCATGACCGGAAATTTGGATATCTTCTTGACGCACAGACAATTCTTGGCCTTCAGCAATCTTAATTTGCTCTTTCACGATATCAATTCCTGTGACAAATTCCGTCACGGGATGCTCAACTTGAACCCGAGTATTCATCTCCATGAAGTAAAATTCGCCTTTTCCTTCATCATAAAGAAACTCAATCGTCCCAGCATTTTCATAACCAACAGATTCGGCTGCTCGGACGGCTGCAGAGCCTATTTGGTCTCGAATCGTCTTTCCAATTGCAACGGACGGGGATTCTTCAAGAACCTTTTGATTGTTTCTCTGAAGCGAGCAATCCCGCTCACCCAAATGAACCACATGTCCAAATTGGTCAGCTAAAATTTGCACCTCAATGTGACGAGCAGGATAGATGACGCGTTCTAGGTACATCGCACCATTGCCAAAGGCTGCCTTAGCCTCTGTTGAAGCAGATTCAAAGGCTGGAACCAGGTCTTCTGCCCGTTCCACTTTACGTATTCCTTTACCTCCACCTCCAGCTGAGGCCTTCAACATGACAGGATAACCAATCCGATCTGCAACCTTCAAGGCTTCTTCAGCAGAATGAACTTCTCCATCTGATCCTGGAATAACAGGCACACCTGCTTTAATCATTTGCGCCCGGGCATTAATTTTATCTCCCATCATATCCATGACAGATCCTGATGGTCCGATAAACTTAATTCCGACTTCTTCACACATGGTTGCAAACTTCGAATTTTCACTTAAAAATCCAAAACCTGGGTGAATAGCTTCTGAACCAGTTAGAACTGCCGCAGATAAGACGGCATTCATATTCAAATACGACTCTGTTGACTTGGCAGGCCCAATACAAACTGCTTCATCCGCAAGTAAGGTATGCAAGGCTTCCTTATCAGCCGTTGAATAGACAGCGACTGTTTCAATTCCTAATTCACGAGCAGCTCGAATAATCCGGACCGCAATTTCACCACGATTCGCGATTAAAATTTTTCGGAACATAGAAACCTCCCTAGTTACCAATTGCAAATGTTAGGGTTCCGCTAGCAGCTAATTTCCCGTCGACTTCCGCTTTTGCTTCTACGACCGCAATCGAGCCACGACGCTTAACAAAGGTAGCTGTCATCACGAGCTGATCTCCCGGAACAACTTGTTTTTTAAATTTAACCTTATCCATTCCAGCATAAAAGACTAATTTCCCTTTATTTTCTGGTTTGGACAATTCTAAGACACCCGCAGTTTGTGCCAAGGCTTCCATAATGAGAACACCTGGCATAACTGGGTAGCTTGGAAAGTGCCCATTAAAGAAGGGCTCATTGATCGTAACATTCTTGATGGCTACAATCGTATCCTCGCTTGTTTCAAGGACGCGGTCCACCAATAACATAGGGTAGCGGTGCGGAAGAGCCTCTTTAATAGCTTGAATATCGATCATTTAATCCGTACCAATCCTTTCCCAAACTCAACCATTTCTTCATTTGAAACAAGGATTTCAGTTACAATTCCATCCCTTGGTGCAGGAACTTCGTTCATAACTTTCATTGCTTCAATAATCAATAGAGTTTGCCCTTTTGAGACACTATCTCCAACCTGAACAAAGGCTGGTTTATCTGGACCTGAAGCTAAATAAGCTACACCGACAAGAGGACTTTCAACTACTTCCCCTTCTACTACCACTGCTGGAGCAGCTTCTGGAGCTGGTACTGAAGGAGCAACCGGTTCTTCTGCAAGAACCACAGGGCTCTCAACAGTGGGTGCTGCTTCCTGAACGACAGGAGCTGGAGTAGCCGGTTGCGGGCTAGCTACACTGCCAGAATTTTTACTAAATGATAGCACATCAGTTGCATTTTGATAGGTAAATTCACGAAGACTGGATTGGTCAAATTGACTCATCAAGTCTTTAATTTCTTGAATATTCACTTTATCCCTCCCAACGTTTAAAGGCTAAGACAGCATTGTGTCCTCCAAATCCAAATGTATTGGAAATAGCATAAGAAATCGGACGCTCTTGGCCTTCACCAAAGATGACATTGGCTTCAATATAATCTGATAACTCTTGTGTTCCGGCAGTTTTTGGAACATATTGATGGCGAATTGCTTCGATCGTTGCAATGGCTTCAACTGCTCCTGCTGCTCCCAAGAGGTGACCTGTAAATGATTTTGTAGAAGATACTGGAACTTCTGTACCAAATACAGAAACGATTGCACCACTTTCTCCTTTTTCATTTGCTGGAGTAGAGGTACCATGGGCATTGACATAATCAACTTGAGCTGGTTCAATTTCTGCCTCATCCAAAGCCAACTTCATTGCCTTGATAGCTCCTTGGCCTTCTGGATGTGGAGAAGTCATATGGTAGGCATCACAGGTATTTCCGTAGCCCACGACTTCAGCAAGAATGGTTGCACCACGTTTTTCAGCGTGTTCCAAACTTTCAAGCACCAACATTCCTGACCCTTCTCCCATTACAAATCCATTCCGATCTTTATCAAATGGAATAGAAGCACGAGTTGGATCTTCTGTTGTTGAAAGAGCTGTTAGGGCTTGGAAACCGGCGATTGCAAATGGCGTAATAGAAGCTTCTGAACCACCTACCAACATCAAATCTTGGAAACCAAACTTAATAGCGCGGAAAGCATCCCCAATCGCATCATTTGAAGAGGCACAAGCTGTGTTGATTGATTTACAAATTCCATTAGCTCCAAAACGCATCGCAACATTCCCAGATGCCATATTTGGCAGAGCTTTTGGAAGGGTCATTGGTTTGACACGTTTTGGTCCTTTTTCATGCAAACGAATCACTTGATCTTCGATTTCTTTGATGCCACCGATACCAGAAGCAACAATGACACCAAAACGATCTTTATCAATAGCTTCTACGTCTAAACCTGCATGATTCACAGCTTCTTGAGCTGCATACAAGGCATATAAAGAGTAGTTATCAAAGCGATTTGTATCTTTTTTGATAAAGTACTTATCAAATGGAAAATCTTGGATTTCAGCTGCATTATGAACAGCAAAGTCACTGTGGTCAAATTTTGTGATCGGACCAATTCCAATCTTTCCTTCTTTTAAGCTATTCCAAAATTCTTCTGGAGTGTTTCCGATTGGAGATGTCAAGCCATAGCCTGTTACAACAACACGATTTAATTTCATTTCAAAACCTACCTCTTTTTATTGCATGGTTAAGCCACCATCAATTGCGATGACTTGCCCTGTTAGATATTCTTGAGTTGCAAGAAAGACTGCAACATCTGCCACTTCTTCTGTATTTCCAAATCGTTTCATTGGAATTTGAGCGAGAGACATTTCTTTAATTTTTTCCGGAAGTCCTTCTGTCATATCAGACTCAATGAAGCCCGGAGCAATGACATTGACTCGAACATTTCTTCCGGCTACTTCACGCGCTACCGATTTAGAAAAACCGATCAATCCAGCTTTTGAGGCAGCATAGTTAGCTTGTCCAACATTTCCTGTCAGACCGACAACACTCGACATGTTAATGATAGCACCTTCACGTGCTTTGGTCATCGGTTTTAAGACTGATTGTGTCATATTAAAAGCACCAGTCAAATTCACCTTCAAGACTTGCTCAAAATCTTCTTCCGTCAATTTTAACATGAGCTTATCATTGGTAATCCCAGCATTGTTGACAAGAATATCTACTGACCCAAGTGCGTCAATCGCTTCCGCCACCATTCGCTTCGCTTCCGCAGCTTGGGATACATCCCCAGTAACGCCAACAACTTTCACACCGTAAGAGGCAAATTCATCTACTAGGCCTGCTGGGAGCTCTCCACGACTATTTAAGACAATGTTAGCACCTTTTGAAGCAAATTTACGAGCAATAGCCAATCCAATGCCTCGACTTGAGCCAGTAACAAATACATTTTTATTCTTCAGTTCCATAGTCACCTCATCTATTCGTTCAGTAGAGCATCAAGGCTAGCCTGATCCTCAACATTTTTTGTTGGAAGAGTTTTATCGATTTTTTTCAAGAAGCCAGTCAAGACCTTCCCTGGACCAATCTCAATCACTTCATCTACTCCAAATTCTTGAATCGTCGCAATCGAATCATAGAAACGAACGGGCTCCATCACTTGGCGAGCCAATAATGTTTTGATTTCGTCTGATTTCATAATCTGCGCTTCTGTATTCCCAACCAAAGGCAAGGTAAAGTCCTTAAAAGTAACTTTTTCAAGTTCAGTCGCTAGTTTCTCACTAGCAGAAGCGAGTAAAGCTGTATGGAAGGGACCAGAGACATTGAGTGGGATTAGACGCTTAGCGCCCGCTTCTTGTAATAATTCAACTGCATAATCCACAGCTTCAACCTCTCCACCAATCACAATTTGGGCAGGAGTATTGTAGTTAGCTGGTGTTACAACTCCCTTTTCAGAAGCCTGTTGACAGATTTCTTCAATCAAGGCAGGATCAGTATTCATGACAGCTACCATCTTCCCGCTTCCAGCAGGCGCAGCTGTTTCCATAAATTCACCCCGCTTGGCTACCAAAGCGACTGCTTCTTCAAAAGAAAGAGCACCTGCAGCAACCAAAGCAGAATATTCTCCTAGAGAAAGACCGGCAACAATATCCGGTGTCATGCCCTTTTCTGCTAATAGACGATAAATAGCTACTGAAGTTGTCAAAATAGCCGGTTGGGTAAAGCGTGTTTGATTGAGCTTGTCTTCATCAGAATCAATCAATTCTCGTAAATCATAGCCCAAAATCTGACTTGCAGTATCAAATGTCTCCTTAACAATCGGATAAGTTGCATACAAGTCACTAGCCATCCCCAATTTTTGGGCACCTTGACCAGCAAATAAGAAAGCACGTTTTGTCACTGTCCTCTTCCTTTCCTTTACTTGTTAGAATTTGACATCTGCCCAGCGAGCTGCTTCTTTCTGAATGACTTTAGCAGCTCCAAAATAGATATCTTCCAAGATTTCAGCACAGGTTTCTTCTTTACCTACGAGACCTGCAATTTGTCCTGCCATCACAGATCCGTTATCAACGTCTCCGTCCACAACAGCATTGCGAAGAGCACCTGCTCCTAATTCTTCAATTTCTTCTTGAGTCTTCTTACCTGCCAAGAAATCTTTTTCCGCTTGGTTATAGGCAGAAGCCAATTTATTCTTAATCGCACGAACTGGATGGCCAACAACTGACGCAGACACTACTGTATCAATGTCTTTAGCTTTCAAGATTTTATTCTTAAAGTTTTGGTGAGCATTTGATTCTTTAGCTACGACAAATCGTGTTCCCACTTGAACAGCAGCTGCTCCAAGCATGAAGACTGCAGCTGCTCCAGCACCATCAGCCACACCACCAGCACCAATAACGGGAATAGAAACAGCTTCGACCACTTGACGAACCAGGGTCATGGTAGTCAATTTACCAATATGCCCACCTGCTTCCATTCCTTCAGCAATCACAGCATCCGCACCTAGTTTTTCCATCCGTTTTGCTAAAGCTACTGAAGGTACAACTGGAATAACGGTAATGCCAGCTTCGTGGAAACGATCCATATATTTCCCAGGATTCCCTGCACCAGTGGTAACAACTTTAACCCCTTCTTCGATAACCAAGTCAACAATGTCATCTGCAAAAGGAGAGAGGAGCATGATATTCACTCCAAAAGGTTTGTCAGTAATGGATTTGACACGATCAATATTCGCTTTGACAACTTCTTTAGGTGCATTTCCTCCACCGATGATCCCAAGACCACCTGCATTGGATACAGCTCCAGCAAGATCTCCATCTGCTACCCAAGCCATACCACCTTGGAAAATTGGATATTTAATGTTTAATAATTCTGTAATTCGTGTTTGCATAGTACCTTCCTCATTTTCGCTTAAGTAATAGTTTGAAAGCGGTTCTTTGCTTTGAGCGTCAAACTATTACCTAAACAAGAGAGAATATCTTTCGATACTCTCATCCATTATTATTTAGTTTTTTCTTCTACGTAAGCAACAAGGTCACCTACAGTAGACAATCCTTCTTCAGTTTCAATTTGAATGTCGAATGCATCTTCAATTTCTGAAATCACTTGGAACAAATCCAATGAATCAGCTTCAAGATCTTCAAAAGTAGACTCAAGTGTTACTTCTGATGGTTCTTTACCAAGTTCTTCAACGATAATTTCTTGTACTTTTTCAAATACTGCCATGATTGGCCTCCTTAAAATAATAAAAAATTTTTAAAATGTGTTACCACATGTTTAACTAGATTGTAACAAGAAGTGAGCCCCATGTCAAACCTCCACCAAATCCAGACAGAAGAATTGTTTGACTTCCATCCAATTTGATCAGTCCTTGGTCGACACACTCCGATAATAAAATTGGAATACTTGCGGCACTCGTGTTACCATATTCCATCATGTTTGCAGGAAGTTTTTCCCGATCAACCCCGATTTTCTTAGCCATTTTATCTAAGATACGGTCATTTGCTTGGTGCAGAAGAAAAAAATCAATCTCTTCAACAGGCACTGGAGCATCTGCTAACGTATTTTTAATACTCTTAGCCACATCCCGAATGGCAAAATCAAAGACTGCTCTCCCATCCATTGACAAATATTTTTTATCTTCTTCCTTATCAGAATATGGTGAAGATAAACCAACAGATGATGATTGAAGAACTTCTCCACGGGAACCGTCTGAAAACAGACTTTCTGCTAAAAAAGTTTGTTGCTCGGAAGCTTCCAATAAAACACCGCCAGCACCATCCCCAAACAAGACTGCTGTTGTCCGATCTTCCCAATCGATCACTTTCGATAAGGTTTCACTTCCGATAACGATTCCTCGTTTGTACTGGCCAGAGCGAATATACTTTTCAGCAGTCGCAAGCGCAAATACAAATCCACTACAAGCAGCGGTCAAATCAAAAACAAAGGCTTTAGAGGCACCAATTTTAGCTTGAACACGAGCAGCTGTAGATGGCATCATGGAATCCGGTGAAATCGTAGCAACAAAGATAAAATCCAACTGATCCGCTTGTAAACCACTTTTTTCAAGCAAGCGACGAGCCACTTCCGTAGCTAAATCGCTGGTTGATTCTGATTGAGAAATATGACGCTTCCGAATTCCTGTCCGACTAGCAATCCACTCATCACTGGTATCCATCCGTTCAGAAAGATCCTGATTGGAAATCACTTGGATTGGCGCATAATGGGCTGCCTGACTAATTTTTGCAAAAGTCATTATTTCAAATCCTCCAAGAAACGATAAAGGTTCTGCAACCCTTTTTGCATCACTTTCCGTTCATCTGGAGACATCCCATCTATAATCTGATTAACCATCCGCTTGTGAAATTGTTGGTGAAGCCGATACAAGAGTTTTCCTCTTTTGGTCAAACTCAAATGGACAACCCGACGATCAACTTCAGATCTGGTTCGTTCAATATAACCTTTTCGTTCAAGGTTATTTAAACTGGTTGTGACTGTACCTAACGTTACCATTAACGAACGCGAAATATCACTTGGAGTTGCGTTTGGTGTTGAGCCGATGACATCTATTGTGTGCATTTCCTTAATAGAAACATCATTAAATCGACTGCTACGTAAACTAGTTTCTTCGATGACTAAAACGTTGTTAAAAATGGATGTAAGGTAATCATTGACTAGTTGAAAATTCAAAAACCACACCCCCTATTCATTACTTTGATAATCGAATTTTATCAAAATTCAAAGCAAATAGCAAGTCTCAACAACAAAAACATAAAAATTTTACGTTTTTATTTTCCTATAAATTTTGGACGTCGACGCTCTGAATAGGCAATAACTCCCTCTTTAAAGTCTTCTTTTAAAGATAGATTTCTTTGCAATCTCAACTCAATTTCAGCATAGCGATCCCAATCAGTCAGCATGCTAGACCAGGCCAACTCTTTAATCGCAGCAAAAGAATTGTCTGAGCTACGTCTTAACTTCATGAGAAGTTGATTGGCAGTCTTATCTAATTTTTCTACTTCAGAAACCTTATAAACAACTCCATATTCCAGAGCCTTTTCAGCACCTAATGGTTCACCAGTCATCGCTAACTGAGTTGCTCTACTCAAACCAATCGCTCTTCCTAAAAGGAAAAGACCACCAGCATCAGGAGCTAAACCGACTCCCACAAATGCTTGAATAAACTTCGCTTTATCAGAAGCAATACAAAAATCTGCCGCTACTGCCATATTAGCAGTTGCTCCTGCAACCGCACCATCTGCGACCATAATCACCGGTTTTGGAATTTGCTTCATTCTTTTGGAGATTTGATTAACCAATTCCGCAATTTGCGTTAAAGAATCGATATCATCGGCATCGACAGCCCGTTTCATCTCTGCTAGATCACCACCGACTGAAAAAACCTTTCCGACTGCTTTAAATAAAATAAAACGAACGTCTGCGTTCTTCTCAGCTAATTCTAATGCTTCAAGAATTTCCTGACACATTGGAATGTTAAAACCATTTGAAACCTCAGGCCTATTTAAAATAATGGATGCGAGATCCTCTTGTACAGAAAATATAATCGTTTCGAACACCATAAGCCACCTCTTTACTAATTAGCCGTTCAAATTATTTGATAGTTGAACTTGTTTATTTTTATATTATTTTAGCACAACTACTTTGAGAAGTAAATTACATTTTCATAACAAAGTGTCTCATCCGAAAGACTCCCTTGATAACAGTGCTATTTTAGATTGTAACAAGGCCCTATCTTTGGTATAATTTAAAGAAAGTTGTGTAAAGGAGTCCACATGAAAGTAGTTAAATTTGGTGGTAGTTCATTAGCATCTGCTACCCAGCTAGAAAAAGTATTCAATATCGTTAAAGAAGATGAAACCCGTAAATACGTTGTCGTCTCTGCTCCAGGGAAACGAAATCCTGAGGATACAAAAGTTACAGATGCCCTCATTAAGTATTACAAAGAATATACCAACGGAAAAGATACTAGTCAAAGTCAAGAATGGATTATCAATCGCTATCGTTCTATTACAGAGGAGTTAGACTTGGACAAGGAAATCATTGAAGAGATTTCTAGAGATATCAAGTCTCTTGCAACACTTCCCAAATCCGATAACACCTTCTTATATGATACTTTCTTGGCCGCTGGAGAGAACAACAATGCAAAACTAATCGCAGCATACTTTGTAAAAAAAGGATTAGATGCAAAATATATTCATCCAAAAAATGCAGGTATTTTTGTAACAAGTGAACCTTGCAATGCTCGTATTCTCCCTTCTAGTTATGACAAGATTGAAGAACTGAGTAACCATAATGAGATTTTAGTTATCCCAGGATTCTTTGGAATTACAAAAGAAGGCCAAGTATGTACATTCTCGAGAGGAGGATCTGACATTACAGGATCCATTATCGCAGCGGGAGTTAAAGCAGATCTCTACGAGAACTTTACGGACGTAGACGGTATTTTTTCAGCCCACCCAGGAATCATTAAACATCCTCATTCTATTCCTGAATTAACCTATAAAGAGATGCGGGAATTAGCCTATGCTGGCTTTAGTGTCCTCCATGATGAAGCACTGGTACCAGCCTATCGTGGAAAGATTCCAATGGTGATCAAGAACACCAACAATCCAAAACATCCAGGTACGAAGATTGTGCTGAACCATACCGATGAAAATGTTAAAGTTGTTGGAATTGCAGGAGATTCTGGATTTGTCAGCATTAATACCACCAAATACCTAATGAATAGAGAAGTCGGATTTGGTAGAAAATTATTGCAAATTTTAGAAGATTTGAATATTAGTTGGGATCATATGCCAACAGGTATTGACGACTTATCAGTCATTCTTCGGTCAAAAGAATTGACTCCAATTAAAGAACAAGAAATTTTAAAACATCTAATCCAAGATTTACAAGTGGATTATGCCGAAATCGAACATGATCTTTCCATTATTATGATTGTCGGAGAGAATATGAAAAATCAAATTGGTGTAACGGCTACAGCCACAAAGGCTTTATCAGAAAATAACATTAATATCCAAATGATTTCGCAAGGATCCAGCGAAGTTTCCATCATGTTTGTAGTCAATCAAGAACAAGAAAAACAAGCTATTAAAGCTCTATACGATGTTTTCTTTAAATAAGAAAAAAGGTTCGAAAGAACCTTTTTTAATTTATTAATAAAAGAGAGAAATAAAAAAAACCCTTTCGGGTACTGACTCCGCCAGTAGGACTCGAACCTACGACATCATGATTAACAGTCATGCGCTACTACCAACTGAGCTATGGCGGAAAAAAGCTAAGCGACTACCATATCTCACAGGGGGCAACCCCCAACTACTTCCGGCGTTCTAGGGCTTAACTTCTGTGTTCGGCATGGGTACAGGTGTATCTCCTAGGCTATCGTCACTTAACTCTGAATGATGAACATTCAAAATTGAATACCTATATTCTAACAAAAATCTAAACCGCTGTAAATATCCTCAGTTACTTTTTGGATAAGTCCTCGAGCTATTAGTATTAGTCCGCTCCATTGCTCACACAACTTCCACTCCTAACCTATCTACCTGATCTTCTCTCAGGGCTCTTACTAACATATAGTTATGGGAAATCTCATCTTGAGGTGGGTTTCACACTTAGATGCTTTCAGCGTTTATCCCTTCCCTACATAGCTACCCAGCGATGCCTCTGGCGAGACAACTGGTACACCAGCGGTAAGTCCACTCTGGTCCTCTCGTACTAGGAGCAGATCCTCTCAAATTTCCTACGCCCGCGACGGATAGGGACCGAACTGTCTCACGACGTTCTGAACCCAGCTCGCGTGCCGCTTTAATGGGCGAACAGCCCAACCCTTGGGACCGACTACAGCCCCAGGATGCGACGAGCCGACATCGAGGTGCCAAACCTCCCCGTCGATGTGAACTCTTGGGGGAGATAAGCCTGTTATCCCCAGGGTAGCTTTTATCCGTTGAGCGATGGCCCTTCCATACGGAACCACCGGATCACTAAGCCCGACTTTCGTCCCTGCTCGAGTTGTAGCTCTCGCAGTCAAGCTCCCTTATACCTTTACACTCTGCGAATGATTTCCAACCATTCTGAGGGAACCTTTGGGCGCCTCCGTTACCTTTTAGGAGGCGACCGCCCCAGTCAAACTGCCCGTCAGACACTGTCTCCGATAGGGATCACCTATCCGGGTTAGAGTGGCCATAACACAAGGGTAGTATCCCAACAACGCCTCCATCGAAACTGGCGTCCCGATATCAATGGCTCCTACCTATCCTGTACATGTGGCACAGACACTCAATATCAAACTGCAGTAAAGCTCCATGGGGTCTTTCCGTCCTGTCGCGGGTAACCTGCATCTTCACAGGTACTAAAATTTCACCGAGTCTCTCGTTGAGACAGTGCCCAAATCATTACGCCTTTCGTGCGGGTCGGAACTTACCCGACAAGGAATTTCGCTACCTTAGGACCGTTATAGTTACGGCCGCCGTTTACTGGGGCTTCAATTCATACCTTCGCGTTACCGCTAAGCACTCCTCTTAACCTTCCAGCACCGGGCAGGCGTCACCCCCTATACATCATCTTACGATTTAGCAGAGAGCTGTGTTTTTGATAAACAGTTGCTTGGGCCTATTCACTGCGGCTGACATAAAGTCAGCACCCCTTCTCCCGAAGTTACGGGGTCATTTTGCCGAGTTCCTTAACGAGAGTTCTCTCGCTCACCTGAGGCTACTCGCCTCGACTACCTGTGTCGGTTTGCGGTACGGGTAGAGTATGTTTAAACGCTAGAAGCTTTTCTTGGCAGTGTGACATCACTAACTTCGCTACTAAACTTCGCTCCCCATCACAGCTCAATGTTATAGAACTAAGCATTTAACTCAATTCACACCTCACTGCTTAGACGTGCACTTCCAATCGCACGCTTTAGTTAGCCTACTGCGTCCCTCCATCACTACATACTCTAGTACAGGAATATCAACCTGTTGTCCATCGGATACACCTTTCGGTCTCTCCTTAGGTCCCGACTAACCCAGGGCGGACGAGCCTTCCCCTGGAAACCTTAGTCTTACGGTGGACAGGATTCTCACCTGTCTTTCGCTACTCATACCGGCATTCTCACTTCTATGCGTTCCAGCACTCCTCACGGTATACCTTCTTCACACATAGAACGCTCTCCTACCATACCATTAAAGGTATCCACAGCTTCGGTAAATTGTTTTAGCCCCGGTACATTTTCGGCGCAGGGTCACTCGACTAGTGAGCTATTACGCACTCTTTGAATGAATAGCTGCTTCTAAGCTAACATCCTAGTTGTCTGTGCAACCCCACATCCTTTTCCACTTAACAATTATTTTGGGACCTTAGCTGGTGGTCTGGGCTGTTTCCCTTTCGACTACGGATCTTAGCACTCGCAGTCTGACTGCCGACCATAATTCATTGGCATTCGGAGTTTATCTGAGATTGGTAATCCGGGATGGACCCCTCACCCAAACAGTGCTCTACCTCCAAGAATCTTTATGTCGACGCTAGCCCTAAAGCTATTTCGGAGAGAACCAGCTATCTCCAAGTTCGTTTGGAATTTCTCCGCTACCCACAAGTCATCCAAGCACTTTTCAACGTGCCCTGGTTCGGTCCTCCAGTGCGTTTTACCGCACCTTCAACCTGCTCATGGGTAGGTCACATGGTTTCGGGTCTACGACATAATACTAAAGCGCCCTATTCAGACTCGGTTTCCCTACGGCTCCGTCTCTTCAACTTAACCTCGCATCATATCGTAACTCGCCGGTTCATTCTACAAAAGGCACGCTCTCACCCATTAACGGGCTCGAACTTGTTGTAGGCACACGGTTTCAGGTTCTATTTCACTCCCCTCCCGGGGTGCTTTTCACCTTTCCCTCACGGTACTGGTTCACTATCGGTCACTAGGGAGTATTTAGGGTTGGGAGATGGTCCTCCCAGATTCCGACGAGATTCCACGTGTCTCGCCGTACTCAGGATACTGCTAGGTATAAAGACTATTTAAAATACGAGGCTGTTACTCTCTTTGGCCTACCTTCCCAGGTAGTTCTTCTATAATCTTTATGTCCACATTGCAGTCCTACAACCCCGAAGAGTAAACTCTTCGGTTTGCCCTCCTGCCGTTTCGCTCGCCGCTACTAAGGCAATCGCTTTTGCTTTCTCTTCCTGCAGCTACTTAGATGTTTCAGTTCACTGCGTCTTCCTCCTCATATCCTTAACAGATATGGGTAACAGGTATCACCTGCTGGGTTCCCCCATTCGGACATCCCCGGATCAGCGCTTACTTACAGCTCCCCGAGGCATTTCGTCGTTTGTCACGTCCTTCTTCGGCTCCTAGTGCCAAGGCATCCACCGTGCGCCCTTATTAACTTAACCTTATTAACCTAATTTCTTAAAAAATTAGAAAACTCATTAAATATTCACAGCGTTTTCGGTTTATTTTCTTGTTACTATTTGATATAGATATTCAATTTTCAATGTTCATCCTTGGTGATCTCTCACCAATGGAGCCTAGCGGGATCGAACCGCTGACCTCCTGCGTGCAAAGCAGGCGCTCTCCCAGCTGAGCTAAGGCCCCACAAGACCTCTCAAAACTAAACAAGACGAACGTGCAGGTTTCCTTATCCTTAGAAAGGAGGTGATCCAGCCGCACCTTCCGATACGGCTACCTTGTTACGACTTCACCCCAATCATCTATCCCACCTTAGGCGGCTGGCTCCTAAAAGGTTACCTCACCGACTTCGGGTGTTACAAACTCTCGTGGTGTGACGGGCGGTGTGTACAAGGCCCGGGAACGTATTCACCGCGGCGTGCTGATCCGCGATTACTAGCGATTCCGACTTCATGTAGGCGAGTTGCAGCCTACAATCCGAACTGAGACTGGCTTTAAGAGATTAGCTTGCCGTCACCGACTTGCGACTCGTTGTACCAGCCATTGTAGCACGTGTGTAGCCCAGGTCATAAGGGGCATGATGATTTGACGTCATCCCCACCTTCCTCCGGTTTATTACCGGCAGTCTCGCTAGAGTGCCCAACTAAATGATGGCAACTAACAATAGGGGTTGCGCTCGTTGCGGGACTTAACCCAACATCTCACGACACGAGCTGACGACAACCATGCACCACCTGTCACCTCTGTCCCGAAGGAAAACTCTATCTCTAGAGCGGTCAGAGGGATGTCAAGACCTGGTAAGGTTCTTCGCGTTGCTTCGAATTAAACCACATGCTCCACCGCTTGTGCGGGCCCCCGTCAATTCCTTTGAGTTTCAACCTTGCGGTCGTACTCCCCAGGCGGAGTGCTTAATGCGTTAGCTGCGGCACTGAGTCCCGGAAAGGACCCAACACCTAGCACTCATCGTTTACGGCGTGGACTACCAGGGTATCTAATCCTGTTTGCTCCCCACGCTTTCGAGCCTCAGCGTCAGTTACAAGCCAGAGAGCCGCTTTCGCCACCGGTGTTCCTCCATATATCTACGCATTTCACCGCTACACATGGAATTCCACTCTCCCCTTCTGCACTCAAGTTAAACAGTTTCCAAAGCGTACTATGGTTAAGCCACAGCCTTTAACTTCAGACTTATCTAACCGCCTGCGCTCGCTTTACGCCCAATAAATCCGGATAACGCTCGGGACCTACGTATTACCGCGGCTGCTGGCACGTAGTTAGCCGTCCCTTTCTGGTAAGATACCGTCACAGTGTGAACTTTCCACTCTCACACTCGTTCTTCTCTTACAACAGAGCTTTACGATCCGAAAACCTTCTTCACTCACGCGGCGTTGCTCGGTCAG
>NZ_QTNK01000006.1:0-695 GCF_003603595.1 Streptococcus sp. AM28-20
CGAACCTCTAACCGCCTGATTCGTAGTCAGGTACTCTATCCAGTTGAGCTAAGGGTGCTTCTTCTCCAACCTAAGTCTTATGCCGAGGACCGGAATCGAACCGGTACGATCGTTACCAATCGCAGGATTTTAAGTCCTGTGCGTCTGCCAGTTCCGCCACCCCGGCCTCCTCAAGCGAACGACGGGATTCGAACCCGCGACCCCCACCTTGGCAAGGTGGTGTTCTACCACTGAACTACGTTCGCATCTGTTTCTTTATATAAAAAAATGCCGGCTACATGACTTGAACACGCGACCCTCTGATTACAAATCAGATGCTCTACCAACTGAGCTAAGCCGGCTCATTATTATTCCTTTATGCGGGTTAAGGGACTTGAACCCCCACGCCGTAAAGCGCCAGATCCTAAATCTGGTGCGTCTGCCAATTCCGCCAAACCCGCTATAATGACCCGTACTGGGCTCGAACCAGTGACCCATTGATTAAAAGTCAATTGCTCTACCAACTGAGCTAACGAGTCGTATCATTATCTTCTAGAAACTTCGTTTCTACGGTCCCGACGGGAATCGAACCCGCGATCTTCGCCGTGACAGGGCGACGTGATAACCGCTACACTACGGGACCTATGGGAGTTAACGGGATCGAACCGCTGACCCTCTGCTTGTAAGGCAGATGCTCTCCCAGCTGAGCTAAACTC